>NZ_CP083560.1:3170195-3804235 GCF_025143825.1 Sulfitobacter sp. S223 | reverse complement strand
TCTTTACCCACCGCCATCATTTACGCCGCCGACTGCGACAATACCCCGACCTGATCGACCGAATAGACAAAACAGACCGTCCCGGTCCCTTCGGAAGCCGGCCTAGTCCTTCGGACAATACCTAAAGTGCACGCGACAGCGAGGCGCGAAATGCACCAAGACCGTCGAACGACACCGTTCTAAAATCGTGACAGGCAAATGTGCTGGCAGCAGCATCTGCAACTCTTTCCGAAAACCCTGCTGGGTATGGAAAGAGACCCTCTTATCGTTCAGCTACCTCTAGCAAAATAGCGTTAGATGATCGGGTCTGTCCCCCCGCGATGTGACTCGCTCACTCTAACTACCAAGGCTGCGCAGGACGGTTCAACATAACTTATTTGTTGACTCGGACTTTGCTGAAAAAGAATCTCGTGACCCCCAGAATGGGGGCGCAAAAACAACACAGGCGCCACCATTGGTGACGCCTGTATAAAATAGCTTTGACGGGGATTTAGGCGATTGCTTTTACCCGTGCGGCAAGGCGCGACATTTTACGCGATGCTGTGTTCTTGTGGTAAACGCCTTTTGTGACGCCGCGCATCAGTTCTGGCTGAGCTGCGCGAAGTGCCGCAACGGCATCTTCTTTTACGCCTGATTCGATTGCTTCTTCGACCTTACGGATAAAAGTACGGATACGCGAACGTCGTGCTTTGTTTACTGCGAAACGCTTTTCATTCTGGCGGGCGCGTTTTTTTGCCTGAGGTGTGTTTGCCATGAGGATCATCCTATCAATTTATATCGTGTCAAAGCGTGCAATCGCTCCCGCATGGGAGGACACCGATAGGTGATTCTAGCCTGAGCGGGCTGCACGCGCATGTATGCTGCGGCCTATAGCGGGAATTGGGTGTGCTTGTAAAGGCAAGCATGTCGCAAAGCGCTGAAGTGTGTTGCGCGCCGCCATAGCCAAGCGGCGCGCAATCATTGTTAGGTCAGGCTTTGACGCACTTTGGGAAGCCTGGAAAGAATCAGCGTATCCACTGTAAGCACCGCCAACAGCGCCAAGCCTGCCATCGGAAATGCCATTGATACGGCCAAACCGACAAGGACAGCGCCCTGCCACAAGGGCAGTTCTTTCGGCATCGGCGGTGCGGACAGGCGGCCGGCGTGCGCCGGGCGACGCTTCCACCAAAGTATGACCGAGCTTACACAGAGGAAAAGAACCGACAGGCAAACGAGCGTATTTGCGACAACGCTCCACAACCCCAAGGTTCCCATGTGCAGCGCAATGCCAACAGCCATTGCTTTACCCGCAAGCGAGTAGTCCTCGTAGCGTACATCGGCCAGAATTTTGCCAGTGAACTGATCCACGTGGACCGTGCGATCAGACATCGGATCGGTGCTATCGGTGTTCATGGAATCGCGGCTAAGCGTCCAGACGCCTGTCTCGGATTGGGGGACGTTCAGCTGATAACGGGCGTCAAAGCCGATCTCGCGTGCAAGTGCGTCCACGGTATCAAGCGTTACAGCGCCGTTTTCCACTCCGGTAGCACCGACATCACTGCCAGATGCGGGCATGGGTGTTTGCTCAAGGGCCCATGGGACTTCGCGGCGGTCGTGGTTCATGCTGGCGTGAATATCATCCGACAAAGGCACGGCGTCCCACTTCTCTGCGGGGAACTGGCTCCAGGCCTGGACCATCTTGCCACCCCAGATCCCCGACCACGCAAGGCCAGAGATTAGGAAAAACACCAGAAAGACAGACAGCCAGATGCCAACAACCCCGTGCAGTGATTTCCACAAAGCGCGCCCGCGGGCAAAACTTGGAACCAGCGCGCGGCGCCATCCGGCTTCGCGGGGCCACCACATATAGAGGCCCGTCGCGATCAGTACCAAGGAAAGGGATGCGGCTGTTTCAATCATCCGGTCACCGGTGACGCCCAGCATCAGATCGCTGTGAATGTTGTCGACAAAGTCGTACCAACCACTGCGGCGAGGGAATGTCTCGATAACCTGCGCGGTATAGGGATCGACGGCGACCATTGTGGCGTCGCCATCTGCATCTACGCGAAACAGCGCGGCTACATCATTCGTGCGCGGTGCAACGTATTGCTTCAGCACACCATCGGGAATCGCTGCAACAGCGGCCTCTGCCTGTGCTGATACCGGTTGCGTGATTTCCTGCGGGGCGACCAAAGTGCGTTCCCCGTCGCGCCCGTCAATCCATGCGATCCACAGCATCGCCATGCCGGTAACCGCCAAAGTGGTGAGGAAAGGAATAACAAAGAGGCCAGTGTAAAAGTGCCAGCGCCATGCTGCGAAATATAGTTTATTCACGCGCCCTTCGGGCTGCGCATTGATGTCTGTCGATGTCATAAGGGGGCTCCAAGCCGATAGACCCGCGTGTCAGCGGGTGAAATTTGAACTCTGATGGATGAGGTCAGGCTTGGGGTGGGGCGCGTGTCTGTCGGGCTGGATCAAGCGGATGTTGCTGGTGGAGACGTTTGGCCGCGAACGTCAGTACGCGTGTTTGGTCGGAAAGGACTATTGGGACGCCGTGGCAGATGCGGGGGACCAGGGCCGCACCGATCAATCGGCACGCCTCACATTTTTGGCCCTGTGCACCCTCTTGTTCACCTGCATAACCACAGATGTCAGCCAAAGAACCGCCAGCCAGAACATATTCTGCAAGGTCGGGGGAAAGCGCGGGGGGACGTACGCCAGCATGTGCCAAACCTGAAGCAGCCATCGCAATGATCAATGCGAAAGACGTAAGCAGCTTACAAAAGATAGAAGGCGATTTAATCATGCTTCGGGCTTCTGGGTGGTGCTGCCCCGCACCGCCAACGGACACGGGGTCAGATATTTCTTTGGGCCGGGTCGCCCTAAGGTCTTACTTATCCCTGAATTGCGCTTCGCGCTTCTCAAGAAACGCGCCCATGCCTTCTTCCTGATCTTCGGTGGCAAACAGCGCGTGGAACATGCGACGTTCAAACAGCAGGCCTTCGCGCAGCGGTACTTCGTACGCGCGGTTCACGGCTTCTTTAACAACCATGGCAGAGATCATCGACTTCTCGGCGATTTTTTGTGCGGCTGCCTGTGCTTCGTCAATCAGCTTTTTAACAGGTACCACGCGAGAGACGAGACCGGAGCGCTCTGCCTCATCGGCATCCATAAAACGGCCGGTCAGGTTCATGTCCATTGCTTTTGATTTGCCCACGATCCGCGTCAGTCGCTGTGTGCCGCCAATGCCGGCAACAACGCCAAGGTTGATTTCAGGCTGGCCGAATTTCGCGGTTTCGGAGCAGATGATAAAATCACACATCATCGCCAACTCACAGCCGCCGCCCAGCGCATAGCCGGATACGGCTGCGATGATTGGCTTGCGCACTCGCATGATCTGGTCTGTCTCAGCGGTGAACAGATCACCCGCGAATGCGTCGACAAAAGATTTTTCCTTCATCATCGCAATGTCGGCACCTGCAGCAAAAGCTTTTTCAGAACCGGTGATGATGATGCACCGCACCTTTTCGTTATCTTGGCAGGCTTTGAGGCTGTCTGCCAGTTCGGTCATCAATTGATCATTCAACGCGTTCAATGCATCGGGCCGGTTAAGCGTCACCGTTGCCACATGGTTTTCGACGTCGAGGATGATCGTTTCATAAGCCATTTGATGCGGCCCTTTGCTGTTGCTTTGACGGCTTGCATAACATGCGCGTGAGGCGGTTCAAGTTATCTTTGACATACTGGACAGTAGAAAGATGACCGTCCGGATTGCACAATGCGGGCAATGGTTCCCTCACATCCGTCACGTCGGCAAGGCCCGCCTTCCCTACCGTAAACGTCGAAGGAATGCTGGAAATATCCAAGCTCACCATCGGCTTGCCGAAAATCACGCAAGGATGAACCGCCAGCTTCGATCGCCTCTTCTAGCACTGCGCGAATGATGGGAACCATTGCTGCAACCCGCGCTGTGGCAATACGTCCCGCTTTGCGCTTTGGGCTGATACCTGCCCTAAAAAGCGTCTCACAAACATAGATATTGCCCAATCCTGCAACAATACGCTGGTCCAGCAGTGCTGATTTAACGGGTGTATTTCGCCCTTCAAACGCATCGCAGAGAATCGACTCGTGAAAATCATTGCCCAAGGGCTCCGGCCCAAGAACCGCCAATAGCTTATGTTCTTGTGCTGTCGCTGTTGGCATCAAATCCATTGCGCCAAAGCGGCGCGGATCATTGAACGTGATCCGGGCACCGTTCTCCATATGAAACACCACATGGTCATGTTTCTCAGCTGCGGGGTGATCATGCACAAAATTGCCCAATGGATCACCTGACACCAGCATCCGCCCTGACATTCCCAGATGTATCAGCAGCGTCTCGCCAGAGCTTAGATCGGCAAGGATGTATTTGGACCTTCGGCGCAATCGCTCCACCCGCTGGCCTGTTAACCGCTTTGCCATGTTGTCGGGAAAGGGCCACCGCAAGTCGGGCCGATTCACATCTGCACGCACAATCATGACGCCTTCCATGACAGGCGCCAGCCCACGACGGACTGTTTCGACTTCGGGTAATTCCGGCATGACGGCTCCTGCGGCAAATGGCGGTTTGTATCTGCTGTTCTGAGGCTATATCCCGTCATAGACAAGATCAGGACCAAGCCCATGACCGACAAGACCACCCATTTCGGCGCCCAAACCATCCGAGAGGACGAGAAAGCGGGCAAGGTCCGCAGTCTCTTTACGGACGTCGCCAACAAATACGACATCATGAATGACGTCATGAGCATGGGCATCCACCGCATCTGGAAAGAAGCGATGATGGACTGGCTGGCCCCACGTCCCGGCCAAAAGCTGTTGGATGTGGCTGGTGGTACAGGGGATGTGTCTTTCAAGTTTCTCAACCGCGCAGGGCATGGTCATGCCACGGTTTGTGACTTGACCGAAGGTATGTTGATCGAAGGCCGCAAACGCGCCGAAGCCGAAGCAATGCAAGACAGTCTGGATTGGGTCGTCGGTGATGCGATGGACCTGCCCTTTGAGGACAACACATTCGACGTTTATACCATTTCCTTTGGCATTCGGAACGTGACGCGACCCCAGGTAGCCCTGAACGAAGCTTACCGTGTGCTCAGGCCAGGTGGCCGATTGATGGTGCTGGAGTTTTCACAACTGCCGAACCCCATGATGCAAAAAGCTTACGATCTTTATAGTTTCAATGTCATCCCGCGCATGGGGCAGATGATCGCAAATGACCGCGACAGCTATCAGTACCTCGTCGAATCAATCCGCAATTTTCCCGATCAGGACACCTTCCTTGGTATGGTGCGTGAAGCAGGTTTTGGGAATGCGAAGTACCGGAACCTGACCATGGGCATCGCTGCGCTTCACTCAGGTTGGAAAATCTAAATGCGTGGCCCACACAATATCTGGCGTTTGATCCGCACCGGCGCAACGTTGGAACGTACCGGCGCGATGAACTTTGTTCTGGACGCTTTTGAAGCGCCAAAAGCTGTGCGTTTTGTTGCCCGCACCCTTGCGATTCCGTTCAAGCCGTTGGGCTACAAGGGTGATCCCGCCCTTCAGCCCGCTACCCGCGCGCTGACGGCGCTGGGCCCTGCGTATATCAAATTTGGGCAAATCCTTTCGACCCGCCCTGATGTGGTGGGGGATGAGATGGCGCTACAATTGCGCGTTCTTCAGGACCAGTTGCCCCCCTTTCCTGTCGCCGTTGCGAAGGCCGAAGTCGAAAAAGAGCTAGGCCAGCCGATCAATACGATCTTCTCCGAGTTCAGCGAACCTGTCGCTGCGGCCTCGATTGCGCAAGTGCACAAGGCGCGGCTGCATAGCACTGGTGAAGCGGTCGCTGTAAAAGTCCTGCGTCCTGGTATCGAAAAAGCGTTTCGAAAAGACGTCGATGCCTTCTATCTGGCTGCCCGTATGGTTGAGCTTTTCTCACCCGGTTCCCGCCGCCTGCGGCCTATGGATGTGATTGAGCATTTTGATGGCGTGGTGCGGGGTGAGTTGGACCTGCGCCTCGAATCCTCGGCTGCGTCTGAATATGCAGCCAACACCAAGGATGATGCCGGGTTTGAGCTCCCCGATATCAAATGGGATCACTCCGCCCGCCGCGTGATGACGCTCGGTTGGGCCGAAGGCGTTCCTATGGGCGACAACGCCGCAATCGATGCTGCGGGTCACGACCGCGTGGAACTGTCAGAGCGTATTCTTGCTCTATTCCTGCAGCACGCGCTGCGGGATGGCTACTTTCACGGGGACATGCATCAAGGCAATCTTAAGGTCGCGGCGAACGGCAATATTATCGCGCTCGACTTCGGCATCATGGGTCACATTGATGAATACACTCGCCGCGTTTATGCTGAAATCCTCTACGGCTTTATCCGCAAGGACTATAAACGCGTCGCCGAAGTCCACTTTGAAGCTGGCTATGTGCCAGCTGATAAAGACGTTGATGAATTCGCCCGCGCCTTGCGCGCTGTGGGGGAACCGATCTTCGGAATGGACGCTGACCGTATATCGATGGCCCGTCTGCTGGCCTATCTATTCGAGGTGACGGAACGCTTCGGCATGGAAACGCGGACAGAGCTGATCCTGCTTCAGCGTACTATGGTTGTTGTTGAAGGTGTCGCCCGTTCGCTTAATCCGCATATGAACATTTGGCAGGTCGCGGCGCCTATTGTGACGGATTATATCACCAAATCTATCGGCCCGAAGGCTGTAATCAGTGATCTGACCAAGACCGCGCGGGTACTTTCGCGGTTTGGCCCACGTTTGCCCGCACTTGTCGAAGCTGCCCTGATCCGTCAGGCCGACGCCTTGCCTCCAGCACGCAAGCCGTTCAAACGCTACCTCGCGTTGGCTGCTGTCCTTGGTGCGGGGGCCGCAACAGGGCTCATCGCTTTGATTGATGCGCTGACCTGATCCCTATTTTTCTTGGCTAAAAATATCCTGCCATAGTGGAAGGGCTTGATGCCCTTCCACTATGGCGAAAATTTGGTGTGCTATCAGATAAGCTCAATCGCCAGCGCAATGCCCTGACCGCCGCCGATACACATGGTGATCAATCCGCGTTTTCCACCGATGCGTTGCAGCTCATACAACGCTTTGACTGTGATGATCGCGCCCGTCGCGCCAACGGGATGGCCCAATGCAATGGCACCACCGTTCGGGTTGACCCGCGCAGGGTCAAAGCCCAGCGCTTTGCTCACGGCCAGCGCCTGTGAAGCGAACGCTTCATTGCTTTCGATCACGTCAAAGTCGCTTGCGGTCAGGCCAGTCTTTTCAAACAACTTGGTAACGGCAGGGATGGGGCCAATTCCCATGACTTCGGGCCGAACGCCTGCGTGAGCGTAACCAATGATCCGCGCCAAAGGCCGCAGTCCGCTAGCCTCGGCAGATGAAGCGCGCGCAAGGACAAGTGCCGCCGCGCCGTCGTTGATGCCTGATGCATTACCAGCCGTGACAGAGCCGTCTTTCTTGAAAACCGGTCGCAGACCGCCGAGTTTTTCAAGCGTGGTTGACTTGGGGTGCTCATCTACTTCAAAGGCTACGGTATCGCGCCCTTTGCGAACATCCACTGGCACGATTTGCTCGGCGAAATGGCCTGCGTCGATAGCCGCCGCTGCGCGCTCTTGCGATAGCATGGCAAAAGCATCCTGCTCCTCACGGTTCACATCGTGCTCGCCTGCTACGTTTTCGGCTGTGACGCCCATGTGGCCAGTGCCGAACGGGCAGTTCAGTGTGCCAAGCAGCATATCAAGCGAGGCAACATCGCCCATCTTCTGGCCCCAACGAGCGGCGGGCAGGATATAGGGCGCGCGGCTCATGCTCTCGGCACCACCGGCGAGCGCAAAATCGGCATCGCCCAACATCAGTGATTGCATGGCGGATACGATTGCTTGCACACCGGAGCCGCAAAGGCGGTTTACGTTCATGGCAGGGACCGCGTCTGGCACGCCTGCTTCCATAGCTGCCACACGGCTAAGATACATATCGCGTGGCTCGGTGTTGATGACATTGCCGAAAACGACGTGCCCAATTTGTGCCGCGTCTACGCCTGCGCGGCTGAGTGCTTCGCGAGCAACTGTTGAGCCCAAGGTGGTCGTCGGTGTGCCTGCCAGCGCTCCGCCAAATGTACCAATAGCAGTGCGTGCACCGCCCAGAATTACGATATCGTCCGACATGTGTTCTCTCCCTGAATATTTCCGGCAGCCTAGAAATCTGTTGCATCGTTGTCAGCCGCGACGTTCCGTCATTGACAACCATAGTTTGCCACGCACATGTATCCGCTATGACGGATACAGATGACACCATTCTTACCCAACTACCCGCCCGCCTGAAAGACGCGCGCCGTGTGCAAGGGTTGTCGCTGGACGCGGTTGCCAAGCTGTCTGGCGTAAGCCGTTCCATGGTCAGCCAGATCGAGAGGGGGGAAAGCAGCCCCACCATCGCGACACTGTGGAACCTTACCCGCGCCTTACAGGTGGATTTTGCCGGTCTTTTGGATGCTGGTGCAGAAGCGGCCCGTATCGAAACCCTACGGAGCGCGGCGGTTCCGACCATCAACAATCTGGGCACAGGTTGCCGAATCCGCATTTTGTCGCCTCCTGAAGAGGCGGGCCATCATGAAGTATATGAGCTTTTGATCTCTGAGGGTGGAAAGCTTGATAGCAAGCCGCATACCCGCGGCGCGCGCGAACATTTAAGCGTGTTTGAAGGTACGGTTGATGTCGCAAGCGGTGATGCTGTCAGCCGACTGCATGCAGGAGATACGGCGCGCTACGCGGCCGATGTGCCGCACGCGATCGTTGCAGTAGACGGACCTGTGCGCGCTTTTCTCGTGGTCCAGAACGCTTAGAGCGAAAATCCGCGATACCGGAAATCCTCTATTCCGGAACAACATCCGTTATGGTAGATATTTCTCCAACATAGGAGATTCTCATGACCAATGCCTACCTTGCTCACGTCACAGACAGCCTTGCGCAGATCGAAGCGGACGGGATGATGAAGCGCGAGCGGATGATCACATCGCCTCAGGGTGGCGAGGTTCAGGTGGCCGGTCGCACGGTTATCAACTTATGTGCCAACAACTACCTCGGTCTTGCCGACCATCCTGATCTGATCGCAGCCGCCCAAGGCGCGATGGAGCCAAAGGGATTTGGTATGGCGTCTGTCCGTTTCATCTGCGGCACACAAGACATCCACCGCGAGCTTGAGCAAAAGCTGGCCGCGTTTCTGGGGAAAGATGACTCCATCCTTTTCGCTGCCTGTTTTGACGCCAACGGCGGCTTGTTCGAACCGCTGTTCGGACCGGAAGACGCGATCATCTCTGATGCATTGAACCACGCATCAATCATTGATGGCATTCGCCTGTGCAAGGCAAAGCGTTACCGCTACGCGAACAACGACATGACAGACCTCGAAGGCCAGCTAAAGCTTGCCCGGGATGAGGGCGCGCGGTTTGTTCTGATTGCGACAGACGGGGTCTTTAGCATGGATGGCACGCTGGCCAATCTTGCGGACATCACAGCGCTTGCCGAAAAATATGATGCGATGGTTATGGTCGATGATTGCCACGCTACAGGTTTCATGGGGCCGCTTGGTGCTGGTACGCCAGCACATGCGGGCGTTGAGGTTGATATTCTAACGGGTACGCTGGGCAAGGCGCTTGGCGGCGCTGTTGGGGGCTACATTGCAGGGCCACAGCCTGTGATTGATTTGCTGCGCCAGCGGGCGCGTCCCTATCTGTTCAGTAATTCGCTGCCACCCTCCATTGTGGCGGCGGGCATCAAGGCGTTGGATCTGGTGATGCAGGGCGATGCGCTGCGCGCGCAGCTTTTCGAAAACACAGATTATTGGCGCGCAGGGCTTGAGCGGCTCGGCTTCGATCTGTTGCCAGGTGAGCATCCGATTGTTCCTGTCATGCTGGGCGAAGCGCAATTGGCACAAGACATGGCTGCCCGTCTTTTCGAAGAGGGCGTGTATGTCAGCGGCTTTTTCTTTCCGGTTGTCCCCCGTGGGCAGGCGCGTATCCGCACCCAGATGAACGCGGCATTAACGCGTGATGATCTTGACCGCGCATTGGTGGCTTTTGAGGTGGCAGGCAAAGCCTGTGGAGTTTTGGCATGACCAATCAGATGAAAGCCTTGGCCAAGCTACACGCACGCGAAGGTTTGTGGGCGACGACGGCGCCTGTGCCTGAGATTGGACCTGACGATGTCCTGATACAGATCAACAAAACCGGCATCTGCGGGACGGATGTGCATATCTGGAATTGGGATGAGTGGGCCGCCAACACAATTCCCGTACCGATGATCACAGGTCACGAATTCGCAGGTGAAATTGTCGAACTGGGCCGCAACGTAGAAGGCCTGTCGCTTGGGCAGCGCTGCTCCGGCGAAGGCCATCTGATTGGAAGGTCGTCACGTCAAAGCCGTGCGGGTAAATTCCACCTTGATCCGGCAACGCGTGGTATCGGTGTGAACGAGCAGGGGGCCTTTGCCCAATACCTGCGATTGCCTGCCTTTAATGTGGTGCCGCTGCCTGATGAGGTGAGCGATGATATTGGCGCGATTCTTGATCCTTTGGGCAATGCGGTTCACACGGCGCTCAGCTTTGATCTGGTGGGTGAGGACGTTTTGATCACCGGTGCCGGCCCCATCGGCATCATGGCTGCCGCCGTCGCACGGCATGTCGGTGCGCGCCATGTCGTGATCACAGACATCAACCCGGACCGATTGGCGCTAGCTCAGAAAGTCGCAGATGTGGTGCCTGTGGATGTCCGCTCTGAAGACCTGAAAGACGTGATCGCCAGGCTCAAGATGAAGCAGGGATTTGACGTGGGCCTTGAGATGTCAGGGAACCAGCGCGCCTTGGATCAAATGGTCGAGGCGATGACGATGGGTGGCCGCATCGCCATGCTGGGAATTCCCCCTGGTAAAAGCCCCGTGGATTGGAGCCGGATTGTCTTTAAGGCCATCACCCTCAAAGGTGTCTATGGCCGCGAGATTTTCGAGACGTGGTACAAGATGATTGCGATGCTCGAAAATGGTCTGGATGTGTCTGCTGTCATCACGCACCGCTTTAGTGCAGATGATTTCGAGGCAGGCTTTGCGGCGATGCGCGGCGGATCATCGGGCAAGGTCGTGCTGGATTGGACCGGAGTTTAGCGTGTCGATGAACCAAAGCGGCGTTGGGCGCGTTCTAGTCCCATGATCAAAGAACTATTCCATGGCGCAGCTTGGCGCACCGAAGCCATAATTGACCGTCTGCGCGGTCAACGCGATCCTCGCCGCATTATTGAACCCTATATCGGCTATGCCGAACCGGACGCGTTGGTCGTGCGGGGACGGGTTCTGGCATCCCTGCGCAGAAATAGCGCCGCCCCGCGCCAATCGAAATGGCTTAACTTTCGGCAAATGCTTTCGCTTTTCCTCACGGACGAAGTTGCAGACGTCAGAGTTGAGGCGATGGGAGTGGCTGGCGTGACGGACGAAGAGGGGTATTTCACTCTCCGTCTGCCTCGGGGAGACGTTTCGGGCTGGCAAGAGGTGGCTGTATCGCTCAGCGATCAGCGGGTAGAGGCCAACTGCCCGGTTCTTGTACCGCGAAGCGATGCGAAATTCGGTGTGATCAGCGATATTGATGACACCATGCTGCACACTGGCGCCTATGCCCTGTGGCGCAATCTGTGGAACTCCCTGACTGGCAACGCACTAACGCGGCGGGTCTTTCCCGACGCCGTGCATTTCATAAGTGCGTTGGCGGAGGCGGGTAGGAACCCCGTCTACTACGTGAGTTCAAGTCCTTGGAACCTGCATCACTTCCTAACACTTGTGTTCGAGCGCGCGGATCTGCTGCGCGGACCGATGTTCCTCAGAGATCTGGGTCTTAGCCCGTCACAGTTTGTGACAGGCACACACGGGGATCACAAAGGTGGTGCGATTGATACCCTGATGCAGGCCAACCCAGACCTCAAATTCGTGTTGGTAGGGGATACCGGCCAACATGACGCGTTTGTGTACCGCGACGCGGTGCTGCGGCATCCCGAACGCGTAATCGCAGTTGTTTTGCGCGAACCGGGACCCGGCGCAGACAACGCCAGTTGCGCGGCAATGGCTGAGATCAGGCGTGCCGGTGTCCGCGTTTTCCACGCGACCGATTTTGATGCGATAGCGCCGAAGATCACTGAATAGTCGTACAATATCTGGTTAAGGCAGCAGCGGCACACGCCCTTTTGGGGTCAGGGCCCAGCACGTTTTGCCCTCAAAAACGACAGGTGTAATTGGATTGCCGTATCCTGCACCACCATCAAGATTTACCCGATTGCCATAATTTGTTTGCGTCTCAACGGGCGTATGGCCGTGGACGATCAGCTTGCCGTGGTCGCGGGTATCAGCGTGAAATTCCTTACGTATCCAGAGCAGGTCATGCTCGACCTGCTCCTTAAGCGGTACACCGGGCTTTATACCGGCATGCGCGAAAAACAAATCATCTGTCTCGTAGCTCAATGCAAGACGATCTAAAAAGTTCAGGTGTTCCAGCGGCACGGCGGCTTTGGCCCGCGCGTGAACATCAAGTTGGCGGTTGAGTTCGGACATCTCTACACCATAGGAAGCCAACGTTGTGTCACCACCCAAACGGGGGTGTAGCCAATACAGATGTATCGGCAGATAGGCGTCGTGTTGTGGATAATCGCGCATGAACCAGCTGAACATGCGGTCGTGATTTCCTTTGAGGCAATGCCAGTTTCTGTCAGCGGCCAGCCCCTCTATCAGTAGGTCAAGCACTGCAGCCGAGGCCGGACCGCGATCAGTGTAATCACCGACAAAGACGATCTCTGCCTCTGTGCCGCCATCTTTTTCGATCAACGAAAGTGCGCTGACAAGTGCTGCATGTTGGCCATGTATATCACCGATGGCATAGATGGGTCTGGTCATGTTCGCTCCAAATGAAAAAGGCGCGACCCTAACAGAGCCGCGCCTTTGTGGTCATGTATCGATAGCGTTATGCAACATCGAATTCCAGCAGCTTGATCTGGTTAAACAGACCGGTGTCGTGCAGTTTCTTTACAACAAGGTCTGGAACAGGCTCATCCACGTAAAGAAGGGCAATTGCCTCACCTTTCGCGCCTGCGCGGCCCAGCGTAAAGTTTGCGATGTTCACGCCATTCTCACCCATGGTTTGACCCAAAGTACCGATGATGCCGGGGACATCTTCGTTGGTGGTATACACCATGTGGCGGCCCACTTCGGCGTCGATCTGGATGCCTTTGATCTGGATAAACCGTGGCTTGCCATCCGAGAATACGGTACCAGCGATTGAACGTTCGCGTTTTTCCGTCACAACAGTCACTTTGATATAGCCGTCAAAGACGCCGGATTTATCCTGATTTGTTGTAGAAATCTGGATGCCTTTTTCCTTGGCGACAACAGGGGCCGAAACCATGTTCACGTCGGGATTGGCGCGCTTCATGATCCCTGCGACCACGCCGCAGTTCAGCGCATCAAGGTTCATTTCAGAAACCGCACCGTCGTACAGAATGTTGATGGCTTTGATCGGCTCGTCTGTCAGCTGTCCGATGAACGCACCCAAATGGCCAGACAGCTTCAGCCATGGACCCATGACCTGCGCTTCTTCGGCTGTGACGGACGGCATGTTGAGCGCGTTGCTCACCGCGCCTGTCAGCAGGTAATCCGACATCTGCTCTGCCACTTGCAAAGCAACGTTTTCCTGCGCTTCGGTTGTTGCGGCACCGAGGTGCGGTGTGCAGACAACGTTTGGCAGGTTGAATAGGGGGTTCTCTGTCGCGGGCTCAACCTTGAACACGTCGAATGCCGCGCCGGCTATGTGGCCGGATTTCAACAGATCGGCTAGCGCTTCTTCGTCAACCAGACCGCCACGGGCGCAGTTGATGATACGCACGCCCTTTTTGGTTTTCTCTAGGTTCTCACGGCTCAGGATGTTTGCTGTCTGCTCTGTGAACGGTACGTGCAGCGTGATGAAGTCAGCGCGTGCCAGCAGTTCGTCCAGTTCAACCTTTTCGACGCCCATTTTGGCGGCTTTTTCTTCGCCCAAGAAGGGGTCATACGCCACGACTTTCATCTTCAGGCCACGTGCGCGGTCACACACGATACCACCGATGTTGCCCGCGCCGATGACGCCCAGCGTCTTGCCTGTCAGCTCAACACCCATGAATTTGGACTTTTCCCATTTGCCCGCATGAGTGGATGCAGAAGCTTCGGGAATTTGGCGCGCAACGGCGAACATCATCGCGATGGCATGCTCGGCTGTTGTGATCATGTTGCCGAAAGGCGTGTTCATGACGATCACACCCTGCTTGGATGCGGCGTCTTTATCGATGTTGTCTGTACCGATACCCGCGCGGCCAATGACCTTGAGGTTTGGGGCAGCGGCGAGAATTTTCTCGGTAACCTTGGTGGCAGAGCGGATGGCAAGGCCATCATAGTTACCAATGATTTCGGCAAGCTTATCTTTGTCTTTGCCCAGCGCTGGCTGGAAATCCACGTCGATGCCGCGGTCTTTGAAAATTTGAACAGCGGCTTCGCTGAGGCTGTCGGAGATGAGTACTTTAGGCGCCATTTGAGCGGTCCTTTTGTATGTAAATTAAGGGGTTCAGCTGCCCTGAGGAAGGCCCGTTGAAGGGCTTCGCACGTCAGGGCAGCTGTGGAATTCAGGCGTTGAGTTCAGCGTTGAAGGCGTAATCGAGCCATGGCAGCATCGCTTCGATGTCGCTTGTCTCGACCGTTCCGCCGCACCAGATGCGCAGGCCGGCAGGCGCATCGCGGTAGGCACCGATGTCCAGCGCGATGTCCTCATCCGCAAGGCGTTTTGCAACGGCTTTGGCGAAAGCGGCGCCATCGGTGATACGGGAATCTGTGAACTTCAGGCAAACGGATGTGTTCGACCGTGTGGCAGGATCGACCGCAAGGAAATCAATCCAGTCGTGTGTTTCGACAAATGCGGTAATTGCAGCGGTATTTGCATCCGCACGTGCGATCAGACCTTTCAGCCCGCCGACGGAGTTCGCCCATTCCAGCGCAAATAGGTAATCTTCGACGCACAGCATGGAAGGCGTGTTGATCGTCTCACCTTTGAAGATGCCATCGATCAGCTTACCGCCTTTGGTCAGGCGGAAAATCTTGGGCAAGGGCCATGCAGGTGTGTAGTTTTCCAGACGCTCAACCGCACGGGGGCTGAGGATAATCATGCCGTGCGCAGCTTCGCCGCCCAGCACTTTTTGCCAGCTGAAGGTTGTTACATCCAGACGGTCCCAAGGGAGGTCCATTGCAAACGCAGCAGAGGTTGCGTCACACAGCGTGAGACCGGCGCGATCAGCAGGGATATCGAACGACGCCGGAACACGCACACCGGACGTGGTGCCGTTATAAGTAAAGCAAACATCGTTGTCGAAGTTAACACCCGCCAGATCAACGATCTCGCCATAAGGGGCGGTTTTTTCGGTTGCATCGATCTTGAGCTGCTTGAGTGCATCGGTGACCCAGCCGGAACCAAAGCTTTCCCATGCCAGCATCTCGACATGGCGTTCACCCAGCAGGTTCCACATCGCCATTTCGTAGGCGCCGGTATCGGACGCAGGAACGATGCCGATTTTATAATCGTCCGGCACGCCAAGAATCTCGCGCGTGGTTTCAATCGCTTCCAGCAGCTTTGCCTTGCCGGGAGCAGCGCGGTGGCTGCGGCCCAAAGGCGCGCCTGCGAGCTTTGCCAGATCAAATGTAGGGGGTTTGGCACAAGGGCCAGAAGAAAAACGCGGATTAGCCGGCCGCGTTGCCGGTGCAGTAATAGCCATTTATGCTATCCTCTCAGATAATCGCCCTTCGTTGGGGAAGGGTGTCCCACGGATGCGTTTACGGCGCGTTACGCTCTGGCACAAGTGGAGATTTGGGGGTAAACCGCCGTCCTGTCGGCTTTTTGCGACACCCCTGACGCTGATCGGAAACTTGTATATGTTCACTGCCGTTCTTCTTGCTGCGCCAAAACTGCGCAATCTTGACCCCGCTCTTGTTGAATCGCTGCGCAACGCGTGGGGGGGCGGAGACGCGATCTGGCTCAGCCCCGATGAGGCTGCAGAGTTCACTCTGACCGTGATGCCGGAGAATCTGTGGGAAGTATGGGAAACCTGCCAGTCGATGGGCGTTGATCTGGTTGTTGTGCCCAGTGATGGCCGCCGCAAGAAGATGTTGCTGGCCGATATGGACAGCACGATGATCCAGCAGGAATGTATTGATGAGCTGGCCGATGAGGCAGGCGTTGGCGCGCGGGTAAAGGATATCACAGCAAGGGCAATGAACGGCGAACTGGATTTCGATGGTGCGTTGCGTGAGCGGGTCGGACTGCTGAAGGGGTTGCCTGAAAGTGTGATCGGCAAAGTATTGGCCGAAAGGATCACAATGATGCCGGGCGGTAGAACGCTGTTGGCCACAATGAGGGCGCAGGGCGCTTATGCGGCGCTGGTGTCGGGCGGTTTCACTGCTTTCACTGCGCTTGTCGCGGAAGAGCTGGGTTTCGACGAGAATCGGGCAAATACCCTGATGATCGAAAATGGACAGCTGACTGGTGAAGTAGGCCAGCCCATTCTGGGTAAGCAGGCCAAGGTTGACGCGTTGGAACAGATTACAGCGCGACTGAACCTAAGTGAGGCAGATGTGATTGCGGTTGGTGATGGCGCCAATGATTTGGGGATGCTGACACTGGCAGGCATGGGTGTTGCCCTGCACGCCAAGCCAAGCGTTGCCGCGCAGTGTGATGTTCGGATCAATTTCGGCGATCTCACAGCCCTGTTGTTTGTGCAGGGCTATGCGAAAGCCGATTTCGTTTCCTGATTTTACGCCAGCAGTCCAGCTGCCGGTTTCAACACGCCTGTTATTAACCCGTCCCAGTTTTTGATCGGGGCGTTGATCCGCTTGAGCGTTGCGGGATGGTTCGCGTCCAGCACGCCCAATCGGACCAGAAGCGCGGCAAGCGCGGCCTCCGCGGCGCGGGTTGTGCCGCAGGCCGCTTTTAGGGCGATGCCGATCCCGCGCTCTGGAATGATCGCGATAAAGAATCCTTCGGCACCGGTTTTCAAAGCAACCTTGCCATCGCAGGCACGCATCAGTTCGGTGCAGGCACGGCCGTCACCAGCGACCAGTTCAGGGTGCAGGCGCATCGCCTCATGCAGGCGCGCTTCGGCACTGCCTTCGGGGGCGGCGGCGTAATGGGCCATAGCGCGGGCAATACCGTGCAGCGTTGCCGCGTAATTCGGTGCAGAGCATCCGTCGATGCCAAAGCCGGGGCTTGTTTCCTGCGTAACTTGTTCGAATGCTTCCAGGCACGCCTTCTGCACCGGATGGTCGGGGGCTACGTAATTCGGACCTGCGCCCAGATGGCGGGTCAGCGTCAGGAAGCCGGCGTGCTTGCCCGAGCAGTTGTTGTGAATGCGACAGGGGCTTTCGTGCGCGCGGATCTGTTCATCGCGCATCGCGCGGTCCCGGGATTCTTCCGGCCCGCAGCAAAAGTCATCATCACTTAGCCCCAGTTCTTTGATCCATGCACCGACACTATCCACATGGATGTGCGCCCCTTGATGGGAGGCGCATGCCAGTGCCAGCTGTTTCGTGGTCAGCCCGAAAGCATCCGCAGCACCAGAGCGCACGAGAGGCAGCGCCTGAATCATCTTGGAGGAACTGCGCGGCAGGACTACTGTGGTCGGATCGCCCCATGCTTCGACAATCTGACCTGATGAATCGCAGATCACAGCATGGCCAGAGTGAACACTTTCGAGAAACGGGCCGCGCCAGATTTCGGCGAAGGGTGCGGGAGCGGTCATAGATGGTTCCTTTTGGCAGTAATATGGGCGAAAACCTGCCAATGCGGGGTTTCGCCACTCGCGTCTTTCGCGTTATGATGTTTGTTGTCGAGTAGAACGCAAACCAATGCAATAGAATGGCCCAGTAAAAGCGGCCGCGGCGTGGTTCTGTATAGTGTATTGAGGCAACGAGACGGCTGGAGAGTTGGACAGATGGCATTTTTGAGAACAGGTTTGGCGGCCGCAGTGATGGCAGGCCTTATCGCAAACGGAGCATCGGCGCAGAGCCAGAGCACCAACCGTGTTGCAGCGCAGACGGATTGGAGTGTCTTTGTCGAAGATAACCCGACCGAGTGTTGGGGTGTCTCTACCCCTAAACAATCCGTTAACTCTCGCGATGGGCGGGTGGTTGCGGTGAACCGTGGTCAGACGCTGTTGATGGTATTTTATCGTCCAAGCGCGGGTGCCAACGGTCAGGTTGCGTTCACTGGCGGCTATCCATTTGCCAGCGGTTCGACCGTTACTTTGGATATTTCCGGTAGCACGTTTGAGCTGTTTACCGAAGGGGAGTGGGCATGGCCTGCGACCACAGCTGACGATACGAAAATTATCACAGCTATGAAACGCGGCGCAGATGCAAAGCTGACGGGTCGTTCCGGTCGCGGCACACAGACCGAAGATACATTCTCGCTGCTGGGTTTCACCGCGGCAGTTGAAGACGCGGCGAAACGCTGCGGCGGCTAATCTGCGGCGTTTCGACTATGCGGCCCTGCCCTTACCGGCGGGGCTGTTTTCATTTTGGGCGACAAGCACCTATATAGCGCTTAGCCCCTGTTAGGAATCGATCCAATGTCTGCACCGATCACCCAAGATGTTCACACCATACCGCGCAAGCTGCCGGAAGGTCCTACGAACCTTGTCGGCATGACCCGCGAAGCGATGCGCGATGCGTTGATTGCCATTGGGACGCCGGAAAAGCAGGCGAAGATGCGGGTCGGTCAAATCTGGCAGTGGATATACAACTGGGGTGTGCGCGACTTTGACGCCATGACGAACCTCAGCAAAGCCTTCCGCGCCGATCTGGCGGAACATTTTGTTGTCGAGGTTCCAGAGGTCGTGACGAAACAGGTCAGCACAGATGGCACACGCAAATACCTTGTTCGCATCGCAGGCGGTCATGAGGTCGAAGTTGTCTATATACCTGAAGAAGATCGCGGCACGTTGTGTGTCAGCTCTCAGGTGGGCTGCACGCTGACGTGCTCTTTCTGTCACACGGGTACGCAAAAGCTGGTGCGCAACCTGACCGCAGGAGAGATCATCGGCCAAGTGATGGTCGCACGTGATGATCTGGATGAATGGCCCAAGAGTGGCACGCGCACCTATGAAGCGCGACTGCTGAGCAATATCGTCCTGATGGGAATGGGTGAGCCGCTTTATAATTTTGAAAACGTGCGCGATGCGATGAAAATCGCGATGGACCCGGAAGGCATCCAACTATCACGTCGTCGTATCACGCTCAGCACATCCGGTGTTGTGCCCGAGATCGCGCGCACCGCCCAAGAGATCGGTTGCCAGTTGGCGGTCTCTTTTCATGCCACCACTGACGAAGTGCGCGACCAGCTTGTGCCGATCAACAAGCGTTGGAACATAGAGACACTGTTGGATGCACTGCGGGAGTACCCCAAGGTGTCCAACTCCGAGCGGATCACTTTTGAATACGTGATGCTGCACGGCATCAACGATAGTGATGAAGACGCGCACCGCCTGATGAAGTTGATTGAGGGCATCCCCGCCAAGATTAACCTGATTCCGTTCAATGAATGGCCTGGGGCGCCCTACAAACGGTCGTCCAATAACCGTATCCGCGCGTTCTCGGATATTGTGCACAAGGCTGGTTATGCATCGCCTGTGCGCAAACCGCGCGGTGAAGATATCATGGCGGCGTGTGGCCAGCTCAAATCAGAGACAGAGCGCGCGCGCAAATCGCGCCGCCAGATCGAGGCTGAAGCGGGCGTTACGCGCAGTTAACATCGGATCAATGTCTAGGCCGGTTGGGCGGTTGCCCGACGGGATCTCATTTTCAATTGTTCACCCTTTGGTAACATTGGTGGCGCCTTAAAGAGCGATCACGCGACAGCAGCCTTAACGTCATGCCAGTTGGCGGCGTTCGTTGGCTCGACTGATCGAGTCGATCCAGCCTCGGGAAGTCGGTAGTGTTATTGCATAAAGCTCTGGTATGCATAAGTTTTTCCCGCTAGAGGCGAGTGAGGGGATTTATTCAACCCAAGGGTGCTGAAAAGCCCTTCTTCTGCCCCAATCGGATCGGAATCCTGCCATCGTGACCAAACAGATTGTTTCCTAACAAGGCTCAATCAGGAGAACGACGATGTCGATCATTATTAAAACAGATGCTTTTGTCACCGATCAGGTAATACAAATTGTTGCTCGTGAACGTGCGGTTGCCCTATCAGCACGCGAATGGAAGCACCGCCTTGCCGGCTATGGCTATTCCATCCGCGATACTGACGACGGCAAACATGTGTTGGAAACACTTCCGCACCACGTTGCGCTATGTGAGCTACCAGACGAGCTGTTTCACTAATCAACGTCCGGGAACGTGATCGCGCGCCGACGGCTCGCCCCACGTTTCAATAACCTCCATCGCTTCCTGCGCTGTTTCAACAAACCGGAATAGATTGAGGTCTTCGGCCGAGATTGTGCCCGCATCTGCAAGCGCATCCCAATTGATGATGCTTTCCCAGAACTCGCGACCAAACAGCAAGAACGGCACCCGTTGCATCCGTCCTGTCTGGATCAATGTAAGTGCCTCAAATGTCTCATCCAGCGTGCCAAAGCCGCCTGGGAACACACAGATCGCTTTTGCGCGCATCAGAAAGTGCATTTTCCGGATCGCGAAATAGTGGAAGTTGAAGCACAGATCGGGTGTGACATACGCATTTGGTGCCTGCTCAAACGGCAGAACAATATTCAGGCCGATAGACACACCTTCGGCATCCACAGCACCGCGGTTCCCTGCCTCCATCACGCCTGGGCCGCCGCCGGTAACGATGACGTCTTCGCTGCCTTGGCTTTCCTTGGATTTCAGCGTCATCAGGCGCGAAAATTCACGCGCCTCGTCATAAAACCGTGACAGATCGGCCAGTGTTTTCGTGCGTGCGCCTTCTTTCTTGGCGGGCTCGGGAATGCGTGCCCCTCCGAATAGGACAATCGTGGACCGGACACCGTATTCGTCCAGCATCATTTCCGGTTTAAGCAGTTCGAGCTGTAGCCGAACGGGGCGTAGCTCGTCGCGGCACATGAAATCGAAATCGTTGAAGGCCAGCTTGTAGGCCGGCGCTTCCGTTTGGGGGGTGACGGGAACGCCAGCCGCCGCGGTCCGGTCTGTATGTGCATCGCGCAACGGATGTTTTTGTTGTCTTGTCATCAGGCTCTCCGGTAGATCGAATTCTTGTAAATATCAGGCCGCACAATGCAGTGATTTGCCGAGATTGACCACGTCGATATTGCGGGCGCAACTTCATTGAAACAGGGCTTAGGATTGCGCGGAAAGCCTGCGCCGCGTATAGCGCGCTTTAACCCTTCTTTCCAAACGGAGTTCCGATATGTCAAACGCACAGCTTGAAACCGCCATTGAGGCCGCGTGGGAAGACCGCGACAGCATCACCCCTGCCACCACAGGCGAAACCCGCGACGCTATTGAGGCAACGCTGGCAGCACTTGATTCAGGCAAGCTTCGCGTTGCCGAAAAGCAGGATAACGGTGATTGGCATGTGAACCAGTGGGCCAAAAAGGCCGTGCTGCTTGGCTTCCGCATCAAAGATATGGAAATGCAAAGCGGTGGCCCACAAGGCAGCAGCTGGTGGGACAAAGTCGACAGCAAGTTTATGGGCTGGGGCGATGACCAGTGGAAAGAGGCAGGCTTTCGCGCTGTGCCGAACTGTATCGTCCGCAAGTCAGCCTATATCGCGCCGGGCGTGGTACTGATGCCGTCCTTTGTGAACCTTGGTGCCTATGTTGATACGGGTACGATGGTTGATACATGGGCCACTGTTGGTTCTTGTGCGCAGATCGGCAAAAACGTGCACCTGTCTGGTGGCGTTGGCATTGGTGGCGTGTTGGAGCCAATGCAAGCTGGACCGACTATCATCGAGGATAACTGCTTTATCGGTGCACGCTCCGAAGTGGTTGAGGGATGTATCGTACGCGAAGGCTCTGTCCTTGGTATGGGCGTATTCATCGGCCAGTCGACCAAGATTTTGGACCGCGAAACCGGCGAGGTCATGTATGGCGAAGTTCCTGCCGGTTCGGTTGTTGTGGCCGGCTCTATGCCCTCCAAGAACGGTGTGAATTTGTATTGCGCTGTGATCGTGAAGCGCGTGGATGAGCGGACCCGCTCAAAAACATCGATCAACGAACTGCTGCGCGACTGATGCGGTTCGCCCTGCTCCTGCTTCTTTTGTCTGGTTTTGCCTCAGAAGCAGGGGCCGGCCCTTATGATGGGCGCTACCGGCCTGATCATCCTTCGGGTGACAGTTGGGACTGCAAGAGTATCGGTAAGGATAACGGGGCAGTTCTGCTTACCTCCAATATTTTCTTCGCGCTGGGCAGTCGGTGCACCCTAAGAGATCCGGTCGGCGTCAGTGGCATGGACGCCACGCTTTATGATGCGATTTGCCGTGCGGATGGTGAGCCGTGGCAGCGCCGGATCATGATCATGCGCACTGAAACCGGTATCGCGGTGATCCAGAAGGGCGCGCGCATCAGCCTATTGCGCAAGTGCGAATGAATACCCTGTGCCGCTGAGGCTTTTCAAATGATGGTTGACCGTCTAGGTCTGCACCATTCTTCCCTACGAGGCACGCACCGACATGTCCGACGAATCCAAACCCAAAAAACCATCGCGCCAGCAAGTGTATACCCTGTTGGTCCAGATCGGCCGAAAGTCTGGCGATGGTTTGCCCGATAAGGCCACTGGTGCGGCTTTGATGTGCTTTGCCTCCGGCATAGACGAAGCAGAGGCTGTGCGAGAAACAGTTGCTATTCTCAAGCAGGCCGATACCGCGCCGCTGGATGTTACCGGTTACGGCACCCTGGCCGAGCGTGAAGAAGAGGGTCACGAGATTGACGATGAAGAGCGCGAACTGATGCAGCGCGCGCTCGACGAGAATTCGGTTATCGTGGCGCAAATGACGCCTTTTTTCGACTAGACGTTAGGCCGCGCGGCGTTTTGCCAGATGGATCGCCTCGTACCATTTGAGAACCTTGTGCGAGGGCGCTTTGTGTTCCGGCAGATCATTGCGATCCACACCAAACATCACGCTAGATGCAAGCTGGTGCGTATCACGGCGGATGCGACCGATATACATGCTTTCCAACGGCGCACCGCCTGCTAAAATCGTGTCATGGTTGGGTAGAACCAGCTGGATGTAGCGGACAAGGTGGCCGCAAGGTTCGGTGCGCGCGGCAAATCCGTTCACCAGATGGCGCGCAGGAGTCAGAACCTTTTCGCATGAAAACAGGTACTCAACTTCCGGCCCGTCAATAACCACATGCTGGTCCGGCGCGATGATGATGTCTTCTTGCAAACCGAAGTAGGGTGCGCGCATGCGGATCGGAGCAAAGCTGCCCCGGGCCGGGACAGTCCGCGAGACTGTTTGCAGCACAGGCACCACCAACCCTTCGGCGGTATAGACCGTATCACCACGTTTTAGCGTGCTGGCGTTACGATAGCCCCATGGCGTTGCGATTGCTGTATCCGGTGACAGGGTCGGGCTTGTCCCGATCGGCTCAATCTCGTCCGAAAGTGCGGCAAAGATCATGTCGGGGGCATAGTCCTGTTGCCCGCGTCCCAGCATAAGATCACGTAAATCTTCAAGTGTGAGCGGTAGCGGGTTCTCCACGGCGACACTCGTGACAGTGCTCTCTCCCGCCTGCTCCAGTGTCAGGCGCCCCCAGTTATATTTGATGTCCCAAGAATAGGTCAGGCGCAAAATCTCTGCGCGGCCTGCGTTTTTATGGGCAATCGCAGCATGGGCTATATCGTCACCTTGAACATGCACCATCGCCACTCCGCCGCCCGGGATTGCCTGAAACACAAGGCTTCGATGCGTGGGGTGTGGATTGGTATAGCCAAAAAGAACCTGCGGTTTGCTATCCTCGGACAATTGGGTCTCGAACACGATGCTCCCGCGGCTCAAGGTCTGGCCAGGAACATCGGCGATAATGGGTGTGGCGCGCTTCTCGTGGCCAAGTCCACGGAGGGACAGCCTACGGTCAGAATTGTCGGTCAGGGCAAGCCAAGTCATTTAAGCCACCTTTGCGGCGCGCAAAAGCTCCGCTTCAAAACGTTTCAGGGTGCGGCGTGCGGCAGTGGGGTAGCCCACACCGGTTTCAGGGTCTAATTCGGGAAAAATACTGTAGATTTCCTCGACGACGTCAGCTTCAAAGCTTGCGGCGGTTTGCGGTCCGGGCAGAAAGCTTTCGGTTTCAAGGCCCTCGGAGAATACAACCTGATGGCGGTCAAACAGCAGGTGCACATATGTCACCTCACCCCCTTCACGCCTTGTGATGGAATGGTCGTTCACCAAATCACGGGCGGCAACCAGTACTTCGGCTTCACCGAACAGAAGCTCAGCCAGATTGTCCTTGATCAGCACACGGTGCAGCGGTGAGACAAGCAAATCGCGATGCTGTCCCAGCGTATTGGCGCGGATATGGATCGGGGCGAAGTCACCCGTTGCGGCAACGCGACGGGAGCCAATCCAGCGCAGCGTTTGTGCGCCCTCGTCCTTTGTCATCACCAGATCGCCGGGAGCAAGGCTCTCGGCGCGCCGATCCCCTTCAGGGGTGGCAATCAGCGTACCTGCCACAAAACAGGGCACCGAGGTCGCGTTGACAAAGCCGACGTCTGTGTCCGTACCGTTCGTGATGGTGTATGTGAAGTTGAAGTCTTCTTCGTCGCCATCCCCAACGACGTCAAACGTACCATCGGCGTTCAGAGTAACAAGCTGTCCGGACGGTAAAGTGATGGTTGTGCCAACGGAAACCTGCTGACCATTTATGTGGGTTATCGTCAGCGTGCCCGGCCCGTTGTTTATATCGTTGGCGAGCACGTCTAGCGTGGTTGTCCCGTCCGGATAGACGTTCACGTCGTCGGATATTGCGATCAACTCCGTCTGGACCGAATTTCCCGCAATAAGAACATTGGAATCGTAGCTGCTATCCCCGACGTCCGCGAGAGCGATCCGCATCGAATTCGTCTGTCCCGCAATGACGTTCATGGTGAGCGTCAGCGTGATGGTAAAGCCATCCATCTCTGTGTTGTAGTCGTCGTTCGTGTTGTCGACGTACATGTTGATGTTGTTGGTGGTCGAGATATTGAAGGGGTCCGTTTCCCCGTCACCTACGTCATGCTCCACATATTGTCCGTTGACCCAGACGCCAAAGAAATCCTGATAGATCGAATTGGCGAACTCGGGGTATTCTTCCGAGCTAAAGACAAATTTCATCGTCAGCGTGTCACTGTCGGGGATGAAATCAATGTCCAGCGTTGAAGCGTCATAGGTGGTGCCGCCAGCGGCAGTGTTGTACTGGCTAAAGTTGTCAGTGCCCGATGTGTTCGTGGATGTGTTCGTGAATTGGTTTGGATCTGCGCCGGTGGCGCCCCCGTTGTTTCCGGTGCCGATGCCGTTGGAATTCCCGATACCGTTGCCGATTCCGAAAGCGTTCCCACCGCCATTCCCGATCCCGAAAGCGTTGCCTTGACCGTTGCCGCTCCCGATTCCGCCGGTAGCTGCTTCGTTGGTGAAATCTTCTGCATTGCCGGTGGACATGATCACGCCGCTGTCACCGGGAACGACGCCGGGTGAAGTTGTGTCGCCACCGGTATAGATGCCGGCACTGTCGATATCGCCGTAGTACGTTGCACCGGTGACCGTCACGCCACTGCCAAATATCTCCTGCGCCATCTCGATAGCACTGGTGCCTTCGCGTACTGTTTCGATATCAAGCTCGGATGCCGTTACCATGTCACTGCCTCAAACCTTTTGAGAGACAGCACACACATGCAGACAGACAAAGGGCGTGCCCTTTTGCCAATCGTGTCCGTTTTGTCGGACGCATCCACCCCTGTTTTCAGGTGGTGGACCTGCTCGTGCCCTGCCTCGGGTCATTATTATCCCGCCAAGCTACCATAATTCTGACATAAATGAAGCGGGATTTCATCCGGTGGTTGGGGGCTGGCACTTTTGCACCACAGGAGAGATAAGCAAATCAGAGCGTTAAAGGAGTATAGCCGCATGTCATCATCCTCCCCCGTTGATCCTGTTGATCTTACAGCGCGTTTGGTGCGCTGCCCGTCTGTCACGCCCGCCGACGCGGGTGCGCTGGATATTCTGCACACGTTGCTAGGCGATGCCGGTTTTTCATGCGAATGGGCGGATCGTGGCGGTATTCGCAACCTCTTTGCGCGTTGGGGGGCGAAGGGCAACACCCGCAGCTTCGGGTTTAACGGCCATACGGATGTGGTCCCAATTGGGGATGAAGCGGCGTGGACGATGCCGCCTTTTGGCGCTGAAATCAAAGACGGCGTCATGTATGGGCGCGGCACCACCGATATGAAATCAGGCGTTGCTGCTTTCGTTGCGGCCGCTGTCGATTTCGTCAGCGAGACTCCGCCGGACGGCTCCGTTGTGATCACCATCACAGGCGACGAAGAGGGCGAATCGGTGGACGGTACGCTGGCCCTGCTGGAGCACATGGAAAAGCACGGTGAGCGGATGGATGTGTGTCTGGTGGGGGAACCGACCTGCCCGAACACAATGGGCGAGATGATCAAGATCGGGCGTCGCGGGTCTATGACGGTAAAGTTCCGCGTGATCGGAAAGCAGGGCCATTCAGCTTACCCACATCGCGCCAACAATCCGCTGCCTGCGATGGTCCGGTTGATGGACCGATTGGCCAGTCACGAATTGGATAAGGGCACTGACCACTTCGACGCATCTACTCTTGCGGTGGTCACAGTCGATACTGGAAATCCGGCGACCAACGTCATTCCTGCCGAATGTTCTGCCACAATCAACATCCGCTTTAATGACACACACTCGGGCGCAGGGCTGACCGACTGGATCGAAGGCGAAGTGGCCGCCATCCGGGATGCATTCGGCGTGCAGGTCGAGACCCAAGTGAAAATCTCGGGCGAAAGCTTTATCACTCCGCCTGGTGATTTGTCGTCGATGGTATCGCGTGCTGTAGAAGCAGTGACAGGCGTTACGCCTGAGCTTTCTACAACAGGCGGGACATCCGATGCGCGCTTTGTAAAAGCACATTGTCCGGTAGTCGAATTCGGTCTGGTGGGGCAGTCCATGCATCAGGTGGACGAACACGTTCGCGTCGATCACATTCAAGAGCTGAAGTTGATCTATACCCGCATCCTACAGGATTACTTTGCGTGATCCTGATTGCTCCGACTGAAGATACTGAAACGTGTTTTGCATTGCGTCGCGAGGTTTTCGTGGCTGAGCAGGGCTATTCCGCCGAAGGGGAGGTCGATGCGCTGGATGCCAAAAGCCACCACTTGTTGGCTATGGATGATAGCACCCCGGTTGGGACGGCCCGCGTTTATATCGAGGGTAACACTGCCAAAATTGGCCGCGTTTGCATTGTATCTGCACGGCGGGGCGTTGGCCTTGGGGCGGATCTGATCAATGCGGCTGTTGCTTTGGCGGCGGATCAGGGCGCGGAACGTGTTGTGCTGGGTGCACAGGCGCAAGCTGTCGGATTTTACGGCAAGCTTGGTTTCAAACCTTACGGAGACATCTACAAAGATGAGGGCGAGCCGCATCAGATGATGGAACGGCTCTTGTGAAGCGCACCTTGGTTGTCATGCTGAAAGAGCCCCGAGCGGGACGCGTTAAGACGCGGTTGGGCCGCGATATCGGGATGGTCGCCGCCGCATGGTGGTTCCGCCATCAGGTACGGGGCTTGCTCCGAAGGATTGAAGACCCGCGTTGGGATGTTGTTTTGGCCGTTGCACCGGACCGCGGCGGTTTGCTGTCACGCGTCTGGCCCGGGCATTTGGTGCGCGTCCCACAGGGGAGTGGTGATTTGGGAGACCGGATGGGGCGCGCCTTGCGCGGGGCGCCGCGCGGCCCGGTATGCGTGATTGGCGGCGATATCCCCGGGATAACAAGGGCGCGTGTCGCCGAAGCTTTTGCAGCTCTCGGGTCACATGATGCTGTGTTCGGGCCTGCACCCGACGGCGGCTATTGGCTTGTCGGGCTGCGGCGGACCCGGGCGATTCCACCCTGTCTATTTGCAGGGGTTCGCTGGTCGTCGTATCATGCGCTGGCCGATTCTAAAGCCAGCCTGCCTGACCATAGTATCGCGCATGTTGCCACGCTTCGTGATGTTGATACGGTCGCTGACTTAAAATGATGTGACGCGCCCCCAAGTGCGTGCTACCTCCATTCCCATGAACAAAATCCCTACCAAGCAAGAGATCCTCAAATGGATCGAACAAAACCCCACACTGACTGCCAAGCGCGACATCGCCAAGGCATTCGGAATCAAGGGTGCTGCGCGCATTGATCTTAAACGGATCCTGAAAGAACTGGAGGCCGAAGGGCATCTGGAGAAGCGCAAGAAAAGCTATAACGACCCCGACCGACTGCCTCCGGTTAGTGTCCTGCTGGTCACCGGACCGGACAAAGATGGCGACCTTTACGCCAAGCCCATGGAATGGGGTGGCGAAGGCGTCGAGCCTGTGGTGCTGATGGTTCTGCGGGCCTCTGATCCGGCGCTGGGCGCGGGTGACCGTATTCTGGCGCGCCTGACATTGGTCAAAGGCGAAAGTCATCACTACGAAGGCCGACTGATCCGCCGGATCGGCACGAACCCCAAAAAGATTATCGGCATTTTCCATAAACACGCCGAAGGTGGACGCATCCAGCCAATCGACAAAGGCGCGGACAAAGAGTGGGCTGTGCCAGCGGACGCCATGGGCGGCGCGCAAGAGGGCGAACTGGTCGAGGCGGAACTCGCCGGTCCAAAGGGCCGCATGGGCTTGCCTCGTGCGCGTATCGTGGACCGATTGGGTGACCCGTCAGCGCCAAAGGCTGTTTCGCTCATCGCGATCCACCAGCATAATATTCCGGATGAATTTCCTGATGACGTGATAGCCGAAGCTGACGCCGCCAAGCCGAAGGGTCTGAAGGGCCGCGAAGACCTGCGCGATCTGCCGCTGATAACAATTGATCCGTCAGATGCGCGGGACCACGACGATGCTTGTTTCGCGGAAGCCGACAGCGATCCGGCGAATGAAGGCGGTCATATCCTTTGGGTCGCGATCGCGGATGTTTCCGCCTACGTCACGCCGGGTTCCGCGCTTGACCGCGAAGCACGCAAGCGGGGGAACTCCACCTATTTCCCTGACCGTGTTGTGCCGATGCTTCCGGACCGCCTGTCCGGTGACTTGTGTTCGCTGCACGAAGGGGTTGAGCGTGCCTGTATCGCCGTGCGCATGGTGCTGGATGCAAAGGGCAACAAACTGCGCCATGATTTCCATCGTGGCCTGATGAAGTCACCGGCCAGCCTGCATTACGAAGAAGTGCAGAACGCCATGGACGGCGCGCCGAATGAACGCACAGAGCCATTGTTGGAAACGGTTATCAAACCGCTTTATGAAACGTACCGTTCGCTAGTTACGGCCCGTACACACCGCCAGCCGCTTGATCTTGATCTACCTGAGCGCCGGATTGAACTTGATGAAGATGGCACCGTCCGCTCCGTCAACTTTCGTGAACGGTTGGATGCACATCGTCTGATTGAAGAATTCATGGTGCTGGCGAATGTCGCCGCTGCCGAGACTCTGATCAACAAAAAGACACCACTGTTGTTCCGCACACATGAAGAACCGACACCGGAAAAGCTTGATGCGCTACGGGAGACGGCAGCAGCGGCAGGATATTCGCTGGCTAAAGGGCAAGTGCTTCAAACGGCGCACCTAAATCGATTGCTGGATCAGGCGGCAGGCAGCGACGATGCAGAGTTGATCAACATCTCGACTCTACGATCAATGACGCAGGCATACTACGGGCCAGATCACATCGGACATTTCGGTCTTGCTCTGCGGTCATATGCACACTTCACATCACCCATCCGCCGTTATGCCGACTTGATTGTGCATCGCGCGTTGATCACCGCACATGGCTGGGGCAAGGATGGCCTTTCGCTGCATGATATTGAAGATATGGAAGCTACTGGTGCCCATATCTCTGATACTGAACGGCGTTCGATGATTGCGGAACGTGACACAACCGACCGCTACCTTGCCTCTTATTTGTCAGAGCGTGTGGGCAGCGAAATGACGGGGCGCATTAGTGGTGTCGCTCGTTTTGGTGCCTTTGTGAAGCTGGATGAGACCGGCGCAGATGGCCTGATCCCCATGCGCAACATCGGGCGCGAGTATTTCCACCACGATGCGGATGCAGGTACGCTGATGGGGTCTGATACCGGCATGACCATCGGGTTAGGGCAGCGCGTTACTGTCCGGCTGGCCGAGGTGACACCAGTGACCGGCGGCATCGCGCTGGAGCTTCTGGATATAGAGGGCCAGAAAATCCCGCAGGGTCGTAAAAGCCCGGCTGGACAAAGCCCGCGCCGCAAGAGCGCTAAGGCTAAGGGCAAGAAGGCCGCGACTAAACGAAAAGTGACCCGCAGCCGCCGCTAATCTATTGTGGTGGTACAGCGCGCAAGCAGCGGGTGACCACAGACGAGCCGCTTAAGAGGGATGGTAAAGACGCTGCGCCGGGCGTCTGTCCCAGCAGATTTGCCGACAGGAAGCCATGCAGCGCTGGGCGGACTTGAAGGAAGACCCCGATGAACCGCACGCACCGTCTGTTTCAGTTGATGCAAACGCTTCGACGGTTGCCCGCACCTATCACTGCCTCGGCTTTGGTGGATGAGACAGGTGTGTCGCTGCGGACGATCTACCGCGATATTGATGCCTTGCGCGGCTTGGGGGCGGTGATCGATGGCGAAGCTGGTTTTGGATATACTTTGATTGAAGACGCGGCCCTGCCGCCGTTGGGTTTTACCGACGATGAACTTGAGGCGTTGGTGCTGGGCCTGCGCGAAGTGGACGTGATCGGCGATCCGGCGCTGGCATCCGCAGCGCGGACCGCGTTGGCCAAGCTGAAGGCGCGGCTGCCCGCGCGCCAGACCCACCGGTTGCAACATGCGGTTCTTGATGCTGGCCGTTTTGTGCGCCCTCCTGAGCCGTCGATTGACGTCAAAGCGTTGCGCGCAGCCACGTGGGATGAGGCGACAATTGCGTTCAGGTATGAGGATGCAAAAGGCGTAGTATCACACAGGCAGGTCGATCCGCTGAGTATCATGTTTATGCAGAACGCGCATATGCTGGTGGCATGGTGCCATCTACGTCAAGATTTCCGGTCCTTCCGCCTTGACCGGATGGCGGAATTGTCCCTCACAGGTTCGAGCTTTCGACCGCAGCGTGTGCCAATGCTGCGTGACTTTGTGGCGCGGCTGCGCAGCGACGCAATTGAGCGGGCTGAAGATCGCCGGTGAGCAATCTGACCACTTTGCGCCCTGGCTGATTGTCGATAAATTGGAAGCAATTGCAGCAGATAAAGGGCTAGCGATGCGCGGTTTTACTTTTGTTTTGACGATGTTCATGGCCATTCCGGCCTTGGGCGATACCCTAGTATCAGCAGGATTGCGCAGCGAAGCGGGGCTTCAGCAGTGGATTGCAGACTTCAAGCCCAAAGCCTTGGCTGCGGGGATTGAGGTGGGCACCTTTGACGAAGCGATGGCGAATGTCACGTATGCGCCCAAAGTGGTGGAGCGGGACAGGAACCAATCCGAGTTCACAAAGACGATTTGGGACTACCTCAGCACAGCAGTCTCCGATCTGCGGGTAAGCAATGGCAAGGCGGCGATGAAGCGCCAGCAACAAGAGCTTTCAGAGATCGAGTCGCGCTATGGCGTTCCTGCAAGCATCCTTACTGCGATTTGGGGATTGGAGAGCGCCTACGGCACGTTCCGCGGAGGTGATCCGGTGCTGACCTCGATGGCCTCCCTTGCGTATGATGCACGACGCGCAGATTTTTTCGAAGAGCAGGTGATTGCAGCCCTGCGGATTGTCCAAAGTGGGGATACCTCCTTGGAGAACCTTAAGGGAAGCTGGGCAGGTGCCATGGGCCATACGCAGTTTATGCCTGGTTCATTTATCCGCCATGCAGTTGATTGGACCGGTGATGGCAGGCGGGATATCTGGGGGGATGATCCTCTTGACGCGCTTGCGTCTTCAGCGGCCTATCTCAAGGATAACGGCTGGATAACTGGGCAGCCCTGGGGGCGTGAGGTAATTCTGCCCGAAGGTTTCGATTATCTTCTGGCCAACCGTGATGTCTTGAAATTGCCAGCCGAATGGGCGGCGAAGGGTATTCTGGATGTTGATGGACAGCCTGTACCCGATCACGGCCCCGCGTCCATCTTGCTGCCAGCAGGAGCAGAGGGCGCCGCATTCATGGTCTTCAAAAACTTCGAGGTTCTGGAAAGCTACAATACGGCAGATGCATATGTCATCGCGGTTGGCCATCTGGCAGATCGCATCATGGGGGCCGCGCCGTTACAGGGAGATTGGCCACTTGAGGATCGCGCGCTTAGCTATGTTGAGCGGATCGAGTTACAGGAGCGGCTGACAGCGCAGGGGTTTGATACGCAAAAGATCGATGCAAAGATCGGGCCGCTTACCGTGAATGCAGTACGGGGATGGCAGGTGGCGCAGGGAGAGGTGCCTGACGGCTATGCCTCCCCCCGCTTGTTAGAGCGTTTGCGATTAAGTCGGTGACATACCGCGCATCCGCTCTGAACGGCGCCGCAGAAGTTCGACCACTGTCAGCAGACAGATTGAGATACCTACAAGGATCGTCGCCACGGCGAGGATCGTTGGGCTGATCTGTTCGCGCAGACCGATGAACATCTGCCATGGCAGTGTCTTCTGCCCTGCAGAGCCCACGAACAGCACAACCACAACTTCATCAAACGAGGTGATGAAGGCGAACAGGCCACCGGAAATCACGCCCGGCAAGATCAGCGGCATCTGAACGCGGAAGAAAGTGGTTACAGGGTTCGCGCCCATATTGGCGGCAGCACGCGTGAGAGAGTTGTCGAAGCCGACCAGCGTGGCCGTTACTGTTATAATCACGAACGGAATGCCCAAGGCGGCATGCGCCAGTACCACACCAACATACGTCCCCTGCAACCCTACGCGGCTGTAGAAGAAATACATGCCGGCCGCTGAGATGATCAGCGGTACGATCATTGGTGAGATCAAAATCGCCATGATCGCACGTCGGAAGGGCACATGCGGTTGGCTCAGACCGATGGCGGCCAGTGTACCAAATCCGACTGACAGAAGTGTTGCCACTGGCGCGATACGCAGCGAGTTTTTCATCGCATCCTGCCAGGCATCATTCGTAAAGAAGTCGCGATAATGCTTGAGTGAGTAACCTTCAGGATCAAAACGCAGCATTTCCGGTGTGAAAGTAAAGAAATCTTGCGCGTTAAAGCTTAGCGGCATCACCACCAGAATAGGCGTGATCAAGAAGACAAAGATCGCACCGCAAATGGTCCGGAACGCAAAGTGCCAAAGCACCTGAGCGGGGGTGAGATAGGGCGGGATTTTGGCGCGGTACCGGCCCTCATACAGCCAGAAAGTCAGGAATCCGAAGAACCAGCCAAAGAAAATGCCAATCAAAAGCCCTGGTATGCCTGCAAGAGCAAACCCGCCAAGGGCAACAAGAACAGTTACGGCCCAACGACCGGCACGTTCGTTCTTGATCACTTTTGTAAGTACATAGGCGACAATGGCCATCAGGATGGCGCCGGCCAAGACGCCGATGATCAGGCTCCCCTGACCGGTCCCAATGAATATGCCAAAGAATGCACCGAAGGCCGCGACGACAGGCACGTAAAACGACGGTTCAGTGCGCGAGATGGGTGTGAGTGCTACCATGGGTCCGCTCCTTATCCGAGTTTCACGTTATCGATGCCGACAATCTTGTCGTAGGCGTAGTACAGCAGCAGAACGGCCGCCAAGAGGATCGCACCCAACGCGGCACCCAAGCCCCAATTGAGCGAGCTTGAGATGTGATAGGCGATCCGGTTCGAGATGAAAGTACCTGACGTACCGCCAACAATTTCCGGCGTGATGTAATAACCGATGGCCAGAATGAACACGAGGATACTGCCCGCGCCGATGCCCGGAATGGACTGTGGAAAGTAGACCCGCCAGAACGCGGTCCAGTTCGTAGCACCAAGGCTTTTGGCGGCGCGCAGGTACGTTGGCTGAATGGTCTGCATCACGGAATACAGCGGCAAAATCATAAACGGCAGCAGAATGTGTGTCATTGCGATGATCGTACCCGTTTGGTTGTTGATCAGCGCCAGACGATCATCTGTGCCGACAAGACCAAGCCAAACAAGTGTGTCGTTGATCACACCTTGTTGTTGCAGCATCACTTTCCATGCAGATGTACGCACCAGCAAAGATGTCCAGAAGGGCAGAAGTACAAGGATGAGCAGCAGGTTGGCTTGTCGTGCAGGCAAGTTCGCCAAGATCCATGCAACAGGATAGCCCAGCAGGATACATGACAGGGTAATCGCCACGGACATGACCATCGTACGCCAGAACAGAATACCGTAAATCTGCTGGTTCTCTGGCCGCATTTCGACGCCGTCTACAGATTTCTGCATATCGACAGCGTTCAGGAAATAGCCGTTGGTGTATTTCGGGCTGTAGACCTTGATGGTCTGCCAGACATCCAAATCATGCCAGTCTTTATCGACCTTCTGGAAGGCTTTGGTGTAGTTCACCGTCTCGAACGTTGATGCTGCGGCGGCAGCGGCGGTCAGCTCTGCTGCGGCGGGGCCGTCATAGGACGAAAGACCGTTTTCACCGGTAAGATCGTTGTACAAGGATGAGTAGATAATCGCCCAAGGATCTTCTTTATAGAGATTGTCTTCGTCTACGGTCTGAACGAATTTTGCGAATTGTTTATAAGCGGCAGCAGTTTGCGGGAGTGCTGCTGCGATACCATCGCGCATAACAAACGTCGGCTGTTTGCCATCTGCCTTCTTCCATCCCTCCATAGAAGCAAGCCATTTGTCGCTAGCCATGAAGCTGTTCCAGTTCTCACCAGTCTTCCAGAACCCATCAAGATCCTCAAACTGGTCCTGATAAACTTCACCCATATCCTCGACCCTGCGGCCCGATTTGCGGAACAGGGATGAAACGCCTGTGAGTTCATAGTTCAGGCGGGAACCAAGACGTGTGTGGAGCTTTGCCTCCTGGGCAAAGAACATATCTTTATAAAGCGCCTCAAAGGTCTGCTCATCCGGGATTGTGGTCCCTTTTTCATCCCAGTCTTCCAGCAATTCGACGGTGCGTGGCAGCGTCTCTGAGACGATCTGGTTTTCGACAGAGCGGAACAACATGTCAGCAATGGGTGCGATGAATGTGACAAGCACAAAGATCAACAAAGGCGCGATTAGCGCCAATGCACGCATCTTTTGCAGTCTGAGCGCGCGGTTAAGCGATTTCTTCAACGGTGTGCCGTCGGCGGCCAGCATGGGGCCGGTGTGGGCGGCATCTGCAATTCGCGCTTCGGCGGCAGATGATGATGCTGTCTGGACTGTTGGTGCGTCGCTCATGGTGTCCCCATCGGCTTGGTCGAATTGGCAAATTGACTAACGAATAAAGTGAGGAGAGGGCCGCAATGGGCCCTCTCCCTAAGCCGTTAGAGGCTTATTGTACCAGCCACGCCTGGAATTTGGCGTCGATGTCGTCACGGTAGTCAGCCCAGAACTCGTAGTTGTAGAGGAACGTGTTCTTTGCGTTTTCTGGGTCTGTTGGCATGTGTGGCGCCATATCGATGCCCAGCTCTGCGTGCTTGCCAACCAGTGGTGCGGAAGACTTACGTGCAGGACCGTAGGAGATATACTTTGCCTGATCCGCCAGACGCTGTGTGTCTGTTGCGAACATGATGTAATCCATTGCGCGTGCTTTACGCTCATCGGACAGACCTGTTGGGATGATCCAGCCATCAAGGTCGAACACCTGAGCGTCCCAAAGCATGCCAACTGGCTGCTCTTGCTCAACGATCAGAGAGAAGAGGCGACCGTTGTATGTGGAACCCATGACGACTTCGCCATCAGCCAGCAGCTGTGGCGTGTCGGCACCGGCGGACCACCAGATCACGTCGTCTTTGATTGTCGCAAGCTTATCGAGCGCTTTCTGCTGACCTTCTGCTGTTTCCAGCACGTCATAGATCTCGTCCTTTGCAACGCCGTCACAAAGCAGAGCCCATTCCATGTTGCCAATCGGACGCTTTTCGAGCGAACGCTTGCCTGGATATGCATCGGTGTCGAAGATCGCGCAGATGTCTGTTGGAGGTGTGTCGCCAACTAGGTCGGTGCGGTAACCAACAGTCGTGGAATACACGATTTGTGGGATAAAGCAGTCGCCTACCAGCAGGTCGCCAAAGTCTTCGGAGGCTTTTGTGCCATCAGGCGCATCTGCCAGCATTTCGTCAGGGTCGATTTCCATCGCCAGGCCTTCGTCGCACAGGCGCAGGGCGTCAGATGCAACAACGTCTACGACGTCCCATGTCACGTTGCCCGCTTCGTTCATCGCGCGCAGCTTAGAAACGGCTTCGGCGGAAGATTCATCGTTGATGATCTTTACGCCGGTCATTTCGGAGTAAGGGGTGTGGTAAGCGTTCTGCTGTGAAGCGGAGTATGCGCCGCCCCAGCTGACGATTGTCATCTCGTTTGCCATGTGGCTTTCAGCAAAGGACATGCCGGCTGCTACTGTCAGCGCGGTGGATGCCATCAGTGTTTTTGTGAGGTTCATTAGTATCTCCCAGTTTTTTCCCGTTGGGGTATTTCAAGGCGGCAACAACGGGTTTGGCCGCCGCCTCTTATAGATCACGGCACGCGAAACGTGCCGCGATATGACACACGCGAAGAACCTTAGGCGTCCAGCGCGCGGCAATCTTCGGGCAACCAGCCGATTTCGATCTGGGTCCCGGGTGTCAGGCGTGCCTGATCGGGGGCGTTACGTGTTTTAATGACAAAGTCATCTCTGCCAGCGACCCGCAGGCGCGTCCGGAAAATATCACCCATATAGATGAATTCGAGGACTTCGGCCTTCAGGGTAAAGGCGCCTTCGCGCATACGCTCTTTGTTGTATTCAACACGCTCTGGGCGGATGGATACACGCGTGCGATCACCCGCTTTGTTAACGTTGACTGGCTTGGCTTCAATGATCTCACCGCTGTCCAGCTGGACAAGGGCAACACCGCCTTTGATTTCTTTCACCACGCCTTCAAGGGTGTTATTTTCGCCGATAAACTGCGCGACGAAGCTGTTTTCAGGCTCTTCATATAGTTTGTCTGGCGGCGCGAGCTGCTGAATGCGGCCATCGTCAAACACAGCAACGCGGTCAGACATGGTCAGCGCTTCGGTCTGGTCGTGGGTCACGTAAACAACTGTGATCCCCAGATCATGAGCCAGTTTCGTAATTTCAAACTGCAGTGATTCGCGCAGCTGTTTGTCCAAAGCGCCAAGCGGTTCATCCATCAGAACCAGTTCTGGTTCGAACACAAGCGCGCGCGCCAAAGCGATACGCTGCTGTTGACCGCCCGAAAGCTGCGCGGGACGGCGACCTGCAAAGTCGTTCATCTGCACCATGCCTAGCGCACGCGTGATTTTTTCTTCGCGCTGGGATTTGCCCATCTTGCGGACTTCTAGCGGGAAGGACAGGTTCTCGGCCACTGTCATGTGCGGGAACAGGGCATAGTTCTGAAATACCATGCCAATTCCGCGTTTGTGCGGCGGGATGTTGTTAATGGATACGCCGTCCAGACGAATATCGCCGTAGGTGGCAGTCTCAAAACCGGCCAGCATCATAAGGCAGGTCGTTTTGCCTGATCCCGAGGGCCCGAGCATCGTAAGAAACTCACCCTTTGGCAGACTAAGGTTCAAATCTTTGACGACTAGGTTTTCGCCGTCATAGCTTTTTTGCACACGTTCAAACTCGACGAATGCGTCGCTGTTCTTAGTATTGGCCAAATTGATGGCTCCCCGTGGTCTTTATTTTTTACATTGCCGTAAACTAAACGCAAGGAAGGCCACGTTTGCAACTGGATAAAGACGAATTCGAGGGAAACTATTAAATTCAGGGCGTTTTTACTGAATTTCTGACGATTTCAGTCGATCTGCCTGCTTGATAAGTGTGCTGGACGCAAATTTTTACGTCCAGCAATGTCTTATGAAGCTGCTTTTAGCATGTCGTCATCTTTGAGCGCTTTGTATGTGTCGTCCAGCGCAAGCTTGGCACGCTTGTGGAAAATACTGATTTCTTCGGGTGTAATTACCAGCGGCGGAGAGATGATCATCCTGTCGCCAACATGGCGCATGACCAGATTATTGGCGAAGCATCGTTCGCGACACATGAAACCTGCGGTACCTGCCTCCATCGCGAATTTCGCGCGTGTCTCTTTTTGTGGCGAAAGCGGAAGCGAGGCCATCATACCTTGCACATTCACACCGCCGACCAGAGGATGTTCCGCCAGTTGGTCAAGCGCTTCGCGCAGGGCGGGGGCTGCCACGTTGTTCACGTGATCCAGAATTTTATCGTCTTGCATGATCCGCAGGTTTTCCAGCGCGACAGCGGCGCAAACCGGGTGGCCCGAGTACGTGTAACCGTGGTTGAATTCGATCGCGTTGATGACCTCGGCGATCTCGTCACACACAATCGAGCCGCCAATCGGCATGTAACCGGAGCTGAGACCCTTGGCGATTGTCATGATGTGCGGTTTGATCCCCATTGTGGTTGAGCCAAACCAGTTGCCGGTTCGCCCGAAACCGCAGATCACCTCATCCGCAATGATAAGCACGTTATGCTTCTTACAAATTCGCTGAATCTCTGGCCAATAGGTGCTTGGCGGCACAATCACACCACCAGCGCCCTGTATCGGCTCTGCGATAAACGCGGCAACCTTGTCAGCGCCAAGCTCAAGAATCTTTGCTTCAAGCTCTTGGGCCCGGGCAAGGCCGAACTCTTCGGGTGTGTGGTCACCGCCTTCAGCCCACCAATCAGGTTGGCCGATGTGATGGATGCCTGGGATAGGCATGCCGCCTTGGGCATGCATATAGCTCATCCCGCCCAATGATCCTGAACCAACAGTGGATCCGTGGTAGGCGTTTTTACGGCTGATGATATGGGATTTTTCAGGATGCCCTTTTTCGGCCCAGTATACACGGACCATACGCAGGTTTGTGTCATTTGCTTCCGAACCGGAACCAGCAAAGAAAACATGATTCAGACCTTCAGGAGCAAGCTTGGCCAACTCAGCGGCCAAGGCGATAGCGGGTGTATGTGTGGTGTTGAAGAAGGTGTTGTAGAAGGGCAGTTCTTGCATCTGGCGCGCAGCTACTTTCACCAGTTCTTCGCGTCCGTAACCCAGATTCACGCACCACAAACCGGCCATCGCGTCCAGAATTTCGTTCCCTTCACTGTCACGCAAGTAGATGCCCTTGCCGCTGGTAATCACCCGCGCGCCACGGCTTTCTAGCTCGTCGTTGGTTGTGAATGGGTGCATGTGGTGGGCGGCGTCCAACGCCTGAAGTTCGGCTGTTGGGAGGTGGTTTGATATAATGGTCATGAAGGGCCCCTATCAGGCTGGAGGGATGGCTGTGCCCAAAATATGATCAAATTGCTTTGGGGTCAATCAAGCAGTGTCTAAAGTCGTCGATGCAGCGGCTGTTTTGCACTTATCAACGCTGCAGGAAAGGCGATGCAAATGAATTAGCTTGGCAAGGCGTTCAAAATTTGATCACATCTTTGCCAATGTCGGGGCCAACCCGTCTTCACTCAAGGGAGTACCACAATGATCAAGACACTCTTTACCGGCACAGCCGCTGCCGCTTTGATGGCCAGCGCAGCGCTTGCCGAAGAAGTTCGCGTTTATAATTGGTCTGACTATATCGATGAAGATCTTCTGGCGAAGTTCGAAGAAGAAACCGATATCGATCTGATTTACGACGTGTTTGACAGCAACGAAGTGCTGGAAACTAAAATGCTTGCTGGCGGATCTGGTTATGATGTTGTGGTGCCGTCCGGCACGTTCTTGCAGCGTCAAATCACGGCTGGCGCGTTTCAGAAGCTAGACATGACCAAATTGCCGAACATCACGAACATGTGGGATGTCGTTACAAGCCGCACAGAACAGTATGACCCGGAAAACGCATACTCCATCAACTACATGTGGGGCACCACCGGCATTGGCGTGAACCTTGGAAAGGTGAAGGAGATTCTTGGGGAAGACGCCCCCGTAGATTCACTTGAGCTGGTGTTGAATCCTGACAACATGTCCAAACTTGCCGATTGCGGAGTGCATTTCCTTGATGCGCCTGCCGAGATGCTGCCGATGACGTTGAAGTACATCGGCGAAGACCCCGACAGCCATGATCCAGAGGTCATTGCGAAGGCCGAAGAAGTGATGATGAAGGTGCGCCCTTACATCCAAAAGTTCCACAGTTCTGAATATATTCAGGCACTGGCAAATGGCGATATTTGCGTTGCTGTTGGCTGGTCCGGCGATATCCTTCAGGCGCGTGATCGCGCGGCCGAGGCGGATAACGGTGTTGAAATAGCCTATCATGCCGCCAAGGAAGGTGCGCAGATGTGGTTTGACCAAATGGCCATTCCAGTTGACGCCCCGAACACTGACGGCGCGCACAAGTTCTTGAACTTTATTATGGACGCGCAGAACATGGCGGCTGCTTCTAACTATGTCTACTACGCCAACGGCAACAAAGCTTCGCAAGAGTACCTTGTCGAAGATGTTATTGGCGATCCGGCGATTTACCCTGATGAGGCGACGCTGAACAACCTGTTCACGACCACGCCTTATCCGCCGAAAGTGCAGCGCGTTGTGACCCGTAGCTGGACCAAGATTAAATCCGGTACCTAAGTCCGGAATAATCGGGGCAGGGCCAGTCGGCCCTGTCCTGTTCTTTAAGTTCAACGTGGGGTGGCCCTGTGGCAAAACCGAAATCTGATACTTGGGATAAGGATTTTTCACCTTGGGAGAACCCGAATGAAAAACCCCTGATCCGGTTCAAGAATGTCACCAAACGCTTTGGTGACTTTGTTGCCATCGATGATCTGACCCTTGATATCTACACGCGCGAATTCTTTGCCCTGCTTGGCCCGTCCGGCTGCGGTAAAACCACGATGATGCGCATGCTGGCAGGATTCGAAAACGTGACAGAAGGCTCGATCGAACTTGCCGGTCAGGACATTGCGAACGTACCGCCCAACAAGCGTGCCGTGAACATGATGTTCCAGTCTTACGCACTTTTTCCACACCTGAGCATCTATGAGAATATCGCGTTTGGTCTGCGCCGCGACAAACTGTCAAAAGACAAGATTGATGCACGCGTTGCCGAGATGCTTAAACTTACGCGGCTTGAAAAATTCGCGCGCCGCAAACCTCACCAGATTTCCGGCGGTCAACGCCAACGAGTCGCCTTGGCCCGTAGTCTTGCGAAGGGGCCTAAGCTGCTCCTGCTGGATGAACCTTTGGGCGCGCTCGACAAAAAGCTGCGGCAGGATACGCAGTTTGAGTTAATGGATATTCAGGAAACAACCGGCACAACCTTTGTGATCGTGACCCATGACCAAGAGGAAGCGATGACAGTTGCTTCGCGCGTTGCGGTGATGGACGAAGGGCGGATCATTCAGGTCGCAACCCCCGGAGGCATCTACGAAGCGCCAAACAGCGTTTATGTGGCGGATTTTATCGGGGATGTGAACATCATCAAAGGGACCGCCAAAGCGGCTGGTCCGGATAAATATTTTATAGATTGGGGCGTCAATCAGGCCCCGATCCTTGCTGTGTCTGACCGGCCTTTTTCAGAAGGGCAGGATTGTCACCTAGCCATCCGCCCCGAAAAAATCAGCATCACAAAAGAAATGCCCGAAGAGGCCGAGAATGCGGTGCAAGGTAAAGTGCTTGATATCGCGTATCTGGGTAATCTCAGCACCTATTACGTAGAGCTACCGGGCGGACAGATCATCAAGGCGCAGACAGCCAATACGCGCCGTCTTTCGCGCCGGAACATAACATGGGAAGATCCCGTCTGGATCCGCTGGAACGCAACCGCTGGCGTTTTGCTGGCCGAATGACCCGCCGCATTTCCCTTTTGCATATGCATGATTTCGCACAAATCCCTCTAGGGGAGGTACGCTGATGCGCAGATTTGCACTGATCGCAGTGCCATACACATGGTTGTTGGCGCTTTTTCTTGTTCCGTTTCTGATCGTTTTCAAAATCTCGCTATCGGATATTGATCTCGCGATCCCGCCCTATACGCCCACGATGAAAGATGGCTTTGCTGCGCTGATACAAGGTCTGGATTTCGAGAACTTCGTATTCCTCACCACAGATGATCTTTACTACAAAGCCTACCTTAGCAGCCTCAAGATAGCGTTAATTTCGACGTTCCTGACGCTGCTGGTGGGCTATCCGATGGCCTATTCCATGTCCCGCGCGCCGGAGGAGTGGCGTGCCACGCTGATGATGCTTGTAATTTTGCCATTCTGGACCTCGTTTCTCATACGGGTCTACGCGTGGATCGGGATCCTGAGTAACGAGGGACTGCTTAACCAACTGCTTCTATGGTTAGGGGTGATTTCTGATCCTCTTACCATCCTGAATACCAACACAGCCGTCTACATCGGGATCGTGTATACCTACCTTCCGTTCATGATTCTGCCAATCTATGCAGCACTCGACCGGATGGATGACAGCCTGATTGAGGCCGCCGAAGACCTTGGTTGTTCGCGTCTGTCTGCCTTCTGGCTGGTGACAGTACCGCTGTCGAAGAACGGCATCATTGCGGGCTGCTTCCTTGTCTTCATCCCGGCGCTGGGCGAGTTTGTTATCCCTTCGCTTCTGGGCGGTTCAGGTACGCTGATGATCGGCAAAGTGTTGTTTGAAGAATTCTTCAACAACCGCGACTGGCCGGTCGCATCTGCTGTAGCAGTGATCTTGCTTCTGATCCTGATTATCCCGATCGTATTGTTCCAGCGTAACCAGCAAAAACAAGCGGAGGCAGAAGCATGAAACGTCTCAGTACGTTCAACACCACGGCTCTTACCCTTGGATTTGCTTTCCTTTATCTGCCGATGATTTTGCTGGTGATCTATAGCTTTAACGCATCCAAATTGGTGACCGTTTGGGCAGGTTTTTCAACCAAATGGTACGGCGAATTGCTGCGCGACGAAGCCTTTCTGGATGCAGCTTGGGTTACGATCAAGGTTGCGGTCATGTCGTCTACCCTAGCGACAGTGCTTGGAACGATGGCAGCATACGTACTGGTCAATTCAGGGCGCTTCCTTGGCCGAACCCTATTCTCCGGCATGATCTACGCGCCTTTGGTTATGCCCGAAGTTATCACCGGCCTCTCACTGCTCTTGCTATTCATTGGGATCGGATTGGATCGTGGTGTGCTGACGATTGTTCTGGCTCACACCACTTTTGCCATGTGTTATGTCTCTGTCGTGGTGTCATCACGCCTGGTCAGCTTCGACCGGTCGCTTGAAGAAGCGGCCCTCGATTTGGGCTGCACTCGGTTGGAGGCATTTCGTTTGGTAACCCTTCCTATCATTGCACCAGCGGTTATTTCAGGCTGGCTATTGGCTTTCACCCTTAGCCTTGATGATCTGGTTATTGCTTCTTTCGTTTCAGGCCCATCTTCAACCACCCTACCGATCAAGATTTGGAGCGCGGTGCGCTTGGGCGTGTCGCCAGAGATCAACGCGCTGTCTACGATGATGATAGGCGTTGTAACCATCGGGGTCATCTCGGCCTCGCTCGTCTCGAAGCGTAACTCGGTTCGCGCGCAAAAAGATGCTCAAGCTGCAGAACGCGCGGCGTGAAACGTCTTTTTGATGATTACGCTTACGGTGAAGGGCCGCGCGCGAACTGTTGGTGGGATGCCTCACACGACATCGGTCCGCGTCCGTCATTCAGCGAAAACGGACGCACGGATGTTGCTATCATCGGGGCAGGGTTTACAGGTCTTTCTGCGGCTTTGCATCTTGCACGCGCGGGGATCAGCGTCACGGTACTGGATGCCCAGCGGATCGGTTGGGGTGCATCAGGTCGCAATGGTGGTTTTTGCTGTTTGGGCGGCGGGATGGCGGGCGATTCTTTGCTTGATCGGCGCTTTGGTCGTGACGGGCGCATTGCATTTCGCCGTACTGAACGTGCTGCGATTGAACTGGTCGAAAGCATCATCCAGCAGCATGATATAGAGGTTGATCGCCATTCCAAAGGCGAAACCATGTTGGCGCACCGTCCCAAAGACATGGCCGAACTAGAAGCCCACGCAAAAGCAATCGACGAAAACTACGGAGTTCCTTACCAGCTTCACAAAGCAGAGAGCCTTGCCTCTCTTGGTATGGCGGGGCCATTCCACGGAGGCCTCACGATTGAGACAGGATTCGGGCTTAACCCGCGCAAATACCTTGCTGGACTAACGCAGGCTGCAGAGGCCTCCGGAGCCCGAATTTACGAGCAAAGCGAAGTCACGGGGTTGCGATCTCAGGTAGATGGTTGGGTGTTGGAGGCAAATGGCCACAAGTTACGTGCCGACCGCGTTATTATTGCGACCAACGGATATTCTTCTGAAAATCTACCGAACTGGCTGGCGGGACGCTATCTGCCTAGTCAGTCAAATGTCATCGTCACACGGCCGTTGGATGATAACGAACTGGCTGCCGCTGGATGGTCTAGCGACCAAATGTGTTACGATACGCGCAATCTGCTCCACTACTTTCGCCTTCTACCAAATCGTCGCTTTCTTTTTGGCATGAGAGGCGGCGTGTTTACCGGTGCTGCGGCTGAGGCGAAGGCCACGCAGTGCATCCGGACAGATTTTGAGCGTATGTTCCCAGCTTGGTCTGGTGTCGAAGCGACTCACGGTTGGTCGGGAATGGTCTGTCTCTCCCGTGACTTAATGCCGTTTGTCGGCGAGATTCCGGAACAATCAGGGCTGTACGCAGGGCTGTGTTATCACGGTAATGGCATCGCCACGGGAACCTATAGCGGGGCGTTGCTTGCGCAACTTGTTCAGGATCAACCACCAACGCTGATCCATCCACAGGCGATGCGCGCGCCCTTACGCCGTTTCCCTTTGGGTCGATGGCGCCGTGCGCTACTTCCATTTGCGTATGGTGCTTACGCAATAGCTGACCGCTAGATTGCTTTGCGCAGCGCTGTAATGGCATTTGCTGATGCTTCTGCCCCTCCAGCGAAGATAACCCGCGTTTCATTGCCGTTGTTTTGCACTTCGGTAATACGTGCGTAGGTGGATGCCGTCGCGGCCGGTAGTGGGTTCCCAGCCGAGTCGACTGCCTCCACCTCGAAGCGGTATTGACCAGCGGGCACCGCAGAGCCGTCTTGGCGGACACCTGCCCAAATTACTGGGTTGCTGGAGACCGGAAGTGCACCGCGGTCAACCTCACGACCCTGGGTGTCGTAGACCACCAGCTCCATAGACTTGGCGCCAATCGGAGGATCCGGCAGAATTTCTATAGGCGTGTTCTCAAATGCAACGGGAGCAGTTGTACGTCCTTCCATCCCGATCCATCCGGCCATTTGCCCCATCGTGCTGTTGCCCAACGAATTTGCGAGCGCGGTGAGCAGATCGTTTGACAGTACTTGCTGTTCAACCATCGAAAACTGCGCCAACTGTGCCGCGTACTCTGAACTGTCGAGTGGTTCCAGAGGATCCTGATATTTCGCTTGAGTCGTCAGCATGTTGATAAACGTCTCGAAGTCGGACGACAGGACTGCTTGTGCTTGCGGTGAACTGGCTGCGGTTCCTGCAACACTGTTGTTGGTTGAGTTTGTCAGAGTGGGAGAAATCATATCGGTTCCTTACAGACGGATATCGACACCGCTTGCGGTGGTGGGGGCTACATTGATGATCACAGGAGATTGGTCCTCGTCCGGATGCGCCAGAACTGTTCGGGCTGAGGCATTTTGATCCTTGGGATCAACATCTGCCTGATCCCCATTCCCGGTCCCCTGTCCAAATAGAAATGACACCTGTTCATAGCCTAAACTGCGGAATGACTGACCTAACTGATCTATATGGCGGCGCATCAAGTCCAATGTTTCGGGACGTTCGGCCAGAATGCTAATGGTGATTTTGCCTTCATCGGTCGTGATCCCCATACGTACGCGACCAAGTTCTTCGGGAGAGAGGGCGATCTCAACCGGGCGGCTAGCAGCCGATGGCATCACTTCGGTCAATTGCCGTGCAATCTGCGATACCATTTCCGTACGCTGCACAGGAAGAGGCCCTTGTTGCGCCGAGTTGATGCGATTTGAATTACAATCAACTATTTCGGGCGTCTCGGCTGCGACAAGCAGCGAAGTTGCGGCGTCAGACTTCGCCCCTAATTCAAGCATCAGTTGGGCAGAGCTGGAGGGGTCTGAAATCGGTGCCTGAACTCTTGCGGTTTTCGGGCTCGGCGGGGCCGCTATTTGCGATATGACTGGGGCCGCAACTCTGGTTTCACTATGTCTAGGGTTTGGCCCCTGATTTAAGCGCACACTTGTTTCAGGAAATAGAGAGGACTCTGGTTTGTCACCCATTGCGGTCGACACGGCGGCTGGTTCAACAGGAGAGGCAATATTTCCAATAGACTTGAGGTTGTGGGTGTCCGATGCCGAAAGCGCGGAAAATCCCGATTGTGTTGCCGGCTTGCCTGTTGTTACCGGAGCCGATTTATCGGGCAAAAGTGCCGATGCTTGTGATGGAAGTTGTGGCAATGAAGCCGGGTTGCCACGTATAGGCAAAATACCATTTTCTTGGAGAGCCGCATCAGCTGCCGCCATGCCTTGCGGCAACTTCGCGCGCGCGTTTTCGCTTGAAGCAGGACCACCGAGTAGTTCACGGCCCGTGCTCAACGTTCGACCTTCATTGCGCGCGTTATGGTTTCTTTCTTCAGTCAACTGGACTGCGACCAATTCTAACGGCTCTCCGGCTAATTTATCATTGGTGCGCGCATGGTGTATTCCACCCGTTAGCGGAGCTTCAGCCTGATGCTGAACACCGGGAGCCTTATTTCGCGATTGAGATGGAAGATCAGATGCGGCACTCAGTGCAGCCGTTTGCTGTTCATTCAGGGGTGAAGTGTCCGAACCACGCTGGGGCTGCACCGGTTCCGCAGCAGTACCTGCGTCAGGATTTATGCTGCGGCCCGGCAGATGGAACGCATCTGGGGTAAGATGCTGAGCAACCCTGCTGGGACCTCGATTGGAAACTGCGTTCAGGTCCGAGGGGGTTTTCTTAGCCAAAGACAAAGGCAGGTCTATGTCCACTGCTTCTCTGTCTGTTGACATAGCGGAGCTGTCAGTAACGTCAGCGTCTGTCGACGTTCCAGCACCATCTGGCACTGTTATCTTCTGAAACTGCGTCGGTTCACCGCCAGTACGCGCGGGGTCCGGTAGCGCCGCAAGCAAGCTGGCAAAATCCAAGAGGCCAGTTCTTTTCTCACCATCGTATGTTGGAACTGAGATGTCGTGGCTGTGCGGCGCTACCTTGAGCTGCTCAATTTGGCCACCTTTTCCAATGGGGATATTCATGTGCGCGCCTTTCGGGGGTCTGCCTCGATCTAGGGGGACTATCCGCCTTTTTCCTTACCAGTTGTTTACCGCTTTGCGCTCATGTTCGGGAAAGTCCACGCAATTTGAGGAGTATTTCGAATGATTCTGAACCCCGGCGCTCTACCCGTTGCTGCAGATCACCCGCGCGAAAAGGCGTTGTTGCAAGCCGCGCAAAACCTAGAAGCTTCATTCTTGGCAGAAATGTTGGAATCGGCTGGCCTTGGACAAACGAGCGAAAGCTTCGGCGGGGGCGCTGGCGAGGACCAGTTCAGTTCATTCCTGATCGAAGAACAAGCCAAACACATCGTGCAGACCGGCGGTATCGGGCTGGCACAATCATTATTTGATATCCTGAAGGAGCGCTCCGATGACACGTGAAGTTGTTGATTTCACCAAACTCGATGCCTTGCTAGAGCAGGAGCGTGCGCTCCTGTTAGAAGGCGATCTGGAGGGGTTGGGGACACTCCTCCCGCTCAAGGAGAAAATGGTCGATTTGCTGTTAAGCGATGAGACTTCAAATCGTGCGAAGATTAAGCCGCTTGAGGGCAAACTTCATCGCAACCAATTGCTGCTGGATGGTGCTCTCGAAGGGATACAGACAGTTGCGAACCGCCTTGCCGCATTGCGAGAAGTGCGCAGTAGTTTGGAAACTTATGATGCGCTTGGGCGCAAAAACAGTGTTCCGACACCGACGGCACCTAAAGTAGAGAAAAGAGCGTAACAGTCCGTATTATGGGAGTAAGTCTCCAGTTTTACTGCGTTTGGTGCCAGTTGAATAAAATGCGCAACAGAGCAAACGGGCCACTTAAGACTTTTGTAAGGAGCAACGAGCATGTTGGCCATGCGTCCGATCCCGGATGGCACATTGCCCCTGAGGGGCCGATGTAAAGGTCAGAATGGCATTCCTGTCCGACGTTTGTTCGGGCTTAAACCGGCGTAAAGCGCCGACACGAAAAGGAACATGCTTCAATGTCGAGCATTATCACAAACAACAGTGCAATGGTTGCGCTGCAAACTCTGAAAAGCATCAATTCTAACTTGGCGGATACGCAAAGCGCAATTTCGACAGGTAAGGATGTCAACAGTGCCAAAGACAACGCATCTGTCTGGTCGATTTCCAAAGTGATGGAATCTGATGTGTCTGGTCTGGACGCTGTCAAAGACAGCCTTGCGACAGGCCAGTCAGCGATTGCTGTGGCCAGCGCTGGTGCCGAATTGATCGTTGAAACGATCAAAGAGATGCAGGCACTGGCGGTTTCTGCGCAATCCGAGGGCGCGAACTTTGCCCAGATAAACACGGAGATGACAGCAAAGAAAGAGCAGCTTGATTCGATCGTTGCGGGGTCTCAGTTTAACGGTGTGAACCTGTTGAATACGGACGTTGACGGTGCAGGCGCCGGTACGACATCCATGACTGTCGTGGGCTCCATCAACCGGGTCGGGGCTGCCGCTGCTACAGCAACCACGATCGCTGTGCCTTCAGCTAACCTTGAGGCGACGGTCACCGGCATTACGCTGACAGGCACTGCAACGACCGCTGATGCGTCAGATACCTATGACGAACTGACCACAATGCTGACAGCTGCGATTTCAGGTGCTGCATCTTTGGGCACGTCCGCCAAACGTCTTGATGATCAGTCAAACTTTGTCTCGAAGCTGTCGGATTCTCTGACATCCGGTATCGGTGCGCTTGTCGATGCGGACATGGAAGCAGCATCCGCCAAACTTCAGGCGTTGCAGACACAGCAGCAGCTGGGTGTTCAGGCGCTGTCGATTGCCAACCAGGCACCACAGAGCATCCTGTCTCTCTTCCGTTAAGGATTGGGTTCAAAAAAGGTGGTGGCGCGCGACAGTGCGCCACCAGTACTGTTTTGATGAGTAGGGACACCCATGGATACAATACAACTTGCCCAGCGCGGTTATTCGCCAATAACGGCCCCGCTGAAGTCAGCGCGAAAAGTCGAATATGACGTCATAGCACGTATCACATCGCGGTTAACTTCGGCGATGAAGGCTAAAGATTTCAATAAGCTGATACATGCCTTGCATGAAAACCGTACGCTTTGGCGTAAATTTGCGATGGATGTCGCTCATCCCGATAACTTGCTGCCTGATGAGCTGCGCGCACGCCTGATTTATCTGTCAGAGTTTACAGAACAGCACACCCGTAAGGTGATCAGCCGGGAAGCTGCAGCTACCCCGCTAGTTGAAGTAAACACCGCGATTTTGCGCGGCTTGAAATAGATTGGAATCCAAAATGAGCGGTCTTGTTCTGAAGCTTGGTCCAAAAGAGCGTGTACTCATAAACGGTGCGGTCATTGAAAACGGTGACCGCCGTAGTCGGCTCGCTATCATGACGCCGGACGCTAAGATATTGCGCCTTCGGGATGCAATTCATCCCGAAGATGTGAAGACACCAGTTAGGCGCGCGTTATTCGCTGTGCAGTTGGTTTTATCCGGTGATAAAGACGGGGATAGCGCGCACATTCCTCTGCTGCGGCAGATCGAAGAGCTAAGTCAGGTGTTTACTGACCCAGATAGTCGCCAAGTGCTTGGGGAGGCCAGCCAAGCGATTATTGAAAAGCAGCACTACCGTACATTAAAGGCTTTACGTGCGTTATTGCCTCGTGAGGAGCGGCTGCTGGCCGTGCGGCCGAGCTGATGTTTCAGCCCGTCATCCCTGTTAGCGGACTTGGCGGCTGGCGCTTTCTGCAACAGACCTATGATAGCCAGTTTAAAGCCTTCTCTGAAAGCACACAACTTCAGCGCGACGCAGACTATTTTCGTGAGAATATAGAGCAGGTCGAAACAGCAGACCAACTGGTGGCTGACAGGCGGCTTTTGACTGTTGCGCTGGGGGCTTTCGGCCTTCAAGACGATATCAATAACAAGTTCTTTATTCGAAAAATTCTTGAAGAGGGCAGTGTGAACGATGACGCTCTAGCAAATCGTTTTTCTGACCCTCGGTATAAGGAAATGTCGCAGGCGTTCGGCTTTGGGCCCGGTGAGTATCTGAAGGTAGATCAACCTGTTTTTGCAGAAGCTATCATAGATCGTTTTCGCACGATTGAATTTGAAATAGTAGCGGGTGAGCAGAACGAAGCTATGCGATTTGCCCTTTATGCAGAACGTGAAATGGGCAGTCTGGCTGCAGAAGACATGTCTAATGATGCCAAATGGTACACGCTGATGGGCGAGCCTCCTTTGCGCAATCTTTTCGAAAAGGCGCTGAACCTACCGACTGCATTTGGACAGATCGACTTGGAACAGCAATTGGGGGTTTTTAAAGACCGGGCTAAGAAGGAGTTTGGCTCAGATGATTTGAGCATTTTCGCCGATCAAGCCAAGGTTCAGGATCTAATCACAAAATATATCGTGAGAGATCAAATCTCTCAATTTAACTCCAGCTACTCATCTAATGCGATCGCGTTGACGCTTTTGACGGGCGTTTAGGTCGCGCTTAGCCCTGCGCGCCGCAAGATAAGCTCGAGTTGGCTAAAGCTGCGCTGTGCATCGTCCGGCTCCAGTTTGGCCAAAAACGCTTCAATTTCTGGAAACAGGATGATCGCCTTGTCAATCTCGGGGTCACTTCCGTGAGTATACAGGCCAGCCCGGATCATCATTGCGTTGGTATCATAGAGACTCAGCATTTTCCGTGTCAGGCCCAACAGCTTGTTTTCCCGTGTGTCGGCTGCAGCAGGAAGGCTACGTGAAACTGATCGCAGAACATCAACGGCGGGGAAGCGACCGCGCTCGGCTATGGCGCGATCCAGTACCATATGCCCATCCAGAACGCCGCGTAGGATATCGGCAATAGGCTCGTCCATATCGGACCCAGCCACCAAAACGCTAAACAGAGCTGTGATGTCTCCCTGCGTTGCAGATCCAGGACCAGCACGTTCACATAGGGAGGTAATCAGGTGTGTTGTAGACGGAGGATAGCCTCGCAAGACGGGGGCTTCTCCGGCCGCAACGGCGACTTCGCGGTGCGCCTCGGCGAATCTCGTAATTGAATCCGCAAGAAAGAGAACTGAAAGCCCTTCGTCACGGAAATGTTCGGCGACGGCCATGGCTGTCCAAGCGCAGCGTCGTCGCAACAACGGAGATTGGTCCGAAGTCGCAGCCACCACCACCGCACGTTCCAACCCCTTGGCACCCAACACTTCATCTACGAAGTGACGCAGTTCGCGCCCACGCTCGCCAATCATAGCGATAACAACAACATCGGCAGTCATGTGGCGGGCAAACTGACCAAGCAATGTAGATTTGCCAACGCCGGACCCAGCGAACAAGCCCATGCGTTGCCCCTTAACGATGGGGAGCATCGTATTTGTCACTGCCAGACCTGTACTGAGCCGTTCACCAAACGGGCGTCTATCAGCCGCGTCAGGCGGCGGAGAAAGCAGTCTTCGCGCATAAGGCCCGCGCAAAAGCGGTTTGCCGTCTAGCGGTGCGCCGGCAGGATCAACAATCCGGCCCAGCCATTCATTGGAAGGCGCGATTATACCCGGCGAAAGCAAGGTTACCCTGTCATTTAAGCTGACGCCCTCCGGGGGTTCTTCAGCAAGCATGACAAGCGTATCACCGATTATTTGCACGACCTCACCACGCAATGGTGCACCCCGCTTGCGGTAAACTTGCAGGCCGTCCCCGATAGAGGCGTCTTGCGTAAGCCCCGTAATATGAAGCGATGAACCGTTGGCGCTAGTTATTCTTCCAACAGGCCGCACAGCACGCAAATCGGCTATATGCGCGACAAGACCGTCAATAAGCGAAGCATCTGTCATGGTGTTCCTTTGTCTGCTGCTCACTGTTTCTAAAGGAATCACCATTAAGCCTTCATGAAACCGCAGCAGGGAGAATCCCGATGTTCGAAAATTTAACCATCTTTCAGACCTCCGCAGCCATGGCGCGTTATGCTGGGCAAACGCAGGCGCTGATCTCTCAGAACGTGGCGAATGCAGATACGCCGGGGTACGTCGGGCGGGAAATGCCGCCGTTCTCTACAATGCAACCTGCTGAAATGGCCGGTACCCAGCGTGCCACCCGTTCAGGCCACCTTCACGGGAGTACAACCGTGCATGAGATGGCATCGGTTGAGATGCGCGGCAGTGAAAATCCCAACGAAAACACAATCTCGCTTGAAGCTGAAATGCTGAAAGCTGCCGACGCCAAAAGCGATCATGACCGCGCACTCGCAATATATAAGTCCGCGCTCGATGTGTTGCGAACAGCTGTGAGCACCAGATAGGAGACACCCCAATGACTGATTTTTCTTCAGCTAAATCCGTTTCTGCCAGTGGTATGCAGGCGCAAGCGCAGCGCTTGCGTCATCTGTCAGAGAACATTTCAAACGCCGACACGCCCGGCTATCGCCGCAAGCTCATTTCTTTTCAAACAGCTTTGGGGCAGGGAGAGCAAATTTCCCCGGTGCAAGTTGGGCGCGTCCGGCTGGACCAAAGCGATCTTTCAACAATCTATGATCCTTCTCACCCTCTGGCAGATGAAGCGGGTGAATACGAAGGGTCCAATGTGAACCTTTTGATTGAACTGGCTGACGCACGTGAAGCGCAGCGCAGTTATGAAGCAAATCTCAAAATGTTTGATCAGGCCCGCAATATGTCGAGCAGCCTGATGCAGCTGTTGCGCCGCTAAGGCGCCTCCCGACCCTTTGGTCACACAATAAAAGGAGTTCCAGAATGGAATTGAAGTCTCTCTCAGCGGTTCAAAACTATACCTCGGCCAAGCCGGCGACATCCCCCATAGACGGGGAAGGAGGTGCAGGTGCTACGCTAAAAGGCATCGCCGGCGACTTCGCTGCAACATTGGCAAAGTCCGAACAGACAGCGCAAGAAACGATGATGGGTAACGCTGATCCTCATGCGCTTGTTCAGGCGCTGGCGCAGACGGAACTGGCTGTAGAGACTGCCGTCAACGTTCGCAACAAAGTTGTCGAGGCGTATCAAGAAATTTTGCGGATGCCCGTCTGATGCTGGACGAATTGGTGTTCTTTGACACCATGCGGCAAGGGCTTTGGGTTGCATTCATCATATCATTGCCAATCCTTGTTGCTGCTTTGGTGACAGGCGTTTCGATTGGTTTGGTTCAAGCACTGACATCGGTTCAGGAAATGACACTGACGTTTGTGCCTAAGCTAGCGGCGATTGCCGTCGTGTTCTGGATGTCCATGCACTTCATGACCAACACGCTTGTCGCCTTCTTCCACAACCAGATCATCCCGCTCATCATCGGAGGATAAAGATGGAAAGCACCGGTTATATCACCCTAAGCCGCCAATCCGGTCTGCAACGTGAAATGCAGGTCGTGGCCAACAATATCGCCAATGCCGCAACTACCGGATATCGCGCCGAGGGCATGATTTTCTCCGAGTATGTCAAGCCGGTTGATCGCGCGAACTCCTTGTCCATGGGGCAAGGCAACATCGGCAAAACATCATTTGAGCAGGGCGGCCTTACGCAAACAAATGGCACATTCGATTTCGCTATCGAGGGGGATGGCTATTTTGTGGTTCAGACACCGATGGGCGACAGGCTCACCCGGGCAGGGGCGTTTTCGCCCAGCGCTGAAGGGCAGTTGGTTACACCAGACGGATTTCCGGTACTGGACGCAGGGCGCGCACCGTTGTTTGTGCCCGCCGGTGCAGGCACGCTTGCTGTTTCTTCGGATGGTACGCTTAGCATTAATGGTGCGCCTCTGGGTCAGATGGCGGTCGTGCGCCCGTTAGATCCCCTTAACATGGTCCGTGAAGACGGCGTCATGTTTCGCGCCGATGCCGGTGATGAACCAACTGAAGAGGCGCGCGTTTTGCAGGGTTTTGTTGAGGGGTCAAATGTGAATCCCCTGCTTGAACTTTCGCGCATGATCGAAGTGCAACGAGCATACGAGATGGGTCAAAGTTTTTTACAGACTGAGGACGAGCGTATTCGCGCTGCCGTCAAAACCCTCACCGATTCCAAATAAAGGAGACCGCCCATGCGCGCCCTCAAAATTGCCGCTACCGGAATGAGCGCCCAGCAAATGCGGGTAGAAACGATTTCCAATAACCTCGCTAACATGAGTACCACAGGCTACAACGCCCGACGTGCAGAGTTTGCCGATTTGCACTATCAGCAGATGGCGCGCGCCGGATCGGTGAATGCTTCTGATGGCACAGTGCTGCCAACCGGCGTGCAACTGGGCCTGGGCGTTCGGCCCGCAGCCGTCAGCATGCATCTTCAGCAAGGGTCGCTTTCGGCCACGCAAAGCGATCTTGACGTTGCGATCGAGGGCTTGGGCTATCTCGAAGTGACGTTGCCCAATGGTCAGACCGCCTACACCCGTGATGGCAGTCTGAAGCGAACAGGCGAAGGTCTGATCGTGACGTCCGAGGGTTTCCCTGTTGGGCCGGAAATTACAATACCGGCGGATGCCCGCAGCATCTCCATCAACGCAGATGGAGAGGTTTACGCATACTTTGACCAAGCCGCCGCAGGCCAACTTTTAGGTCAATTCAATTTGACAGGATTCACCAACGCCAAAGGTCTTGAAGCGATTGGCAGTAACATGTTCCTCGAAACCGAGGCGTCTGGTCCCGCTTTGGTGGCAACTCCGGGACAAGACGGCTTGGGCACCCTTCGGCAAGGCTATCTCGAAGACAGCTCGGTTGATGCTGTGCGAGAGATAACAGAGCTGATTGAAGCGCAGCGTGGATATGAAATGAACGCCAAAGTCATCTCGGCAGTGGACCAGATGATGGGCGCGACGACGCAGGTGCGCTGATGAATATTTTTCCTGTAGTTGCAGTGTTGATACTGGCGTCTCCATGTTTTGCCGATACGGTCATTTCGACACGAACAATCCGGCCGAACCAGATCATCACAGAAATGGATGTCGCCTTCGCCGCAGGCGATCTTGCGACAGGATTCTCGCGTCTATCTGATGTGATCGGCCAAGAAGCACGGGTCGCGCTTTATGCGGGTCGTCCAGTTTTGGCGGGTGATATTGGTCCCCCAGCTGTGATCACGCGGAACCAGATTGTACCGCTGAGCTTCAATGCCAACGGTATCAGTATCTCAACCGAAGGACGTGCGCTGGAGCGAGGCGCAGTCGGTGATCGCATCCGTGTCATGAACCTTGGTTCCCGCGCAACGCTATTCGGTCAGGTTTTAGACGATGGCACGATCAAAGTTAGGAATTGAGCATATGCATACACCTTTCAAAATCGGCGGCTTGTTCGCCCTTAGTTTCTCCCTTGCTTGCGCGCGTGCAGATCACATCGGAAGTCCACCAAGCTTTACACCGGCGCAAGAGGCGCCAGAGGCCCGCGCGATGATTGAACCCGGTTTGCCACCAGTCATTCTTGAGCGACGGCCAGTTGATGCAGCGTCCCTTTGGTCGCCCTCCCGTGTTTCGTTGTTGGGTGATCGGCGTGCAGTTATACGTGGCGATATCCTAACTGTGGTGATCGAAATTGATGAACGCGCGGAAATTTCGAATTCAACTGATCGAAGCCGGTCCGGCTCCGAAAACCTTAGCGTTCCAGGTTTGTTTGGTTTGCCTCAACGTCTGGATAACAAGTTGCCCGAAGGCGCATCGTCTGATGAGCTTGTTGGTTTGAGTTCACAAAGCAATTCCTCCGGTGACGGTTCTGTCAAACGTAATGAAAAACTGGAGCTAAGGATCGCAGCCACTGTGATTGACGTTCTACCCAATGGGGTTTTGTCTATTTCGGGCAGCCAGGAATTGCGTGTTAATTTTGAACTGCGCGAATTGTTGGTTACGGGCTTTGTCCGACCTGAAGATGTCTCCCGGCAGAATGAAATCACCTATGATAAAATCGCATCCGCCCGTGTGTCCTATGGTGGGCGCGGGCAGATCAGCGACATGCAGCAACCGCGTATTGGCCAGCAGGTCCTTGACGCCGTACTGCCCTTTTAATCAGGAACTGCGCAGATGAAAAAACTAATACCTCTTCTCTTTTTGCTGGTCGGAGCAGGTGCCGGAGTAGGTGCAGGTATCATGCTTCGACCCGAGGCTGCGCCGGAAACGGCAGGCGCAGCGGACGGCGTCGCGTCTGATAATTTGGCTGCTATTGAGGGCATGGATGAAAATGCAGGCCATGATGGAAAAGAACAGGATGCGGAGCACGAAAACTCAACGCATGACGATGAGAATAGTAGTGAATACGCGAAGCTCAATAACCAGTTCGTAGTACCTGTTGTCTCGGGAGAAAAAGTCACGGCGCTTGTGGTACTGGCGCTTAGCATAGAGGTGGCAGCCGGTCAGACCGATACAGTCTACTTGGGTGAACCCAAACTGCGGGACAGCTTCTTGCAGGTACTCTTTGACCACGCGAACATGGGCGGTTTTGAGGGCAATTTTACCAATGCTCAGGTTTTGAACCGTCTGCGTACAGCCTTGCGGGAAGTGGCGCAAAGAGATCTGGGAAAGAAGCTTATCAAAGATGTCTTGATTATCGAGATCGCCCGTCAGGACTATTGAAAGGATCAGAACATCATCGCAGATATGGCGCGGTCCAGTTGGGACTGCGCTTTTTTCTGTTTATGGGCTTTGCGTAGGTTGCAATGGAGTGCATCGGTAACCAGCACCTTTCCATACGCTTTTTTGACCTGGTCGATATGACGCTCTTTGATTGCTAGTACCTGAGAAAGCTGAATGTTCAATGCACGTTTCTTGCGTCCGATCCAGGACTGCCAGACAACATCAGCTCCTATCGCCTTTTGATATGTATCAGTGTTGCTTCGGCTTTCGGCCAAGTGAAGGTCCAACTGTTGCAATGAATTTCGCAGCCGGTTCTCCTGTTCCATTAATCGCGCGAAGCTTTCCTGCTGCTGGCGGTACTTTACTTCGACCAGCTTCTGCATCATCGCCAGATCATCTATCGTACTCATCTAGAACCTTTCGCGCGTTGCCGCATGTTTTCAGCGAACCTTATAGCCGCTGCGACAGGGGCGTAGTCCTCATGGCGAATCTGATCTCCGATCTCTACCGATGCATGAAGTGCGCGCGCAGTTGGCGGGTCCGAATGGATCGGAACGGCAGCTTCTGAGGCGATGCGCCTGATTGTGGCCGCGATCTCGTCCACGCCTTTGGCAACACAAACCGGTGCCTCGCCCGGCAGGCGGCTCCATTTCAGGGCAACGGCATAGTGGGTCGGATTGACGATGATCACATCAGCTGCCGGCACCTCTTTTATCATCTGGTTTTGCGAAGCCGTCAGAGCGCGCTGACGGCGTTCTTGTTTCAGATGCGGATCGCCTTCGCTTTCCTTGTTTTCATCGGTCAAGTCCTTGCGAGACATCCGGTTCTTGCGCATGTGAGAGGCATGCTGCCACATGGCATCAATACCGCCGATAACGCCTGATACGACAACGACTACGCTTAGAAAACCAGTACAGATTTTGGCAAGCAAGGTGATGGTTGCTTGTGGAGTTGTTTGTAGGGCGCCGATCATCTGGGGAAGCCACGCTCGAATAAATAGTGCAAGACAGGCCGAAAAAATTAGCAGTTTTACAAAGCTCTTCAGAAACTCGAACAGACCGTCACGTCCGAATTTGTTTTTGGCGTTCGAGATCATAGAAATCCGGCTAAGCTTTGGTTCAAGCTTGCTAGGGGCAAACACCCATGCGTTTTGCGCAAAGAGTGCTAGAATCACACCAATCGCAGGAAGAGCAAAGATCGGCGCCATACCCCAAGCTATAGATTTTAACAGCCCGCCAGTTGGTGCTGCCCCACGACCTTCAAAAAATATGGGTCCCAAACTGTCTGACTGATCAATCAGGGTCATCATTGCCGTACCAACTTGATCGAGGCTGCTGGCGCCGACCGTCAGTAATGCAACCAGCAAGCCAAAGTAAGCAGCAGCAGTCAGCAGGTCATTTGACTTGGCGATATCTCCCTTTTTCCGCGCATCAAGAAGCTTTTGTGGCGTGGCGTCAAAGCTCTTGTCCGAGGAATCTTCTGAATCGCTCATGGGACAGAATTTAGTGGATTTTGGATAAAGGTATTCAGGGCATCAAGCCATGTCGCTAGCAAAATAGGGGCTGCAAGACAAAGCAACAAAAGGCCCCCAGCGGTGATGACTGGCGCCCCGACAAAAGCAACCATCAGTTGCGGCATCGCTTTATTGATCACACCAAGGGCGACATTGTAGAGCACCGATAAAACCACGAAAGGTGCGGCCAGCGTGAAGGCCAGCGAAAAAGCACGGCGGATTTGGTCAACTCCCCACTCTGACACATCCGCCCCACTGGGCAGGCGCCCCATAGGCAGCATGTCGTAGGATAAGATCACCATTTCCGCAACGCGGACATGAAGGCCGCCCATCAAAGCAAGGGCAAGCCCCCCCATTACAAGAATATGGCCCATCGCGGGCACGGGTTCTGCCATGGCACCACCCAAAACTTGGGCAAGTGAGGTGGATTGCGCAGCAATCGAGCCGGCGGTCTGAAGCGCCAAGACAAATAACCTGAGCCCGATCCCCAGCAAGATGCCCGCCGTAATCTCGGTCAGGATAAACCAGACTATACTGTCGAATTGTGGTGCCATGGCTGGCGGAGAAACGGCGGGCGTAATGGCCATCGTAAATGCAAATGCAAGCCCGAGCTTTACCCGTGCAGGAACAGTTCGTTCTCCAAAAGCCGGCAAAAGGCTGACCAACGCGCTGACGCGAAGGAAGACCGCGAACCCCTGCCATAGCAGGGAATTCGTTAATTCCATAATTTGTCCGAGGTCCTGCATCATGCTGGCACGACGCCCACCAGAGATGGCCGCGCGTCCAACCCGATTTCCTCGAATGACAAAACTGGAGAGCTAATCCCTTTTGCCCGCATCACTGTGTGCACAAAACGTCGACGCCGAGTGTTTGTTACAATGGCAGGGAAAATGCCATTTCGGTTGGCATCATTGAGTTTCTGCGAAACACCATCGGCCAGCTGATTGAAAAGATCCGGCGGCAGCGCGATGTCTAACCCCCGATCGGCGTCCACTTGATATGCGCTAAATGTGTCCTCCCATTCTGGTGCGAGCTGAACCAATGGGAGCGTTCCGTCGTCACGCCGGATTTCTGCTACCAATTGAAAGCCCAAGCGCTGTCGCACCAGCTCACAGATAGCTTCTGGTTGAGAGTTTTGGCCCCTTGCTTCTGCCGTTGCCTCAAGGATGAGCGGTAGATTACGGATCGAAACCTGCTCGGCCAACAGCAACCGCAGGACAGAGTGAAGCACGTCTATCGGGACTTTGTCCGGGATTAGTTCATCTAGAAGTTTACGGTTCGCCTCGGCGCGTGCGGGAGAAGAAATATTGACCATCTCCTCCAGTATTCTGCGTAAAGATTTAAGTGTCAGCAGACGGGGGAAGTTGCGCTTGACGATTTCTAGCAGATGCGTTGCCAGTACTTCGGCAGGGGTCACAAGGGTGATGCCGCCAATCGCTGCATCCTCTTGATCCTTTTCGTTGATCCAACGCGCAGGGGCGCCGTAGACAGGTTCGACCGTGTCGATGCCTGCAGGCAATGCGTCAGGATTGTCTGGGGCAAGTGCCAGTATCTGGTGCGGACTAAGAACAGCGCGCGCCTGCTCAACACCCTGTATGCGCAGCAGATAGGTTCCATGTGGTAAACTCGGGCTATCTGTCAGCCTGATTTCGGGCAGTATGATGCCGTAGACCGACGCGACATGCGTGCGCATATTTGTAATACGCGCATCAAGTCCGGTACCGGGATCAAGGACCATGCTTACCAGATCGGGGGCGAATTCTACGTGGATATCATCGAGCTCAAGCAGATCCCCAAGGGGTTTCTCACGCACGACCTGATCGGTTTCTTCAGGTATGGCCTCAAGCGGGACCAGACTCTGTTTGCGATACATCCGATAAGACAAATATCCCAATGCCAACGCACCTGCCATAAACGGCACAAATGGCATACCGGGAACCAATGCAAACAAAGTCATCAGGCAGGCCACAGTTGCTAATGCCGCGGGGTGTTTGCTCAACTGGGCAAAGACCGCCAGATCAGTTGATCCTTGCGCCCCACCGCGTGCCAACAGAAGCGCGGAAGCAATGGAAATGATGACAGCAGGAATTTGGGAAACCAACCCGTCGCCTACAGTAAGAATGGCATATGTTTCAAACGCATCACCAATTGGCATACCGTGAACCAGCGTACCCATGATTAATCCGGCCACCAGGTTCAGAAGAGTGATCAGCAGTCCAGCAATCGCATCGCCTTTGACAAATTTCGAAGCGCCATCAAGAGAGCCAAAAAACGTGGTCTCCTGTTGCTCACGCGCGCGACGCTCTTTGGCTTCTTCATGACTAATCGCGCCAGCGGACATATCGCTATCGATTGCCATTTGTTTCCCGGGCATACCGTCCAGCGCAAACCGCGCGCCAACTTCTGCCATTCGGGTCGCGCCTTTGTTGATCACCATGAAGTTCACGATCAACAGGACACAAAAAACTACCAGACCCAGAAAGACAGAGCCGCCCATGACGAACTGCGCAAATCCCTGAATGACATCGCCTGCTGCATCTGTGCCGGTATGACCTTCCCCGATTATCAACTTTGTCGAGGACACGTTGAGAGAGAGCCGCAACATCAGTGATGCCAACAAGATGGTCGGAAAGGCGGAGAAATCCAGCGGCCGTTCGATAAACAAGGTGACTGTAAAAATCAGAATAGCTAATGCGAAAGAAGCGGCCAGACCAGTGTCAAGTATCCAGGCGGGCATCGGTAAGATCATCATTACAATGACCATCATCAAAGCAACGGCAAGAAGGACCGTGGGTTGATAAAGCGCGCGCAACGAGAAATTCATCTCAGCCACCCTGAAGAGAAGTCACGTGGTTGAAAAAATGTCGGTTGGACATCACTGACCGCCCACGGAAACCGATCAAATCGCCTAATGATATGCATTCTGCACCTTTCAATTCCCGCATTCTGCGGATCAGGAACAGATTATGGGTAGGGTGTTTATTTTTCGTCACCAAACATATGGGAAATTTCAGGAATCTGGTGAAATCTGTACAAGGGGATCATTCAGAAACTGCTCTAACGTGCTGCGCGCGTTTCCGCTTTCTTGCAGTGCCTTATTCGCACGACCAAGAGGTCCAAGATTTGTGTCTTTTATCACTGGTTCGACTTCGGCTAATGCTGCTACTGGGCCAAATCCTGGTGTTTGAGCCGAGGTGAGTTCACGCCAATCTTCCGAAAGCCAAGCAGCCTGCGCGGCCTGTGTGGTTGCATTAGAGTTGGCGAATATCTCTGAGGCCTCTCGATACGCTCCAGACATTTCTTTGGCTTCGGCCAGTAGTAGCTGCACTTCTTGTCCATCTATTCCAATAAGAGCTGCTTGCGCTTGAAATGGTTGGCGCAAAGCAAGTGCTGCCCGTGCCGCAAGCAGCTGTCTCGTTTTGTCGTTCCGGGTTTCGGTAACCATTTCGAGCATTAGCTGAACCTGCGCAGCAAAACCCAAATCCATCAGTCGCTTCGCGAGCTGAAGCTTTGTTTGGCTCGGTAGCTTTGCCAACGCTTCTTCACGATGCGCAAAAAGGTGTTCGAGAAAAGTGAAGTCTGCTGCTTTTTGCGTAAGCCTTTCCAAGGCGATCTGTCGCAATTGAGTTGTCGCCTCAGGGGATAGAGATGGACTCAAGGCGTCCAGCGCGGTGAAAGCTTCCTCGAATCGTTCAGACTGGCTTAGTGCAAGTATTTGGGTGCGGCGCAGTTGATTGCCCAACTCGGTACCGCGTAGCTCCTGTGCGTACGCCTCTATCAAAGTAGCTGTCTCGTAGGATAGCTGTTCGTCATTGCTGAGCTTACCTTCCACAAGTTTGATCAACGCTGCGGGTGACTCGAGGCTGTTCGTTTCTATCACGTCCTCAAGGAGGGCTTCAGCAGGTTGCCCCGCGTCGATCGCAATTCCCGCTTGCGCCATGGCGCCCTCTGGCGAAAGGGCTTCTGGTAAGCGTTCAATGCTTCGCATCGAAGCGGCCGCTGCTTCTTGATCACCGTACTGTAAGAAACGTTCACTCAATTGTGGAGCGATAATGGAGCGTAAATTTTTAGGTAGTTTGTTCAACGCACGAAGCACAGCGTTTGTGTCGATCATAATGCCCTGCGGTAGCTGGCGAAAGCTAAGCATTGCCCAGAGTGCAATATCTGATTTGCAATCGGTATAGCTCCCGATCATGTTGTGGCCGTTTACGGCGCCAAACTCCAATATACTGGCGACATTCGCCAAATATCCATTGGCTTCTAACACCGAAGGGTCGAGGCGGAGGGCATCAAGCGCTTCAGCTCCGAAGCCAAAGTAAAGATACAGCTGTGCGAGAGTTCTTGCTGCGTTTATATTGAGCTGATCGCGGGCATTCATGATTGCAGTCCGGGCGGGGCCAATCTGAGCCGAAAATTCGTCTTCGGTTCCCCAAGTGTCTAGCGCCAGCACATCAGCATCAGGGCAAGCCATGTCTGATAATGGCGCTACGCCTAAATGGTTTGGGATCCAGCTAGGCAGGTCCATGCTGCTGGTTATACGCAGGTTCTGGGAAGTCGATTGAGCAGTCTCAGGCAGTTCGGTGCTTGGGGTGTCGGGATTGACATCTGCTTCGCCCATTGGCCTAAGTTGTTTTATGGGGGCGGCATAGCTATTTTCAAGCAAACCAGTGCTTGCAGCAGAGGCAACGCTTTCGCCCAAGTTCTTTTGAATCTCATTGAGAAGAGCAGCACGCTCCTCAATGTTTGGAGCGAGGATTGTTTCGTCGTGAACCGTTCTTGTTGTGCCGTCCGCTATTGCGCTGGCTTCAAAAGAAGAACCGCTGCCGATCCATGGTAGGGATACAGGGCGCACCTTGGCGCTACGCACAGCAGCGTTGGGCCTTTGCACATTAAAAAGTGGGGCACCCATCAGGGGCGGACCAGCGAGCTTTGTGCCTTCATCTGCTACGTCGATAACCAGCAATTCTCCACTGCGAAATGCGGTTCCTCTGCACGCACATTTGACGTGCAATGTAAGCGACTCTTTGGTTGTCGTAATGTGACTGATCCGGTCTCGGGGCATGCGCAAGAACACTTCCGAGATATCGAAACCATCGGAATGCTCAGAGAGCGTCAACTGTATCCCATTTTTAGTTTGGCGGGCTTCCCAATTCTGTGAGGCAGGAACAGGCAGGGTTATGCGACTGAATGTAGGGTGATCTCCCGAACGTAACGACAGCTGTTGTGCCTGCGCCTGCACCGCCGAGATGCACAGCAGCGACATGATAAGACAAAACCTTCTCATGCTGCGTTTTGCTTGAGAGCTTTAAGGGCCTCCTCAAGCTCTCCATAATCAGGCCTGCAGTGCGAAGGTGTATTCTGGCGACCAACCTCTATGCATATGTTGGTCGCGTGGTTGTGAAGGTTTGCGATCAAAACCTCGCGAATGAGTTGGTAAAAGTGCGCCTCATCCTTTGTGACATCGCTCACTTTCGTGGCGAATGGGCCGACCAGCCCGTATGCGAGAAACACACCAAGAAATGTACCAACCAGCGCGCCGCCGATCAATTTCCCCAAAACTTCCGGCGGTTGGTCAATAGATGCCATTGTCTTGATCACACCCAATACCGCAGCCACAATTCCCAAAGCAGGCAGACCGTCAGCCACCACTTGAAGCGCATGGCTTGAGTGCATTGCATGTTCAAGATTCGCTTCCATACGCTTATCAAGTACTTCTTCCACCTGATGCGGATCGTCGTAGTTCATCGAGGCGGAGCGCATGGTATCGCAGATCAATGCAATGGCTTCCTTGTCTTTAAGAATTCTCGGGTATTTGCTGAAAATTGAAGACTCATCAGGCCCTTCGATGTGCTCTTCGACAGCGACTGGATTCTGTCTTGCAAGACGAATTAATTCGAACAGGAGGCACAGAAGGTCAAGGTAATCATCGTGTTTCCATTTGGGCCCTTTGAACACTTTCCCCATGTCTTTCATAGTGTGCTTGATTGCTGGTCCATCATTACTGATTAGAAAGGCGCCCAATGCCGCGCCGCCGATCATGATCATCTCAAATGGTAGAGATTTCAATATGATACCCATTTTGCCACCAGCAAGAAGGTAACCACCAAATACCATGACGAAGATAGTGATAACGCCGATAATGCCGATCATGTCAGCCCCCGATTGTCTATTTGTGACAGTGTTGCATATGGTGGTTAAGGAACTCTCTGCGTGGGCTCAGGTTTTTGGAACATTCGCATTCCGCCCTGCAAGAATCACGCTGATTGAATAGGCCACTTCCGGCGAAAGCCCGGATAGGATTTCGGCGGCGATGTCGGGACGCATGCGGCCCAGAAAACCAGCGGCAAAATTGGGTTCCATCTGTTCAAAAAGGATAGCGGCATCTTTAGGTTTCATATTCTCGTATACCGACGTCAGGCGCAGGATGTCTTTTTCGGATGCCTCATCCGCAAGAGACAGGGTTGCACGCAAAGCTGTCTCTGTTTGTGTGAGTGCTCCAAGGCGTTTCTCGATTTCAGCGTCTGCGACGGACAGCGCACGCATCCGCAGTTCAATTTTCTTTTCCCGCTCTGACACCTGTATCTCGCGTTCGGATAGTGCCGCGATGAGGCCCGATAACTCGCCCCGGTTGGTGGTAGTCGCAAGGAGCGGACTCGTCCCAAAAGAGGCTGAATCTTTCTTCTCTGAGTCGCTTGATGCTCTAGGGTGTTTTGGCGCTGCTGATGGTGCAGACAGAGTAGTAGGCAATTGGCTGTCCTGTGCCCAAACGCTATTTGCGCTTGTGACCACTCGAATTGTCGCAGAGCTGACCAATAACAGAGCGATGACGAGAACGGAGCCGCGGCCAACAGGCCCGGCTGACCGTTTGGATCTGAAAAGAATCATGCTGCGTCTCCTGTCGCCGGGTGGGATCGGCGGGCAAACATCGGAGTGTTTGGATTTGTCGTGACAGGCTTTGAAGCTGGCGGACTAGCTTCTGGACGGGTAGACTGGGGCGCGGGTGTTGACGGTATGTCATGAAGCGCCGCCATCTGTAGTTCCAACCGCCGCGACATATCCTCTGCGCGTTTGGTTAGCTCTGTCAGAGATTTCGCGGAAGTAGCCGCTGTTTGTTGGGCTGCTACAAGGGTGCGGTTGAGGTCATCTACCTGTGCTGACAAAACGGCCACGGCCCCCCCAACGCCTTTTTCGAGATCGTTGAAACGGTTGAGCCTGCGAGCAAGCACGAAACAGTATACACCTGCTCCAATGGCTCCTGCTGCTAGTAGGATATCTGCAATTAGTTCCATGACATGCTCCTTTTAAGTTAGTACAAATTCCATGATCAGGAAGTCATTGACACGGTCCTGACCTGTAACAACCTGAACACGACGCAGCATCTGCGCACGCAGTCGTGTCAGTGCTGTTCGATCTTCCAAATCCGCGACTTCCAATGCTCGCAAATAGCTGTTGAGCACATCAACAACCCGTGGAAGCAGCTTGGTTACGTCTTCTTGATAGTCTTGAGGCACTTCAAGCTGAGCACGAAAGCGGAGAATCCTTCGTTCCGGGCGTGCGTCTACCGAAACCATCATCGGTTCAATTTCTACAAATGCGATATTTGCAAAAGGATTTTTGGCTTTCTCTTTCCCATCGTCCGTATGGATTTCGGCGTCGCCGCCAAGAATCATACCTGAAAGAGCCGCATAGAACCCCCCGCCAGCACCGACCAGCGCCAACATAAGTCCAATGATTAAAGGCGCCTTGGATTTTTTCGGGGAAGCGTCTTCCAACGCTGCTTCATCTTCTGACATGGTGTCTCCAACCTCTGCTATGCAAAATGGTATAGCCGCGATTGCACTAACGGGTTGTTAAGCCCAATCGGTCATTTCTGTTGGAGAAGCCGGACAGAACGTTCGGTGCGACGGAGGCGATTGTGCAGCAGTACCTGAATGTCTGGATGAAGCTTGGGATCAAGCGGCAACTTATTGTAATCGCGGCGACCAGTGCGATGTTCTTTGCGATTCTCGCAATGGCGCGCATGACCACGGCCCCTAGTATGACTCTCCTGTATGCAGGGCTTGAAAGCAGCGCAGCAGGGGACGTTGTCCGTTCACTGGAGCAACGCGGTGTGGTTTTTGAAGTGCGCGGTGGATCAATATTTGTGGACAGTAAGGCACGCGATGAATTGCGCCTTACTTTGGCCAGTGAAGGTCTCCCTGCGAACGGGAACCGCGGGTATGAATTGCTTGATCAGTTGACCGGTTTCGGCACAACAAGCCAGATGTTCGATGCTGCCTATTGGCGCGCGAAGGAAGGTGAACTGGCCCGAACGATCGTAGCAAACCCGGCAATATCTATGGCGCGTGTGCATATCGCAAGTACGGGATCAAACCCGTTTCAGCGAGGGATTACGCCAAAAGCGTCTGTATCTTTGACCCCGAATGGCGGAACCATTTCCCCAGCCCAGGGAAAAGCTGTTCGCTTTTTGGTCGCATCCGCTGTTGCCGGGCTCGCCCCTGAAGACGTGGCGGTGATTGATGCGAATGGGTCTCTCATAGGTGCGACCGAAGAATCGGCCCCCTCTGTCGGAGGTGATGATAAAGCTCAGGTTCTTCGTGATCGGGTACAGCGGTTGCTCGAAGCGCGGGTTGGTTTCGGCAATGCAGTCGTTGAAGTTAGCGTCGATACCGTCACAGAGAGCGAGGCGATTCGCGAGCGTAGTTTCGATCCCGATGGACGGGTTGCTATTAGCAGCGATACCGAAGAGCGCACAAATACCGCCGAGGGTACTGGTGGCGGTAATGTGACCGTTGCAAGCAATCTACCAGATCAGAAGGGCGGCGCGGGCGGCGACAAGTCTTCTTCGCAAAACAGCGAAACGCGAGAACGTATTAACTATGAAGTGTCCGAGACCGAGCGGGAGATCATCCGTGTGCCCGGTGCAGTGAAACGGCTATCTGTTGCTGTATTGGTGAATGAGACCACTGTTTTGAATGATGTTGGTGAGCCTGTCTCGCAACCGCGGGATCCGGCTGAAATGGACGCATTGCGCGAACTTGTCTCATCTGCTGTTGGCTTTGACGCAGAGCGCGGGGATATCATCACACTTAAATCCATGGCGCTGCAAAGCGTGGCGCCTTCGGGCACGGCTGCCAGCGTGTCGCTAGTGGATCAGTTTGATCTCGATCTCCTGTCAGCGATCCAGATGTTAGTCCTTGCGGTCGTTACGTTGATCTTAGGCCTTTTCGTAATCCGGCCTGTTCTGACCAAGCAGCCCGCCGAAGTCCCTGCAATGATTGGGTCTCAATATCTGGAGAATTCTACCAGCGAGGGCGGTGCTATTGCTGAGCTTAGCAGTCTTCCGGCGATGATTGATGCCGAAGACATCGGAAACGCCCAGATGACCGCTGGTTCGGGCGACGTAATAGCGATGCAGAATAGCGACCTTGAGCGTTTGCCCCCCGAAGATCCCGTTGAACGTCTACGCAATATGATTGGGGAGCGTCAGGAGGAGACTGTCGAAATTTTGCGCGGATGGCTTGAGGATAAGGAGGAAAAAGTATGACTTCGATTGCGCATCGCTACGCTGATTTCAGCCCATTGGGCCTAGAAGGAGAGCTTACAGATTCTGTCTCACCCGAACATATAGAAGATCAAAAGCTCAAGGCTTTCGAGGAAGGGTATCAGGCCGGCTGGAGTGATGCTGACAAAAACCATTCCAATGAAAATAGAAATATCGAAGCAGAATTTGTCCACAACTTGCACGATCTTTCTTTTACCTATCAGGAAGCGCTGACCAGGTTGAACCGAGGATTGAAGCCTCTGTTTGAACAAGTGATGACCACTCTGCTTCCCAAAACGATCAGCGCTGCTTTGCGTGGTCATGTGATTGAAGAATTGCTTCAACTAGCGGCAAATCAGACGAAGGCGCAGATCCTTCTCAAGGTGTCAGAGGTCAGCCTACCGATGATTGAAGAGCTGCTAGAAGACGTTGAGTTAAGCATTCCAATCTCTTTGAGTTCCGATCCTACCTTTAGCAGTCATCAACTTTTTGTCGCCCTTGAAACACAGGAGCGTGAGATCAATCTTGATGCGGTGTGTCAGGAAATCACGACAGCCATGACCGCTTTTAATTTCCATACACAATCGGAGTGCCCTGATGCCTGACCAGACAACGCTTGCCACTGATACCTCAAATCCGTTCACTTCTGTCCCAATCGAAATCACTGTTTGCGTTGGAAAAGCACGTCCGTTGTTAAGGGACTTGGTCATGTTGGGCGAGAACGCTGTGCTGACCCTAGACCGGCGTGTGGATGATCCGGTTGAGTTGTACGTCGGCGATAAATTGATTGCGCGTGGCAATTTGGAAGAGGCGGAGGGCGATGGTGCAGGGCAACTTATCGTTCGGCTGACCGAAGTGGTTGATATGCAGCAGGGTCTTTGATGCTGAGACTAATGCCAGTTTGGATTTGGATCGTTATCTTTCTGTTTTTGCCTCAAGTGGCAGAGGCCCAGGAGTTGTCAATTCCGCTAGGAGATGACGGCTCTATCTCAGCGCGGACGATACAGTTGTTCGTTCTAATTACGGTGCTTAGTCTCGCACCGGGACTGGCCATAATGGTGACGTGCTTTCCATTTTTAGTGACGGTTTTATCGATCCTGAGACAAGCCATTGGACTGCAACAATCGCCTCCCAATATGCTTATTGTCAGCTTGGCACTTTTTTTGACCTATTTCATTATGGAGCCGGTATTCACCGCCGCGTGGACGAACGGCATCGGCCCTCTTACACGTGAAGAAATAGGAGTGGAGCAGGCATTTTCTCTGACTTTGGAGCCTTTTCGCAATTTCATGGCAGCGCGGCTGAACCCCGAAACTTTTTTTGCCATGGCAGAGTTGCGACCGGACACAATCGCCGCACAGCCAACACCGGACGCTCCCCTCTCGGTTCTGGTGCCCAGTTTTATGCTGTCCGAGATATCGCGAGCGTTCCAGATCGGTTTTCTGATCTATCTCCCGTTCCTTATTATTGATTTGGTGGTCGCAGCGATCCTGATGTCCATGGGGATGATGATGGTTCCACCCGCTGTGGTGTCGCTGCCCTTCAAGCTAGCCTTTTTTGTAGTGGCAGACGGCTGGGCGCTTATCGCGGGCAGCTTGGTGCGCAGCTATTTTTAGAAAGTTGCGGCAAGAACAAGAACTAAATGCGTTCTACTCTACTCTCTCCAGTTAAGGTTCTGGCCACTCCCTTGTCTTATTCCTGACCCTAATGTCAGGGGTGGCATATAACATGGAGTGGGTTGATGGGTCAGCGATTAAGGCTGTTATTGCAAAGACAGCCGCGCGTGCGCGGTGGCGAATGGGGCGGGGTGTTTCGGTTTGTAACCCGGTTCGTTGATTTGCTTATTTTGCCTTGGGTTCTCGATCCAGAAGTGCTCTGGATTTATCTGGCTGCGCGCTTTGCGTCGTTAAGTATTCCGCTGATACTCATTTTATTTGACGCCAGAGTGGCGCGCGAGCTTTCAAATCTTGCTCAAATTCGAGATAAAAGCCGATTTCAGTCGGCAGCCGCACGTGTGAATATTTGCTATCTTCTGGTTTGTGGCGCCACGGGGGTATTCGTAATTGTTGGCGCACCGAGCTGTGCGATTATTTTGGGCATTCAGGCGACGCCATTCAGTGCGATATTGACTTGGCTGGTAATCGGTCAGTCTGCGCCAGTGTTGTTTGGCGCGACAAGTCTCTTGATGCACGCGGTAGAACGGGGAGCATTTTCTGATTCGCTCCTCGGGCTTACATCACTTTTGTTTCTGATTACGGTTGCAACGTCCGACATGCGCGATGGTGTTGTAATTGCCCAGACCCTTGTTGCAGCGCAGCTGACTCAGGCTGGGTTGTGTGCGCTGTTGCTAACGCAATGTGGCGTATGGCCGGGTGCGACCTCTCTCCTTCACAAAGAGATCAAGCTTTTCTGAAGCGTCATTACCTGACGACAAATTCAGCATGAAGAGCGCCTGCTGCCTTAATGCTTTTGAGTATGTCAATCATATCGCGGGGTGAAACGCCAAGCGCATTCAGGCCAGCAATCAGTTCGGACAATGACGCCCCAGCTGGTATTTCTGCAAGACCGATGCCGGGTTCCTCTTCAATTGCAGCGCGGGTGCGTGGCACCACTACAGTTTCACCTTCAGCAAAGGGGTTAGGCTGAGAGACAAGCGGCTCTTCCTGAATTCGTAAGGTCAAATTCCCCTGACTGACGGCGACACGAGAAATTTGCACGTCTTCGCCCATAACGATCGTGCCAGATCTTTGATCCACAACAACACGAGCTTTCCGTTCGGGCTGGACCTCGATATTCTCGATCCTACCGAGTGCATGAGCAACTGAACGCATTCGGGTCGCTGGTACATCTAGAATAACGGTGCCGCTATCCAGCATCAGTGCCACTCCGCGCCCAAAATCGCGATTTATTGCCTGCTCAATTCGTCCGGCAGTTGTGAAGTCCGCTTCTCTCAAGGCCAGGCGCAAATCGCTAAGAGAGCTAAGCTGAAATTCGATTTCCCGCTCTACTCGCGCGCCGGAAGGGATCGTGCCCGAAGTTGGTACGCCTTGCGTGACCTGCCCGCCGTCTCCTTCTGCGGTGGCCCCACCAGCAATAATGGTCCCTTGGGCGACAGCATATATTTCACCGTCGGCCGCGTTCATTGGTGTCATAATAAGCGTCCCGCCGAGAAGGCTTTTAGCATCGCCGATAGCTGAGACGGTTACGTCAATCTGGCCCCCCGCCCGCGCAAAGGGGGGCAGTGTTGCGGTGACTAATACGGCTGCAACATTTTTTGGGCGAAACTGCTCACCTGTTACGTTCACGCCGAGACGTTCGAGAATATTTGTCATAATATCTTCGGTGAACGGTGCATTTCGTAGCCCGTCGCCAGATCCATCAAGGCCGACGACAAGCCCATAGCCCACCAAATCATTGCCTCGTACACCGTCAAAATCAACAAGATCTTTTATTCTGACAGGGGCTGCATTAGCCGACCCGAAAAGCCCCAGTAGCAGAGTCAAACAAACTGAAAAACACATCAAACCCTTCATAGGTAATTTACCAGTGAAAGCTGGGATGAGCGTGCGGTAATCGCGTAAAGACTTTGTAGTTGAAATTGGACTTGCTCCAGTTCTGTGGCGGCTTCAAACGGATCTACGGACAACAGATTGTTACGCGCCATTTCGAGCGCGCTGCGTTCACTGCTATTTCGTACACTGACAGCCTCGATGTGGGCTTCGGAAGTTCCGATTGAGCCACGTAATTGCGTAATGTCGTCGACGTTAGTGAAGACAGTTATCATCGTCTTTTGCAGCAGTTCACTCTTTTGCGTATTGCTGAGGGCCAAGGCTGGGTCGTCTGCGATTGATATCAGCGCTAGATTGCGAAGCGTGTCTCGAAAAAGAGGGTCGTTTGCCCGAAGCTCAAATTCGACAGCGTCCGTATCGGACAGTGCGACCGGCGCGAGGGGTGTGTCCGAACCAAAGTAAACATCAGTTCCAAACCCTGCCGGATCATCAAACCAAGCTTGTGCTGCAGTGAGGATATCATCGACACTACCCGCACCTGCAACTGCGGCGCTTAGCCCCGCAAGGAGATCTTCAGTTGAGGCAATCGGGTGTACGTCAGTTGCAGTGCCGGCAAAAAGGGTCCGGCCGGAAACTTGGGTATTCAGTGTACTCACGGTCTGACCAAGAAAATCCCTTGCGGTATTCTGAACACTTTCTGTGTTTACTCCTAACGCGGTATTGGTCGCACCTATTAAAGTATCACGGAAGGTCGTGTTTAAATCACTAATTCGGCTCAATGCGGATTGAACGCCATCGGCAAATTGCTGTGCTTCTGATCCAGCCAGTTCATAGCCGGTCAATTTGGTGAGGCTGCGATCTAAGTCGTTCAAATACGCAACATTACCAGCCAGAGCTGTACGAATGTCTGCCACCTGACCTGTTGAGATTTCAAGAGTGAGGCGCTGCATGTCTTGTTTGAGTGCCGCATTTCGGGATTGCATTGCATAGGAGTGGGCCATGTCGCCCCGTGAGCCGATGTTCATAGTCACAACCTCGTCAGTGTTTCAATCATATCATCTGCTGCCTGAATAACACGTGCATTGGCAGCATAGGCCTGCTCAAGAATAAGCAGGTTCTGAAGTTCCTGATCAGTATCAACACCCTGAGACAGCTGTAGGTCAGTCCATTCAGTCAATCGTGCAGCGCTAAATGTTAAGTCCCTTTCCGCGCCCGCACGGGTCGAGGAAAGCACGCCAGAGAAAGAAGAAAACAAATCCGACATGCTTTGGTTGCCGGTGCTGAATCCACCCGAAGCGGGTGCGCGCTGCGCATCTAAAGCATCGCGCATGTCATTGAGTAATGCGGCGTCCCCTGCTGGGCCGGGAGTAGTTGCGGCCAACCCGTCACGTAGGCGCCAGACCTCACCACCTGCGGCAGGATCAACAGCTGCATTTAGGGATAACCTCGCGCTCAAACCGACTTCGTCGATAAGGGAAAAAGCGCCGCCCGCATCTGTGAACAGCCCCGGATCGCCTGTGCCGCGGGTTGCATCAAGTGCTGGATCGGCAAACCGCTCAACCAAGTCGCGGGCGATCGCATCTAGCTGGGTTTGGGCCTGCACGCCATATGTATCCCGAACAGTAAATTGACCGCCCAAGCTACCTCCGGCGAGCGCGCTCATGCGCAAGTCCTGACCATTGAGAGTCAGCCCTGATAAAGTGCCATTATCTATGGTTTGATATGCGGTCACGGTGTTCTGTCTTTGAAAGCCGACGGTTGCTGCGCTGATGTCCAACAAGACCGCGCCCCCGTCGGTGTAAATCGCAACGGAATTGTTATCGCGTGGGACAACATTGATAGGGACAATCGCACCAATCGTGTCCAGCACCGCTTGTCGTTGGTCGAGCAAGCCCGGGGTGCTTCCGCCGCGAGCCTGCGCAGTTATGATTTGTTTATTCAGCTGTTCGACCTGCTGCAAAGCCGTGTTGAGCGTATCAACCTCTTTGGCAATTTGCCCGTCCGCGCGCGTGCGCATATCCTGCACGTCGTTTGACGCGCGCACCAGCCCTTCGATCAGGCGCTTGGCATCAATCACGGTATCCGTCAAACGTTCTGGCGCATCAGGCCTGCTTGTCGCAGTGATCAGGCTTTGCTCAAAGGCGGCAAGGCGCCCGCTCAGACCTTCTGAATCGCCCGCAACTCCCGTCACATTTTCCAATGTTTGAAAGAAATTGACTGCCGTTTGTATGTTCTGATGTGCGGCGTCCGCGAACCGGCGGTCGGCCAGAACGCCTTCGTTAACGTGTCGTGTGGTCCCGTCAATCCTCACACCGCCATTCGCGCCGTAGTTCATAGAAGACAGAGCCAGCTCCCGGCGACCATAGCTTTCTGTCAGCGCGTTCGAGATATTGTTTGAAACAAGCTCTGTCCCCCGCGCGGCGGCGCGCAGGCCTGACATGGCTGCGTTCATGGCTCCGGTTATCGACATAATGTACCCCTTGGATCAGGTGGGGAGGTGCGCCATGCTCCTCCCCCGTGTGGTCTTATCAGCGCTTGATGTTGGTGGTTTCCTGCAACATTTCATCAACAGTCTGGATGACTTTTGCATTGGATGAATAGGCCCGCTGGGTCTGGATCATTGATGTCAGTTCATTCGCGACATCGGTTGTTGATTCCTCGCGGGCAAAAGCGACGATATCACCTGTGGGTCCGTCACTGGCATCCCATAGAAAGAACGATCCGCTATCGACTGACGGCTGATAAGTCTGTGAATCAAGAGCGACCATGCCGTTAGGGTTTGGCAAGTCAACCAGAGGAACCTGATAGATCGTCCGTGTTACGCCTGTATCGAAAGTCGCATGAACGTAGCCATTACCGTCGACATTCACGCTTGTCATATTACCCACAGGAGAGCCGTCTTTGGTGATGGAGACTGGCGCGAATGTATCTGACAATTGTGTAAGTGCGTCGCTTTGCCCGACCACACCGATATCGATCTCGATAGGCCCGCCATCAACATCAACGATCAGCTTGCCGGATGCAGTATCATAGGCACCGCCTGAGATGGTGGATACTGAGGCCAGTGTGCCGCCTGCCGTGCGATTATCTTCAAAGGTCAAAACATATTCGCCGATGGTCACGCCTGGATTGACTGAATCGGTTAATGTCATTGTCCATTCATTCGAAGCCCCGGTTGCGGGCACTGTCGGCGTGAAGGTCACGTTCACGCTCTCCGAGGTGCCGAGGTTGCCATAATACTCAACAGCGAGTTGCTGCGCTTCTACTGCACTACCGGCAACTGTTGCGGTCGCCGGCAGATTGACCCCCAGCGTCATGCGGGTGGTCGGTTCACCGGTAAGCTGGTTAACGTTGATCTGGATCGGTTCCAGTCCTTCATCCGTATCGCGTGAAAAGGTCGGAATGGAACCGTCAGGCTGTGCAGGCCAGCCCAAGAGGACAAGGCCGGATGACGTTGTTAGGTAACCTTCTGCATCAGTAGTGAATGAACCGGTGCTTGTGAGGAGCATGTTCGTATCACCATTGCCAACATTCAGGTCTGTGACTTTGGCGACTGGCAGCATCCCCCGCCCGCGCACGGCTAGATCGGTAGCATTCGATGTGGCGACCAGCGATCCGCCCAGATCAATCTGGCGATTGGTGTTCGCCCGCACGCCGCCAGCTGAATAATTGCCGCCGTTTTTCGAGATCACCATGGATTCAAAATCAGTCTGGACGCGTTTATACCCAAACGTGGAGGAATTCGCGATGTTGTCTGAAATGCTTGCCAGCCGTGTGGCGTTGGCTTGAAGCCCCGCCACACCTGCGTTCAAGGAAGATGAAATTGTCATAGACACGCCTTTCTGCTCTGCCGTTTTCCATTCTGGACCAAGCAATAGCCCGACATGCTTTAATGTCGGGCTAACAGATAAAATGCGTTCTATTTTGTCGCTCATGATTTATCGCGGAGCAGCACAATCTCGATTCTGTCATTTCTAAGTGCCATCGAGTCACGTACCACCGGTTCGCGATCAGCATGTCCCGTTACACGCTGGATTCTTGCGGGCGCGATGTTCTCTCCTTCCAGCAGCAGTCGCATTTGCGTCGCCCGCCGATGAGATAGGTCCCACACATGGCTTTCTTTCAGGACAAGCGGTTGTGCGCGAACATGGCTTCCGATGGCGATATCATTCGTGACAGTTTTGCTTACCTGAGCAATCAATACTGCCAGATCGCGCATCAAGGACGTCGGAGTGTCCGAACCAGGTTCAAAGATTCGTAGATCGTCCCGAGAGAAAATCTCGATCAGCAGGCCTTCATCGGTGATGCGGGTTACTATGTGTTCAAGCGCATTTTCCATGACTGCCGACTCACCACCATGTCCTTGCAGCATCTCATTAACGGTCTCGAAAACTTCATTTTGCGCAGCTGTTTCATCCGTGCCGGGGCTGCTACTGACTACGCCTCGCGCCTTGTCATCGTTTGTGGGCCGGTTGGCCGAAGCACCTGTCCCGTTCTTGGGGAGGACCATCTCGGAAAAAATGCTATCGCCCCCGAAAGAGCCGTCACCCCCACCCGATACCCGTACAACGGGGATGGTTGGAGAAAAATAATCTGCCAACCCTTTGCGTTGTTGTTCTGTCGTCGCGTTCAGCAGCCACATCAACATAAAGAACGCCATCATCGCGGTGACGAAATCGGCATAGGCGACTTTCCATGCACCACCATGGTGCCCGCCGCCTTTGACGATCTTTTTGCGTTTAATAATGACTGGCGCGACGTTTGCCTTCGCACTCATATCCACAACCTTTAATTCACCCAAGGACAGGGATACCGCCAGAGCCGTTAGCAAACCCCTAAGGCGAGGGGGATTGGTTAATAGAAGGTAACGCTTGCAATTGCCGATGCAGCGCGGCCACATCGCAAGATGGACAATCTGATCACCGATAGCCGTTACTCATGGACACGCCTTGCGCTGACATTGTGCGTGGGCACTGTGATCAATGCAGGCATGTGGGCCATCATCGTGATTATGCCCGCCGTCGAGGCAGAGTTCGGCGGTAGCAGGGCGATGGCGTCGCTGCCTTATACGCTTACTATGATCGGATTTGCGACTGGCAACTATGCGATTGGGCGTGCGGTGGACCGCTTCGGGATCACGCTGTCGTTGATCGTGGCGGCAGTGGTTACCGCTTTGGGCTACGGGCTCGCCACAATTTCTGGCTCCCTTGTGTTGCTTTCCTTGGCGCAGTTGATTGTTGGCTTTGCCTCTGCGGTTGGATTTGGCCCACTGATAGCGGACGTATCGCACTGGTTTGTGCGGCGACGAGGCATTGCTGTGGCGATCGCCGCTTCGGGTAATTACCTTTCTGGCGCGATCTGGCCAATCCTTCTGGCGGGTGTGCTGCAGGAAAGCGGTTGGCGGTCTGTCTATTTTGTAATGGCGCTGGCAACGCTGGCTCTTGTCATCCCGCTGGCTTTTACATTGCGCCGTCGTATCCCCGAAGAAGCGCAAGTTGCGGCGGAGCATGCCTCCACATTGAACGCACGCTCTTCTGGTCTTTCGCCGCGGGCTTTACAGTACCTATTGGGGTTCGCGGGTATCGGCTGCTGTGTCGCCATGTCGATGCCGCAGGTGCATATTGTGGCGCTTTGTGTCGGACTTGGGTTTGGTCCAGCTGTAGGTGCGCAAATGCTTGCGCTGATGTTGCTGGGTGGTGTCGCTTCGCGGATTGTGTCCGGTCTGTTGGCAGATCGCTTGGGGGGGGTGCGGACCTTACTTATCGGATCATGTTTACAGTGCCTTGCACTGTTCCTGTACTTACCCGCCGGGGGCATGGTCTCACTCTATCTGGTCAGCCTTGTCTTTGGCCTTAGTCAGGGCGGCATTGTGCCGAGCTATGCATTGATTGTACGTGAATACATGCCCGCTAAGGAAGCTGGCTCCCGCGTCGGATTTGTGATGATGGCAACGATCCTTGGGATGGCGCTGGGCGGTTGGCTGTCAGGGGTCATCTATGACCTAAGCGGCGCTTACAGGTTGGCTTTTATCAACGGCATCGTCTGGAACGGAGCCAATATCGCCATCATGCTGTGGTTGCTTTCAAGAAGCAGGCCACGCGCACCAAGGCCCATCACGGCTTAGCCTACCATTTACGACGTTTGGCAAGTGCCATCTGTTTTTGACGTTCGCGAAAACGCATCTTGTCGTCTTCTGTCGTCTCATCCACGCAGTTGTGGCAACTTACGCCTGCCTCATATCCTTCCCGATCTTTGTCTTCGGGCAGGATGGGCCGACGGCAGCCATGGCATAGCAAGTGCGGGCCCGGTTTCAGCCCGTGTTCCACGCTGACACGGTTGTCAAAAACGAAACAGGAACCGTCCCAGGTGCTTTGGGCCTGCGGGACTTCTTCGAGATACTTAAGAATGCCGCCCTTGAGGTGGTAGACATCCTCAACACCCTGACCGAGTAAGAAGTTAGTCGATTTTTCACAGCGGATACCGCCGGTGCAGAACATCGCGATCTTCTTATTATGAAAGCGATGCTTGTTCGCCTCCCACCACGCGGGAAACTCGCCAAAGCTGGTGGTTTCGGGGTCAACAGCACCTTTGAACGTGCCAATGGCGACTTCGTAGTCGTTGCGCGTATCGATCACGGCAACATCTTCACGGGTAATCAGATCGTTCCAGTCCTGCGGTGCAACGTAGTGTCCGGTGCCTGCCAGTGGGTCGACCTCGGGCTGACCCATTGTCACGATCTCGCGCTTGATACGCACTTTCATCTTGCCAAAAGGGGGCACGTCCGCGTGCGAAATCTTATGTTCCAACTCTGTGCAACCGGGCAGGGCGCGCAGATGGGCAAGCACTCGATCAACGGCTGCCTGGGATGGGCCGGCGATGGTGCCGTTCACTCCTTCGCGCGCCAACAAAAGCGTGCCAGTGATCTTCTCCTCAAGGCAAAGCTTGAGCAAGGATGGCTTCAGCGCCTCTGGGGCATCGAAGCGGGCAAAGTGATAAAGGGCGGCGATGGTATACATGGGTTGCCAAATAGGCCGCGCAGGGGCTGTTGCGCAAGAGGTGTGTAGGGTAAAACCGTCACGAGATGCAATTTGCCACAGCCGCGAGGATCCGCCATGCATGCCCTACTAGTCATCGATGTACAGAATGATTTTTGCCCAGGCGGCGCGCTGGCTGTGTCCGGTGGGAACGAGATCGTCGCAGGTATCAATGCTTTGATGGGCCAGTTTGAAGCTGTGGTATTAACCCAGGATTGGCATCCGGCGGGGCATTCGTCCTTTGCGTCCACACATGCAGGCACCGCGCCGTATGATATGATTGAAATGCCATATGGCCCGCAGGTTCTTTGGCCTGATCACTGCGTTCAAGGCACTGACGGAGCAGCGTTTCATCCATTGTTAGAGACTGATCACGCTGATTTGGTGATCCGCAAAGGGTACAACCCGGCCATTGATAGCTATTCGGCATTCTTCGAGAATGACCACAAAACCCCAACAGGTCTGGCGGGCTATCTGCGCACGCGCGGAATCAAAGAAGTGACTCTTGTTGGTCTCGCGCTGGATTTTTGTGTGAATTACTCTGCGGTCGATGCGGCACAAGCAGGCTTCAAAGTGACAGTGCGCACTGATCTGTGTCGGGCGATTGATCTGAATGGTTCTCTGGACGAAGCTAAAAGCGCGATGCATGGGGCCGGAGTAACGCTCGACTAAAGGCTTGCTCCCATACACCGCATGGGCCACAAAACACCTGCCCAACGGAGCCTTTACCCATGGTTGATATCGCCACACGCGTCTGGAACCACAAATGGAAGATCGACCCCATCGTGCGGTCGCTCATCGATACGGACTTTTACAAGCTCCTGATGTGCCAATCGATTTTCCGGAATAAACCTGATACGCAGGTGACGTTCAGCCTGATCAACCGCTCCAAGCATATTCCGCTGGCCAAGCTGATTGACGAAGGCGAACTGCGAGAGCAGTTGGATCACATCCGGACACTGAGTTTAAGCCGCGGCGAATCCACATGGCTGCGCGGTAATACATTTTACGGCAAGCGGCAGATGTTCCGCTCTGACTTTATGGAATGGTTCGAAAACCTGCGGCTGCCACCTTACCATCTTGAACGCAAAGGCGATCAGTACGAGCTGACGTTCGAGGGTAAATGGCACGAAGTCATGCTGTGGGAAATTCCAGCGTTGGCGGTGTTGATGGAGCTGCGCGGGCGTGCGGTTCTGAACGGGATGGAAAAATTCGAACTTCAGGTGCTGTATGCTCAGGCGATGACACGGGTCTGGGAAAAGGTCGAGGCACTGCGCGATGTACCGGATCTGTCTATCGCGGACTTTGGCACACGTCGTCGGCACAGCTTTCTTTGGCAGGACTGGTGCGTTCAGGCCATGAACGAAGGGCTGGGCAGCAAATTCACAGGCACCTCTAATTGCAAAATTGCCATGAAACGAGAGCTGGAAGCCATCGGGACCAACGCCCACGAACTGCCGATGGTCTATGCGGCCCTTGCCGAAGATGACGAAGCCCTGTTTCAGGCGCCTTACAAGGTTCTTGAGGACTGGCATGATGAACACGAAGGTAACCTGCGGATAATTCTGCCGGACACTTACGGCTCTCAGGGGTTTCTGGATAATGCACCGGATTGGCTCGCGGGTTGGACCGGTATCCGTATCGACAGCGGTGATCCCGCCACTGCGGCGCAACAGGCTATCGACTGGTGGAAATCCCGTGGCGAGGATCCGCGCAGTAAGCGCGTCATTTTCAGTGATGGTCTGGACGTCGCAAAGATCAAAGAACTCCACGCACAATTCGCGGGTAAAACCGCAATTTCCTTTGGTTGGGGCACCTTGCTAACCAATGATTTCCGTGGGCTGGTGCCTGACGATGCGCTCGCGCCTTTCAGCCTTGTCTGCAAGGCCGTCAGTGCCAATGGAAACCCCACCGTGAAGCTATCGGACAACCCAAACAAAGCGATGGGCCCAGCTGACGAGATTGAGCGCTACAAGCGGGTGTTTGGTGTTGGTCAGCAGGATGCGCAAAAGGTGGTGGTATGACCACGACTCATGAGGCCGACGAAGACGCGCGTAATCAGGATATCCTGATCTACGTGAACGGGGAGCTGAAGCCGCGCGCAGAGGCTACCGTGTCAGTCTATGACAGCGGGTTTTTATTAGGAGATGGCATGTGGGAAGGCATGCGGCTCTATGATGGTGTGTGGGCGTTCTTTGAAGAGCACATGGATCGGTTTTTCAACTCCTGCAAAGCGGTATCGTTGGATGTCGGCATGGACAAAGCGGGAATTGCGGAGGCGCTGCGTCAAACTGCAGAGGCCAACGGCATGGTCACAGATGTGCATTGTCGCTTGATGTTGACACGCGGTGTGAAAGTGAAGCCGTTCCAGCATCCGTCCCTGTCGCGGTCCGGCCCGACTTTGGTGATCATCATGGAGCATTCCAAACCGGTAGAAACGCTTAGCACCCGCGGTATCCGTCTTGCGACTGTGCCACAGGTGCGGGGGTTGCCGATGTCACAGGACGCCAAATACAACAGTCACTCAAAGCTCAATTGCGTGATCGCCTGCTTGCAGGCTGAGCAGGCAGGCGCTGACGAGGCGTTGATGCTGGACCCGCATGGATTTGTGAACACCACTAACGCATGCAACTTCTTTATCGTGCGGCGTGGCGAGGTTTGGACATCAACCGGTGACTACTGCATGAACGGCGTTACGCGGCAGAAAGTCATCGATCTATGCCGCGCCGACGGCATTCCCGTATTCGAGAAAAACTATTCTCTGTACGAGGCGTACGGTGCGGATGAGGCGTTCTTGACCGGAACTTTCGGCGCGCAAACGCTAGTGTCAGAGATTGATGGCAAGACCATCGGCGATGGTACCCAACCCGTGACCGAACGCATCCGCAAACTCTATAAGCAAGCGATTGCTTCGGACACTGGCGCAGCGCTTTAAGTGCAGTGTTCGCTCAGGCCTGTCGCTCTGAGGCACGGCGGGTCATGATGTTTGAACGGACAAAGGCGGCAATGAACACCAGCGTCAGGATCAGGATGATTGTCGGCGCCGGTGCGCTATCAATGTAGAAACTGGCATATACACCCAGCACAGATGACAGCATGGTCACAGCCACTGCAATTGGCAGCATCCGCGAGAATTGCTGGGTCAGCAAAAATGCAATCGCACCGGGGGCAATCAAAAGGCCGATCGACAGGATAATCCCGACAGCAGATAGCGTAGCTACGATGGTCAGGGAAATCATGGCCAGCAAGCCGTAGTGCAACCAGCCTACACGCAGACCAACGGCTTGAGCTTGCACCGGATCAAACGCATGCAGCATTAGATCGCGCCGCTTTGCGATGATCATAATCGCCACGAACAGCGCAATCAGCCCCGCCGTCCAAAGATCGGTAGCCCCCACGCCCAACATGTTGCCGAAAAGAATATGATCCAGATGCACGTCGGTCGTTACTTTTGTGTACATCACGATGCCAAACCCGAACATTCCAGAGAAAACGATCCCCATAACCGTGTCTTGTTTGACCCTGCTGTTCTCGGACAGAAATCCGGTTGCCAGCGCGCAAAACATCCCTGCGCAGAACGCTCCGACGATCAATGGAATGCCCAGCAAATAGGCCCCGACCACACCAGGTAGAACCGCGTGGCTGATGGCGTCGCCCATCAATGACCACCCTTTGAGAACGAGGTAGCAAGACAGCAAGCTTGTCGGGACTGCGATCATGATCATGATCAGGAATGCGTTTTGCATGAAGGCAAATTGGAACGGCTGCAAAAGTGTATCAATCATGTCCGCAGCGCCTCCGCCGCTTTGCGCCGCGCAGCGAGATAGCCGTGCTTGGGCGCGAAGATGAAAGCCGTAAGGAAGATGAGTGTTTGAAGGGTCACGATGATACCTCCGGTCGCGCCATCCACAAAGAAGCTCAGGTAAGCGCCAAGAAATGACGTGCCTGCACCGATAAACACGCTCACGATCAACAGTCGCGGGAAGCGGTCGGTCAGCAGATAGGCCGTTGCCCCCGGTGTCACGACCATCGCAATCACCAGAAAAGCACCCACGGTTTGCAGAGCTGCAACGCAGGAGGCTGACAGCAACGTAAAGAAGACAACCTTCAAAAGGTCCGGCTTCAACCCAATGGAACGCGCATGGTTTTCATCAAAGAAGGTGACCATAAAGTCTTTCCACTTTGCCAACAATACTGCCAGCGTGACAAAGCCGATCAGCGCCAGTTGCAACGTGTCCGAGGGGGTGATGGCAAGGATGTTACCCATCGTAATGGTCTGGACGGAAACGGATGTGGGTGAGAGTGAAACCATAAACAGGCCCAACCCGAAAAAGGACGTAAAGATCAGCCCGATGATCGTATCTTCTTTGAGCCCTGAACGCTGGTTGAGAAACAGCATCGCACCGGCCGCCAGCCCACCGGCAGCAAAAGCACCCAAAGCAAACGGCAAGCCCAGCATATATGCGCCTGCCACGCCGGGCACGATGGAATGGCTCAGCGCGTCTCCGATAAGCGACCATCCCTTGAGCATCAGGTAGGCCGACAAGAAAGCGCAAACGCCGCCGACCAGTGCGCTTACCCACATGGCGTTGAACATATACCCGTAACTAAACGGGAGGAGCAGCGTCTCCATCAGCCCACGTCCTCCTTGGAGGCTTCTTCGCCATAGACAATGAAGGGGCGTTCGTCATCCGTGATCACCCTGATCGAGCGCGCATCATCGTCGTCATGTAGGTCTGAGCCGCCCAGCACAAAGTGACGCAGCACACCGCCAAAGGCGAGTTCGAGATTGTCGTGGGTGAAAGTTTCTTCGGTAGTTCCATAGGCAAGGACGGTTTCTTTCACCAGAACGGTCCTGTCACAGAACTCTGGCACAGAGCCAAGGTTGTGGGTGGAGACGAGCATGACCCGGCCTTCGTCCCGCATCTCACGCAAAAGGTCGATAATCTGGTCTTCTGTCTGAACATCAACGCCGGTAAACGGCTCATCCAACAGGATGACCTTGCCCTCTTGCGCCAGTGCGCGCGCTAGAAACACCCGCTTGCGTTGACCGCCGGACAATTCGCCAATCTGGCGATGGCGATACTCGGTCATGTTTACGCGTTTCAACGCATCCGTTACGGCTGCATGATCGGCGGCCTTGGGGCTCCGGAAGAATCCCATATGACCGTAGCGACCCATCATCACAACGTCCTCAACCAGAACCGGAAAAGACCAGTCGACCTCTTCCGATTGAGGAACGTAGGCAACGATGTTCTTCTTAAGCGCTTCTTTGACTGGCATGCCCAAGACCGTGATTTCGCCCTTTGCTACCGGGACAAAACCCATAATTGCCTTGAATAGGGTCGATTTTCCGGCGCCATTCACACCTACCAGCGCTGTAATCGTGCCTTGCGGTATCTCGAAACTGGCGTTGCGCAGGGCAGTGTGGCCGTTGCGGTAGGTGACGGTCACATCGTTTGCAGAGATACCGGTGCTCATTCTGTCAGACCTTTTACAATCGTCTCCGAGGTGACGCGCAGCAAATCCAGATAACTGGGCACCAGCCCGTCTTCTTCGGTCAGGCTATCTACATAAAGCATGCCGCCATACTTTGCCTCAGTCTCGCGTGCGACCTGCTGTGCCGGAGCCTGATCAACGGTCGATTCGCAGAATACGGCGGGGATGTTATTCTGACGCACGGTGTCGATGACCCGGCGCACCTGTTGAGGTGTGCCTTGTTGATCGGCGTTCATTGGCCAAAGATAAATCTCTTTCATGCCGAAGTCGCGGATCAGATAGCTAAATGCACCTTCACAGGTGGCTAGCCAGCGCTGGTCCTCTGGCACCGCCAGAACAGCGTCGCGCAACGGTGCAATTGTCTCGGTGATCCGTGCTTTGTAGGCTTCCGCATTTGCGGTGTAGGCGTCGGCATTGGCGGGGTCGTGCAGCACAAAGGCATCGCGAATGTTGTCCACATAGATCAGCGCATTGGTCAAACCCATCCACGCGTGCGGGTTGGGCTTTCCATCATATGTCCCTGACGAGATGCTGATGGGATCAATCCCTGCACTTACTGTTGCAGAGGGCACATCACGCAGGTTGGACAGGAACTGTTCAAACCACAGCTCAAGGTTCAGGCCGTTCCACAAGATGAGGTCCGCGTCCTGCGCACGAATGATATCGCGTGGCGTCGGCGAGTAGCCGTGGATTTCTGCGCCCGGCTTGGTGATGCTCTCTACCACCGCGACATCCCCGGCCACATTGCGCGCCATGTCGGCAATGACAGTGAAGGTAGTGACGGCTTTGAATTTTTCCTGCGCAATGGCTGCAGAGCCGGGCAACAAGAGAGCGCCCACAATTGCGAGTGTTTTGAGTGATTGTGCAAACATAGAGTCGGATTCATCCTATGATATCGCTTTTTAGAATGGTTATGAGAACCATTCACAACTGTAAATAAGAATGATAACGATTCTCAAAGATAACTTGTGCTTGAGAATATAGGGCGTAAATCATGAGCGGCGAGAGCGACACGACCGAAAAAATGACAGCCGCACTGCGCAAAGCGGGCATTCGCGTGACCCGCCAACGTGTCGCGCTTCTGGGCGTGCTTGCAGAGGCAGACGATCATCCGGACGCAGTTGAACTCCACGAGCGTGCAAAGCTGATTGAGCCTTCTGTATCGCTTGCCACGGTATACCGCACGCTGTCCGTTCTGGAAGAAGGCGGTGTGGTGCATCGCCACGCATTTAAGGGCGGTGGCGCCCGGTTCGAGACGACACACGAAGAGCATCATGACCATATCCTTGATGTGGATACTGGCGAAGTAATCGAGTTCCAGTCAGACAAAATCGAACAGCTTCAGGACCAGATCGCGCGCGAACTTGGCTACGAAGTGGTGCATCATCGGCTTGAGTTATATTGCCGTAAGATACGCTAACGTTATCGACGCTGCTTGAGTTGCCGTTCACGCCAGACAATCAGCAGGCCGCTCATTAGGACCAAAAGCGCGCCGGGGTACAATTCGCTCCATGGTGCTTCGTCGAAGAATAGCCAGCCGAGCGCAAACGCCAGCGGGATGCCAAAGTATTGAAAGGGTGCCAGGTTGCTTTGCTCTGTCATCCGGTAGGCCATGATCAGAAGCAAGACGGCTGAGCCACCGAACCCACCCATCGCAACGATCAGGCCCATGTCGCTTGCTTGCTGAATGGGGGTGAAACCACCTGTGAACAACGCCAACAGGAACGCCCCGAAAAGGGCCGCTGTGCTTGAATAGAGGTTAATCAATGGCGTCGGTACTTCAGGGTCCATCATGCGGGCTGTTACTCCGACCAAAGCGTACCCCATCGCGGCACCCAACGGCAGCAATGCCGCCGGAGAAAACGTGTCAGCGCCGGGCCGAACGATCCAGATCACACCGGCAAAGCCGATTAGTACCGCGCTCCACCTGATTTTGCCTACGTTCTCCCCCAGAATGACGGCTGCAAGAGCCACGGCAAACAGTGAATTGGCGTAGGTAATCGTTGATGCGGTCGCGAATGTCAGAATGCCAAGCGACAAATAGAAAGAAAACTGCGCGAACGTCAGGATAGCGCCGCGTGCCAATGCCATCCGCCATTGCCGCATCTTAAGGGTGCGGCCGCGCGCGTGCCAGTCGCGGGAACTCATCAACACAATCAACGATGGAATCAGTCCAAATACGTTCCGCCATGCCGACAGCTCCGCTGCGCTGTAGCGCGGCGACAAATGCTTGATGATAAGGCCCATGCCGTCAAAAAGGGTAAGTGCGCAGAGCAGTAAAATGATTGCGGGAAGGGTGCGATCGGTCTTCATCGGGCGATGATGTGTCGGGAACGGAACAATGACCAGAAAGGAAACGCTCAAACTGCTGAACTCCCATGAATTGTCTTGCACCTGTCGGCGGAATCCGCGTAACTGAAAATGCTTGGTGTCCTTTTGGGGACCGAAAAAGGGAATTTAGTAGGGCTGCATGGTTTGCCATGTTCCGATCTGAAGCCGCCCCCGCGACTGTAAGCGGTGAGCTTTTGTCAAAACGCCACTTGCCCCCAAAAGGGCTGGGAAGGCAGACAGGGGCCACGACCCGCGAGCCAGGAGACCTGCCGGGCAAGGTGAAATCAACATGTCGTCGGGTGTGACGACGAGGAGAAGACGAAGATGAAAACCGAAGTTAAAGCAGTCGTAGCCAGCCGTACCGCAACCCTTCCAGCCCTTTTTGCTCTGGTACTTGGTGCAGCCATCATCACGATGACAGGCCACCTTCAGGCAAGCACGCTGCATGACGCCGCACACGATGTGCGTCACGCCACTGGCTTTCCCTGCCACTAAGCCATGCTTTCTAAATTGCTGACCAGCGCGTTGTTCGCTGGTGCTGCTGCGGGTCTGATTGCCGGCCTGCTGCAGCTTTTGTTTGTTCAGCCGGTGCTATTGCATGCCGAGCTGTATGAAAGCGGCGAGCTTGTTCACTTCGGATCTATAGCGAGTTCGGCTCATCCTGACCTGCCCGGTTTTGATGCTGTTCGGGATCTGTTGAGCATTGTGTTCAGCATGCTTACCTACACCGGGTATGCGATGATGCTGGTAGCGTTGATGTTAATCGCAGAAGAACGCGGTGCGCATGTCACGGCCCGCACGGGTATAATCTGGGGTATTGCTGGCTTTGTTGCCGCGCATTTTGCGCCTGGTTTTTCCCTTGCGCCCGAATTGCCCGGCTCTGCCGCTGCAGATATTGGCGCACGGCAGGTTTGGTGGTTCGCAACAGTGATCAGCGCGGGTATCGCTATGTGGTTGCTCGCCTTCGGTCGAAATTGGGCGATGTTGGGAAGCGCAGTTATTCTGCTGGCCGCGCCTCATGTGATCGGTGCGCCAATGCCGGATACTCTCACAGGGCCTGTTCCGACAGAGATCGCCAGCCAGTTCACTTCCCGTGCCTACGGGATAGGCATGGTTGCTTGGGTCATGTTGGGCTGTTTCGCAGCCTATTTTCTGGATAAAGAGCAGAGACGTTAGGTAGGGCCGAGATGCGAACATTTATTCTTTTCATCATTGGCATGACTTTTGGCGCAGCAGGCGGTTTTCTTGTGGCTGCTGGAAACGGCATCACTTTTGACGGGCATGACCACGCTGATCCCGCTCATCATGGGGCCGGAATGGATCATGCAACGATGCATGACACTCTGATCGAGGTCGATCCCGCGAATGTGCCAGAGGTGGAGATCACGGTCATGAAGGACCCGATGTCCGGCTATAATCTGCATGTGATGACCGATCGCTTTGCCTTTACGCCTGATGCGGCCAGCAAGGCCCATGTGATTGGCGAAGGCCATGCGCATGTCTACGCAAATGGTGTGAAACTGGCACGCCTCTATGGGTCGTGGATGCACTTGGATAAGCTACCTAAAGGTGAAGTGGAAATCACTGTCTCCCTTAACAGCAATGATCACCATCCCTATGCTAATAACGGTACGCCGATTGAAGCAAAGCAAATGATCACAGTTGACTAATACGGCTGCGCTGCCTGCGCCGCCTCTAACTGAAACCCGTATTAAAGGAGCGGACAATGACAGCTACACTTTACGTCTGCACCACCTGCAAAGTCGGCGAAGTGCACGAAGATGACAGCCAGCGACCCGGTGCACAGCTTTATCGCGCATTAGAAGCCCGAGGCGCGCCAAAAGACGTGAAAATTGTTGGGGTCGAATGCCTTTCCGCCTGTAAGACTGGCGCGGCCATCGCCCTTTCACAGCCCGGTAAATGGACATATGTTTATGGCCATATGACCGTAGACGACGCGCCCGATATCCTAGCCGGTGCCGCGGCATATGCCGCCACACCGGATGGCCTTGTGCCATGGCGCGAACGTCCCGTAATCTTCCGCAAACAAAGTGTTGCGCGGATTCCTGCATTTACCCTTCCACTGGAGGCTGCCGAATGAGCGACCTGTCGAAAATTCCTGTTACCGTCATCACCGGCTTCCTTGGCTCTGGTAAAACCACGCTGATTCGTCACCTGATCAGCAACACAAAGGGCCGTCGCCTTGCCGTTCTGGTGAACGAATTCGGAACAGTTGGCGTGGACGGAGATATCCTGCGGTCTTGCGCGATCCCCGATTGCCCCGCCGAGAACATTGTAGAGCTGGCGAATGGCTGCATTTGCTGCACAGTCGCTGATGATTTCATCCCTACAATTGAAGCGCTGATGGCGATGCCCGTCCGTCCGGATCACATTTTGATTGAAACATCGGGTCTGGCGCTTCCTAAGCCTTTGCTCAAAGCATTTGACTGGCCAGCCATTAGATCAAAGATTACCGTCGACGGCGTGATCGCATTGGCGGATGCCGAAGCGGTCGCCGCAGGCACATTTGCATCCGATGTCCATGCCGTGGACGCACAGCGCAAAGCCGATGAAAGCCTTGATCACGACACGCCTCTCTCTGAAGTTTTCGAAGATCAAATTAGCTGTGCCGACATCATCCTGCTTTCCAAAGCAGATCTTGCCGGTGCCGAAGGTCTGGCAAAAGCCCGCGCCGTGATCGAAGCCGAAAGCCACCGCAAAATCCCGATGCTGGAAATGACAGAGGGCGTTATCGACCCCAACGTCGTTCTGGGCCTGAACGCCCAAGCCGAAGACGATCTGGCGGCACGCCCGTCGCATCACGATGGGCACGAGGATCATGAGCACGACGATTTTGATACCATCGTCGTACCAATGCCAGAAATCGAAGATGCCGCCACATTGGTAGCCGCCATCGAGAAGCTGGCAAATGAACAGCACATCTTGCGCGTCAAAGGCTATGTCGCCGTCAAAGGCAAACCCATGCGTCTGCTGGTGCAGGCTGTGGGTGCACGCGTGCGTCACCAGTTTGATCGGCCTTGGGGCAGTGATCCGCGCAATGGCGCGCTGGTTGTGATCGCCGAACATGACCACGTGGATCCTGCGGCGATCCAGGCTGTATTGGGCGCATAGACCATGCATGTCGTCTTCCGCGAAAGTCATGGGCTGGAGGATACCGAAACCCCCTTCGATCCCGGGCAAACGCCCGCAGATCTGGTGGTGCTTTCTTTTTCTGACAGTGACCTTGGTGCTTTCGCGGCAGGCTGGCACCGTGCAGGCGGACATGAGGGAAAACTGCCCTCGCTTCGTTTGTGCAATCTCACGGCTTTGCGGCATCCTGCTTCGGTCGACAACTATGTGGAACAGACCCTAACAGGCGCAAAGGGCATCCTGATCCGTCTCATCGGCGGCGAAAACTATTGGCCCTATGGCATCATGCAGGTTCAGGATTTCGCCCGCCGCCACGACATCGCTTTGGCCGTTTTGCCAGCTGATGGGCGCGAAGATCCTGCCCTTGATGCTCACTCAACCTTGCCGGTCTCAACGCTGCGCCGACTGCAACATCTTTGTGATGCAGGTGGCGCTGTGGCTGCGCAGGCGGCTCTTGCCCAGCTTGCTTTGGCTGCGGGGCTTTATGCTGGTCCGGTTCTGGGCGCAAAAACGGTGCCAGATTGCGGGTTTTATGACCCTGACAAAGGGGTTTTGCCCTTTGTAGACACGATTGGCGACACCATTGCTGTTACATTCTACCGCAGCTATCTGACTGCCGCTGATACAGCACCGGTTGATGCCCTGATCCGCAGCCTGCGTGCGCGCGGATTAAACGCTATTGGCCTTTTTGCGCCCTCGCTTAAATCCCCTATCGCCCGTGATTTTCTGCCCTCAGCGTTGGCCCAACTTGACCCTCTTGCCATCATCAACGCCACGGCCTTTTCAGGACGCGGAGCTGACGGCACCTCGCCTCTAGATGCGCAGGGATGTCCGGTGTTTCAGGTCGCTCTTTCGACCGCGCGGAAAAAGGATTGGGCGAATTCAGAACGGGGCCTCTCCCCTGCTGATTTAGCGATGCATGTCGTTTTGCCTGAGGTTGATGGCCGAATATTCACCGGCGTGGTCAGCTTTAAAGCACCTGAGAAAAAAGACCCTGATCTGCAGTATTCCCGCTTTTCGCACCGCGCCCATCCAACGCGGATCGAAGCGGCGGTGGACCGGATTAGTGGATGGCTGAAGTTAAGTAAAACAGAGCCTAGTCAACGGAAAATTGCGCTTGTTCTGTCGACCTACCCAGGTCGCGAGGATCAGATCGCCCATGCTGTGGGTCTTGATGCGCTTGCCAGTGCCGAAGATCTTTTGATGACGCTGGCAACGGAAGGCTACTCGGTTATTCCGGCGATCGGTTTTGGCAAATCACTGACGCAAAATCATATCGCTTGGCCGGTCGCTGACTACATCGCGGCGCTTGATGATCTGCCAGTGGCCATGCGAGAAGATCTCCAAACCGCGTGGGGCGCGCCCGACACCGATCCGTTGTTCAAAGACGGGGCCTTTCATTTCCCCGCGCAAATCTGCGGTAACGCCCTTGTTGCGCTTCAGCCAGAGCGGGGCGCCATCGCTGCCCGCGACACGGACTATCACGATCTTGCCCGCGTCCCGCGCCATTCCTATGTCGCGTTCTATCTTTGGCTGCGTGCTATGGGGCATCATGCGTTGGTACATATGGGTGCCCATGGCACGCTGGAATGGCTACCGGGAAAAGCGGTCGCACTATCTGATGAATGTTGGCCCGAAGTCCTAACGGGCGATTTGCCCGTGATTTATCCCTTCATCGTTAACGATCCGGGTGAGGCGGCACAGGCCAAACGACGTATTGGTGCCGTGACGCTTGGCCATGTGCCGCCGCCTATGAAAGACAGCGAAACACCCGATGCGTTGCTGAGGTTGGAACGGTTGCTGGATGAGTATTCCACTGCCGATGGGCTTGATCCCGCGCGCCGCGACCGGCTTGTCAGCACCATTCGGGAAGAGGCGCAAGCAGCAGGGGTCGAACAGGATCTTGGTTTGCTTGAAGATGCGTCAGAGGCAGAAGCGATGACGCGCATTGACCGGTTTGTGTGCGATATCAAAGAAAGCAAGTATGGCGATGGCCTTCATGTCTTTGGTGCGGCAGAAGGTGAGAACGACGGGTTGCTTACCGCGTTGAATGGTCGGCGCGTGCCTTCCGGTCCGTCTGGTTCCCCGTATCGTGGACGGTCCGATGTGCTGCCTACGGGGCGCAATCTGTATTCTGTGGATCCCCGCGCAGTGCCTTCCCGCGTGGCCCATGCGCAAGGGGTCAAGCTTGCTGAAGAGCTGCTGCGCCGCCACCTGCAAGACAATGGCGATTGGCCACGCGGGCTTGTGATTGATCTATGGGGCTCAGCCACCATGCGAACCGCCGGCGAAGAAGTCGCGATGGCGATGCACCTTGCGGGGCTTGCACCAAAATGGGATGAGGGATCGGATCGTATCTCAGGCTTTGAAGTCTTGCCGCTCACGATACTTGACCGTCCCCGCACTGATGTCACCCTGCGCATATCGGGCCTGTTCCGCGATATCTTTCCCGGCCTTGCTGGATTGTTCGAGGCTGGAACCGCGGCGCTTTCTGCCCGTGAAGAAGCGGAGGACATGAACCCTTACAAACAGAAAGCGCCCCGTGTTTTTGGCCCTAAACCGGGCCTTTATGGCATGAATATGGAAAGCGCATTGCAGGACTATTCGCCTGAGGGTCGTTCGGCGGCGGGTGAGGCGTGGCTGAAGGGCTCCGAATGGGCGTTGGATGCCAAGGGTGACGCCTATCAGAACAGAAAGGGCCTTGAAGAAAGGCTGCGCGCGGCAGACGGGTTCGCCCACGTTCAGGACCTGACCGAGACGGACGTTCTATTATCTTCTGACTATGCCACACATGAGGGCGGGTTTGCCGCTGCGATGGCGCATTTGGGTGCGCCTGAACCGGCTCTCTATCATGTTGATAGTACGCGAATGGGCACGCCTCGCGCCCGAACGATGCCAGAAGAGATCGCTCGCGTGGTCCGCGCCCGTGCTGCCAACCCCGATTGGGCAAATGGTATGATGCGACACGGATTTCGCGGAGGCGCAGAAATCGCGGCAACGCTCGACAATCTTGCCGCTTTCGCCCATTTGACACGTAATGTTCCGGCGCATCTGTTCGACCTCTACTATGATGCTACGTTAGGGCGCGATGATCTTGTTGATTTTCTAAAGGCCGAGAACCCAAAGGCTCTGGACGAAATGCGCAATCGTTTCGCCGCGTTGCGTGATGCGGGTTTGTGGGTCACGCGGCGTAATTCAATTTCTGCAGCGATGGAGGCAGCGGAATGAGCGGCCAAGAAACCACCGGCCACGAAGTTAAAGGATGGTGCCCTGGTGCCTTGCGACCGATGATGTCGGGCGACGGTCTGGTGGTGCGTGTGCGCCCCTTTGGCGGCCGCCTGCGGCGCGCGCAAGCGGATGGCATTGCATCGTTGGCAGCAGCCCACGGTAATGGATTCCTTGATGTCTCCAGCCGCGGCAATATCCAGATCCGCGGCGTGACGCAGGAAAAGCATGCTGCACTGATCGAAGGTCTGCGTGCGATGGGCCTTATTGACGCTACGCCGGAAATCGAAAGCCGCCGCAATATACTTGTTGCTCCTTTTTGGCAGCCGGGCGACGAAACTGAATTGATCACCGCCGAGCTGACCGAAAGATTGGCCGCGCCAACTGCGCCAGCCATTCCGGGCAAGTTCGGCTTTGCCGTTGATTGTGGGCGGTCTCCTGTTCTTCAGGCCGCTTCTGCGGACATTCGGTTGGAGCTGGACGCTGGCGGCGGCCTTATTCTGGTGGCAGACGGGATGAATACCGGCAGGCCCGTAACGCAGGAAAACGCGGCCCAAGAGGCCTTGTCGCTAGCGCATTGGTTCGTAGACCATGCCGGCGAAATGACCCGTATGAAGGCGCTTGTCGCGCAAGGTATCACGCCGGAAGGTGCCTTTGTTCCGCGACAGCAAGGCACTTACACCCCCGCACCCGGCTATACGCCGAACGGTGCGATCGTGGGGCTGGCTTTTGGTCAGTTGCGCGTAGAAACACTCTCTACGCTGGCGAAACATGGCGGTCTGCGTCTAACGCCGTGGCGCCTCATTCTTGTCGAAAGCGCGCGCCAATTGCCCAAGATCAACGGGGTCATCACCGATCCTGCTGATCCGCTTTTGCGGATTACTGCCTGTACCGGTGCGCCACGCTGTACACAGGCTTTGGGTAAGACCCGTAGCATTGGCAAAGCGCTTGCGCCTCATCTTGGGGACATCGCGATGCTTCACATCTCGGGTTGTACAAAAGGTTGCGCCCATCCACGCCCTGCACCACTCACTCTGACCGCACAGGCGGAAGGATTTGCCCTAATTAGAGACGGAAAGGCTGGAGATGAACCCACCTTGTCCCGTCTCTCCTCCGATGATCTGAAAGACCACCTGTAATATGCCTCACACATACATCACCGATGGCGCCGAAATCTATCGGCAGTCATTTGCGACCATCCGCGCTGAAGCCGCTCTTGGCCGGTTCACCCCCGAGGAAGAGATCGTCGCAGTGCGCATGATCCACGCCGCAGGCATGGTTGGTCTGGAAGAACATGTTCATTTCACGCCGGATATGGCAATCACCGCGCGTGAGGCGCTGGAGGCTGGCGCGCCGATCCTCTGTGACGCCTATATGGTTAGCGAAGGCATTACCCGTAAACGACTGCCATGCGAAAACGAGGTGATTTGTACACTCCGTGATCCTCGGGTCCCTGCGATGGCACAGGAGATGGCCAACACCCGCTCCGCCGCTGCACTTGAGTTGTGGCGCCCGCATCTGGAGGGCGCGATCGTGGCCATTGGGAATGCACCGACCGCGTTGTTCCATTTGCTAAACATGCTTGAGGACCCTGATTGCCCCCGTCCCGCCGCCATCATCGGCTGTCCGGTTGGGTTCATTGGCGCAGCTGAAAGTAAAGACGCGCTAATGGCAGCACCACCAGTGGCGTCAATGATCGTCAAAGGACGGCTTGGCGGCTCTGCGATTACGGTTGCTGCTATAAACGCGCTTGCCAGCAGGGTGGAGTAAACATGGGAAGAGTTATTTGCGCGGGCCTCGGGCCCGGCGATCCGGACTTGATGAGTGTCAAATCCGACCGCACCATTCGCAACGCGCAACATGTGGCGTATTTCCGCAAAAAGGGCCGTCCGGGACAGGCGCGTACCATCGTGCAAGGCATGTTGCGTGAGGACGTGACTGAATACCCGATGGAGTATCCTGTCACGACAGAACTGCATTTTGGCTCGGACGGGTACAAACAGTTGATGGTAGACTTCTACGCAGAGTGGGCGGACAAGCTTGAGGCTTTGACCGAGCAGCACGACGTTGTTGTTCTATGCGAAGGGGATCCGTTTTTCTACGGCTCCTTCATGCATTTGCACACCCGCCTTCAAGGACGCGCAGAAGTCGAGGTTCTTCCCGCCATTCCTGGCATGGTGGGCTGCTGGAACAGCCTTGATATGCCATTCACTTGGGGGGATGACGTGCTGAGCGTGCTCATGGGCACGCTGCCGCAGCAAGATCTGATCGATCATATGAAGCGATCAGATGCGCTGGTCATCATGAAAACAGGCCGAAACCTACCACGCGTGCGGGCCGCCCTCGCAGCGACTGGCCGTCTGGACGATGCTTGGTTGGTCGAAAAAGGCACAATGCCGCAGCAGCGCGTTGCGAAGTTGGCCGATGTTCCTGAGGGGGATTGCCCCTACTTCGCAATCGTTCTGGTTCATGGACAGGGTCGACGCCCTGAAGCCGAAGAATGAGCGGTTGGGTCTCCATCGTTGGTCTTGGACCTGGTCGAGAGACGTTGGTAACACCGGAAGTCCGCCAAATAATCTCGCAGGCGACCGACGTGATCGGCTATATCCCATACGTCAAACGTATTGCGCCCCGCGATGGGCTGACGCTGCACGCCACAGATAACCGGGTTGAGATTGACCGCGCGACGCATGCGCTGACCCTTGCTCAACAAGGCAGTCGCGTGGTTGTGGTCTCCTCCGGTGATCCGGGCGTGTTTGCAATGGCCTCTGCCGTTTTTGAGGCGCTAGAAGCCCAGCCGCAATTTGAAGGCGTGGAGATTACCGTTCAGCCGGGTATCACTGCCATGCTTGCGGCGGCAGCAGCAGCAGGGGCGCCCTTGGGGCATGATTTTTGCGCTATCAATCTTAGTGATAATCTCAAACCTTGGAGCGTGATCGAACATCGTTTGCGCATGGCATCACGTGCCGATTTTGCGATGGCTTTCTATAATCCCCGGTCGAAATCCCGCCCGCATCAGTTCGGTGAAGCATTGGAAATATTGCGAGAGGAATGCGGCCCGGACCGTCTCATTACTTTTGCCCGCAATGTCACCCACGATGACCAGCGTCTAAATACCGTCACGCTTGGTGAGGCGACTGAGGATATGGCCGACATGCGTACTGTTGTGCTGGTAGGAAATTCGGCAACCCGACGGGTAGGCCCCTATGTCTATACGCCACGTTCAGCATCATGATTAAGCCATGCCAAAACAGTCTCTATATTGGCGGTTTCGGCTATATCCGGCCGCAGTGGCCGATCAATCATGACCACCTGCAATCCAAGGGCGCGCGCGGCGTCAATCTTTGCCACCGCGCCGCTTCCACCGGCATTCTTGGCGATGACATGGGTGATGCGATGTTCTTGCATCAACGCAATATCTTCGGCCACGTTGAAAGGGCCTCGCGCAACGGTGACATGGTGGTCGGGCAAGGTAATCTGGGTTTGCGGGGCGTCAACGAGCCGCAACAGGTAGTGGTGTTCGGGGCGCGCCGCGAACAGGTCCACATGCATCCTGCCAATCGCCAGAAAGACGCGGCACGGATCCGCGGGCAAAGCATCACGGGCACCCGTTATATCAGGCACATGAATCCACTTATCATCCGCCTGCGCGCGCCATGCAGGTCGCGCCAGACGCAGCAGCGGCGTGCCATGTGTGCTACATGCGCGATAGGCGTTTTGCCCCATCGTGTTTGCAAACGGATGCGTAGCGTCAACAACGTGGCTGATCCGTTCGTTCTTCAGGTAGGTCGCCAGACCATCTGCCCCGCCAAAACCGCCTATTCGCACGTCAACGGGCTGCGCTATCGGCGCGTTTGTGCGGCCGGCATAAGAAAAAACAGTCTCTATTCTGGCGGAATGAAGAGCCTGCGCCAACTGGCTGGCCTCTGTGGTCCCGCCCAGCAGAAGGACGCGCATGATGGGTGATCCCTGGCTCAGCATTATTGGTTTGAACGAAGATAGCCTTGACGGCCTGTCACCTGCAAGCCGCGCAGCGCTCGACTCTGCAGATATTGTATTTGGTGGACCACGACATCTGGACCTTGCCAAAGTCGGCCAACGCGGACGTGCTTGGCCGGTGCCATTTTCAACAGGCCCGGTTCTTGCCCTGCGTGGTCAACGGGTCGCTGTGCTCGCCTCTGGCGATCCGTTCTGGCACGGTGCAGGTGGTAGCCTTGTCCGTGATATGGACCGCCGCGAATGGCGCGCATTTCCCGCTCCTTCGACTTTCACTCTGGCTGCATCGGTTCTGGGCTGGCGGATGGAGGACATCACATGTCACGGACTTCACGCGGCCCCGCTTGCCCGACTACGCGGTGTCATGTCACCGTTGGGCCGGATGATCTGTCTGATGCGGGACAAAGACGCGCCCGCTGAATTGGCCGATTGGCTATGCACGCAAGGTGCGGGTAAGGCTACGCTTACGGTCATGGAGCGGTTGGGTGGGCCACATGAACGCCTGCGCGACGTGACGGCTGATGCTTTTGATCTTACTGACATTGCCGCACCCGTTGCTGTGGCGGTTACCTTGCCTGCCAATGTGGGGCTTCCAAAAGCGTCCGGTCTGCCCGATGACTGCTTTGCGCACGACGGGCAGATCACGAAACAACCAGTCCGTGCTTTGACCCTCAGCGCGCTTGCTCCGCGCAAAGATGCTCTCTTGTGGGACATTGGGGCGGGGTCTGGTTCAATTTCGGTAGAATGGTGTTTGGCTGGTGGGCAAGCGATCTCTTTTGAACAGCACCCAGCGCGTATCGCCAATATCACGCGTAATATCGCCGACTTTGGTCTTTTACATAAGATGACGGCCGTGGAAGGGATTGCTGCGGATCAGATACCCAACCAACCTTTACCTGATGTCGTCTTCATTGGGGGCGGTGCCAGAAAGCCCTTGTTAGAGACACTTTATGGTCTTTTGCCCTCGGGCACCCGCCTTGTTGTAAACGGCGTTACACTTGAAACAGAAGCGCTGCTGGCCCAAGCGCATGCGGATAAGGGCGGTACCCTAATGCGGTTTGAGGTCGCCCAAGCAACACCTCTAGGCCCCATGCGCGGCTGGACCGCATCGCGCCCTATCGTGCAGTGGAGTGTAACGCTGTGAGGGTTGCTGGAATTGGGTTTCGAAGCGGTGCTGCAATGGCGTCATTACAGGATGCATTGCTGCGCGCGATTGAGGCTTCAGGCGGCGCACCTGTGCAAGCTTTGGCAACCGAGAGCGCAAAATCTCGTGCTCCGGTGTTTCGCGAACTTGCACAAGCCATGGGCCTGCCCGGTCTTGGAGTACGAACTGAAGATATGGCGCAAATGATGACAACGACACAGTCGCAGCGGATTATTGATACTTTCGGTACGGGAAGCTTGTGCGAAGCAGCTGCTTTGGTGACCTCGGGTCCCCAAGCGCACTTGGTTGCGGTGCGGGTCGTCTCGGGCGATGGTATGGCAACAGCGGCGATTGCCGATGACGTAAAGGAAAACGAGTGACCGTACATTTCATAGGTGCTGGCCCCGGTGCCGCTGACCTGATTACCCTGCGCGGGCGCGATCTGATCGCGGCCTGTCCCGTATGCCTATACGCGGGATCACTGGTGCCGGAGGGTATTCTGGATCACTGCCCAGAGGGCGCGCATATCGTGAACACTGCGCGCCTGTCGCTTGATGAAATCATGGAAGAAATCAGCGCTGCCCATGAACGTGGTCAGGATGTTGCGCGTATCCACTCAGGCGACTTGTCGATCTGGTCTGCAATGGGTGAACAACTGCGCCGACTGCGCGCGTTGGATATCCCTTACGATGTGACGCCTGGTGTGCCCAGCTTTGCCGCCGCAGCGGCCACTCTGGCCGCTGAGCTTACTTTGCCAGGGGTTGTGCAGTCAGTCGTGCTTACGCGTACCTCCGGTCGTGCCACTGCCATGCCAGAAGGTGAGACGCTTGCAAACTTTGCCGCTACGGGCGCCACGTTGGCCATCCATCTTTCTGTGCATGTACTCGATCGTGTGGTTGAGGAGCTGACCCCCCACTATGGGCCTGACTGCCCGGTCGCTGTGGTCTGGCGCGCAAGTTGGCCGGATGAGCGCGTCGTGCGCGCAACGCTCGCTACCCTCAAAACCGAGGTCGGAGAAGAGATGGCGCGCACCGCGTTGATCCTTGTTGGTCATGCGTTGGGCTCAGAGGATTTCGGTGAAAGTAGGCTCTATGCGGGCGATTATGACCGCCGCTTTCGCCCCGTCGGCACTGAACCCCGTTTTCCGGAGGCCGAATGATACCCCCCGGTCTGATGATTTCAGCCCCTGCTTCCGGCACGGGCAAGACAACGCTGATGCTGGGTTTGCTTGCCGCCTTCCGCGCGAAGGGGGTAGAGGTGCAGCCGTTCAAGAGCGGTCCGGATTACATTGATCCTGCGTTCCACACTGCCGCCTCGGGCCGTGCCTCTTACAACATTGACAGCTGGTCGATGGAGGCCGCGCGCATCGACGGGTTGGTGGGGAATGCGCAAGGCGCTGACCTTATCCTTGCTGAAGGCTCAATGGGGCTGTTTGACGGGGTTGCCATACAGGGCGCTTCCGGTAACGGCGCCAGCGCGGATATTGCCGCGAATATGGGTTGGCCTGTCGTGCTGGTGCTGGACGTGTCCGGTGCTGCCCAATCGGTCGCTGCAACGGCGCTTGGTTTTAAGATGATGCGCCCTGATGTCACGCTTGCGGGTGTTGTGCTGAACCGCGTGGCATCTCCGCGTCATGAGGCGCTTGTGCGTGTCGGCATGGAGCAGGCGGGCATCAAGGTCCTCGGCGTGCTTCCGCGCCGATCCGAGGTGACGCTACCTGAACGGCATTTAGGTCTTGTCCAAGCGGGTGAGCAGGAAAATCTTGCCGAAGTTCTTGCCGATGCAGCCTCCTTTGTGGCCGAACATGTGGATATGGACGCCCTTCGCGCCGCAGCAGAAGGCGCGCGTGCGAATATTGCCCCAGCCCTAAAGATAACGCCGCCGGGTCAGCGTATTGCGTTGGCCCAAGACAATGCTTTCGCCTTCGTCTATCCCCACCTGCTCGCCGGTTGGCGCGCGGCTGGCGCAGAGGTAATACCGTTTTCACCATTGCGGGATGAGGCACCCGATAGCAGCGCTGATATTTGCTGGCTGCCAGGGGGCTACCCTGAACTCCATGCTGGGACCCTCGCCGCTGCAGAGACCTTCCGCAGTGGGATGCGTACTTTCGCGGAAACCAACCCCGTGCATGGTGAGTGTGGTGGCTACATGGCTTTGGGCGCAGGTCTGGTTGATAAGGAAGGTAACCGTCACGAAATGCTCGGTCTGCTTGGATTAGAGACCTCTTTCGCTAAGCGTAAGTTCCACCTGGGCTATCGCCGTGCGACCTTGAACGCGGCAATTCCCGGTGCCGGATCGGGTGCGCAACTGCGCGGCCATGAATTCCATTACGCAACAATACTACAGGAACCGGATACGCCTTTGGCGAAAATCACAGACAGCAATGGTCTGACTGTGCCTGAGACAGGCACCTATCGCCGGACGGCGGGCGGCGGTCAGGTTTCAGGCACATTCTTCCATCTGATCGCGGAGGGCGCATGACCGGCTTTGTTTCCTTTGTCTCTTCCGGTCCCGGTGATCCGGAACTGCTGACCGTTCGTGCGGTTAAACGTCTTGAGTCTGCGGATGTGGTGCTGTTTGACGATCTCTCGTCTGGCCCAATCCTGAGCCATGCACGCGCTGACGCTGACCTGATTGGCGTGGGCAAAAGGGCGGGTCGGCCTTCGCCAAAACAGGATCACGTGAGCCGTGTGCTTGTTGAATACGCACAGGCGGGCCTTCAGGTGGTGCGGCTTAAGTCCGGGGACAGTGGTATGTTCGGACGGCTGGAAGAGGAAATCACCGCCTTACGTGGCGCCAGTATCCCATTCGAAATTGTCCCGGGTGTGACCAGCGCCTCCGCTGCTGCTGCCACCGCCGGCATTCCGCTTACCCGCAGGCTGACGGCGCGGAGGGTCCAGTTCATCACCGGCGCCGATGTTACCGGAGATTTGCCGCCAGATGTCAACATGGCCGCGTTGGCTGATCCCTTGGCCACGACGGTGGTCTACATGGGCAAGAAAACCTTCGCAGGATTGGTGGCACGTCTGATCGAACACGGACTGCCCGCAAACACGCCGGCGATGCTTGCCGAAGCGGTCTCGACCCCTGCCGAGCGTCTTGAACGCTTTACGATCGCGACATTGGCCAAGCATCTGGAAGAAACAAAAACCAGCACGCCTGCGTTGATCTTCTATGGCCCGCTTGCGGAGCCAGAGGAATGAACTGCTACATCTGCACCACTTGCACAGCGCAAAGCGCAGATTTTGTCCGAGAGGCCCGTGCCGCGCTCCCACATCTGACAATCTCGTCGGTTGAATGCATGTCGGGCTGCACCCGTGCGCAAACAGTGGCGTTTCGTGCGCAAGGCAAGGTGGCCTACCTCTTTGGGGAAATAACAGCAGCAGATTTCCCCGCGTTAGAGACGTTTTCAAGGCTGTATGAGGCCTCTGATAACGGGACGTTCACGGATGCGCGTGTGCTAGGTGATCTACGCACCAAAGCCATTGCACGGATACCAGCATGAGCCTGCAACTGACCCTTATAGGCATTGGTACCGGCAACCCCGAACACCTGACACTGCAAGCCATTCGCGCGATGAATGCGCAGGACGTCATCCTGATCCCGCGTAAAGGCACGGGAAAAGACGACCTTGCCCAACTGCGGCTTGATATGTGCGATGAGCTTGTCACCAACCACACAACTCGTATCGTCGAATTTGAGCTTCCGGTCCGTAATGAAGCGACGCCGGATTACCGCCAGCGGGTGGATGACTGGCACGACGCCATCGCAACCGTCTGGCAGGATGCGATCGATTCACATGGCAGCGCGAAAAAAGTTGCGCTTCTGGTCTGGGGCGATCCTTCGCTTTATGACAGCACTTTGCGGATCGCAGCGCGGATAAAGCCAGCGCCACAGATTACGGTGATCCCCGGCATTACATCTCTACAGGCGTTAACGGCTGCCCATGCGACGGTTCTGAATGAAATAGGCGCGCCCTTTATCGTCACGACAGGTCGCCGTCTACGCGAAGAGGGCTGGCCAACGGGCGTCGATACGGTTGCGGTTATGCTTGATGCGGGCAGTGCCTTTGAGGCGATATCACCCGACGGTGTCTACATTTGGTGGGGGGCATATGTTGGTATGAAAGAGCAGATTGTTATCGAAGGCCCCCTGTCGGAGGTTGCTGAGCAGATTACGCAAACCCGTGCCCGTGCACGCACGGATCATGGCTGGATTATGGACATCTACCTGCTTAGAAAATTGTGATTTTGCATAGAGGTGCGAACAAATCGGCCTCAATCCGGATCCACTTTACCGCGCATGGCCTTCACCTCACCACGCACTTTTTTCGCTTTCAGGCGCCGCTTTTTCGACCCTAACGTGGGCCGTGTGGCTATCCTGCGCTTCGGCGGGGTCAGTGCTTTTTCAATCAGCTCTTTCAGCCGCGCACGGACAATTTCGCGGTTGCGCGCCTGACTGCGGGTTTCATCACATTGCAGAACTATCGCCCCTTCAGAGGTCCAGCGGCGACCGGCCAGTCGTCTCAGACGGTTTTTCACCGGCAAAGGAAGAGAGGGCGATGTGGCCGCTTCAAAGCGCAATTCCACGGCAGAAGATACCTTGTTCACGTTCTGGCCGCCGGGACCTGACGCACGCATGAAGCTCTCGGTTAGCTCCCAGTCCTGAATGTTTATGGCGTCTGTAATATGCAGCATGATCCTGATCATAGCGCGGATATGGATGAGGTGAAGGGGGGGCTGGTCCAAGATGCGAAATGGGCCGCCCTTATTCAGAGCGGCCCAATCGAATTGTATAGGAGGCGGGATCGGTTAGACCTTAGCCCACTTCGGATTTCAGTTTGTCAGGGACTGCCCTAACAAGTGACCTCCAAAGCTGTTCCGACACCTCGCTCCAGTACCTTTCTTGACACTAGATCACCTCCTTTACATTTTGTTGAACCTGTCATGAGCGTCCCACAGGTTTCAGAATTCGCAAAGCTTTTTCTTGAGGCGGTTTGAACTTTTTCTGCTGGGTGCTTGTTCAGCGAGCACCCAGGCGGGCGGTAATCATCCGGAACGGTATCAATGCGATCAATGCCAAAGACAACTTTACAGCCCAATCCGCGACGGCAAGGGAAACCCAAAGCGGCGCTTCTGGACCGAAGCCCAACATCGGGATAACTTCGGACGCCCAAGAAACGTCTGTTGCTGGATGGACGAAGGACAACGCGCCAGAGAAGGCGACAGAAAAGAAGATGATCGTATCAACAGAGCTGCCTACAAGAGTTGAGACAAGCGGCGCTTTCCACCAGCGTCCGTCGCGGAGGGCTGCAAAGATGCCCACGTCCAGCAGTTGCGCGATAAGGAAAGCCAGACCAGACCCGATAGCAATGCGCACAGTCACCAACGGGCCAAACTCACCCATGATCTGCGTCCCGATGAGCGAACAGACGATACCCACTACAAAGCCTGCCAGCACGACGCGACGGGCTGCGGCGGTACCGTAAACGCGGTTCATCACATCGGTAACAAGGAAGGCGAGGGGGTAGGTGAACGCGCCCCACGTGAGCCAGTTGCCATAAAGAAATTGTACGAGAATATTGGAGGCGACCACGATGGCGGCCATGGCAAGAATGCCGGGAAGATGGGTGCGTGTCATAATTAGAACCGTTTTTTGCAAGGGTGCGGCGACTTGACCTGCGGGGATCGCAGACAGACGGCTCATTAGGTGGCTTTGCGCTCTTTCGCAACCCTATTCAGTTACGCGGTACTCGACGATCTGGGTCCGCAATATCCGTAGAAAGTTGTCGTCGGAGATCATCGTTACATACATTTGACCGCTTGCGTCCTGCCAGACGCTGATCCCTTCAAGGTTATCATATTGCGTATGTACTGTGGTCAAAAGCGTGTGTTCCCGAGGCGCACGCGGGTCTAACACAAACAAACGGACACGGCTGCGGAATCCCAGTGGTGAGACAGACCGCTCTAACAGCCAGAGCCGTCCATTGGCATCAAAATCTGCCCCCACAGGCACGAAAGAGCCGCGTTGCGGAATGCGGGCGCTGACCCGCCATTGCCCGTCCGAGTATGCGTACAATGGAAATGGTGCACGATCCGTAGGCGGGGTTTCGGTGATCGCATAGAGCGTCCCATCAGGCCCAACGGCTAGGGCTTCAACGCCGCCATTCGGTTCCATCGCGTTCTGAAATGGAAGGGCGATGCGATTTGATGTTCGCCCGTTCGAGAGATCAACTTGCATGATCCTGTGCTCGTGCTCGAACGAGATGAAGGCATCGCCGTTGTCTGCAATGGCGAGCCCCTCGGCATCGCTTGCCTTCTTTTCTAAAGGCCCCCCGACAGAGCGGCCAAGCGCGGTAACGTTTTGCACGCCAACGCCAGTGATAAGGCCGTTTGCCCGCTGCAAGCGTGCCGTAGCAAATTGCCCGCGATCGTTAATGACGGTCATTTGCCCGCCTTGGGCGTCGATCTCTATGCCTGACCAGCCCCCGAACCATGGCGCGTCAAGCTGCCAACGCACAGCCCCGTTTGCATGCAGCGTTGGCTCGGCAAGGACGCTCCCACACAGGCAGATTAATACCAGTGCAAGTCTGATCAATTTGCGTCGAGCACGGATTTACACTGTGCCGGAAGATCAGCCAGAACAAGTTCGCGGCGCGGTTTGCTTGGCGTCTTTTTTGCGCCTGGTTTCGGCTTTGGCGGCTTGATGATGTTAGATTGCCATTGACGGGCATCAGCGCAACCATCCCCGGCCGGTGGCGGGTTCTGGTTTACACAGCCGCGCGCGCCCTTCGGGCAGTTCAGCCGTACATGGAAGTGATAGTGATGGCCGTACCACGGTCGAATTTTGCGCAGATAGCTGCGATCACCGCGTTCATCGTCACACATTTGGACTTTTGCCCCCGGGAACACAAAAATGCGTGCCACACGCGGATCTTTTGCAGCAGCCTTTATGATTTCATGATGCGAGCGGGTCCATGAATTGTTCACATAGGCACCGCTGGCCCGACGGGTCGAAATTGAAGAGATATTCTCGCGTTGGCTGCGCGTAAGGCTCAAAGATTTGGGGGGCAGCATCCAGATATCTGCATCCAAGCCCATCTGGTGGCTGCGGTGACCAGTCAGCATAGGGCCGCCACGAGGCTGGCTCATGTCACCGACATAAAGGCCATTCCATCCCGGTTGTTGGGCGGCAACCCGACTGAGCTTTTTGACCATGTCAATTAGTTCGGGATGCCCCCAGTTGCGGTTGCGTGACAGGCGCATCGCTTGCCATGTTGGCCCGCTTTCCGGCAACTGCTCTGCACCGGCCAGACAGCCTTTGGCATAGCTCCCGAACGCACTGGACGTTTGCGATGTCGCGAAAGATTTTGTGCCAAACAGCTTTTTCGCCTGCACATTTGCTAGTGGTCCGGCAAGTTCACCTATGGTGGGCAGTTCTGGCTGCTTTTCCTTGGAACCACTGATGTCACGTGCGCCGCCGCAACTGGCAACTAGAACGCTTAATGCTGTGATTGTTATTAATTTTCTGAAGTTCATTTGTTGAAATCCCCTCTAGATTTAACCCAGAGTAGCAGAACCAGCCCGATAATGAACAGCCCAACAACGGGGCTGACCCCTAATCTTTGACTGCCAGTGATCTGGCTGGTGAAAGCAATAAGCGCGGGCGCAAGAAACGATGTTGCTTTTCCCGAAAGTGCATACAGGCCAAAGGCTTCGGTCATCCGCTCCGGGTTGGCCTGCCGTGTCATCATATTACGCGAGGACGCCTGTAGCGCACCGCCTGCCGCCCCAATTATTGCACCGGCTATGAAAAAGGTCACATCAGGCAGGTTCGATCCTTCGGCAATTGCGATGAAAAGGATTGATTCCGGTGTAATCGTCACAATCAGCAAAGACACAAAAGTCAGCATGAGAACGCAAACGATTATCACTGGCATTGGTCCCACACGGCGGTCGACGCGTCCTGAAATCCAGCAGAACACGGCACCCGAGATGGCGGCCACGATGCCGAAAATGCCAACTTCGGTGATCGACCAACCAAGTACACCCAAGGCATAGACGCCGCCAAAAGTATAAAGCCCGTTAAGTGCATCGCGATAGAACATTGATGATCCCAGATATGCCATCAGCGACGGATGGCGCGGCAATCCTTTCAGCGTTCTTCCCAGATCACGCAGGCTTTGCCCGATTAGGAAAGGTGCGGGGCCTGCTACGCGTGTGTCGCGGGCATAGAGAAAGAAGGGCACCATAAAGACAGCAAACCATATTGCTGCTAGCGGGCCAACGACACGCGTGTCAGCCTTGGTTGCAGGATCAAGTCCAAACAGTGGGGACAGGCCAAACATTGTATTCCCGCTGGGTGTCGCCTGAAAAAGTGCCAACATCACAACAAGGGATAGCACGCCGCCGACGTAGCCGAAGGCCCAGCCGGAACCCGATATGCGCCCCAGTTCTGCCGGATCATCGTGCAGCTCCGGTAAGTAAGAATTGGTGAAAATCGTCGCAAATTCCATTCCGATCAGGCCGATCCCAAAGAAGAACAGGGCCCAAATCACTGAAAATTCCTGCGGAGCAGTCCACCACAGCGCGTAGGAACCAACAAAGTACATCAGCGAGAATAGCCATATCCAAGGCAGCTTGCGCCCCGTGTTGTCAGCGATAGCACCCAATATCGGCGCCAATACCGCGATAAATATGCCCGCAACAGCAAGGCCCCAGCCCCAGTAAGCCTGCGCTTGCGCGCGTGCGGCCTCTTCGGCCATCCCTTCGGCGATCAGATTCCCGGAAAGTGTGCCTGTGAAATAAGGCCCGAAAATAAAGGTAAGCAAAAGCGTGTTGTAAGGCTGGCTGGCCCAGTCAAAAAAATACCAGCCCCAGATACGCTTGCGCTGTGACACTTCCAACATTCATTTGCCCCCCGTTTACGTGACGTAGAGCAGCCTAGGCCTTGTCGCGCAAGGGAGAGCTTTTTATTGACCGCAAACCGTTCTGCGGACATCTTAGTTCGGCCCACAAATTAATATCTATCCTGAGCAATCAAAGTCTTGGGTAATGCGAAAGGATTTCACCTATGATCAGGCTCATGTATTTTAGCACATCGACAACCGATATGTCTCAAAGTGAAGTGGATGCACTGGTTCAGAAATCGGCGGAAAATAACCTTAAACACGGCATTAGTGGCGTACTGGCTTATAACGGACGCAACTTTTGTCAGGTTCTGGAGGGTGAGGCGGATCAGGTGAACAAACTGGTCGCGGTTATCCGTGAGGACAACCGTCACGCAGGCTTCAAAATATTGGGTGAAATTCCGATTGAATCGCGCCGCTTTGCTGAATGGGCCATGACACGTGTGGACGAACTTGATTTCTCCGATGTCATGGACGCGATGCAGCCATAAAGCCTGACTTAGCTGTCTTGCATCGGCGGCCAAGGTCGAGTGGCCTCTGCTTCGGTCCAATTTTTAATCCAATCCGGCATGACAGGAGAGGATACATCCAGCTGTAGCGCGGCCAATATGCGCGGCGGCTTCACGATGCCATCCTTATCGGTCACGGCCGCACGGTATAACACGTGGCTGGCGCATTCACCGTCCCGCTTCCACATGGATTGCTCGATATATAGAAACTTGTCATCCCAACATACTGCACGGCTACGCACTTCGAACCGCTCGAAGCCATGGATGCGACGACGAAAGCGCACGTGTGATCCGGCCATTGTAAGACCCCAACGCTCCTTACGCAGGACTGCGATCAGACCGGCGCGCTGGGCCATTGCGATACGCCCCAAGTCATAAAGCGTCAGCGCGCGCCCGTTGTTGAGCTCAAGAAAAACATCAAGGTCCTGAGGCCAGCAGATGTGCTGTGAGACATGTGTATCGGTCAGCGTTTTAAGGGGTGGTTGGCGTCGCGCCAGATAGACATCTTTGATAAGGCGTATGAACGGGAACATCGGGGTCTCCTTTGTGCTGTTCAAATGCCGCAACTGACATCCGCGTCAACCATGAACCTCGCGGCACTCTTGTCCTTTTTGTGCGGCGCGCTTAACTGCAAGGCAGCGCCACTGAAAAAAAGGACTGCCGCCTGTGACATCCATATTTATGATTTTGATGCTTTTGCTGAACATTTTGTGGTTCTTCATCATCGCCCATGTGGTGATGTCGTGGCTGATCAATTTTCAGGTGCTCAACACGCGCCAGCCTTTGGTTGCGCAGATCTGGTACGGGATTAACCGTTTGCTAGAGCCGATCTATGCCCCAATTCGCAATGTGCTGCCAAATATGGGTGGTCTTGATCTTGCTCCGCTGGTTGTGCTGATTGGTGTAGCGATTGCGCGGATTGTGCTGACCAATAACGCCGCGCTCTTCTACTAAGCAGCTAGCGTAAAAAGGCCGCACGCGCCTGAGAAGCTCTTGCCCCCCTTCCGGCGATATGGGAGTCTGGCAAAGCTGATTTCCCAACTCTAGGTCCTCCTTATGTCCGGCGCTGCCCCGCTGCTAAAAGATGTATTCGGCTTTGAGGGGTTCCGCCCGGGACAGGAAGAAATCGTTGAGGCGGTGACCGCGGGTGAAAACGTGCTGGCGATCATGCCCACGGGCGGCGGCAAGTCGTTGTGTTTCCAGTTGCCCGCACTCATGCGCGAGGGGGTCACCGTGGTGATTTCCCCTTTGATTGCGCTAATGCGTGATCAGGTGCGTGCATTGCAAGAAGTTGGCGTTGGCGCAGGGGCACTTACATCGGGCAACACTCCCGAAGAGACTGATGCAGTCTGGGCAGGGCTTGAGGCTGGAACGCTCAAACTACTTTATATGGCACCAGAGCGGTTGGCCGCTGGATCGGTCATCGGCATGCTCAAGCGTGTGGGCGTCAAAATGATCGCCGTGGACGAGGCGCACTGCGTTAGCCAGTGGGGTCACGACTTTCGCCCCGACTACCTCCGCATCGGAGAATTGAAGCAGACCCTCGGCGTGCCGCTTGCCGCCTTCACAGCTACGGCAGACACTGAAACGCAGGCCGAGATTGTCCAAAAGCTTTTTGACGGCGTTCCTCCCCGCGCATTTTTGCGGGGCTTTGACCGGCCGAATATTCATCTTGCTTTTGCTGCCAAGAATTCGCCGCGTAACCAGATCCTGAATTTCGCAGCTGCGCGGCGCGGACAATCCGGCATTGTTTATTGCGGCACGCGTGCCAAGACGGAAGGTATTGCGCGGGCTTTGAATGAAGCAGGGCAGACCGCCATCCACTACCACGGTGGCATGGAAGCCGAGGATCGCCGCATCGCCGAGCGCCGCTTCCAGCAAGAAGATGGTCTGATTGTTGCGGCGACAGTCGCCTTTGGGATGGGGATCGATAAACCGGACATCCGATGGGTTGCACATGCTGATCTGCCCAAAAGCATCGAAAGTTATTATCAGGAAATCGGTCGGGCAGGTCGTGACGGCGCGCCTGCTGAAACCTTGACTCTGTTTGGACCCGAAGACATCCGCTTGCGCCGAACGCAGATCGACGAAGGGCTTGCCCCGCCAGAGCGGCGCAGCGCCGATCACGCGCGGCTGAACGCTCTGTTGGGTTTGGCGGAGGCATTGGAGTGTCGTCGGACGACATTGCTGGGGTATTTCGACGAAAGTGAGGTCACCTGTGGCCGCTGCGATTTATGTGACAATCCCGTCGACACTTTTGATGGCACAACCGCCGTGCGCAAAGCGCTTTCTGCTATGCTGCGCACTGATGAGTGGTTCGGTGCGGGGCATCTGATTGATATTCTCCTAGGGAACGAGACCGACAAGATCAAACAACGCGGACATCAATCCCTGCCCACCTATGGCGTGGGGACCGAATATTCAAAACCTGAATGGCAAGCTGTATTCCGCCAGATGATGGGCCGCGATCTGGTGCGCCCAGACCCTGCGCGCCACGGCGCGTTACGAATGACTGATGCTGCGCTGCCAATTCTGCGGGACGAGGCGAAAATCACCCTGCGGCGGGATAGCATTAAGGCTGCTGGCAGTGCGAACCGCCGCCCTGCCGTCAAAGCAATGGTGAGCGATGAAGACGCGCCGTTGCTGAGCGCCTTGAAGGCTAAGCGCCGTGGTTTGGCCGAGACGGCGAAAGTGCCGGCTTATATCATCTTCACAGACCGGACATTGATCGAGATGGCCGAAATGCGCCCTGCAAATCTGGATCAGATGGCGCAGGTTAGTGGCATTGGCGCGAAAAAACTGGACAGCTACGGCGCTGCCTTTCTCGAAGTAATAAACGGGGAGGCCCAGCTCATGCATCCGCAGCGACGCAAGCTTGCCGGGCGGGATGCGGGAAGTGTCTATGATCAACTTCTCGAAGTTCAGGCAGAACTTTCGCGAGGCGCGCTGGGCACGGAAAAGCCTCTGAGCTGCTCGGCTTCCCTGCTCGCAAAGGTCGCACAGATGCGCAATGCGGACGCAGATGGCATCGAACGTATATTGGGAGAGCGGCGCGCTGAGCGCTTCGGGACCGCATTTCTGGACGTATTGCGCAGCGCGGACTAAGTACCATGCAGGACAAAGAGGGATACCTATGCTTGTTGTGATATCACCGGCCAAGCGGCTGGATTGGGAAGAACATGATGTGGAAACCAGCGCACCTGATTTTCAGGAAGACGCTGTGCGTCTGGTCAAAACCGCCCGCAACCTGACATTGGGTGACATTAAATCGCTGATGTCCCTAAGCGACAACCTGGCCAAGCTTAATCGTGACCGGTTCAAAGCGTTCGAGGAAGCCCCGGCCGCAGATTTGACGCGCCCGGCAGCATTCGCCTTTGCTGGTGACACATATCAAGGGCTAGAAGCAGATACTCTGGATGCGGACGAACTGGCCTTTGCGCAAGATCATTTGCGCATTCTCTCAGGCCTCTACGGTGTGCTGCGTCCACTCGATGCGATCCAGCCGTACAGGTTGGAGATGGGAAGCAAGCTGAAGACACGCCGCGGTAAGAATTTGTACGAATACTGGGGCAGTGAACTTTCTCGCGCTCTTAATGAACAGGCCGCAGCGACAGGAAGCGAAGTGTTGGTGAACTGCGCAAGTCAGGAATATTTTGGCGCAGTTGATCTGAAAGCGCTTAAATTGCGGGTAATCACGCCGCAGTTTATGGAAGATAAAGGAGACGGCAAGGGGCCGAAGATCGTCAGCTTTTTCGCCAAAAAGGCACGCGGTGCGATGGCGCGATTTGTGATGCAAAATCGGATTTCCGATACCGAAGGGCTGCTTGATTTTGATGCTGGTGGATATGCTTATGCTCCGGCGCTGTCCAAGCCTGATGCGCCTGTCTTCGTGCGACCCTATCCAGCCGCCTGAACCGTAGAATCCCGGACAGGCAGCGTATCTTTCGGCTGCGCCAGCACGATATGCTCTTCTAACACTGCGCGGCGCAGCGGTTTGGTCAGGTAGTGATCCAGACCGGCCTGAAGGATAGTTTTATCATCATCCATAAGCGCGTGAGCCGTCATGGCGACAATGGGGGTATGACCTCCATTCCGGGCCTCAATTTCGCGGATTTTGCGCGTGGCTTGTTTGCCATCCATGCGTGGCATTGAGATGTCCATGAAAACCAAGTCCGGTTTGAAGCTTTCGTAAAATGCGACAGCTTCTTCGCCGTTGGCTGCGAATTGTAGATCAATGTTTAGCGGCTTCAACATCTTGCTGAGAACAAGTTGATTGGTCCGGTTATCTTCTGCAGCAAGCACGCGCATTTTTCGCAAAATCGCTTTCTCTTCGAACTGTGAAGATGATTGTGCGCCCAATGCTTTTAGGGTTGGAGGAGGCGCGACGTTCTGCAGTGCTCTGAACAGTTTTTGCCTTGGCAGGGGCTTTTGCAACATTTCCGCAAATCCTCTGGCGCGCGGGTCATCCTTCATGCCGGTCAGATTTGAGCTGAGCAAAAGCACCGGCACTTCGAACCCTTGCTCTTTTAGATTCTCCGCCAGCGCCAGCGCATCAACCTGCGGAGGCTTGTGATCCGTCACCACCAGATCAATCGTGGCGTCCATCGTCTTTAGCGCTTCGGCACTTGAGGATACTCCGACAGTTTGAAGCTGCAACTGTTCCAGCTGCCGTCGAAGGATGTTGCGGTTGGCGGGTAAGTCTTCAATGATCATCACGCGGCGAATGTCCGCTGCCATTGAGGGATAAGATACATCGATCGGACCGGTGGCGGTCATTTCGATCCTGAAGCCAAAGCACGAACCGGCACCTTCCTCAGAAGTTACCCAGATATCGCCCTTCATCAGCTCGACCAGACGTTTGGTAATAGCAAGGCCCAGTCCCGTGCCGTCGAACTGACGGTTTCGCTCGTTCTCGACCTGATTGAATTCACCAAAGATGTGGTTGGTCATATGGTCGGGAATTCCAATGCCTGTATCTTCCACCGCCATATGAACAGCGACAGTGCCTTTCTCCGCACTGGGCACGCCGGTCACGCGGATTAACACATGGCCCTTTGTCGTGAACTTGATCGCATTGCCGATCAGATTCGTCAAAACCTGACGGAGACGGCCTGCGTCCCCTATCAGGTCCGTTGGGAGAAAGAGGTCATAATCAAGCAAGATCTCAAGCCCTTTTTCCCGCGCCATTGGCTGCAGCAGCATAATGACTTCCTGACAAGCGCGCTCCAGATCGAAGGAGGCGCTGTGTAGTTCGAGCCTGTCCGCTTCGATTTTTGAATAGTCCAGCACGTCGTTGATAATGACCAGCAACGCTTCGCCCGAGTTTTTGATTGTCTGGACGAACAGGCGCTGATCTTCGTCGAGCATGGTATCATCAAGTAGTTCCGCCATACCCACGACTCCGTTCATAGGCGTGCGGATTTCATGGCTCATATTAGCAAGGAAGGCGGACTTTGCGCGGTTGGCCGCTTCGGCCTGTCTGCGTGCAGCATCCAGTTCCCGTTCATACATTACCGAGGCAGTGATATCGAGGCCCAAGGACACAACATCACCCCCCGGTCCGCGTTGATCAATCATCTTGATATAGGTGCCATTCCACAGCTGGATCACTTCCGGTTCCGGGTGGCGGGCCTGAAAACGTGTTAGCATACGTTGGCGCCATTCAGTCGGCTCTACCCCTTGAAGATCGATAATCCCCTCATCGGTAAGAGCTTGTAGAATAGTCACGAAATTCACACCTGGTTTGATGACTTCTAAATCGTCAAACACCGCCAAATAGGCCTGATTGGCCATGATCAGCCTATTGTCCCCGTCGAAGAAGGCAAAGCCGTCTTTAATTGTTTCAATTGAATGCCACAGCCGTCGTTCGACCACTGCGATTTTCTCATGCGCGGCGTTGAGGTCGGATTTTACCTTGCGATTCTCTGCGCCCATGCTTTCGACCAAGGCGCGTGTATCTACAATTTCGTCGCTCAACTGGCGTGCATGGCGGCCGAGCTTTCGGTTTGCTGCAAAAAGCTCCGCTTTCTTGAGCTCCAGCATCCGTTCTGCCGCCAAACGGCCGCGCCGTTCCTCGGTGAGTTTTTGCTGTAGACTCATCCATCCCTCATTGGTCTTATACCGAAGGCCTATATCTGCGCTGATCTGCGTAAACATTCGCTTAAGGCCAACACTCTTGCCTGATGGTTCGGCTCCATGCGACGCTCGAAAAATTAGAAAAAGGGATTCTGTCATGCGTATTTTGCAGATAGTGGCGGGGATTATGATCGGGCTTGTCACTGCCCTTGGGGCTGTCAGCGCACAACCGGTCCTTCCGGATCACCGCTATGTCATTATCCCAGATACCGATTTTTACGGTGCAGATTTAGGGGCGTTGTTTGATACATCCCGCGCGGCCTGTGCGCGGGCCTGTGATGCGCAATCAAGCTGCGTTGCATTCACCTACAACACCCGATCCAAAGCCTGTTTCCCTAAGTCCGACGTGAGCCGGGTCGAGTTTTTCGATGGCGCTGTGTCGGCACGTAAACATCCGACAACGGCTGCGGCGCAAGAACTTGCGTCTCGCCGCAAAGCCGCCCTTGGGGCACTACAAGACAGCGACTATGCGGCAGCGCAAGCCTTGGTTCAAACCAATGCAGACCGCTATCCAGACGGCGGCTTTGCGTTGGATGAGGGGCTTGTTGCCATGCAGGCCGCAATTGAGCGTGGCGATACCGCAGCCGCCGCGCGCCTTGTCGGAACTGCTATTGCGGTAACAGATCGCGGCGATCTTTGGGCTCGGTTGGCTTGGTTGGGCCTGCGACCGCGTGGCAATACCCCACCTGACCTTGCGCGTCAGCTTGAGCGGGAGGCCGTGCCAGCTGCGCTGAACGCTTACCTGCGCGCACCGACAACTGAAGCACAGGTGACCGCGCTTGATCTAATGGCGCGCGCTCTTGAGAAAAACGGTCGTGGGCGCGATATGATTACTTCGCTGCGGTTGGCAATGGCGTTGGAGCCACGCGAAGAGCTGGCTGCAGCCCTTGATAAAGCCATTGGCAAATATGGTTTTCGCGTCACCGACACGCGCGTGGACACCAACAGCGCCCGACCACGCATCTGTGCCGAATTTTCGGAACAATTGGCGCATGGGGGTATCGATTATCAGCCGTTCGTGAATGTTCAGGACCCGACGTTGGTTGTCGAAACGGATGAGCGGTCGCTGTGCATTGATGGTGTCACCCATGGTGCGCGCTACACTGTGACTTTCCGTGCCGGACTGCCCGCCGCCAGCGGCGAGGTCTTGGACAAAGACGTAACCGTGACCCTTTATGTGCGTGATCGCGATCCGTCGGTTCGCTTTAAAGGACGGGCGTATGTGCTGCCTCGTGGGCCAGATGCAGCGCTGCCGGTAGAGACTGTTAACACTGATACTATTACGCTCAAACTGCGCCGTATCAGTGACCGTAACCTGTTGCGTGCCATGCAGGACAGCTATTTCGGAAAGCCGCTAAGCAAGTACGAAGAGGATCAATTTTCCAACACCATTGCGCAGGATGTCTGGAGCGGCATGGGCATCGTTCAAAACACTCTTAATTCGGCCATGACGACGCGTATTCCCCTGACCGAGGCACTGGCGGATCAACCTGCCGGTATTTACGCGCTGACAGCGGGGATCAAAGGAGCAGACCCCTATGATAGCCCTGCTGCAACCCAGTGGTTTATTCTGACTGATCTTGGCCTCAGCACGATTTCCGGCACCGATGGATTGTACGTGACAGTACTAGGCCTTGGTGATGCGGAGCCACGCGCCGGGGTCACGCTGTCGCTGGTCTCGCGTGCCAACGCCGTGCTGGGAGAGACAGTAACTGACGCGGATGGTCGCGCGCATTTCCCCCCGGGTTTGACCCGTGGCAGCGGGTCGGCAGCACCAGCTTTGTTGACGGCATTGGATGCGCAAGGCGATGCGGCGTTCCTATCGCTTACCGACCCCGCCTTTGATCTATCCGATCGTGGTGTTGAAGGGCGTGCGCCAGCTCCCGCAATTGATACATTTCTGACCACTGATCGCGGGGCCTACCGTGCAGGTGAGACTGTTTTTGCCACTGTTCTCACCCGCGACAATGATGGTCGCGCATTGACCGGTTTGCCTTTGGTCGCTGTCTTGAACCGCCCGGATGGTGCTGAATACAGCCGAACTTTAAGCGCAGATTCAGCGGCCGGCGGTCACGTGTTTGCCCTGCCTGTAGCCGAGCAAGCGCCGCGCGGTGCGTGGCGTCTGGATATCTTTGCCGATCCGGCGTTGGCGCCGGTGGCATCGGACACAATTCTGGTAGAAGATTTCCTTCCAGACCGGATTGAATTCGATCTTACCCTTGCTGACGCAGCCATTTCCCTTGGCGACGAACCGTCGGCGCGGGTTGATGCGCGCTATTTGTTCGGCGCGCCTGCTGCTGATCTCGCGGTTGAAGGAGAGTTGCGGTTGCGTACGACGCGAACTCTTGCGGCCCATGCAGGCTATCTTTTTGGGCGCCATGATGAACGGTTTGACACCCGCACGGTATACTTTGATCCGGTCCGCACAAATTCTCTGGGTGAGGCGCAACTCGTTCTCGCTATGCCCGAGCTTGATGAAATTCCGAGCCAGCCGCTCGAATTGGCGTTAACGGCGCGTGTTGCCGAAGGATCGGGTCGTCCGGTGGAAAGGGTGCTTAACCGCCCGCTGACACTTCAAGCAGCGATGATCGGGGTGAAGCCAAAGTTTGATGGCGTCTTGTCCGAGGGCGCAGAAGCACAGTTTGATGTGATTTCTACCGCCGAAAAGATGCCCGTGCGGTGGACTCTCAACAAGATCGAGACCCGCTATCAATGGTACCAAAATGGGGGCGGCTGGGAATGGGAACCTATCACCCGCAGAATCCGCATTGCGAGCGGAGAAATGACATTGACTGATGTCCCAACTGTACTGGCGCAGCCGACAACTTGGGGGCAATTCGAACTTGTCGTCGAACGGACTGACGCGCAATATACTGTTTCGTCGGTCAGTTTTGCTTCCGGTTGGTATGGCGGCGATGATGCTACGGTCACCCCTGACTTTTTAGCCGTGTCACTGGATCAAGATACCTACACGACAGGCGATACTGCCCGTTTGCGCATCGTGGCACCCGAGGCAGGCGTGGCGATGATTTCTGTCCTGTCCAATCGGGTGATTGAACAGAAAACTATGAACGTTGACGAAGGGGAGACTGTGATACCTCTGATTGTGACCAATGACTGGGGCAGCAGCGCATATGTCACCGCTACTTTCATTCGGCCAATGGATGTTCAGGCTGGCCTTAACCCCGCGCGCAGTCTGGGCTTGGCCCACGCGCGCATCGTCCCGGGGGAAAAGCTGCTGTCTGTGGCACTTGAGGCGCCGCAGGACATAGACGGGCAGGCCGGTATTCTTTCTGTACCAGTGAATGTGACGGGGATCAAAGCGGGCGATACTGCCTACGTCACGCTCGCAGCGGTAGATGTGGGTATTCTTAATCTGACGGATTTCAGTGTGCCCGATCCGTCGGATCATTACTTTGGCCAACGCCGTCTTGGAGTCGGCTTGCGTGATGTCTACGGGCGCCTGATTGACGGATTAAGCGGTGCCATGGGCGCAATCCGGTCCGGCGGTGATGCGGTGGCCACAGCCCAGTTGCAATCACCACCACCAACAGAAGCGTTGATGGCTTTCTTCAGCGGTCCAGTGACCGTGGGCGCAGATGGGCGCGCGGTGATCGAAGTTGCGCGGCCTGCGTTCAACGGGACAATTCGTTTGATGGCCGTTGCGTGGACCGAAACTGCGGTTGGAAACGCGACGCAAGACGTTTTGGCACGCGATTCGGTGGTCATGACTGCAAGCCTGCCGCGTCTGCTTGCGCCGCAAGATCAAAGCAGCCTGCTTTTGGAGTTCACCCATACACGCGGCGAAAGTGGTGTCATGGCACTCAATGTGTTTGCTGATGCGGGCGTTGCAATGGGTGCGGTACCTTCGGAAGTTAATATTCTGCAGGACGCTACTTTGCGCCTGCTACTGGATCTGACTGCGCGAGAGATTGGAGATCACGACATTACCGTCGAACTCACAACACCTGAGGGCGCGACCCTGCGCCGAGTGCTCCGTATGCCGGTGCGCAACAACGACCCCGAAGTCGCTACCACCCGCCGCTTTACTCTCGACGCGGGGCAAAGCTTCACCTTTGATGGTGCCGCACTAACAGGATTGCGGGCGGGTACGGCCGAGGCCACCTTGGCCGTCGGCCCATCGGCGCGATTTGATGTGCCCGGTCTGCTGCGCCAGCTTGACCGCTATCCCTATGGCTGCACCGAGCAGGTCACATCGGGTGCGCTTCCGCTGCTTTATCTTGGCGGTTTGGCCCAAGAGGCGGGTCTTGGCGCGCCTGAAAGCATCAATGATAAAGTCGCTGACAGTATTGCGCGGGTTTCCGCGCGACAGGCGGCAAACGGTGCGTTCGGGATGTGGCAGGCAGCAACAGGGGATTTTTGGTTGGACGCTTACGTGAGCGATTTCCTCTGGCGGGCACAGGCCGAAGGTCATGCCGTCGCACCGCGGGTCCTCGCGTCAGCCCTTGATAACTTGCGCAACCGGATCAATTTCGCCCCTGACTTTGATGAGGGAGGTGAGGATATTGCTTATGCGCTGCTGGTTCTTGCCCGCGCGGGTGCTGCACAAATGGGAGATTTGCGCTACTATGCAGACACCAAAGCTGGTGCTTTTGCTACATCAATGAGCGCTGCTCAGTTGGGGGCGGCGCTGGCCGCTTATGGCGATACGCAGCGGGCGGACCGTATGTTCGGCCTTGCTGGCGCGCTGCTGAAGAAATCAGCGGACCGCAGCAAATGGCGGGATGATTTTGGCAGCGGTATACGTGACCGTGCGGCAGTCCTGAAGCTGGCGATCGAAGCTGGAAGCAACGTGCTGGACCTGACCGAAATATCGCACGACTTGCAGCCAGAAAACCGCAGCTTGTCGACACAGGAAGCTGCCCAAGTTGTGCTTGCCGCCCACGCGCTCGATAGCGCAACAGGTACTAGTGGCATTGAGGTGAATGGTTTGCCCGTCGAAGGGGCGGTGGTCCACAGGCTTAGCGACCGCGATCCGCGCGTTGTAGAGGTACACAATACCGGCGCCGAACCAGCTGATCTCACACTCACCAGCTACGGCGTGCCTGAGGTTGCGCCAGAGGCAGGTGGGTACGGATATGCACTGACGCGTCGGTACTTTACGATGGACGGGCAGCCAGTGTCGGGACAGGTCGCCGCTGGTACTCGGTTGGTTACAGTGTTGGATGTTCGCCCCTTTGAGGATATCGGCGCGCGGCTGATGATCGATGATCCACTACCTGGCGGGTTTGAGATCGACAATCCGAGCCTTCTTGCCAGTGGTCAGATCAGCGCGCTGGATTGGTTGGAGCCAGCTGAGCCGCAGAATGTCGAATTTCGTTCGGACCGGTTTCTGGCGGCTGTGGATCATTCCGGAACAGAGGCGTTTCAGCTTGCCTATATTGTGCGGGCAGTGATGCCAGGTACGTATCACCATCCTGCGGCGCTGGTGACGGACATGTACCGCCCCGAATACCGTGCTATCACTGCGACGTCACGTTTGACTGTCACGCCATGAAGCAGATCGCGGCATTCCTGGTGCTGACTGTTATGGTGCTTGGCCTTGCGGCCTACGGTCGTGACACGCTGGATCACTGGATTGACACGACCGAATTGCCGCCTGTCCTGACAGAAGTCGGTGCCGAGGTGCGTGCCCGCGATGGCACGCTCTTGCGGGCCTTTTCGGTAGAGGATGGCCGTGTGCGGCTTGCTGCGCAACTTGAGCAGGTAGACCCAAAATTCATCGAAATGTTGATCGCGTTTGAGGATAAGCGATATTATCACCACAACGGCATTGACTTGTGTGCCGCCGCTAGGGCCGTGTTTCAGGCGGTCCGCCACGGGCGGGTTGTGTCTGGCGGTTCAACACTGACCATGCAGGTGGCACGTCTGTTAGAGAATTCGGGAACGGGTACCGTGACTGGCAAGCTGCGCCAGGTGCGCCTTGCGCTCGCGTTGGAGAGGCAGCTGAGCAAGCAGCAAATTCTTACGCTCTATTTGCACCACGCGCCCTATGGCGGTGCTGTTGAAGGACTGCGTGCTGCGAGCCTGATGTGGTTCGGGAAAGACCCCGCACGTTTGACGCAAACGGAGGCAGCTCTGCTCATCGCGCTTCCTCAATCGCCAGAGGCCCGCAGACCTGACCGCCATCCAGAGGCTGCCCGGGCCGCACGTGCGCGGGTGTTAAACCGCTTGGGCCTGCAACCATATAACCACCAATCCGATGTGCCGCGGAAATTGCGCCCTCTGCCACTGGATGCCCCGCATGTGGCCGCGGGATTGCGCAGTCGCGCCCCTGCTTCTTTGCGCCACGACACGACAATCGATGCGCAATTGCAAAAACAGATGCAGCTGCTGTCACAGCGCGCTGTGGCCGGTCTGGCCAAGGGCATGTCTGCGGCAATACTGGTTGCAGACCATCATACCGGTGAAGTGCTTGCTTACGTCGGGTCGCCCGCGTTCTCTGCGCAGAATGGAACGCTGGGGTTTGTCGATATGGTCACGGCAGTGCGTTCGCCCGGTTCAACCCTTAAGCCTTTGATCTATGGGCTGGCCTTTGACGAAGGCTTGGTTCACCCTGATACACTTATCAATGATGCGCCGATTACCTTTGGCGGTTACGCGCCACAAAATTTCGATGGGCAATATCGCGGGATGCTGACGGTGCGCGATGCACTGACCCTATCGTTGAACATTCCGCCGGTTCTGCTGACGCATGAGCTGGGGCCGGCGCGGTTAATGGCGGGTCTTCGGAGGGCCGGAACGCAGCCCCAATTACCAAGTGGGCAGGCCGGTCTGGCCGTGGCGCTTGGTGGCGTAGGGATGAGTTTGCACGATCTGGTCCAACTCTATGCCGGTATAGCCCAGGGTGGACAAAGCGTGCCGCTAAGCGTGGATATGCATCAGCGCGGCCCAGCATCCAGACGTTTCATGTCGGCAGTCTCGGCGTGGCAGGTATCCCATATCTTGTCGGGTATTGCTCCGCCAAGAGGAGCCGCGGCAAGGGATGGCCAGATCGCTTATAAGACGGGTACTTCATATGGGCACCGTGATGCGTGGTCCGTCGGCTTTGACGGACGTCATGTGATTGGTGTCTGGCTGGGAAGACCGGATGGCACACCAGTACCGGGTGCATTTGGCGGCGCGCTTGCTGCTCCTGTCCTCTTTGAGGCGTTTGACCGGATCGGCCCTGATCGGTCTGCCTTGCCGCTACCCCCCTCCGAAACATTGATCCTTGGAACCGCGCATCTGCCAGAGCCTTTGCGCGTATTCCGCAGCCGTGATGCAGTTTTTGCGGCGAATCCAGATGTGCCGGTTGTTACTTTTCCGCCGGATGGCGCAGTGCTGAGGCGTAGTGGTTTTGGTATTCCGCTTAAACTCCGGTCAGGAAGTTTACCGATCACGGTTCTGGTGAACGGCGTGCCAATGATCCCGCAAATGCATGGGCGGGATGCTGTGTTGCCGTTAGACGCGTTGGGGTTCAACCGCATCTCTGTTGTCGATGCAAAAGGGCACAGTGCAAGCGTGGAAATCCGGCTGGACTAATGCAACATCGGGTGGCACTGGTCTGGCATGTCACTTGTCCTTTCTGTCCTTCCCCTGTTGCTTATTATTGCTGCCGGTTATGCGCTGGCTAAGTCGGCCATTATTCCGCGCGGCCAATGGGCTGCGATTGAGACGCTTTCTTTTCGCGGCCTGATCCCTGCCACTCTAATCCTGGCGATTGCACGCTCGGACCTTTCGCTTGATCGGTTCGGGGGCTTTGGTCTAGCGTTGGTTGGTACGCTGGCGATCATGGCGCTGCTGGCGCTTGCACTTCGGCTGCTACCCCGGCAGCAGCTGGGCAATGCCGCGTTTACGTCTATGTTTCAAAGCAGTATCCGGTGGAACGCATTTGTCGCCCTTGCCGCAGCAGAGCAATTTTTGGACGGTGGGATAGCGGTGATGGCTGTGGCGATTGCCGTGCTTATCCCATTGATCAATATTACATGCATCGTTGTATTGGCGGCTTATGGACCCTCCAAAGCCAGCCTGTCCAAGGTGCTCCGGACGCTTTCGCGCAACCCTTTGGTTCAGGCTTGCGTCATCGGTCTTGCGCTGAATCTGAGCGGTCTTTCATTGCCGCTGCCTGTTGCTGACGCGCTGGATATGATCGGCCGCGGTGCGCTGGGCGTGGGATTGATGGCAGTAGGTGCCGGGATCAGTCTGCGCCGCTTGGCACGGTTGGATTGGCGCGTTTGTCTGGGTGCATTGATACGCCCGGTGTTGGCATCAGCACTTTTTGTAGGGATTGGTTCACTGATGGGTCTGCCCGCAGTTCAGGTGTTTGCCGGTGTGTTGGTATTTGCCGCCCCCGCAGCTTCTAACGGCTATATTGTGGCCAAGCAGATGGGCGGCGATGCGGAGCTGTATGTGGATATTATGACTTGGCAGGTTGTCTTATCGCTGTTGGTTTTGCCAGTCTGGGCGCATGTGCTGTTCTAGAACCTGACGACGAGACCGTGCTTTTCATGCCCCGAGAAGCCCATCTTTTCGTAAAATCCGACAGCGCCCCGCGCGTCACCAGTGAGCAGCATCACCTTGTAGGCACCTTCAGTTCGGGCGCGATCCAATGCATTTTGCATAACGGCGCGGCCAATACCTCTTCCACGATGCGCAGTATCGGTGACAACGTTTTCGATCAGCGCGTAAGGCCTGCCGCCAGAAGTCATGTTGGGTATAAGGTGAAGGGTAACCATTGCGATGATCTGACCGTCCTGTTCCATTCCTATGATGCAGGTGCCGCTGTGTTGAAGGATGGCATCAAATGCGGCACGGTTGTCGCTTACTGGAACGGGATCGCGTGTCAGAACGCGGTAAAGCCTTAGTGCATCGTCGAAGTCATCGCGGTCAAGTATGCGGACAGGCATCCCGCTTAGCTGCGCCCTTCACGCAGCCAGGCGGCGGTGATCAAGCTCGCTGCCAGCAAAAGAACGAGCCACGCGGGCAGGATAGGGGTCTGGCGGACATCGCGGGTCTCATAGGCCGCGCGCGGGGTAAAGCCAATCCAGCCACGTCCAGCAGCAGGGCGACCGGCGCGTACATTACGGATGCTCGGAAGGCCTTCTTCCAAACGGATGATACCACCGCGTAGAGCGCCAACTGTCGGCTCCAAAACATCGGCATTCGCAATCGTTTCGACGAATTCGCGTGGGGCGGCAGGACCAAGGCCGATCACGCTTACCTGATCGCCATTCTCTAGTCGGTAAAGCCCGATCTCGGGGCCAGTGAACATTGCCTCGAACCGGCCGGGCGCGGCGGGGGAAAAGGGCATTTCGGTGACGGTTCCATCTGGGCCAGTGATGGTCAGCGGTGGCACGTCTTCGGTGAGCGTGCGCCGTTCGATCCGCATTGTCTGTCCTTCAGCGCTGGCGGTTAGTGCTTCTTCTTCAAGCTCCGGTTCGCCCATCATCCAATGAGCCAACCGGCGCAGTAATTCCAACTGGGGGCCGCCGCCCTCATACCCACGGTTCCACAGCCACGCGTGATCAGAGGCGAGCAATGCTACGCGGCCTTTCTCTACGCGATCAAGGATCAGTAACGGCCGATCATCAATGCCCGTCATTACGACATTGCCAGAAGTTGCTGTGACATCAATCTGGCGCAGCCAGCGCCCCCAGTCGCCGTTCTGTGGCAAACCTGTTGTGACGGGATGACGGTTGCCCAAATCTGAAACTAAGGGCAAATACGGCTCTTCCAGCACGCGCGCAGACGGGTTGGCCGGCAAGACAGTACCCAAAGGCGTGCGGAAAAGACTGTCGGCGCTGGCAAAGTCAGGCCCGGCAGACACCAGAACCGCGCCGCCATTACGCACATAGTTGGCGATATTCTCAAGATACAGCCCGGGCAAAATTCCGCGTCGTTTGTAGCGGTCAAAAATGATCAGATCGAAGTCCTCGATCTTCTCCATGAACAGCTCCCGCGTCGGGAACGCGATAAGTGACAGTTCGGACACAGGGACACCGTCCTGCTTTTCCGGTGGCCGCAGGATCGTGAAGTGAACCAGGTCCACAGAGCTGTCGGACTTTAGAAGATTGCGCCACGTCCGCCCGCCCGCATGAGGTTCTCCGCTGACCAATAGAACACGCAATCGGTCACGGACGCCGTTTATCTGGATCAGTGCGGAATTGTTCCGATCGGTCAGTTCCCCTTCCGCGTCAGGCAGAGAAAACCGGATCACGTTCCGCCCGCCATGGGGAAGAGTCACCGGCAGCTCAAGGTCTTGACCTATGGGGACACGAAAGCTTTGCGGCTCGTCTCCGTCAATCGAGATGTCCAGATCGGCAAATTCCGCACCGGCAGGAGCCGCGCCAAGATCATCAATGCGCAGGGTCAAAACCACAGGTTCTCCGATGATGGCAAAAGCAGGCGCACCTACGACACTCAGGCGGCGGTCCCAGTCGGTTTCTTCGCCGCTCAGCAGAACGTGGAACGGCGCGGGGAGATCAACCGGAAGATCCGCATCATGTACCCGCCCGTCTGTCAGAGCAACGATCCCTGCCACACGCGCGCGGGGTTCTTCTGCCAATGCTTCTGAAAGGGAGTTCATCAACTCTGTGCCGACGTCGCCTTGGCCGTCAGCAACGGTGATCCGTCGCAGTTCGGTGTTGGGGCGCGCCTCGATTTGGGCGGCAAGCGTATCGGCAGCGGAGCCTGTTTGCTCGGAACGGTCGCCAAGGCGCTGGCTGGCGCTCTCATCCTCCAGCATCAATACAATATCGCTGAGTGGTGCGCGGTCTTCTTGCTGGAAAGAGGGACCAGATAGCGCAGCGAGCAGGACCAGCCCCGCCAGCCCGCGCAACGCCCAGCCGCGCAGACCTCGCACCAACGCCAGCATCACACCGATGGTGGCGATCACGGCGACCATCATTAAAAGCGGCCAAGGGACGAGAGGATCAAATACGATGGTGGATGTCATTGGCCCAACCTGTCCAGCAGAGCAGGCACATGCACCTGATCCGATTTGTAGTTTCCAGTGAGCACATGCATCACCAGATTGATGCCGAAGCGGTAAGCGATTTCGCGTTGCCGTTCACCACTAAAACCGCGACCTACTGGTAGCATCGGTGCGCCGCCTGACGTTACCGCCCATGCAGCAGCCCAGTCATTTCCGCCAATCACAACTGGTGTCACGCCGTCATTCAGATCACGGAACGGCATGCCCTCGACCTGTTCGATGTTGGGGTCTGCGGCTTCTACCCAGATATCGCGGCTGTTATGTCTGCCAGGGAAATCTTGCAGCAGATAAAAGGTACGGGTCATCACATGATCCGCAGGTATCGGCTCTAACGCGGGGATATCCAGCGGGGCCGCCAGCTCCTGCAGTTTGCGGCCATTGGGGCTTGAGGCCCCGAAACTAGCAGTGTCTGCATCGCGGGTATCAAACAGGATCATTCCGCCTGATCTCAGGTAGTCGTTCAGTTTCGAATAGGCCTCTGCGGATGGGGTCGGCTGACCCGGTGTAATGGGCCAGTAGAGCATCGGGAAAAAGGCCAACTCATCCGTCTCAAGGTTTACGCCCATCGGAACAGAAGGCTCTACCGAGGTGCGGAAGAAGAGCGTGTCGCTGAGACCCGTTAAACCGGCGAGAGAAATCTCGTCCACGTTTGGGTCGCCAGTTATGACATGGCCCAATGTCAGCTCGGATGTTGCGGTCAGCGCAAATTCTTCTTCGGCAGTTTGGGCGTCGGTGGGCGCGGCAAACAGCACCAACGCGCCAAAAAGTGCGGCAGCCGTGGCATTGCTGCGACTGAGCAAGCGACCCGACAGCGCCAGCGAGACAACCACATCAGCAAGCAATAGCAAGATCGCAAAACTCAGCAGCCACCCTGCTACCGGCTGTTCCGGCGTAACCGACAGACCGCGAACGGGCACATCTGCGGGCCAAGAGGCGACAGTGATTGTATCGTCAGCCGTTAGTACATTCCGCGCCATCGTCCGGTCACCCGAGGTGTAGAGACCGGGAGGTAGCATCGGGCCTGTAGGTGCGTCAATCAGATCGGGTCCCTCTACGCCAGGCAGGGTCCCTGCCTCACTCAATGTGCCAAATCCGTCTAGAACGCGGCGGGGTATCCATGTGGTATCTTCCAGCGCCGTTGATGTTGCGCTGGCCGCTGAGGATGAGACCGCCAGCCGTTCCAGCATTTCAACGAACAACCCCGAGAGGGGCAGCGTGGACCATTCTGCTGTGGCTGTAACATGGAAGAGGACGATTTGGCCCTGACCTACCGCTTTACGGGTAACGAGCGGTGTCCCGTCACTTAGCGATGCAATCACACGCTCTGCCAGGGTCGGGTCAGGCTGTGCTACAACTTGGGCGCTGACGGTCACGTCATCAGGTACTGTTAGCCCGAAGAAAGGGGACCCGTTGGAGAACGGCGATAGCGCTTTGGGTTCGCCCCAGCTCATCGCGCCGCCTACATTGCGGCCACCCGCACGCAGACGCACAGGCATAAGAGGGTCTTCGTCAACGCGGGATATGTCGGATGCAGCAATGCGCGGACCTGCAAACCGGACCAGCATGCCGCCGCCTTCAATCCAGTCTGTAAGGGGTTGCGCCTCTGCCTCTGACAAAGTCGCCACGTCAGCAAGCACAATCACATCGGGGTTGGCAGGCAGCACGTCGCCTAGGCTGCCATCAATTAGGTCGGCAGTAGGGGCCAGAGCCTGCTCAATGTAGTGAAGCGGGGAAAGAAGTTCGAGCCCTTCGCGGTTTTCGCGCGCTGAAATCAGTGCAACTTCGCGGCGGCGTAGCCCGTCATCGCTCAGGGTGCTCGCGCCGGCAGAGCGTTGGCCTGCAATATCAAACCGGGTGATCCGGGCCCGCAGCTCTGATGGTAGAACAAGGGCGGTCTGCGCCTCTGTCGCGCCTTGTTCGAATGTCGCTGTAGCAGAGGCAAGGATGCGCCCGTTGCCCGCCGGATCGCGACCTTGCGCAACAATCGTAGCCTCGCGCGCTTCGCCTGCGGTGGCACGAAGTATGCGCAACTGAATGGCTCCGTCTTCATAGGTCGCGGGCAAAATCGCTAACACGTTAAGCGCGGTTTGATAGGCCTCAACAGTGCCGCGCGATTGCAGCTCTTCCAGTAGGTTGTCGCGGCCATCGTAGGCCAGCGTGTCGCTGAACCAAAGAGTGTCGAAGGGGCCGACGTCGGCCAACACATCGCGCGCGGTCTGCAACATGTCGGTGTTCGGCTGCCAAGAAGCCGGGCTTAGACCCGCAAGCCTGCTGCGCCATACATCTGCGGACTGGAACACCGGCGCTTCGGGGCGGGTGAGGGTAAGAAAACCGACAGTGCGGCCCAGTCGGCTGGCTCTGGTCAGCTGTGCTTCGATCGCCTCTTGTTGCTGGGGCCAGCGCGTGGCACCTGCCCAAGAGCCATCCAGAACAAACAACAAGGGCCCGTCCCCTTCGGCCTGCTCGGCCTCTGGGTTTAGAACGGGACCGGCGAGGCCGATTATAATCGCGGCAACTGCCAGCATACGAAGCAGCAATAACCACCACGGTGTGCGGTCGGAAACCGTTTCATCGTCCTTGAGACCCAGCAACAAGGCCACACCCGGAAAGCGTCGTTTGACAGGCGCGGGCGGCACAGCACGCAGCAAAAGCCACAGGATCGGAAGGGCAGCCAGGACCAGCAAAAGCCACGGCGCCGTAAAGCCGATACCACCGAGAACCATCATGCCGCCACCGCCTTTGCGTCTAACGCACCATAGAGCCACAACAGACCCGCTTGTGCGGTGGTGTTGGTGTGATGCAGGCCATAGCGCCAACCGGTCAGATTACATAACGATTCCAGCTCTGCCTTACGCTCTGCTAGCCGCTCCATATACCGTTCTTTGAGGTCGCTTGCCTTCAAGGTTTCATGGCTAAGCGTGCCGCCCATGCTTTGGAAAACCGTGCGGCCCGTGAAAGGAAACGCCTCTTCGGCGGGGTCAAGCACATGGCACAGCACGCCGCGCACCCCACGGTCTGCCGCTTTGGTAAGGGCGGTACGCACCCCGTCCAGATCACCCATGAAATCAGAGATAAACAAAGCACGGGCATGGGGTATCATCGCGCGGTGCTCTGGTGGTGCGTAGTCAGCCGTGTCATCGCGACAAAACATCTGTGCCAAGGACATGATCTGCGGGCGCCCCGCGCGGGGAGGTAGCTCTGTGCCGGTAAGACCCACACGTTCGCCCCCACGATTTAAAAGGATCGCAACAGCCAGACCCAACAGGCGCGCACGGTCAATTTTTTGCGGAAATTTGTCCGATGACGAAAACCGCATCGATGCACCCTGATCGACCCAAAGCATGACGGATTGTGCGATCTGCCATTCTCGTTCGCGTACAAATTCAGTGTCGCCTCTGGCAGAGCGGCGGTAATCAATCGCACGGCGACTGTCACCCACCTGCGCTGGACGGTACTGCCAGAAATCATCCCCAGCCCCTGCGCGGCGTCGGCCATGCGCGCCCAACAAGACTGCACCTGCCAAATGCTCTGCCCTTGCCAATAGGTCTGGAAAGGCGGCAGCTTCGGTCTCTGCTCCGGCACGTAAGGACAGGGGATCGCTCACGCGACGGCGGCTTTTGGCGTTGCCAGCGCTGCGGCTGTTTCGTCAATCAGTGCGGATAGGCTGTCGCCGCGCGCACGTGCTGCAAAGTTCAGCGCCATGCGATGCGTCAGGACAGGGCGTGCCATATCAATGACATCCTCAGCGGATGGCGCCAGGCGGCCCTGCAAAAGAGCCCGCGCGCGCACGGCCAGCATCAATGCTTGGGCGGCACGCGGGCCGGGGCCCCATGCAACGGTTTCTTTCACACGCGCGCTTACGCCAGGTTCTTCTGGGCGGAAGGCGCGTACAAGATCGAGGATCATTTCGACAACACTTTCGCCGACAGGCATCCGGCGTAGCAAACGCTGGGCGTCCAGAAGCTCACCTGCGGTGAAAACCTCCACTGATTGCGCCTCGGCCTCTCCTGTGGTTGCGATCAGGATGTCACGCTCTGTCTCACGATCTGGATATTCGATGTCAATTTGTACCAGAAAGCGGTCCAACTGCGCCTCGGGAAGGGGGTATGTGCCTTCCTGCTCAATCGGGTTTTGCGTAGCCAAAACATGGAAGGGTGTGCCAAGAGCCCTGTTTTGCCCCGCAACAGTGACTGTTTTTTCCTGCATGGCCTGCAACAGCGCGGATTGGGTCCGCGGCGAAGCACGGTTGATTTCGTCCGCCATCAACAGCTGACAGAATATAGGCCCTTCAATGAAGCGAAAGTTTCGGTTGCCATTGGCGTCCGTGTCCAGAACTTCAGAGCCAAGGATGTCTGCGGGCATCAGGTCTGGGGTGAATTGCACGCGCTTGCCGTCCAGCCCCATGACTGTGCTCAGTGTCTCAACAAGACGCGTTTTACCCAAACCGGGTAAACCGACCAACAAACCATGCCCGCCACAAAGCAAAGCTGTTAGCGTCAGCTCGACCACGCGTTCTTGCCCGATAAAGCGCGCGGTGATGGATTTCCGCGCCTCACCCAGCTTTTCGCCCAAGGCTTCGATCTGTTCGACCATATCTTCGGCTGCTTGAATCTCGGCTTGGGTCATGACTTCTCCGCTGTGCAGGTTATATCTATACCATGTAAGTGTATCTCGAACTGAGGAAATGGCAAAAGCAATGAGTGGACAAAAAACCGTTACCCCTTCAGCGCAAAGCCTTGCGGAGTCCATAAAAGCAGCCAAATCACGCGGATTACCGCCTGTTGAAAAATGGAATCCACCGTTTTGCGGCGATATCGATATGGAAATTCGCCGTGATGGTACGTGGTTTTACGAAGGTACCCCCATCGGACGGCACGGACTGGTCAAGCTCTTTGCGTCGATTCTGATCCGCGAGGAGGACAAATACTTCCTTGTGACGCCGGTAGAGAAGGTGGGAATTCGTGTGCATGACGCGCCCTTTGTTGCCGTTGATTTCGATGTTGCGGGCGAGGGGGAGGCACAGCAGCTGACTTTCACCACCAACCTCGACGATGTGTCTGAGGCTGGTCCGGACGCACCGTTGCGGTTTGTCCGCGATCCACAAAGCGGAGAGCCTTCGCCCTATGTTCGCATTCGCCGCAATCTTGAGGCGCTGATTGATCGCAAAAGCTTTTACAGGCTGGTTGATTTGGGGGTCCACCATGACGGGTGGTTTGGTGTCTGGTCAGGTGGTGCTTTCTTTGGAATCATTCCTTCCGAGGATCTGCCGACGGAGGCGTGAACATGCGCCCGTTTCGTCAGTTCGCCGCCGGAATGGCGGCAAGTGTGAGGGTAGAGTGCAAACCTTTGCTCGCACCTGATGGTTCGCTTGGGGCCAGTATTGATACAGGAGCAGCTCAATGAAAGCCGCGGCCAACCTTAGCCACTTGTGGCCCGAACTTCCCTATCTTGATCGTTTTGATGCAGCGGCAATGGCAGGTTTTAATGGGGTAGAGGTTTTGTTCCCATATGACGTCGCTGCGACGGAAACGCGCCGCGCATTGGTGCGCGGGGGATTGAAGATGGTGCTGATCAACGCACCGCCGCCCAATTACACTGGCGGGCTTCGCGGCTTTTCTGCGGTGGAAGGTGCCGAAGAGCGGTTCGCCTACGATATGCGCCGTGCGTATCGCTATGCGCAGGAATTGCGCGTACCAATGATCCACGTGATGACGGGAAATGCCGTGGGTGAGGAGGCAAAGCAGCGGGTCATCAGTAATCTACGATTGGCCAGTAAGGCTGCGCCAGAGGGAATTACTCTGACGTTAGAGCCACTTTGCCCGCAATCACAACCGGGGTATTTTCTGAATGATTACGCTCTGGCCGCCGAGATTATTGCCGCTGTAGACGCGCCAAATATACGGCTTCAGTTTGACAGTTTTCATGCGCAAATGATTCATGGGGACGCGGTCTCAGTGTTCAAATCTTACCGCGATTTGATCGTACATGTCCAAGTGGGCGACGCGCCGGACCGTAGTTCACCGGGTAGCGGCACTGTGGACTTTAACGCGCTTTTTGCCGTAATGCGTGACACAGGGTATGACGGCTGGGTAAGTGGAGAGTACACGCCCGGTCCGAATACAAACGCTACTCTTGATTGGATGAAGCTACTATGATCCCTGCACGTTTTGCGCCGATTGTGTTCGGCCTTATTCTGTCCGGCCTAATGTCCAGCATCGTTTCTGGCATTGCGACTTTTCGGGCGCTGGATGCGGCAGACGCGTTTCTGCCTGCTTGGACATCGGCATGGCTGGTTAGCTGGGGTGTGGCCTTTCCGGTCGTGTTGGTCATTGCACCTGTGACGCGCCGCCTTGTGGCGCTGCTGGTGCGTCCGGCTTAGCGTGGTTGCAAAGATAGCTATCAATCTAGCTTAGAGGGGATATACGATCCCTCAAACAGGCACGTTTCAAAGTGGTGACGGCATGAGGTTGGGCCGCTCCGCATGTGAGTGGCCACTTCTGCTGTAATTGGTGACAGATTTTCACACAACCTACGTCTGTAGCCCTAGTGCGCTTCAGCCCAGTTCGCGCCAGTGCCCGCATCCACGCTCAGCTTCACGTCCAGTTTCACGACAGGATCAGATGCGTTCTCCATCACGTCGCGTGCGACTTTGATGAGAGCATCTTCAGCACCCTTGTCCACCTCGAACAGCAATTCATCGTGGACTTGCAGCAGCATCTTGGCGGGCATCCCTTCGATTGCGGCAGGCATCCGGATCATTGCACGACGGATCACATCGGCGGCGGTGCCTTGGATCGGCGCGTTTATCGCGGCGCGGGCGGCAAAACCGGCCCGCGGGCCCTTGGAGGCGATTTCAGGAGTGTTGATCTTGCGACCAAATAGCGTTTGGACATAGCCATGCTCTTTCGCAAAGGCTTTGGTCTTGTCCATATACGTGCGGATGCCGGGGAAACGTTCAAAATAACGGTCGATAAAGCCCTGCGCTTCTGCCCGTGGAATGCGCAGATTGCGAGCAAGGCCAAAACCGGAAATGCCATAGATAACGCCAAAATTAATCGCTTTGGCCTGACGCCGGATATCGGGCGTCATTTCGTCCATTGGCACATCAAACATTTCGGAGGCGGTCATGGCATGGATATCTAGCCCGTCTTTGAATGCTTGTTTGAGTTCAGGAATATCGGCGATATGGGCCAGCAGGCGCAGCTCGATCTGGGAGTAGTCCAGCGCAACCAATACGCGGCCTTCTTCCGCCACAAATGCCTCGCGGATGCGGCGGCCTTCCTCACTGCGGATCGGGATGTTTTGCAGGTTTGGATCGGTCGAGGCGAGGCGCCCAGTGGACGCGCCTGTAATGGAATATGAGGTATGAACGCGGCCGGTATCTTTGTTGATATGGTCTTGTAACGCGTCTGTGTAGGTTGATTTGAGCTTGCTCAGTTGGCGCCAATCCAGAATTCGGCGCGGGAAATCATGTTCGGTTGCAAGGTCTTCAAGAATGTCGGCGCCGGTAGAATACTTTCCGTTCGCGCCCTTCTTTCCGCCCTCAAGGCCCATGTCTTCAAACAGGACTTCACCTACCTGAGCGGGGGAGCCTACGTTGAAACGGCGACCGACAAGCGTGTAGATTTCATCTTCGAGACCGGCCATTTTCTGTGCGAATGCGTTCGACATACGGCTCAGTGTGTCACGGTCGACCTTCACGCCGTAACGTTCCATCTGCGCCAGCACGGGAACCAGCGGACGTTCCATCGTTTCATAGACACGGGTGGTTTGATCGCGGTGCAGGGCGGGTTTGAACTGTTGCCAAAGCCGCAGAGTGATGTCCGCATCTTCGGCGGCGTAGGGCACGGCCTGATCCAGCGGTACTTTGTCAAAGGTAATGGCAGATTTGCCGGAGCCAAGCAGCGGCTTGATCGGAATAGGGGTGTGGTTGAGATAGCGCTCGGACAGCGTGTCCATACCATGACCGTGAATGCCGGCGTGCATGGCATAGCTCATCAGCATGGTGTCATCGATAGGGGCGACAGTGATGCCGATCTGTGCAAAGATTTTGGCATCATATTTCATGTTCTGACCAATCTTGAGGATGGATGGGTCCTCAAGCATCGGCGTGAGCATCTGCAGGGCTTCTTCCAGCCCCATCTGCCCCTCTGCCAGATCATCAGAGCCGAACAGGTCACCGCCGCGGTTGGCTTTGTGGATCAGCGGGATGTAGCAGGCTTCTCCGGCCTCAACGCAAAGCGAAATACCGACCAGATCGACTGTCATCTCATCCAGGCCGGTGGTTTCAGTGTCTACTGCGACATAGCCGCGTTCGTAAATTTTATCGATCCACGTCTGCAGGGCCTGCGCATCGCCAACCATCGTATAGATGGCCTGATCGAACGGAACGGTGTCGATTTGTTCGGGGGCATCGGCGCTTGGCTTTGGCTCGGGAATGGCCGGAGCTTCGATATGAAGTGCGTCGGCGATACGTTTTGTCAGCGTACGGAATTCCATCTTGGAGAGGAACTCCATCAGTTTTTCCGGGTCGGGTTCACGCACTTCGAGATCATCAAGGGTAAAGTCCAGCGGCGTCTTTTCATCCAGTTGCACCAATTGGCGTGACAGGCGAATTTGATCGGCGTTGTCGATCAGGGTTTGACGGCGCTTAGGTTGCTTGATCTCGCTCGCCCGCTCAAGCAAGGCGTCAAGATCACCATATTCGTTGATCAGCAATGCGGCGGTTTTGATGCCGATTCCTGGCGCACCGGGCACATTATCAACCGAATCGCCGGCAAGCGCCTGCACATCTACTACCCGTTCCGGAAAGACGCCGAATTTGGCGTGAACGCCGTCGCGATCGATGGTGTTGTTCTTCATCGCATCGAACATCTCTACGCCGCCGCCGACAAGCTGCATCAGGTCCTTGTCGGATGAGATGATGGTGCAACGGCCACCGGCTTCGCGGGCCTGCACGGCCAAAGTTGCGATGATGTCATCGGCCTCATACCCTTCCTTTTCTTCGCAGGCGATGTTGAAGGCGATGGTGGCTTCACGCGTCAGCGGAATCTGCGGGCGGAGGTCTTCTGGCATCGCTTCGCGATTGGCTTTGTACTGGTCGTACATCTCGTTGCGGAAGGTATGGGAGCCTTTGTCAAAGATTACGGCAACATGGGTCACGTCCCCACCTGCATTACCTTCAACATAACGTTGCAGCATATTGCAAAAGCCGGAAACCGCGCCGATCGGCAACCCGTCGGATTTCCGCGTCAGCGGAGGCAGGGCGTGATAGGCCCGAAATATAAACGCGGAGCCATCGATCAGATGGAGGTGGTGACCTTTGCCGAATGCCATGTGCGTGCGCTCCCTAAATACGGTGGCCCCTCTTTTGCCATGGCACAGTCGGCGTCACCAGAGGGGAAGCGCAAGAACTGGCGATAGAGTTCAGACTTTGCCTTCAAAGTCTTCGTGGATGAACTTGCAATCGCAATACCCACATTCCACCCAACCTTTGTCGGCGGGGATTTGCAGCCAGACGCGCGGATGGCCTAAGGCACCCTCGCCGCCGTCACAGGCCACGCGGAATGTATTTACGATGCGGGTTTCAGGTGCGTTCGCTGTCATGTCAGGCCCTTCGAGCGTGGGAGTAAGCTTTGCGTTGTTATGACCAATGCTGCGCGCGCGGGCAAGGGGGAGGAGGCGACAGGTGGTCTGCGCCAAACGGATAGATATGCAGGCGTCTCACGTTTCAGGCCGATAAATGGTTGATTTGGTCTCGATGGCCCAGAGTCTATTTGTCATGCCGATGATCAAACAGCCATCATGATCCCATAGAAAGATTAGCTTTCACTCTTGCAGATAACCACCGACAGATCAGGTCTGTCCAGAAAATGGTTCCCGTTCGGCCACGGGGTCGGTACAAGGCGCCAAGAAACTATTAGTGCCGGAGCCAGACCGCCCATGTCATCCCAAAAACCAGTTGTATTATGTATTCTTGACGGCTGGGGAATTGGCGCAAGCCCCGAGGGCAATGCCCCGCTTCTGGCTCATACGCCCAATATGGACAGGCTTATGGCGCATGGACCTGCCGCCACTCTCACGACTTTTGGCCCAGATGTTGGGCTTCCTCGGGGGCAGATGGGTAATTCCGAAGTGGGGCACACCAACATCGGAGCGGGCCGTGTCGTGGCGATGGATCTGGGACAGATTGATTTGGCAATCGAAGAGGGAAGCTTTGCCGTTCATGCCCCGATGCAAGATTTTATTGCGTCGCTTAAAGAGACCGGCGGGACAGCCCATCTGATGGGGTTGGTGTCGCAGGGCGGCGTGCATGGTCATATCTCACATATGATCGCGGCCGTGCGCGCGCTTGATGACGCAGGAGTTCCTGTTGTGATCCATGCGCTGACCGACGGCCGTGATGTGGCGCCGCAATCCGCATTGGCTGATTTGGCGCATCTGGAGGAAGTACTGCCTGCTACAGCGCGGATTGTTACGATAACAGGCCGCTATTACGCGATGGACCGCGATAACCGCTGGGAACGGGTGTCTCAGGCATATGGCGCGATTGCACAAGGGCTGGGCGCGCCCGCTGATAACGCGCGTGCAGCCGTGGAAGCATCCTATGCGGAAGACGTTTTTGACGAATTTATCAAGCCGGCGGTGATCGGTGACTATGCGGGCGCTAAGGATGGTGACGGTTTCTTCTGCCTCAATTTCCGTGCAGACCGCGCACGAGAGATTATGGCGGCCCTTGCTGCACCTGAATTTGACGGTTTCGAGCGTGGCGATGCTATCGCTTGGTCGGCCGTGATGGGTATGGCAGAATATTCTTCGCAACACGCGGATTACATGACCACGATGTATCCCAAGCCAGAGATCATCAACACGTTGGGCGCTTGGGTTGCCGCCAAGGGCCTGCGCCAGTTCCGTGTCGCGGAGACAGAGAAATATCCCCATGTCACCTTCTTTCTGAATGGCGGTGCAGAGGAACCCGAGACAGGCGAAGATCGCGCAATGCCTGCTTCGCCTAAGGTTGCAACCTATGATCTACAGCCGGAGATGTCGTGTGAGCAGGTCACAGACCAGTTCGTGAAAGCAATCGAGGCGCGCTACGACCTCATTGTCGTGAACTACGCCAATCCTGATATGGTCGGCCATACCGGCGATCTGGATGCAGCCATTGCGGCTTGCGAGGCAGTCGATGTCGGCCTTGGTCGTGCGTTGGAAGCCTTGGAAAACGTCGGCGGTGCCATGATTGTTACGGCGGATCATGGCAATTGCGAAATGATGATAGACCCAGTCACAGGTGGGCCGCACACGGCGCACACACTGAACCCCGTGCCTGTGGTGGTCGTTGGCGCGCCTGAAGGTTCACAACTGCGCGCAGGTAGGCTTGCCGATCTTGCGCCCACAGTGTTGGCGCTGATGGGGCTGGATAAGCCCGCCGAAATGACCGGAGAGAATCTGCTTTCATGATCCTGCGCGCCGCTCTTTTATCGCTTGCTCTCGCCCTGCCGGCTTTTGCACAAGGTGATGCTGCCGCGCAGGCACGGACGGCGGTCGCGCTGCTTGAGGATGCGGCAGAGCAGATGGACGCGGCAGATGGCGCACGCGACCGTGTGCGCGCGTTAACGGCGACGATCCAAGCGTTCGAGACAGGCCTTGCCGCGATGCGCACAGGATTGCGGCAGGTAGCAATCCGCGAGGCGCAGCTGAGCGCACGCTTGGCTGCACGCGATGGCGAAGTCGGGCAATTACTGGCTGTTTTGCAGGGCATGGGCGAAACGAATCCGACGGCGTTCTTGCACCCCGATGGCCCGACAGGCACTGCGCGCGCAGGTATGTTGTTGGCCGAACTAACCCCGGCATTGGACAAGCGGGCAAACCAGCTCCGCCACGACCTTGAAGATGTGCAAACGTTGCAGCTATTGCAAACTGATGCCGAGGCACGCCTGCGGACCAGTCTTACAGCTGTTCAGGCCGCACGAACGTCACTTAATCAAGCGATGGCAGAGCGCACAGATTTGCCCAAACGCTTTACCGAAGATCCCGTTTCAACCGCGATCCTCATTGCGTCGACCGAAACACTGGACGGGTTCGCTTCGGGCTTGTCGCAAATTGTTACCGATGAAAACATGAGTGTCGAAACCCCGGTGAGCATTGAGGCTCGCGTGGGTGACATTCCCTTGCCGGTACAAAGTATAGTGTTGCGGGGCATGAACGAAGCAGATGCCGCAGGTATCGTGCGCCCCGGCTTGCTGCTGGCAACCCGCCCGCGCGCCATTGTCACATCGCCAACAGCGGCAACAATCCGCTATCAGGGACCCCTGCTGGACTTTGGCAATGTGATGATCCTTGAACCGCGCGCGGATACGTTGTTCGTATTGGCCGGATTAGAGACTGTTTACGGTGAAATAGGCGAAGTGATTGCCGCAGGAACACCCATCGGATTGATGGGCGGGGCTGAGTCTGGCAGTGAATTGTCAACAGATGGTGATGGGACTGGTGCTGCCCGCTCAGAAACGCTCTATATAGAAGTCAGACAGGACAATGTCCCCCAGGATCCCGCATCCTGGTTTAGGACCGACAAGGATGGATAGATAAATGAAGAAGTTTTTGATGGCCGCCGCAGGCGGTACGGTCTTGGGGATCATTGCCACGACCCAGATTGCAGCCCCTTTGCTGGCGCAAGAAGCGGCGAAAACCAACAACGTTTACGAACAGCTTGATCTTTTCGGGGATATCTTCGAACGGATTCGTGCCCAATATGTCGAGGAAGTTGATAGCTCGGCCCTGATCGAAGCGGCGATTGACGGCATGCTGACATCGCTTGATCCGCACTCAAGCTACCTGTCGCCGAAGGATGCCGCAAAGATGCGTGAGCAGACACGCGGCGAATTTGGTGGTCTGGGCATTGAGGTCACACAGGAAGACGGCTTTGTGAAAGTTGTGTCTCCGATTGATGGTACGCCTGCTGATGAGGCCGGCATTGAAGCCGGTGATTTCATCACCCACGTAAATGGCGAAAGCCTGCTTGGTCTGGTGCTGGACGAAGCGGTCGAAATGATGCGCGGGCCTGTCGGCTCCGAAATCGTGATCACCGTTGTGCGCGAAGGTGAGACAGAACCGTTTGATGTTTCCATTACGCGCGACACAATTGAGCTGACAGTGGTCCGTTCGCGCACCGAAGGTGATAGTGTTGTGCTGCGTTTGAGCACGTTCAACGACCAGACATACCCCAAGATGGCCGAGCAACTGGCCGAGAAGGTCGAAGCGGCTGGCGGTATGGATAAGATCAACGGCTTTGTCATTGATCTGCGCAACAACCCCGGTGGCTTGCTTACACAAGCGATCAAAGTTTCCGATGCCTTCCTGAACGAGGGCGAGATCGTGAGCACCCGTGGCCGCGAAGCCTCTGACGGGGACAGGTTCAATGCCAAAATGGGTGATCTGGCTGATGGCAAACCGATTGTTGTATTGATTAACGGCGGCTCTGCTTCCGCCTCTGAAATCGTGGCAGGTGCCTTGCAGGACCACCGCCGTGCAATTGTCATCGGCACAAAAAGCTTTGGTAAGGGGTCAGTTCAGACAGTGATGCCGCTGCGCTCTGAAGGGGCGATGCGTCTGACCACTGCGCGGTATTACACGCCGTCGGGCCGTTCTATTCAATCGCTTGGCGTATCTCCTGATATCGTTGTCGCACAGCCGCCACGCGTTGCGGACGGTGACGAAGAGGAAACACCGGTCCGTCGTGGCCGTTCTGAGGCTGATCTGCGTGGCAGCCTGAACAACGACAGCCTGAGCGATGACGAGATCAAGCAGATTGAAGCAGACCGTGAGAAAGCCGAGAAAGCTGCTGAATTGCGGATTGAGGATTATCAGCTGGCCTATGCCATCGACATCCTCAAAGGCCTGACAGCGCTTGCTCCTAAAGAGTAAGACTCGGATTCATTCATTTGCCAAAGGGCCGCTCTTTCAAAGGAGCGGCCCTTTCTACGTCTTGGAGTGAAAGCGCGGGCTGCTTTCCAGCGAAAGTGACATTCCCAAGTGTGATTGAATTTGGGTCGTCTACCTTGCGCCAAAGCGGAGTGATTTCGATCCTTGGCACATTTGCGAACAGACCATGTCTGTCAAACTGATCGCGACATTTCAGGAAAAACTGAAGGTAGTTTGCGCTGCCTCACTATTTGCAGGACAGCGTGGAACAGGAGTATGACCGATTGTAAGAGGAATGTTGCGTTAGCTCGTTTCAAGGCAATGGCGGCGAAATGCGCGCTTGAGCATATCAAGCTCCGCGCGCAGCAAGTCTACTTCGACGCGCATGTCATCCCCCAGCGCCTCACCGGCAATGAGCGTTATCGATCCCAGCTGTCTGTCGGTATCGGCGTCTGCAATCAAAAGCGTCTGCATCCCGTCCGAGACGGCTTCTGGGGGGATCGGAACACGCAGGGCGTGACCTTCGTCATTTTCCAAGGGCGTTACGCTGACATCTGGCACCGCGGTGCCCTGATGCGTGACAGTGATCTTGGGATGCGTGCCTTTATCTGCGCCGGTCAGCAACCCTTCCCAAACGCCTTGACTCATTTTGGTTTTGGTCAGCAAAAGCTTGGTCATCGTATCCTCCATGGCCCGCCTGCGGACCTAAAACTGTCTTTAAATCTGGGCGCGTGGTCGCCGGGAGAACGTTAAATCTCGCAGCACAACCTGATTCATCTCGGGGCCCTCAAAGATCAGATCGATCCATGCACCTTCAATGCGTCGCTCGTTCAGGGTGGAATATGCCAGATCAAATTCAACAATGATCTGATCTTGCGAAAGATCCAGTTCGCGTACGATCTGTTCGGTATTGGGACCATTCTTGATATTGAGGCGTGCAAAGATTTCGATGTCTTTTTCCAGCTCCACAATCACGTCCATCCGGATGAGATGTGTCCTTTTCAACCCCTCGACCCCTTCCGAAGGAAGATCGACGACAAGGGAAAGGAATGAGCCATCAAACCGGAACACATCCATGCGCAGCCCGTAAGGGGCCAAATCCTGCGCGCGTAGATTGCGGAGCTGTCGCAGGGTCAGTTCGGAGAATTCGCAATCGTGGAACAAGGTGACCTCATTCCCGAGCATGGCACGGTTCTGGACCGACGAAAGACCAGGGTTCGGCAAAGGTCCGCGCCACAATTCAGGGCGCCACGCCCAATCCGCATTATGTGGCTTTGGAAAGCTGGTGGAACCTTCTAGCGGCAAGGCCAGGCGCTCATCCGCGATGTGGATCAGTTCATCTAGATGCGCCTTGAGTTGACGCGCACGATTGCGTTGCCGCCGCAGGCCCGTAAGATCCGCGGAACGCGCCATGCGCGCATTTCGCGCCCATTTGGCAACTGCCCGACTGTAGAAAGCCGCATCCAATAGGTTTCCGCCAATTTTGGCCATTATCTCTGCCCTGCTGCTCACTGCATTTTTATGGCGCATGATAGTGTCATTTGGCTGAACACCTACGCATTTGTACCAAGATGCCACGCATCGGCGGTGTCACGCAAGCGTGGTCATAGCCTTCGATGCAGTCTCTAGCCTGCCTTGGTCTTGTCGGTGGTTCGCTGGATCATTTCCTGCAAAACCTCAGCACCTTCGGCAGACACGGCCCGTCGGCCATCAGGGCCGAACAACGCGGCGCCCATGGTGAATTCGCCAACCGTAGACACAGCCCGCCAGTGCGTTGACGACAGATCATCGGCAGGAGGCGTGCCGCTTGTTCTGAAAATCACGCCGGAGGCATGCTTTTTCGCACTTTCCGGAGCAGCCAGACCGGCGGCGGCAGTGAATTCCTCTGCGGTCGGAGGCTGCTTCTGATTACCGGTGCGGGTAAGGCTGACTGTCATCAAACCGACAGGCGCACCGGACCCTCCGGTGGATGCCCCTAGCGCATCGCACCGTGCCAAAAGTGCAAAGCTTTGATTAAGGCTTTCGGGATCAATGCAATAGCCGTCTGGCGGAACCAACGTAACCTTGCCCCTCATCATCAGGGCTTGCTTTAGGGGGACCGCAGGCAGGGCAGTGTCTGCCGGCGGGGTAAGGCCCGCCAGCAGAGTGCTACCACTGTCCGCAACATCACAAGCGCCCAGCGCCCCTACAAAGCCGAGCGTGACGAGATGTTTAGAGGTCCATGTAGTCATGCCGCTCTTTCTTGGCTCCCGGGTGCGTTACAGCGCCAAGATAAGTTGGGCCTACCAGTTGTGCATATTTCCACAGCGCACCAGAGGCATAGAGGGTCTCGCGCGGGCCTTCCCACGCTGCCTTACGTTCGGCCAGCTCATCGTCTGTCAGATCGACAGATATCGACCCGGTGATTGCGTTCAACGTGATCATGTCGCCGTTCTTCAGCAGACCAATCGGACCGCCCATTGCTGCCTCCGGGCCAACATGGCCGACGCAGAAACCACGCGTCGCACCAGAGAAGCGGCCATCGGTAATAAGTGCGACCTTCTTGCCCATTCCCTGACCCGACAGTGCCGCAGTTGTGGCCAGCATTTCGCGCATGCCTGGACCGCCGCGTGGCCCTTCATTGCGGATGACAAAAACGTCGCCTTCAGAATAGGTGCGGTTCTGTACGGCTTCAAACGCGTCCTGTTCACATTCGAACACCAGCGCTGGGCCTGTAAAGACAATGTCGTCCTCGCTCATGCCGGCGATTTTCACAATCGCGCCCTCAGGTGCCAGATTGCCTTTGAGGCCAACAACGCCGCCCGTCTTGCTGATCGGGTCGGTGATCGCGTGGATCACTTTGCCGTCCGCCTCGCGCGCGATCTTGTCCAGCTCTTCGCCCATTGAATAGCCGGTCACGGTCATGCAGTCTTCGTGGATCAGACCCGCTTTGCGCAGCTCGCGCATGACGACCGGTACGCCGCCAGCTTCATAAAGGTCTTTGGCAACATAGGCGCCACCGGGCTTCATATCAACAAAGTGAGGTGTGTCGCGGAAGATGTCACAAACATCTTCAAGGAAGAATTCGATGCCAGCCTCATGTGCCATTGCTGGCAGGTGGAGGCCTGCGTTGGTCGAACCGCCTGTACAGGCAACGATGCGTGCCGCGTTTTCGAACGCCTGACGCGTGCAGATGTCGCGTGCGCGGATGTTCTTTTCAATCAGATTCATCACGGCCTTGCCGGAAGCAATGGCGTATTCATCACGGCTCTCATACGGGGCAGGCGCGCCGGACGAGTTAGGTAGCGCAAGGCCGATCGCCTCGGACACACAGGCCATTGTGTTGGCTGTGAATTGGCCGCCACATGCACCGGCAGACGGGCAGGCAACGCGTTCAAGCACATCAAGGGCCGCTTCAGACATGGTGCCGCCCTGCCAGTTACCAACCGCTTCGAACATGTCCTGAACTGTCAGGTCGCGGTCTGCAAAAGATGCTGGCACATCTGCGCCTTTGGGTGCTTTGCCCGGCAGGATTGAACCGCCGTACATGAATACCGATGGCACATTGAGACGGATCATCGCCATCATCATGCCCGGCAGTGATTTATCGCAGCCGGCCAGACCGACAAGCGCGTCATAGCAGTGGCCGCGCATGGTCAGTTCAACCGTATCGGCAATCGCTTCGCGTGACGCCAGGGAGGAGCGCATACCCTCATGACCCATGGCGATGCCGTCTGTGACGGTGATGGTGGTGAATTCACGGGGCGTGCCCTGTTCTTCTCTGACACCGATCTTGACCGATTGGGCCTGACGGTTCAGCGCGATGTTACAAGGCGCCGCCTCGTTCCAGCAGGTGGCAACACCCACCAAAGGCTGGTGGATTTCTTCCTCTGTCATGCCCATCGCGTAATAGTAGGAGCGGTGCGGCGCGCGCGCGGGCCCTTCTGTCACATGGCGGCTTGGCAGTTTGGACTTGTCGAAACGGTTGTTGGTAGACATCAGGCTGCGCTCCCTTAAGATTTGTTTGACAACGGCATAATCATGCAACGGCCCTGCTGCAAGCATTTGCATCGCCTTCATACGTTGTCTTGCGGGGGGGCAGCCCCTAGGATAGGAAAGCACTTCCCGATCGAAAGCCCGCCCATGGACAGCAGCCTGTTTGCCTTTATCTGGAAGTATTCAAAGCGAGAGCAGTTGGTATTGCTCGGTTTCACGCTCTTCACCTTTCCGTTTCTCTATGTGTCGCTGGAACTGCCCAAAAGGATCATCAACGACGCCATTGGTGCCGATGATCCAGTCATCAACCTTTATGGGTATGAGCTAAGCCAGATCCAGTTTCTGACGGGTCTATGTATTGCGTATCTGGTCGCAGTGCTTGTGCACGGGTTGCTGAAGATGCGGCTCAATACAATGAAGGGCGTCACGGCAGAGCGGCTTTTGCGGCGGTTTCGCTATAGCCTAATCTCACGGATGATGCGCTTTCCAAAGCGGTATTTCCAAGACACCTCGCAGGGTGAGCTGGTGAGCATGGTTACCTCCGAGGCGGAGCCGATGGGCGGGCTAATGGGGGATTTTATCGCCCAGCCCGTTTTTCAGGCCGGTCAGATGCTGATCATCCTGATCTTCTTGTTCCTGCAATCGTTCTGGTTCGGGTTGGCGGGGATCGCATTGATCCCGTTGCAGGCCTATGTCATCCCGATGTTGCAGCGCCAGATCAACTTGCTGAACAAGGACAGGATCAAGGAAGTACGCCTTCTTTCTGCAGAGATCGGCGAGACAGCTGCGGGCATCACGGATTTGCGGACAAATGGCGGCTGGCGATTCCGACTGGCGGGTTTTACGGACCGGTTGGGCCGTCTGTTTGATATCCGCTTCAGGATCTACCAGAAAAAATTCTTCATGAAGTTTCTGAACAACTTCATCACGCAACTGACCCCGTTCTTCTTCTATTTGGTGGGCGGTATTCTGGCGATCCGCGGCGATATTACTGTTGGTGCTCTTGTTGCTGCCCTTGCTGCCTACAAAGATCTGAGCAGCCCATGGAAAGAGCTTCTGACATATTACAACCAAACGCAGGACATGGCGCTGCGGTGGGAAGTGGTAACAGAGCGGTTCGATCCTGCAGGGATTATCGATGAGGAGCTGTTCGAAGGCGCGCCAGATGAAATTCCGCACCTGAAGGGTGACATCAAGATATCTCATGTATTTGTGCGCAGTGAGAACGGCACGCCGGTGCTGGATGATCTGACGCTTGATATTCCCAAGGGCGCGCAGGTCGCGATCAAGGTATCTTCTGTTGCCGAGCGGCGCGCATTGGCGGAGCTACTGACCCGTGAAGTCATGCCGACGCGTGGCACTGTCATCATGGGCGGCAAAAATATAGCCACGTTGCACCAGGCGGTGATTGCAGCGCGAATCGGCTATGTGCAGGCGCATCCATACCTCTTTTATGGCTCAATCGGAGACAACCTGCTGATGTCCCTTCGGACGTCGCCCAAGACGGTGTTGTGGGATCCCGATCACCGGGACCGCGAAGGCATTGAGGCGCGCCGGTCTGGCAACAGTCTTGATAGTTTGCGGGCGGATTGGCTTGATCCTGCCTTAGCGGGTCTCGACACGCGTGAGGACGTAGACGCGTGGTGGTTCGAGCTGAGCCGAGTTTTGAACACAGACGAGGGGATTATTCGCGGGATGTTGGGTACGCGTATCGACGCTGAAACCCACGCCGATCTAGCGGAGGCGATTGTAGGTTTGCGCGAAGAGGTGTTCGAGACACTCAAAGAACGCAATCTTGATCGCGCCATTTATCGTTTCGACCCTGAAAAATTCAATCCAACTATTCCGCTGGGCGGCAATCTTTTGTTCGCTGCACCACGTCGCGAAATTAGCCAGCAGGGGCTGGTCGCCGAAAAGATATTTATCGGCATGATCGCCGAGCATGGTCTTGCCGAGCAGGGTATCGCCATCTCACAGACGCTTGTCGAAACACTGCACCAGACATTCGGCATGGATGGCACCAACCACCCCTTGTTCACCGCGCTCAACATTGATGAAGAACTGTACGAGCAACTGGTCGATATCGCGAACCGCCGCCGGAGCCGGGGCGACGGCGCATTAACCGAGGAAGAGTTTGCACTGCTGCTTACGGTGCCATTCGCCTTCACCGCCGAGCAGATTGGCCCCGCCTTTCCCGAAAGCTTCAAGGAAGAAATTCTGGCTCTCCGCCGCAGTCGCGGGGCCGAACTGCGGGCAATGGCGGAAGACATGTTTGTGCCAATCACGCCGGAAAATTACCTGCCGCGGCTGACCTTGCTTGAGAACATGATCTATGGCCGTATCTCTTCCATGGCAGGGATGCAGGCCGATCTGGTGATGGATGTGGCTTCGGATGTTCTGCGGGCTCATAAGCTTCGTGCGCAAGTGGCCACAAATGTTTTCGATATTCCGACTGCAATCGGAGGCACTAATTTACCCCAGTCTATTCAGGAACGCGCGGCATTTACCCGTGCGGCCATGAAGCGGCCTGATGTATTTGTCTTTGATCAGGCACTGGCGGGTAGCGATCTGGGGCGTACCCGCGACCGTTTGCGTGATCTTATGCCCGAAACAACGCTGATCTTTCTGGATGACAACTTCAAAACTCCTGAGAGCTACGACATGTACGTGGAAATCAGCCATGGACGTATTGACGGGGCAGCAAGTAGCGAAGGCCCTGATGGAGCCGATAGCGTTTCTGACGATCTGCGGCGCAAGTTGACCCTTCTGCAGCGCAACCCGCTTTTTGGCGCGTTGGAAGCCCGTGCGCAGCGCCTTCTGGCATTTACCGCGCAGTGGTATGACGCACCCGCCGGTACTGTAATTTTCAACACAGGTGATCCTCCGGATGCGGCTTACCTCTGCCTGTCCGGCAAGGCGGAGCTTTCGTATCTGGATAAAGAGAACAATGCCCAGCATATCTCAACCGTAGAACCTGGCCGCGTAATAGGGGACCTCGCTGTCATTTTGCATGAGCCGAGACAGATGACGCTCAGAGCGCTGGAAGACGCCCGCTTTTTGCGCTTTGGCGCAGAGCAATACCGGTCTGTTATCGAGAATGACAAAGCCGTCCTGCTTAGCCTGCTCAGGACCGTTGCAGGGCATTTGACTGGCGCAGCTGAAGTGATCCGTGACGCCCGGATAGAAATACCGCGCGACAGTCAAAAGGAAGGCGACTAATGCGCTTGCTTCCCGACTATCGGGCCCACTGTATTCATACAGTTGCAGCTGCTCCGCGTGCGGAAATTTGGCGCACGGTTGCCGGAATCGTGGCAATGGTTGCCCTCTACATCCTGCTTGCATTGTTCTTTAATCAGGCATTGTCCGAACTGACACGCTATCGTCCTGCGTTTGAGGCAGAGTTGATCTCTGGCAGCACGCCCCTTGCCATGTATATTCTGTTGGTCAGCTTCGGGTTGATCACCGCCAGTGTGTTCATTGTGGTGAAGCTTTTGCACCAACGTGACATGCTGAGTGTCATTGGGCCGCTGGTCCTTGCTGTGCCACAGTTTTTTCGTGTGTTTGGAACCCTCGTTATACTGGGGCTGACGCTGATGGTGCTACCCCCGTACGGGTTCGGTGCGCCGATGGTCGCTAACATGTCAGCGGGTTTGTGGATGATGTTGCTGCCACTGTCGTTGGTGGCTGTCTTTGTGCAGATCAGCGCCGAAGAGATCTTTTTCAGGGGCTATCTACAGCAGCAGCTTGGCGCGCGCTTCCGCTCTCCTTTAGTGTGGATGGTTGTCCCATCTGTGCTGTTCGCGATCGGCCATTACCAGCCGGCAGAGGCAGGCGAAAACGCCGTCATGATCACGGTTTGGGCAGGCGTATTCGGATTGCTGATGGCAGATTTGACGGCGCGGTCAGGCTCACTTGGGCCAGCTTTGGCGGTTCATTTCTTTAACAATATTTCGGCGCTGTTGATTGCTTCGTTGCCAGACAGTTTGGGTGGGTTGGCCCTGTGGCATACACCTTTTGGGATGAATGATGTGGCTGAGGTGCGCGCTTGGATGCCGGTAGATTTCGCAATGATGTTTGTCAGCTGGCTGGCTGCACGGCTGGCCTTGCGCCGCTGATTGCAATTCCCGCGCGAGGCCCTTATTTGAAGGGAAACGTAACGTAACGAGGCGCTGTAATGAACTGGATCAACAACTACGTCCGTCCACGGATCAACTCGATCTTTTCGCGCCGCGAAACGCCGGAAAACCTTTGGACGAAATGCGATGAATGCGGCACGATGCTGTTTCACCGTGAAGTTAGTGACAATCTGAACGTCTGCACCAATTGCGGCCACCATATGCACATCTCTCCGCGCAATCGTTTTGCGGCGCTGTTTGATGGCGGTATCTTCAACGAAGTGAAGGTGCCTGCACCAACTGTTGATCCGCTCCAGTTCCGTGACCAGAAGAAATACCCAGACCGCTTGCGCGCAGCGCAAAAGCAGACCGAAGAGGCCGAGGCGATGCTGGTCGCGTCCGGTGAGATCGGGCGCACGCCGATCGTCGCTTGCGCACAGGATTTCAGCTTTATGGCTGGGTCCATGGGCATGTATGTCGGCAACGCAATCATCGCTGCTGCCGAAGAAGCGGTGAAACTGAAACGGCCGCTGATCCTTTTCTCGGCCGCGGGTGGCGCGCGCATGCAAGAAGGCATTTTGAGCTTGATGCAAATGCCGCGCACAACTGTCGCGGTGCAAATGCTAAAGGAAGCGGACCTGCCTTATATCGTTGTACTGACGCATCCGACCACGGGCGGTGTCACAGCAAGCTACGCGATGTTGGGTGACGTCCACATCGCCGAACCGAACGCGCTTATCTGTTTTGCGGGTCCCCGCGTGATCGAACAGACCATCCGCGAAAAGCTGCCCGAGGGCTTTCAGCGCGCCGAATATTTGCTGGAGCATGGTATGCTTGACCGCGTAACACCGCGTCCGCAAATGCGTGATGAACTGATCACAATTACGCGTATGTTGATGGGCATGCCCCCTGCCGTGCGTGGTGATCTGCCTGCGCCTGCCGAAGTTCCCCACGAATTGTCGCCAGTCGAGACGGAAGAAAAGACCGCGAAGCCTTCAAAGTAATTTCGGGGTTGGCCGTAAGCAAAAGGATGGGGTGATGTCTCGTTCGTCAGTGACGCGATCTAGTCTTTGCTCTCAGCGCTCTCTTAGAAAGATGTTTCTGTATGACCTCCGCATCCTCTGACGTGATCCTTGAACGGATGATGGCGCTTCATCCAAAGATTATTGATCTGACATTGGACAGGATGCTGCGTCTGCTGGAGGCGTTGGGGAATCCTCAGGACAAGCTGCCACCGGTTATTCACATCGCAGGTACCAATGGCAAAGGCTCTACGCAGGCGATGATCCGGGCGGGGCTAGAGGCGGCTGGAAAGACTGTGCACGCTTACACGTCGCCGCACCTTGCGCGCTTTCATGAACGTATTCGGCTGGCTGGAACGCTCATCACCGAAGAGGCGCTGACAGAGGTTCTGGACGAATGCTATGCTGCCAACGGCGGCGAAAACATCACCTACTTCGAGATTACCACCTGCGCAGCCCTGCTGGCGTTCTCCCGCACGCCCGCAGATTATACGTTGTTAGAGGTTGGCTTGGGCGGGCGTCTGGACGCGACCAACGTGGTTGGTGCACCAGTGGCCACGGTGATCACGCCGGTTGACCTTGATCACCAGCAATACCTCGGGGAAACGCTGGCTGAAATCGCCGACGAAAAAGCAGGCATAATCAAGCGGCGTGTGCCGTGCATTGTTGGTCCGCAGCAAGAGGCTGGTCTGGAAGTAATCGAAGCCGTCGCCGCCCGTAACTTGGCGCCACTCAGCATTTACGGCCAGCAATGGCATGCGCACCGCGAAGCAGGGCGCATGATCTATCAGGACGAGCAGGGCCTACTTGATTTGCCGCTTCCCAACCTTCCGGGCCTTCATCAGGTTCAAAATGCAGGCGGAGCGATTGCCACATTGCGCGCTTTGGGATTTGACGCCGCTGCCTGTGAGGGTGCTGTGACGCAAGCGCAATGGCCGGCGCGGATGCAGCGCCTCAGGCATGGCCCGTTGGTAGAGGCGGCAGGGCAGTCAGAACTATGGCTGGATGGCGGGCACAACCCCGCAGCAGGTCACGCGATTGCGGCCTTGTTGGCCGAACTGCCAAAAGTGCCGACCTATTTGATCTGCGGCATGCTCAATACCAAGGATATCAAAGGTTATCTGGACCCGCTTGCGCCACATGTGGCTGGTCTGCATGCGGTCTCTATTCCGGGCGAAGCGGCGACCCTTCCTGCAGAAACCACTGCCGCTGCGGCGCACGCGGTTGGTATGAACGCAACACAGGCTTTGGATGTTGTTTCAGCGCTTAAGGAAATCGTCGCGCAGGAGCCTCAAGCGCGTGTGTTGATCTGTGGTTCGCTGTATCTTGCAGGCAACATCTTGCGGTATAATAGCTAGCGCCCACTAGATAAGCGCTCGGCCTCATTGACCATTGATCAAACAGTCTCCTATGTCAGCTTTAAAACGGACGGCGCAATTTTCGCGCTGAACCGCAAAATCGAGGCTTGAGCATGGACAAAATTACCGAGAAAAAGCAAACGTCTTCTGTGCCTAAATCCGCGCTGGTGAGGCAACTGATCGCCAGCGCCGTCGCGCTTGGCATTATGGCTTTGGGCGCGTGGAGCCTGATGGGCCAGAAAGCGCCCTATCACCCCGAAGCATATACTGACGATGTGACGCGTCTTGGCGCGTCAGTACTGATTGGCGCGGCTGGGACCGACTAAGTCTCGCCCCAATCCTCGCTTTGCATCTCGCGAAGGCGTGACGCGGTGCGCTCAAATTCAAACGTGCCTTCACCTTCCAGATATAGCATTTCTGGTTTGGCCGCCGCCGAGCAGATAAGACGCACGCGCGCCTCATAAAGCGCATCGATCAGCGTGACAAAGCGCTTTGCCTCATTAAAATTACTACGGCCCAGCGAAGGGATGTCATCAAGCATCAGAACCTTGAGCGCCTCGGCGACAGCCAGATAGTCGGCTGGGCCAAGCGGCTGACCGCACAGGGCGTGAAAGCGTGCGCGCCCGATCCCGTTACGGAACATCGGTATAACGACATCGCGGCCTTTCACGCGCAGCGTAAGCGGCCCTGCGTCGCCGCCCGTAAGATCGCGCCAGACGGCATCCATTGCTTCGCGGCTATCGGCATTGACCGGGGTGAAATACACCGGACTGCCGGCCAACCGGTCCTGTCGGTAATCGGTCGGGCTCACCAATTCATGCACGACCATCTTTTCTTTGATCAGTTCGATGAAAGGCACAAAAAGATCACGGTTCAGACCGTCTTTATACAGGTCATCCGGTATCCGGTTTGACGTGGTGATAACAACGACACCGTCAGCAAAAAGCGCCTGAAACAGGCGCCCTACAATCATCGCGTCGGTGATGTCTGTGATCTGCATTTCGTCAAAGGCCAGCAACTTGACCGAACTGCTCACTGCTTTCGCAACCGGAGCAATGGCATCATCTACGCCTGTCTTGCGTGCCTCGTGCATAGCGCTGTGGATTTCTTGCATGAACGCATGGAAATGCACGCGGCGCGCGGGAATACCGTCGAGGGTATTTACAAAAAGATCCATGATCATGGATTTTCCGCGACCGACACCGCCCCAGAGATAAAGACCCTTTGGTGGTTCTGGCGCTTTGCGGAACAGCCCCTTCTTTACAGGCTGCAATAGTGCTTCGCGAATGCGGTCAAACTCTGGCAGGACCGCTACTTGGGCAGGGTCCGGGCGCAGGGTGCCGTCGGTGATCATCTGGTCGTATAGGGTGCTGAGGCTTGTCATGGACAAATCCCTATCGCCATGCGGCGCGGTTGAAAAGTGTGTGCATACAATCGGCTGATTGACGGGGGCAGCACGGTTGCGCAATCTTGCGCGATTATAGCGGAGACACACCTTGGAAAAATCACCTCTGTTCTCGCCTGTATTGATTGTGGGTTGCGTCATAATCATGGTGAGCTTTGCGATCCGCGCCTCTTTTGGCGTGTTCCAGATTCCCATCGCTGAGGAATACGGTTGGTTGCGCGCTGAATTCTCGCTCGCGATTGCGATCCAGAACCTTGCATGGGGTATCGGGCAACCATTTTTCGGTGCGATGGCAGAGAAGATCGGCGATCGTAAGGCTATTATTATCGGGGCTGTGATCTATGCACTGGGCTTGATCCTGTCGGCTGGCTCAGACACTCCGATTGCGCACCAGACTTACGCGTGGCTTGTCGGGTTTGGCATCGCTGGCACGGGCTTTGGTGTGATCTTGGCGGTTGTGGGCCGCGCGGCATCTGACGACAATCGATCAATGTCGCTGGCAGTTGTGACAGCAGCGGGTAGTGCGGGCCAGATATTCGGCGCACCTCTGGCTGAATGGTTGCTGGGCATGATGAGCTGGCAGTCGGTGTTCATCGTCTTTGCGGCAGCAATCCTGTCAATGATCCTGACGCTGCCTTTCATGCGTGCCCCTGTTCAAGCCGACCGCGCAGAGCTGGAAGAAGCGATGGGCACCATCCTGCTGCGCGCTTTCAAAGACCCAAGCTATACGCTGATTTTTCTTGGCTTCTTTTCTTGCGGCTATCAGCTGGCCTTTATCACGGCGCATTTCCCTGCTTTCGTCACTGAAATGTGCGGTCCGATCCTTGCTGGTGGTGTGCTGCACAATATTGGCATCACAACGACCTCGGCGCTGGGCGCTGTCGCGATATCGCTGATCGGGGCCGCGAATGTGGCTGGTACGCTGTTGGCTGGCTGGGCTGGTAAGCGGTATTCTAAAAAATACTTACTGGCTGGTATTTACACAGGCCGCACAATCATTGCGGCGGTTTTCATTATGCTGCCGATCACGCCGATGAGTGTCATCATCTTCTCAGTTGCAATGGGGTCGCTTTGGCTTGCCACGGTGCCGTTGACATCGGGGCTGATCGCGCATATCTACGGGCTGCGTTATATGGGTACGCTTTACGGGATCATCTTTTTCAGTCACCAGTTAGGTAGCTTTGCAGGTGTGTGGCTTGGTGGACGGATGTACGATGCCTACGGTACTTATACGACTGTTTGGTGGATTGGTGTCGCTGTCGGGGCATTCAGCGCCATCGTGCATCTACCGGTGCGAGAGAAGCCAGTGCGCCTTGCAGCGGCCTAATTCTAGGTGTCATGGCCCCAATCATCGGAATCAGGGGCAGGCAAAAAACCTGCGATCAGCGTGAGAACGGCTTCGGTGTGGGTGTAGGGCAGGCCATGGCCTGCATCCTCGATCACTTCATGTGTCACATCGCGGTTCCAAGCCGCCAGTTGCCCCATGGCGCTGGCAGGGATGACGCCGTCTTCAGCACCCCAAATTGCCAGTACAGGTAACCCGATACGCCGCAGTGCCATATGCTCACCCTCCATTGGTTTGGCAAGGATACCACGCAAGCTGGACATGACAGCAGGGATGAATCCCTGAAAAATAAGCTGCGCTTCTTGTCCTTCGATGATTTCCGGCGGGACAATCTGGGCTGTCTGTTCGGCGCGGATGCCGCGGCGCATCTGAATTGGAAAGGCGGCAAGCATCAGCCATTTTCCGGCCTTACCGCGCGTGCGTATGAAGCGCAGCCGCGGTGTGTCACGTATCGTCATGCCAGCAGAGGCCAGTAGTACCAGCCGCCTCACACGGGCGGGATAGGTGGCGGCAAACCCTGCCGCAATGGCGCCGCCCATTGAATAGCCGATCAGGTGGAAAGGCTCATCAATATCAAGATGGCTTAGTAGATCGTCCAATTGGCGGTTGAAGAAGGCCTTATCGTGCAGCCCCTCTGGCCGGTCGGAGAAACCGCGCCCGTAAAGGTCATACACCAAGACCCTAAATCCCAGCGCCACAAGCCCTTTGGTCAGCGGCGCCCAAACGAAGCTGGGTGTGGTCAGGCCATGGACGCACACCACAAGCGGTCCTGTTGCAGGACCAGCCAGATGGTAATGCGCGACGCCCTGACCAAGCTCGACAAACCGCCCGGGGGCAGAACCCCTGCGACCATCGCTCATCACTGATCGAGAATGCTCTATCACAAAAGGGGTGGCCACAACGGCGGCCAGAACCCCCAGAACGAGCAGCCAAATCATCCGGCGGCACGCCACTGCTTAAGGATATAGCGACTGGTCATCAGGTCCAGATGTGCGCCGCCACCATTCTTGCAGATCGTGATTTCTTCATTCGACGAACGGGTAAAGGCGGCAAGATCGTAGTAGTCTGCAATGATGTCTTCGCGCATGATAGCACCGGTCTCCAGCGGGATCTTGATCTCGCCAATATGGCCAACGGTGGTATCGAAACTGTCAACAAACAGGCGTGCGCGGCGTAAGGCTTCGTCATCTACTTCGCGCATGTCAGGGCGGTAGGCGCCGATCAGGTCAAGGTGCTGGCCCGGTTGCAGCCACGCCCCTTTAATCACTGGCTCGGTCGCCATGGTGGCGCTGCCGATGATATCTGCCTGCCTCACGGCGCTTTCCAGATCGTCAGCGATGGTCACATCGGGCCGCATGTCGACCAAGGCTTCGGAAGACGCGCGCGTGCGGCTCCAGACTGTGAACTGCGCCTTCGGGAAGGCCGCAGAATAGGCATCATACAAAGACCGTGCGACCGTGCCTGCACCGACCAGCAGGATATGTGTGGAATCCGGGCGTGCAAGGCGGCGCGCGGCCAAGAGACTGTCACCAGCAGTTTTCCATTTAGTGACCAGATGAAAGTCGATGATCGCTTCCAGCGTGCCATCGGTATCCGAATAAAGGCTGACACCACCGTTGATATTCGGCTTGCCCTTTGAGCTGTTGCCGGGAAACACAGTGGCTGACTTCACAGCCATGCCCATCCCGTCAATCCACGCGGCACGGCTTAGCAGCGTGTCTGGATCGCGGTATAGGAACGTGTCCCCGATCTCTGCCTTGGGCAGGTTGTGACCTTCGGCCAGCGCATCGGTCAGAGCAATCCAGTCGAGCAGCTTTTCACCTGCTTCAAAAGGGATGAAAGGAATATCGGTCATTGTGCCTCCTCCTGCGTAAGAAGCCCTGCTGCCACGAGGCGGTCTGCCCAGCCTTGTGATCCTTCAAATAAATGCGTCTGCCATCCACGTGCCGCCGCTGCAGCGATGTTTTCAGCGCGGTCATCAGTGAACAAAAGCGAATCCCCGCTCAGGCCCGAACCTTCTTCGACCATTTCATAGATACGCGTATCCGGTTTAATGACCCCCATGTGACCAGAGATAAAGTCGAGGTCAAAAGCCCGCAGAAAATGGTAAGAAGTGGCAGCCAAAGCATAGGTTTCGATGCCGAAATTGGTAAGCGAGAACACCGGTACTTCACGTTGTTTTAATGCGGCCATCAATCGGACTGAATGATCAATCGCCGGACTTGCAATATCCAGCCAGCGGTCATGCCATATTTTAAGCTCGGCCTGACGCTCAGGGTGTTTTGCTGCGGTTTCTGCTAAAACGGCGGAAAAATTCTCGCCCCTATCAACGCGGTCATTCATGGCGTGCAGATCGATGGTGGCAAAAAGGGCGCGGCGGTTTTCAGTGCCGATCTCGGCATCGAAGAAACGCTCTGGCTGCCATTCAATCAACACGTTGCCGATATCAAAGATCACGGCCTTTGGTGTCATGCTTTATCCTCTCAGCGGGTGTCGGAGTTTTCGGCAACCCGTTTATGTCAGCTTTTGTGCAGCTCTGATTTCACGTTCCAGCGCTTCCAGAAAGCGAGAGCGGTCAGCTTTTGTAAAGCCCTTGCCGCCGCCCTGTCTGAATGGATCAGCGGCGCGCAAGTCCGTCATAAGATCACGGGTCGCCAATACGTTGCCGATATTCGCCTGTGTCAGCGCTTCGCCGTTGTGCTTGATTACACGTGCACCGGCTTCGACGCACTTCGCTGCAAGCGGGATATCCCCTGTCACAACGACATCGCCGCGCCCTGCGCGGTCAGCAATCCACATATCCGCCACGTCAGGGCCGTCAGGGACAATAACAGTCTCTACATAAGGGTTTTGCGAAGGCCGAAGGCCGCCGTTAGATACGACATACATCTTTAGTTTGTGGCGTGTTATGACCCGCTCCGCTTCTTCTTTGACGGGGCAGGCATCAGCGTCGATATATATTGCGGTCATGCAGACCACAGCGCATCTGCGTGGAAGGTGACGTGATCTTCCATGAAGGTGGAGATGAAGAAGTAACTGTGATCATAGCCCGCTTGCATACGGAAGACGCCGTTCTGTCGGCGCTTGGCCATTGCACTGCTCAGCGCCTCTGGCATCAGCAGGTCAAGAAACTGGTCATCGGTCCCCTGATCTACCAGAATTGGTCCATCAAAGCCCTTCTCTTGCATCAAAAGGCTGGCGTCATGGGCGGCCCAATCGCCCTCCTCCGATCCCAAATATGCGGTAAGCTGTTTGCGGCCCCAGTCACTGTTTGTGGGATGCGCGATTGGTGCGAACGCAGAAACGGATTTGAATCGCCCTGGCAAAGACATCGCCAGCGTGAGTGCACCGTGCCCGCCCATGGAGTGACCGGAGATTGCCTGACGGTCCATGTCCAATGGAAAGTTTTCGGCCAGTAGCGCAGGCAGTTCGTCCGCAATGTAGGTCCACATTTGAAAATGTGGTTTCCACGGTTGCTGTGTTGCGTTGACGTAGAAACCGGCGCCTTGGCCTAGATCATAAGCTTCGTCATTGGCGACATCTTCACCGCGAGGGGATGTGTCAGGGAATACCAGCGCTATGCCCTGCTCGGCTGCCCACCCCTGTGCGCCGGCTTTAACCATCGCGTTTTCGTGGGTGCAGGTCAGACCAGAGAGAAACCAAAGCACAGGTACGGGACCATCCTGCGCCTCTGCGGGCAGGAACAGGGCAAAAGTCATATCGCAGTTACATGCTTTGGACGTATGTTTGATCACATGCTGGGTACCGCCAAAGCATGCATTGGATGAGAGGGTTTCCATGGAGGGTCTCCTTTTCGGGGTTGCCCATGGCTAACCAGCGCAAGCGCGTTGGGCAAGAGTTGTCTGTATCAAACGCCGACGGCGGCTTTTGTAACCCATCCGATCCAAAGGCTAACGCTGATGATGCTGATCGCAGTTGAAACCAGTATGGCCGCCGACACGCGCTGTGGGGCGACCCCGTAGTGCTGCGCCAGCATATACACATTGCCAGCCACAGGCAGTGCAGCAGCGGATATAATCACCGAAGCTTGGTAGGGATCGACCTTGAAAAGAGCAAAGCAGGCGAACGCCACAAACAGCGGGTGCAGCACCAGTTTACAAAAGCTCAACCAGCCCGCGACCGACAGCCGTTCGGCAGATTTTGAGGCGAGAGACGCGCCGATGGCAAATAAGGCTCCGGGTGTGGCGGCTGCACCAAGAAGGGCCAAGAATTCGTTCATAGGGTCTGGGATCGGAATTTTGAGACCGGACCAGGCAAGACCCAAGGTAATCGCAACAATCATCGGATTACGGATCAACCCCATCCCGACAGTGCGCAGGATGCGCAGGCTCATGCGACCATCACGCGATCCGGTGATCAGAATGACGATGAGCGACGAGAAAACGATCAGATCCACGGCCAACGCAAGCATGACCGGACCAATTGCCTCAGGCCCAAGAAGCAGAGTCAGCATCGGCACGCCGAGAAACCCGACATTGCCGATCACCGCGCACTGCGCCTCAATGGCGGTTACTTCGATGCTCAGGCCCCTGACGTAGCAGACAATGGTCGCAATTCCGTAGACAAATGCAGTCCCCCACAGATAGGCCGCCACCAGTCGCCCGTTCCAGACATCGGCCAGCGACAGGTTTGCGGAAAACCGGAACAACATTGCAGAGAGAGCAAAGTAGAAAACGAATTTCGTCAGATACGCTGTCGCCTCTGCCGTGAAGAATTTTGTTCGGCCGGCCCAAAAGCCCAGACCGATCAGGGCGAAAAAGGGGAGCGTTTTGAGGAAGATCGCAAGCATTTGTTACAGATAGCTTGGTGATATCTCGGACGCTAGTGAAAATCGGCCTGAAAGCTGGTGGCGGTAAGGCTGACATGGGCGTCCAGTGGCGGGAATAGTACGAACGCGCGTGGTCTGCGGGCGAAGTCATATATCCGCATCAGCCGCCAATGCGCGCGTTCACGATCTGCAACAGCGAGTTCGTTACGCGATATGTGGAACGGTGTCCTATCCCAGCCGGTTGTGGTTTTCACTTCGATCAGCCGGGGGCTGCCATCCGGCTCAAAACTGGCAATATCATATCCGGCACCATCACCATCTTTGTCCGAAACCCAGCGCACGCGCTTTGCCAGCTCAGGCGCACCATGTTGGCGCAGGGTGGCACGTTCATGCATCAATACGCGCGCCTCTCCCGCGCGGCCCAACGCACGATTCCGAGCATCACGCGCCGCAACGTCGAATTTGCGCGCGATGGAAAGGTATTCCTCGGCCTCTTTGGGCGGCGGTGCATTGCGCTGGGTGGGGGGCGTATCGAGATACAATGGAGCATCTTCGGCCATGCCCAATTTTGGTTTTGCAAACGCAGGTTCACCCATTTTCTGCAAATACCTTTCAACGGCATTCGGCAGTTTGGCGTTATAGTGCGGCAGTGGCTTGTAGCCCTTGATAAAGGGAAACCCAAATCCGATCATGATCGCACTGATATTTTGATGCAGCTTCTCGATGGACCCCTCAGGGTGAGAAACAAAGGGCAATAGTGCACGGCGGTGTTCCGCTTTGACGTATGGCGTCCCCGCCACGTCGGCATCCAGCATCGCAAAATAGTCTGCAACACAAATATCGAATTCTTCTTCGGTCCATGAGGTTCGCGCCATAGAGGCATCCTAGATTGCGCAAAGCGAAGGCACCAGGATGATATTCTGGCTTTTTGACCTTGGAAGTGAACTGACCAGTTTATATGGTAAGCCTTCATAGGCAGGAGCTTGAATGACCGCGCTGACCTCAATCCCCCAAGACGCCATTCATCGTGGGCGCAAATACAGCCAAGTGCTTGAGGGCGCGCGGGCCGTCTTCATGAAGGACGGCTTTGAAGGTGCAAGTGTGGATGACATCGCCCGTGCTGCCGAGGTATCCAAAGCGACGTTGTACAAGTATTTCCCGGACAAGCGGATCTTGTTCATAGAAGTGGCGCAGGTCGAGTGCGAGCATCTTGCACGTTCTGTTCTGGAAAATATTGATCTGTCTGCGCCCCCGCGTGAGGTGTTGATGCAGACGGGGCGGCATTTTCTAAACTTCCTGACCAGTAAAATCGGCCTGCAAATCTATCGTATTTGCGTGGCGGAATCACAGCGGTTCCCAGAGATCGGGCAGGGTTTTTTCGAATCTGGTCCTGCCGTGATGCGTGCTGAAATGGCCGTTTACTTCGATCGTGCGTGCGCGCGCGGAGAGCTTGAAATCGACGATTACGCCTTGGCGGCGGATCAGTTCGGTGAGTTGTGTAAGGTCGATCTATGGATGCGGCTGCTCTTAGGGGTTATCAAGGATGTAAGTAGCGCCGAAATCGACCGTGTGGTTGATAGTGCAGTAGAAACTTTTTTAGCGAGGTACGGGACATGAAATACACGATATTGGCAGCATTGATGTTGGCAGGTTGCGGCGCGGCGATCGCCCCGACAGCGGGCCGCGCCCCAGCAAACGCGCCGGATACGTGCAACGCAGCTGCGTATCAGGGGTTGATCGGGTCTGACGCCGCCTCCTCACTGGCACTGCCAGAACCTAAACGCCTGTATGGTCCCAATGATGCTGTAACAACGGATTTCAATCCCGCCCGGTTGAATGTTCAGCTGGACGAGATCGACAATATTGTGGCGATCACCTGCGGCTAGGTTTTTGGCCGCTTGTCGAGAATGCGCACGGCCTTTCCCTCTGATCGGGGAATGGCCCCTTTATCTCCGACCTCGATCTTTACGCTGATACCGACGGATTGCTTGATCCCCGCCGATAGTTTCGCAGCTGCGGCTGCCCGGTCATCCGCGCCAATGTTAGGGTCCGACACTTCGGTCAGAATGCGCATCTGGTCCATGCGGTCCGGCCGTGTCAGTTCGATCTGAAAATGCGGGGCCAAGCTATCAATCCGCATCAACAGCTCTTCGATCTGGGTGGGGAAAACATTAACCCCGCGAAGGATGATCATGTCGTCGCTGCGTCCAGTGACCTTTTCCATCCGCCGCATGCTGCGGGCGGTGCCGGCCAGTAGGCGCGTAAGATCGCGGGTGCGGTAGCGGATGATCGGGAACGCTTCTTTGGTGAGCGATGTAAACACCAGCTCTCCCTTTTCGCCTTCTGCCACAACTTCGCCTGTTTGGGGATTAATGATTTCGGGGTAAAAATGATCTTCCCAGATATGCAGACCATCTTTGCTTTCGACACACTCCATCGAAACGCCGGGTCCGATTACTTCGGACAGCCCGTAAATGTCCACGGCATGCATGTCGAACGCCTGCTCGATCTCAAGGCGCATGGCGTTGGTCCACGGTTCGGCCCCGAAGATACCCACCTGAAGGGAACTTTCACGTGGATCAATGCCCTGTTTGGCAAACTCGTCCAGAATGGACAGGGCATAAGAGGGCGTTACGGTGATGCCCTTGGGCTTGAAATCCTCGATCAGGCGAACCTGTCGCGGTGTCATCCCGCCAGAGATCGGCACGGTGCTAAGACCTAGCGCGTCCGCGCCAAGGTGAATGCCCATACCGCCAGTGAACAGGCCATAGCCGTAGGCATTGTGAAGCATGTCGCCGGGCCGCATTCCTGCGGCGCGCAAGGAACGGGCAACGACATTACCCCAATTCTTAAGGTCATTCTCGGTATAGCCGACAACAGTCGGCTGACCCGTCGTGCCAGAGGATGCATGGATGCGTTTCACCTGATCTTGCGGTACCGCAAACATCCCGAAAGGGTAGTTGTCCCGCAGATCTGTTTTGACGGTAAACGGGAACTTTGCCAGATCGCTCAGGTGATGCAGATCGTCAGGGTGTACGCCTGCCGCGTCAAATTTGGTGCGGTAGAAGGGAACATTATCATAGGCATGCCGGAGCGACCATTTAAGACGTTCCAGTTGCAATGCGCCAATCTCGTCACGGCTGGCAATCTCGATCGGATCTAGGCTGCTGCGGGCTGGTGTAAGGTCTTTCATGGGGTGTTTTCTCCGTCTTCGGCAAACAAGTGGCCTTTAATCGTGCGGGACAGGCCGCGCATGGTGGCAACCATACGCCCGTCTTCGCCCGTTACATCCACATCATACACACCAGAGCGTCCGCTCAGCGCGGTTTCCTGCGCCGTCGCGGTCAATAGCTCATCCGCTTTGCCGGGACTGATGTAGGTGATCTGGTTCTGCTGGGCGACCGTCAATTTGTTGTAGCTGTTGCAGGCAAATGCAAATGCACTGTCGGCGAGCGTAAAGATATAACCGCCATGGCAGATGCGATGGCCGTTGAGCATCCGATCAGTGACACGCATGGTCAGCGTAGCCGATCCCGGTGCAATCTGACTAATCTTCATACCAAGATCGCGCGAGGCATTATCGTTTGCCATCATCGCCTCGGCTGCTTTTTCCGCACGTGTTTGTGGAGTCATCACCTCACCCTGATGTGTTTCACAATTTGCAAACCATAACCGTATTTGTAACGCAATCAAGCAATTTGATTGCAAGGGGCTTGATTTGCACGGCGCTGAGGGCAAATCTGTGGGTATGAATATACCCACGATCCCGACAAACACTATGCAAGGCGCCAAAGCGGAGCGGCCAGTTGAACAGGTGGCATTCCACCGGACAGAGCTATCGGTAATCCTATCGCTCTATGGCCGTATGGTCGCAGCGGGCGAATGGCGCGACTACGGCATATCCTGCCTGCGCGAAGTGGCTGTCTTCTCGGTTTTTCGCCGCACCGCCGAGATGCCGCTTTACCGAATAGAAAAGCGTCCCAAGTTGAGAGCCAAACAAGGCATGTACGCTGTTGTTGGCACCAACGGGCAAGTGCTTAAGCGCGGGCACGATCTGAAATCCGTGCTTGGTGTATTGGAACGCAAGCTGATCCGCGTGGTAGAATAGAAAGCTAGGTTGCCGCCAATCTCTCAAAAGCTTGGCGACAACCGAAGGCAACTTGCGAAAATTAATCAGCGGTTGGCAGTCTGCGGTGGGCAGTCATTTCGCCGTCAGTTGCAGCAATCCGTGCAATTGCGTCTTTGATTGGTTCAAAAACAGTGGCCATTGCGTGTCCGTTCGCGTGTATCAGGGTGTCTTCATCCCAAACCAGCGCAACATGACCTTTCCAGAAAAGCAGGTCATTGCGCTGAGGTGCCGTGCCGGGCTCCAACAACTCACCAAGTTCCGCTTCTTGCATGTCGCTGTCGCCACCACAGGGGATATTGCAGGCTGCACAGGCCGCCTGAATCAGGCCAGAGCAGTCAATACCCAAGCGGCTGTTACCGCCCCAGAGGTACGGCGTATCAAGGTATAGTGCCGCAACGTCGGCAGGATCGCTTGCAAATAGATCAACAGTGGTGATGTGCTGTTTTGGGACAAACCCGTGGCTGGTGCGGATGAAACCGTCAGCATCGTCTAGCATGGCAAGTCTGCTTCCGTGGCTCAACGCGCAGCGATCAATCGCCTTGATATTGGCGTTCTGATATCCGTGGCTGGCCGCTGCGATAACCTTGTGGGTGATCTGCTGTGGCTTCGTGAGCGAGGAAACACCAACATACCCGCAATAACCGTCCGCTGCCGATTGTACATACGCCCAGCCGTCTTCACGCCACAAGATGGTGACATTTGCGCCGATCAGCAGCTGGCGATCACGAGCACCGTTAGGTTTACGCAGCAAGTTCACGACACTACGGCCGATCTGAGCAGGTTCGTTCAGGCCGGATCGATCGGGATCGGGGGTTGTACGGGGATGGGTCATTTGGTCAGTATCCTGTCTAAAGCATCCAGCAATGCGCGCGTGGCTTGGCCAACGCCGCCTTTGGCACGTGCGGGTGCCGCGCTGGGTTGCCAGCCGTATATGTCGAAGTGCGCGTAGTTGCTATCCGTAACAAAGCGACGCAGGAACAGCGCCGCAGTGATGCAGCCGGCAAAGCCACCTGACGGCGCATTGTCCAGATCTGCAACGGCTGGCTCAATCATTGCCTCATACGGGGTATGAAAGGGCAGACGCCATACCGGATCGGCCACGGCTTGGGCTGAACTCTCCAAGGCGGCGACAAACGTGGCGTCATCACTGAAATAGGGCGCAAGATCGGGGCCAACGGCCACCCGTGCGGCACCGGTCAGGGTCGCCATCGAAATGATCTGATCGGGCTTTTCCTCATCCGCCAATGCAAGCGCATCCGCCAGAACCAGCCGCCCTTCGGCGTCGGTGTTGTTAATTTCGACTGTCAGGCCCTTGCGCGACGTCAGGATATCCTGCGGTCGGAATGAATTCGAGGAAACTGAATTCTCCACCGCAGGGATCAGTACGCGTAGCTGCACATTTGCGCCCGTGCCCATGATCATATGGGCCAGCCCCAGAACTGCTGCCGCGCCCCCCATATCCTTTTTCATCAGGCCCATGGATGACCCCGGTTTGAGGTTCAGGCCACCTGTGTCAAAACAGACCCCCTTACCAACCAGCGTGAGGGTCGGGCCGCCATTTCCCCAACGGATGTCAATCAGGCGGGGTGCGCGGTCCGCAGCGCGGCCGACCGCATGGATCATCGGTAGATTGGCGGCTAGCAAATCCTCTCCGACGGTCACGTTGATCTGCGCATTGTGCTGCTTCGCAAGATCACGGGCGGCTTGCTCCAGATCTGGTGGCCCCATATCGGAGGCAGGCGTGTTGATCAGCGTACGTGTCAGGGCCTCGCCATTGGCGATGATCTGGATGCGATCTGCGTCGATACCCGCGGGTGCGATCAGTTTTGCGACCATCGGTTTAGCGGTCTTGTACCGGTCAAAACGGTAGCTTTCCAATAGCCAGCCCAAGGACTCGGTCTCGGCCTGCCCGGCCGATAGACCACCTGCAATTCGGTAGGTGCCTGAGGGCAGTTTGGCTGCTGCTGAGGCAAGTGCGAAACGCCCACGCGCGCGGCTTTGGGGTGTTCCGTAGCCTGCCAGCGCCATCATGGGCAATCCATCCGCCCCTGCGATGACAAGCGCCTCACCGATGCTGCCGGTAAACCCGTTCGCCCCGACCCAAGCTGCGACAGCCGGTGGTTGGTCTGCCAACCAGCCCTCTACGGTGTCCTGAGATAGAACATGCAAATCAATCGCGTCAGGGTCGACATCGGCAAAACGTAAGGACATGGAGCAGCTAACCTTTTGGTGGGGAGAGACAGAGGGGGTAGCCTAGCCCATCCTGCTGCCGCTGCAAGCGCAGTCGCTCAGATGCTGAGATCATCCATGGCCCAAACCGCAGAAAGCGACCGTTCCCCGATACGTAGCATCCGTGAAAGGGTGGCGGCGATTGCCATTTCATCCTCTCTATCTATGCAGGACGTCACATCGCCCGCGACCTGCGCAAGAAGACCCATGCCGATCTGATCCGAAATGGCGATCAGCGATCGGGCATGTTTGCGGAGCTGGCCCAGATTTCTGGCGCGCCACAGCGTGTCGCACTGTGACATTCGCACAGCCAGTTCTTCCATAGCACGAGAGATGACTGAATCAGCACTTGCTGTGCCTAACTGTGCATACAGTATGCCCAGTCTGGACTGATCTAGCTGTATTTGTTCGGATACTCTTATGTTGACAACGTTACTCATGAAACACCCCATTTTTTGCCCCCACGGCTGAGGTGGGTTATCCGTGAGAAGGGTTTTCAAATGGTTGTCGGCAAGAGGTGTTTTCGCTCGAATTCAGGATGAATTCAGTCTATTTGAGCGAAACGGCTTTTTGGAGTAAGACAGATCATGGACAAGGCAAAACCGCTTCCGGCGTATCTGGTGCAGCGTTATCACGGCTGGAAAGCAACAACATATGCGGAAAACAGCGCATGGTATCGCAAGCTGGCAACAGATGGTCAGCATCCGCGGGCTATGGTCATCTCTTGTTGTGACAGTCGCGTTCACGTCACGTCGATCTTTGGCGCGGATCAAGGCGAATTTTTTATCCACCGTAATATCGCCAATCTTGTTCCAGCCTATCAGCCTGATGGCGCGCAACACGGCACTTCTGCGGCGATTGAATATGCGGTGCAGGTATTGAAGGTCGCACATCTGATTGTGTTGGGCCATTCCAACTGCGGCGGTGTGCAGGGGTGCCTGAACATGTGCAGCGGCAACGCGCCGGAACTGGATGCCAAAGACAGCTTTGTCGGGCGCTGGATGGATATTCTGCGACCCAAGTACGAGCTGGTCAAAGACATCACAGATTCAGCAGAGCAGGTGCGTCAGCTTGAAAAGCACTCGGTTATGATGTCGCTCGAAAACCTGATGACCTTCCCTTGGTTGGCTGAAAAAGTGACCTCGGGTGAGCTGACGCTGCATGGAATGTGGACCGATATCGCCGAGGGCGGGTTGGAATACTACAACCCCGCAGCCACCAAATTCGAAACGGTCTGACAAAATACCAAGCAATAGGGGGAAACCATGTCCGAGTTTCTAAGCCTTGCCGGGCAAAACCTGCTTTCGCCCATCATTCTTAGTTTTGTGTTGGGTGTTTTTGCCGCCCTTGCGCGGTCTGACCTGAACATCCCCGAGGCAGTGGCCAAGGGCATGTCGATTTATCTGCTTTTTGCCATCGGCTTTAAGGGCGGCGCAAGCGTTGCCTCCTACGGTTTTGACCTGAGGCTTGGGCTATCGTTGCTGGCTGGTGTCGTGCTTTCGGCTTTGTTGCCACTTGTTGCTTTTGGATTGCTCAGGGTGATGACAAAGATCAGCCGCTTGGACGCAGCGGCTGTCGCGGCGCATTACGGGTCAATTTCGATTGTGACCTTTGTCGCGGCGACCTCGGTTCTGGAAGGGCGCGGTATCCCGTCAGAGGGATATATGGTCGCGGTTGCTGCCGCAATGGAAGCTCCGGCCATTCTGTCTGCACTATGGCTTGTCTCGCGCGGTGGCGATCAGTCCAAGGGCATGGACAGCACTTTGATGCGTGAGATCATGTTGAACGGCTCTATCGTTCTGCTGGTCGGTGCGTTTGCAATCGGCTGGGCGACAGGCGAACAAGGCCTGAAAGAGATTTCGAGCTTCATCGTGAATCCTTTCAAGGGCGTTTTATGCCTCTTCCTCCTTGATATGGGGCTTGTCGCAGGGCGCGGCCTACGCGGTGGCAGTGGATTGCTGACGCGCGGTGTGCTTGCTTTTGGCGTTTTGATGCCGCTGGTTGGATCGGTGTTCGGGCTTGCGGCTGGTATGGCGTTGGGGCTCAGCGCGGGCGGGGTTGCGTTGATGATGGTTCTGTCTGCTTCGGCCTCTTATATTGCGGTGCCAGCTGCAATGCGCGTGGCACTGCCCGAAGCCAATCCTTCACTTTATCTCACGCTGTCGCTGGGCGTGACATTTCCCTTTAACCTGACCATCGGCATTCCGCTTTATGTGGGCATTGCCATGGCTGTGACCGGAGGTTGATTGATGCAAACACACAAAGCAAAACGGGTTGAGATTACCATCGAGAACGTGATGGAGTCGCGCCTGACTGACGCTTTACGCAAGGCTGGCGTAACCGGATATTCGGTATTGCCAGTGCTTGGTGGCTCTGGACGCTCCGGTGCTTGGACGCGTTCCGGACAGGTAAGCCGTGCGCAGGGTATGGTGCAGGTCGTCTGTATTATCCGCCCGGATCGCCTTGATGCGCTGCTGGATGCGGCGTTCGAGGTGGTAGAGCGGCACATCGGTGTGGTCAGCGTGGTCGACTGCGACGTGCTGCGGGCAGAACGCTTTTAACCATGTGTTAACCATATCCGGCACAGGTTTGGGTATGGATCTGGAATCAGTCACTCTCAAACTACCGCGCGATCTTTTGTCAGGCGCCCAACGTGTTGCTACCGCGCGGGACGTCACAATAGGGCATCTGGTGCGGCACCTTCTTAAGCGGGAGGTGGAAAGGCAGCTATCTACCAAGGGGCGTGTGGCGACCGATGAACGTCTGCTCACGGCGCTTCAAGCGCTGCTCGCCCGCGATTTGGCACAGGCGTCAGGCTGGGATGATCTGGCAGAACGGTTACGTCCGCACGGCTATGCGTTGCACCCCTCCGACGGCGACATAGCTTTGTTCAAGAAAAGCTGCGGCACCCGCGTGTGCAAGGGGTCCGAACTCGGGGTTTCCTATGCCACGCTGGTGAAGCGCTTTGGCGGTCACATGGCAGGTCAAAGCCAGGTAACGGACGGCCAAAGCGTGATGCCCGCAGGGGCATTGGATGCCACGCGTCATGCGCTGCTCAGCGGCCATGTTGAAGCTGCGCGAGGTTGGCCAGACCTGATCAATCGCCTTGCGATCAATGGGATGGAGCTGCGAAGGCAGGGCGGTGACTTGGGCATTTACAAGGCTTCAACCGGCCGGCACTTGTGCAGTGCCGCTACAGTCGGGGCACCTTATCCAACATTGGTTGCGCGCTTTGGTAGCGAGCTTCCAGGTCAGGACAGCATCACCATGTCCGCAAGCAAGATAGCGAATTGATCGAACGCTCCAACTGGCGGGCCCTCAGCGCAGGACTTTTCCATCCGGCCAGCGGATGGTTTGCGCAACGGTGACTTCCTGAGTCTCACCGGCATCCAGCGACAGGTTCCACTGGAGCAGACCGCGCCGGTCATCGACGTCCTTCACGTCAGCGTTTGGTTGTGCTTCCCATTGGATAATCAGATCATCCTGTTCGCTGTAGGGCACAGCCTCAATCAATTCTACGTTCCAATCCTTCGTTCCAAGGTTTTCCAAGGTCATCCGGACCTCTTGGGTTCGTGCGTTGCTGCGGGTGATCAGGCCACGGTCACCTTCGCTGCGGTCCAATAAAGCATAGCTGAGCCGAAGGTCCTCTAGCGGACCGAATGCTTGTGTGAACTCTGCGCCTGCCGCCACGGCGGCAAAATCACTCTGTCCGACCAGCGCGCCATCCACGAATATCTGTGCGCTGGAGGCTGCCAGCAGCGGTTCACGGCTCTCGTTCGTCGCCTCTGCCATCAGAAACGCAGTTGTGTCGCGTGCAGGTACTGCGCGGGCAAACACGCGAGCATCAAAGTCGAGCGCATCAAGTTCCACCCGCGCGCCTTCGGCGCTTTGTGCAATCGTGATTGTATCGGGCAGAGTGTAGGTCACACCGGGCCCGTCAAAATTCGGCTCCGGTGTTGCGGGTGCCATCTCCATCATTACGGGCGGGGCACCAGCTGAATCAGCGCTGAGGCTGCTCACGGAGCGTTCAAGCTTGGCTCTTTCCTGAGGGTCATCAAAGCGCAGTAGCGGCGGATACAGTTCGGACGGGATAACCTGTCCGCTGGGTGCCAGAGTGGATAGCGACAGGGTCACGCCCTCCCAGTTTTCGCCACTGTTTTGATAAATCAGCGCTGCGCGGCCCAGCGTTAAGGTGTCAACATCGCCTGTGTTAAGCATGACGTTATAGGTTGGCTCCCATGATGCGCGGGCGGGGTAGTTGATAGATGCTACTACCGTACCGGCCTCAGGTACTGCCAACGTGAGAGCGAGCAAAGATTTGGGATCGACTGGGGGGGTGAGGGCGGCCAACGCAGCCTTTGCGTCCTCAAGTTTCTTCTCAAGATCGGTGCGTTCCTCGGCGACTTTGCGCGCCTCGCGTTGTGATTTGATTTGCGCCTGAGTGGCAGCCAGCGTTTGAGTTTCTACCATCTGTCCAATGGCTGCCAGTTCTTCAGGATTGCCGGGAAGATCATTGTTGGTGGCAAGCCCCGTCAGAAAGTCCAGACGTGCTTTGGCGGCATTCGCAGCGACGCTTGCATCTTCGATGCGGTCATCAAGGTCTCGCAAGGCGCGTTTCGCGTTTTCTATCTGCTCTTTGGCCGCGGCCACAGCGGCGCTATCGTTATCCGGTTCAGGCGGCAGTGCATCGGTACGCAGGCGTGTGCTGCCCAGTTTCGCGCCGGTGATGCTGACGCGCAGGCTGCTGGCATCGACCCATTGCGGCAGATCCGGTAGTACCAGCTCATGCGCACCGGCACTGACATCGACGCTCACCTCGCGAGTGACCACGGCAAAACTGTTGTAAACGGTTACGTTTGATGGCGCCGAGGGCAGGGAGAAGGTGTCTGCCAACGCGGGCAGGGGCAAAGCGGCAAGAGTGATGGCAAAATAACGCATGGGAATGGTGTCCTTTAATACTTCCACCAGCATGCAACGCTCTTTCCCAAAGAAAAAGGGGCGCCCTCTCGGACGCCCCCAAACCATTACCGCGTGGGCGGAAATTAGCCTTTCTTAAGCACTTCACGTCCGAGGAGTTCAGCAATCTGAACTGCGTTCAGGGCAGCGCCCTTGCGCAGGTTATCAGACACGCACCACAGGTTGATCCCGTTGTCGATTGTGCTGTCCTGACGGATGCGGCTGATGAAGGTCGCATAATCGCCTACACATTCGACAGGCGTGACGTAGCCACCTGCTTCGCGCTTGTCGATGACCATGATACCGGGCGCTTCGCGCAGGATGTCACGCGCTTCATTCTCGTCAAGATGATCTTCGAACTCGATGTTGATCGATTCAGAGTGGCCGACAAACACAGGCACGCGCACGCAGGTTGCTGTGACTTTGATTTTGGTATCGAGGATTTTCTTGGTCTCGACGACCATCTTCCACTCTTCCTTCGTATCACCGGAGTCCATGAACACGTCGATCTGCGGGATCACGTTGAAGGCGATCTGTTTTTGGAACTTGTTCGGGGGCACATCTGTAACGGGGTTATAGATGCTTTTGGTCTGGTCCCAAAGCTCGTCTGCGCCTTCCTTGCCGGCACCCGACACGGATTGATAGGTGCTGACAACCACGCGCTTGATCGTGGCGCGGTCATGCAGTGGCTTGAGCGCCACAACCATCTGCGCGGTAGAGCAGTTGGGGTTGGCGATAATGTTTTTCTTGGCATAGCTGTGGATCGCTTCGGGGTTCACTTCTGGCACGATCAGCGGGATGTCCGAATCGTAGCGGTAAAGCGACGAGTTATCGATCACAACACAGCCAGCAGCTGCTGCCTTGGGGGCATATTTCTTCGTGGCGTCAGAGCCTACGGCAAACAGCGCCATGTCCCAACCGGTGAAGTCAAACGTATCAAGGTCTTTCGTCTTGAGTGTCTTATCGCCAAAGCTGACTTCCGTACCCATCGACTTGCGGCTGGCAAGTGCGACGATTTCATCCACAGGGAACTGGCGCTCGGCCAGGATGCTCAGCATTTCACGGCCCACATTTCCGGTGGCACCTGCGATAACGACGCGATAACCCATCTCGTTTACTCCAATATATATGCGTTTGATGGTGCGGGCCTGTTATACCGCTTTGTTGGCTATGAAAAGGGGCTGGGTATTATGCCTTGTCCGGTTTGGTATCTGTCGAGAAAAGATAGATGACCAGACCAATGGCCAATGCCGCTGCAAAGAAGATAAAAATCATGACGAATGGCGTCGATTCCCATTTGGCAGGTGAATAGGCAGCATAAATGCGACCGGTCACAAACTGAGCTATGCCGACACCACCGATACTACACAGATTGAGCAGCGTCACACCCCGCCCGACCAGATGCCGGGGCAGCAAGCTGCGGCCATGTGACATGATTGCCGGGTACGTGGAGCCGAAAAAGCCGATGGCGCACATCAGGGCGATGACCCAAAGGACAGATGCTTCTGCCAGAATAATAACTCCTATGGTGGCCAGCAGCACGCCAAAGCTGCCGGTGAAGATCACCCATTTGCGCGTGTTGAATATCCGGTCCAGCGGACTGTAGGCCATGGGGCCGATGACCATCGCAATACCCATAGCAAGGCTTGCTTGTCCGATCAGGCGCGGTTCAGCGCGGAAGACTTCGGTAAGGTAAGGACCGATCCATAGGCCGCGCAAGGCGCCTACTTCTGCATAGCTGACAAGCATGAGGGGAAATATGAACCACAAGGCGCGGATGCGAAGCACTTCGGCAAAGCTGCCTTTTTGCGCGCTGGCTTCCTTTTCAGGGTCGCGTACAGCGAACCAGATCCCGACAGCCGTGCCTGACGAAAGCGTACAAAGCCCCCACAGGGCTGCGCGCCATCCCATAGTCTCGGCTGCCAGCGTGGTGGGATAGGAGGCAACGATATTGCCCAATGTCCCGACCCCAACCATCAACGCGGCTAGAAAGGCAAAGCGTGCTGGCGGATGATCCAGCGCAAAGATGTAGTAAGAGGCCATGAGCACTGGCGCGCAGCCAACCCCGATCAACGACATTGCAATTGCCAGATGCACAGGTGCCGAGGCCAGTGCAAATACGGCTGCACCACCGCCACCACCCAAGAGCAAAAGCACAGCCGCAGTGCGTCGCGGTCCGACGGTGTCCAGCGCCCAGCCGATGGGCAGCTGCATTGCGGCAAATGTCAGAAACCACATGCCGGAGGCAAAAGCGAGGTCTTGCGGAGTCGCGCCGATGTCTGTGGCCAAAAACGGGCTGAGTACAGCAAGAAAGGCGCGAAAGAACTGGCTTAGGACGTAGGCAAAGGCCAGTAGTGCGATACCCGCATTCATTCTTTGGTGGCCTGCCATTTTTTCGCAAGCGCACGCGCGCCGTTGCCGAGAATTAGTACATCAGCGCCAACAGCGACAAACTGCGCGCCGGCCGCGATAGCGTCATCAGTCATGCCGTCGCGGGTGGACAGGATACCGGGGGCTTTTCCCGCTGCCTTGATCCGTTTGATGGCATCCATGATTGCTGCCTGGATATCGGGATGATCGGCATTTCCCATATGGCCCATGTCTGCTGCGAGATCGGCAGGGCCAATGAAAACACCATCCACACCGTCCACAGCTAGAATATCATCCAGTGCTGCCAGACCGCGCCGGTTCTCTACCTGCACAAGCAGGCAAATTTGAGCATCGGCCGTGGTGCCGTAATCTGCGATTGTGCTGAAATGCGAGGCGCGTCCCAGTGCATAGCCGACACCACGATCACCATACGGAGGATATGTGACATCACGCACCAGTTGACGGGCCTGATCCGCGCTTTCGACCATTGGAACCAATACAGTCTGTGCGCCCGCGTCCAGAATCTGTTTGAGCAAATATGTCTCACCCACAGGTACACGGACAACGGCATGAGAATCAGTTGCGGAAAGAACCTGTAGCTGTGCCAGCGTCGAGCGTAGATCATTCGGGGCATGTTCCCCGTCGATCAAAAGCCAGTCAAAACCTGCTTGGCCCATCATCTCGGCGGAAAAGGCATCGGCCAAGCCTAACCAGCAGCCGAATTGCATTTTACCCTCGGCGAGGGCTTTCTTGAAGGGGTTCAGCGGCGCTGGCATCGGGCGTTTCCTTTTCGGGAGTGTTGCCGCACCCTAGCGCCGGATTGTCCCTGTTGACCAGAGGCTGTGCGTCTTCGGTCATATTGTTCCAAGCGGCCCGCAACTTGCGGCGGACAGCAGGAGTGGAAGTCGTGCTGTGACCCTTGATTTGTACAGGTTGCATCGCCTGCATGATGCCCGCAGCGCCCCGCGCCCGAAGCGCGCCGTCGCGGATCAGCTTGTCAAACACCCCTTGCGCCATCTCTGGCGAAAGGCGCAGCAGGCGCGCGAGCATAGCGGGATCAGCCTTTTCCTGAGCGCGCACAATCAATTGTGCCCATTTGTAAGTAGAAGGAGAGACCGCAGGCACTGCCGCAGATTGCGCGGCAGTTACAGGCAGCATTGCAGAGCTGCCAAGCGCACCAAGCGATGCGTTGAACTGGCGTCTATTCATGAGACCCTCCTGCGGTAGTCAATTGATCAAAGGACTTTGATCACGTCCTTGTCGATGGCAAGCATATAGCCGCGCCGCGCTATGTTCTTGACCAACAGCTCACTGACCATCTGGTTGCCAAGCGTATCGCGCAGCCGTTTGATCCTTGTAGCCCCGGCGGCTTCATCGCAATCGGCAGCAGAGCGTCCCGAAATGACGCCTTCGATTTCGGAGCCTGTCAGGATGTCATCATCCATGCGCGCCTCGGCCAGCACGGCCAAAGTCTCCATTGCCGCATCTGTCAGCTTGAAGCCAAGGTTGTTGAGGTAAACTTTGTTCTCTTCCCGGCTGATGAGCAGGGATGAGACTTGTATACCTGTTCGCTCAATCTGGGCCATGCGGCGGTTGAAGGTGATCAACAGCATCAAGAACACCACAGCAGCCACCAGCATCGCCGCGGCAAAGATCAGCAGAACACCGATCAGCACGCGGTAATTGGTCAGCGTATCGGAAAAAGCGGTGCCGGATTGCGCGAGAATCTCCAGCAGCTTGATCTCGGCTGCCGAAGTCAGGTTGTCATTCTCTACAAAGATACGCTCAACCCGCGCGTTGAAAGCGTTTGCGTCGGGGAGCGCCCAGAACAATACTGCCGCCCCCAGCACCAGCAACGCCGCAACCGCCGCGATCCCCATTGCCACAAGGCGGCCACCGCTGCGGCGGATGTCAGAAGCGGAGGAAGTTTGTTCCGGCACTATCTTTCCTTTTTGCTAGTCCTTCGGGTCCAAAGACAGAAACAACATTCAGAAGCGTCCAGCCCTTTGCGCCAAGGCGCTTGGACAGTTCGTTACGTGCGTTGGCTTTGGAACACTGTCCGTTCACCACGGCCACACCATAATGCAGCCGCAGCGGATTGTCCTGTTTGGCCTTGTAGTCGGCATAGCAATCGGCGGCCATGGCGGGCGCTCCGAGGCCCACCAGTACTGCAATGCACGCGGAGAGAAGTTTGTTTTTCATGCTTTGGACGATGCTATTTTCCCGCCTGATATACAATATCCAGCAGCCTGCTGCGTGCCGGTTATCCAATAACAATCTGACGTTATTGCCTGTCTTTGCCACATGCCCCCAACTTGATTGGACATCGCAGCACGGACAGCGTGCCGCATTCATACCGAAAGGAATAATCTCATGCGCTTCATGTTTCCCTCCCGTCTGATCGGCACAGTCACTGCAGCGGCGATGGCCCTTACCACCATTGCAGCCGTTCCAGCCCATGCAGACGATCAACGTAATGCTCGTATCGCGGCAACCATACTGGGGCTTGCCGTGATCGGGGCCATTGTGAACGACCACAAGAAGGACAAACGGGAAGAGCGCAAAGTCTACCGCGCGCCTGTCCAGCAGAAGAAAGTGTATAAAGAGCGGCGCAGAGAAGTGGTGAGGCACCGTGGCGCTGTGCAGCCCAGACCGCTGCCGCGCCGCGTAGACCGCAAGCTGCTGCCCCAAAACTGTCTTCGGAGCTTTGAGACCCGTCAAGGCCGTGCGCATATGTTCGGACGCCATTGTCTTGAACGGCACTACCGTTCCGTACATCGGTTGCCCCGGAACTGTGCAATGACCATCCGCACCTATCAGGGCAAACGGTCAGGCTATGATGCGCGGTGCCTGCGTCGCAGCGGCTACAGGCTCGCCCACGGGTAATAGTGAATTCGGCGCGCGGAGTATCACCACTTTCGCGCCGAAACCCATGCGAAACGTCCCTCGCATGGGATGGGAAAGGGAGAGATGTTCGGGCATCTCTCCCTTTTCTCTTGCGCCGAACAGCCGCATCCGGTTTCTCGGATGCCATGGAACCTGATTATTCATTTGAGACCGCTGCCCAAGCGCGCGGATATACCCGGATTGCCGGTGTGGACGAGGTAGGCCGTGGTCCATTGGCAGGACCTGTAACAGCCGCCGCTGTGGTGCTGGACCCTGCACGTATCCCTCCCGGCCTGAACGACAGCAAAAAGTTGACCCATAAAAAGCGCGAGCTGCTCTATGCGCAAATAATGGAAGTCGCCGATGTTTCGATCGCGCACGCGACGGTCGAGGAAATTGACGAACACAACATCCTGCGCGCCAGCCACATCGCGATGGTTCGCGCGTTGGATGGTCTCAAGACTCCGGCCGACTATTGCCTGATTGACGGAAACATGATTCCGCGCGGATTATCCCTTCCGGCAGAAACAATCATCAAAGGCGATGGTCGGTCTGTTTCCATTTCGGCTGCCTCAATTATGGCTAAAATATGTCGAGATTATGTCATGTTGTCCTTGGCGCAACAGCACCCCGGATACGGCTGGGAGACGAACATGGGATATGGATCAAAAAGCCACATATCTGCACTTCAAAATTTGGGCGTGACCCCACACCATAGACGTTCGTTCAAACCGGTGCACAATATCTTGTGGCAAGAATAATTCTTAATACTTTGATTCAATAAACAAATTGACCAAGAATCACTCTGCCGTCATCTTGGTCAGCAACCAATGAGTGCAAAAATGCACCGGGCAACGAGGCAGAGCAATGACAGTAAAAACGAAGGAAGCGCAGGCGCTTCCCCTGAACACGATCCTTGATGGCGATTGTATCGAGGTGATGAATTCACTCCCCGAGGCGAGCGTTGATCTGATCTTCGCAGACCCTCCTTATAATCTTCAATTGCGCGGTGATTTGCACCGCCCGGACAACTCCAAAGTTGACGCCGTCGACAATGACTGGGACCAATTTGACAGCTTTGCAGTTTATGACAAATTCACCCGCGAATGGCTGAAAGCGGCACGCCGCCTGCTTAAGCCAAACGGCGCGATCTGGGTGATTGGTAGCTATCACAACATCTTCCGCGTTGGCGCTGCTTTGCAGGATCAGGGGTTCTGGATTCTCAATGATGTGGTTTGGCGTAAGTCCAACCCGATGCCGAACTTCCGCGGCAAACGCTTCACCAACGCTCACGAGACAATGATATGGGCGGGCAAAAGCGAAGCCAGCAAGTATACCTTTAACTATGAGGCGCTGAAGGCGCTGAACGAAGGTATCCAGATGCGCAGCGATTGGGTCCTACCCATTTGTAACGGGCATGAGCGTCTGAAAGATGAGCATGGCGATAAAGCGCATCCGACACAAAAACCCGAAAGCCTGCTGCACCGTGTTCTGGTCGGCTCTACCAATCCAGGTGACGTGATCCTTGATCCATTCTTTGGTACGGGCACAACCGGTGCCGTGGCCAAGATGCTGGGCCGTGATTTCATTGGCATTGAGCGGGAAGAGGCCTACCGCGAGGTGGCGAAAAAACGGATCGCTTCTGTTCGCAAATTCGACAACGAAGCGCTTCAGACTTCTACATCCAAGCGCGCTGAGCCTCGGGTTCCGTTCGGCCAGCTGGTTGAACGCGGCATGCTGCGTCCCGGTGAGAACCTGTATTCGCTGAACAACCGTCACAAAGCCAAAGTGCGCGCCGATGGCACGCTGATCGGCGATGACATTAAAGGATCCATCCATCAGGTAGGAGCTGCCCTTGAAGGCGCGCCAAGCTGTAACGGCTGGACATACTGGTGCTATAAAAAAGAAGGAAAGCGCGTTCCGATCGACGTGCTGCGCCAGCAGATCAGGGCAGAAATGCAAGCCTGATCAACCCCACTCATTCGAACACCGCCAGTGTCACTGCGCCTTCCAAATGAAGGATCGCATCGATGACACTCACCTTGGCCCCGCCTTTATGGCGGGGCTCTTTTTTATGTCGCGAACTCAATACCCAAGATCAACGCAAGGCAACACATGAAGCCGATGAGGCCCCCTTTGCTTATTCTGTGCAGCAACCTGTCAAACGGGGCAGCAAGTGTAGGATCGAAATCGATAGGCTTTCTTAGAGCTCCACGCAGGCCGTTCACGCGAAGGCTTAGCCAGAAGCTTGCAATCACGGATACGGTCAACATTGGAAAGGAGAGCAACTGAGCTATGCTTAGCAGTGAAATCATAGATACCATCCACTAAAACTATAGGGGCTCTGACTTTGCTACAATACGCCTGTGCCTGACCTGCCTCAAATCAGCCGAGGATGCTTGCGGACACCATTGCGCAAGGCCTGCTCTACGTAGCGGACACCGAATTCTGATTTGTTAACAACGTAAAGAACGCCCGCCGTTGCCGCCTTTTCCCACATAAATGGCGTAGGCCAGTCGGAAACCATGATGACAGGAATATAGGCATGTTTCGGGTCTGCTGACAGCTCCAGCGCGAAATTCGCGCCGATGCCGTCTGGCAGATTGTTATCAAGCAGAATGAGAGATATCGCGCTTGCTTCCAAAACCTTTCGGGCTGAAGTTAGGGTAGAGGCAACCTTGACGCTCAGCTTGCCCTGTGACCTCCCGATAACGCGCGTCATCATCTCTTGATCGAACTGACTGTCTTCAATGATCAGGCACGTTCCGTTGCCAGAGCGATCACTGGCACTGTGCTGTTGCATGAGAATCCCCTATTCGCATTTGCGCGCCCTTGGGTATTCCAGAAAAATGTAAACAGCTTCTTAGCGGGGCAAGGGAGTCTCGGCGCGGTTGTAAGGCCGCCAGTCGTTGATTTCAGGATAGTACATTTGCCGCCAGCGCCGTACGCGCGGGTTCATGACACCTCGCCACAGAGGGGGCACCATCGCCAGCATTGTCATCACGGGATATCCGTGCGGCAGTTGTGGCGCTTTGTCCGGCCCATAGTTTTGTAGTACGGCAAAGCGGCGATCGGGTTTGTAGTGGTGATCAGAGTGGCGTTGCAAATTTATGAGCAGCCAATTTGACGCTTTATGCGCTGCGTTCCAGCTGTGGTGTGGTTGGACGTGCTCGTACTTGCTGTCCCCCAGATGCTTTCGGGTCAGGCCGTAGTGTTCGATATAGTTAACCAGCTCCAGCTGCCAGATTGCGACGCCTGCCTGCACCAGGAATAACCCGACGCCGGACCAGCCGCCAAGCAGCACCGCAAGCAGCAGAAAGCCGGCTTGTAACGCCCAGTAGCGCCAGAAAGGATTTTCCGGGTCGGTCCAAGGTAGATCTTTACGCGCCAGCATGGACCTTTCAGCCCGGAAGGCGCTGACCAAAGATTGCCGCAGTACACGTGGGTAAAACCGGTGGAACCCTTCGTTGTACCGTGCCGTGACCGGATCGCGCGGCGTTGCAACATAGCGGTGGTGCACCAGCATGTGTTCGGAACGGAAATGTGAATAGAGCGTCATAGCCAGCAGCACATCAGCCAACCAGCGCTCCATCTTGCTTTTCTGGTGCATTAGTTCGTGTGAATAGTTGATACCCACTGTTCCGCTAAGAACGCCGACACCAAAGAACACTCCGACGCGTTCTGCCGAATTCAGATGCTCAGCCTGAGGGACGTACCAAAGTAGGCTTGCCAGCAATAATAACTGCACAGGCGCCCAGATCAGTGTGATCATCTTGTACCAGTACATGTCAGCTTCGCCCGCAGACAGATCGGCGTTTTGGGTGTTCAGGCCAAGTGCTGCATCGAGAGCCGAAAAAAGATACCACGTTGCGACCGGTACCAGCAAAAGTGTCCAGCCTCCGTAGAGCGCAGAAATCCAGGCTAACGGCACAAGTCCGAGAGAGAGCCAGAAAGGCAGCGCCCGGCTCAGCTTGGCAAGCTCGTGCGGGGGGATGGGATTCACCGTTTCGGTCATGGTCTGCTCTTATCCGTTGTTTGCACAAATCATAGCAAGCTACCGCGGATTTTCCTATCAGGCTTTGTGTCCTGATGAAGCAGGTCAAACGCTTTGCGCATGACTGTAGGCAGATCAGACGGGGCAAAAGTGGTCTGCTCCATGAACACACCCCGTTGCGGTTCAACATCATGCCCGATGTCGGCAGTCATGATGCGCAGGACCAGATGGAAATGGGTAAACGTATGGCGCACGCTTACTTCGTGCTCTTCCCAATCGCCTGCTACAGGCGGGGCGCTGTCTGGGTGCGGCAACGTCATATCAACCCAATCCGATCCTGGCCAACCCAACATTCCACCCAGCAATCCTTTTTCGGGCCGCGTCTCCAGCAGCCACGCCCCATCCGCGCGACGGCCAAGATAAACCGTGCCATGACGTGTTGGTTTCGCCTTTTTGGGCGCCTTTTTTGGCAACTCCGCCATCGTTTCGGCCTGCCGTGCGGCGCAGTGTTGGTTCCAAGGGCAGATGCCGCAGGCCGGAGATGTTGGCGTGCAGATGGTCGCGCCCAGATCCATCACGGCCTGCGCATAATCGCCGGGGCGTTTCGCAGGAGTAAGCGACTGAGCATATTCCATAAAAACCGGTTTCGCCTTCGGAAGCGGTGTGTGGTTGTCATGGATGCGGGCCATCACACGCTCTACGTTGCCGTCAAGAACCGCGTGCGGCAAATCAAACGCAATCGAGGATACTGCGGCTGCCGTATACGGCCCGATTCCCGGCAGCTTAAGCAGCGCAGCATGGTCCGCAGGAAAAGCGCCATCATGTACATCAACAACGGCACGGGCGCATTTGAGCAGATTTCGTGCGCGTGCGTAGTATCCAAGGCCTGCCCACTCCGCCATCACATCTGCATCGGGTGCGGCAGCCAGATCTTGTACCGTAGGCCAGCGCGCAATAAAGCGCCGAAAGTAGTCTTTAACGGTGGCAACGGTAGTCTGTTGCAGCATGATTTCGCTCATCCAGATGGCGTAAGGGTCGGGCCGCACGCCATCTTTGCGTGCTTGCGGACCAACGCGCCAAGGCATCTCCCGTGCATTTGCGTCGTACCAATCCAGCAAGATTACAGACATGTTATCTTTGTCACGCACTGTTTATGAACCAATCCTGAATTGCTACGTGGCAGGGCCGCTGCCATGCGCTATGATACCTCATCGAACATATAGCGTGGCACCCTTGGGTCTGCCACTGTAACCAAAAGAAAGCAGACCACGCCATGCCGCCCCGCCGTACGACAACCACCAAGGGATTCGCCCGCACAGCCAACCTGCTGAGCGGCAAAATCCGCAAGGCGTCGGAAAGCCGGGGCTTTGCCCAGTCGCGTCTGTTGACTAACTGGGCCGAGGTGGTCGGAGACGACGCAGCCGCGATTTCCCGCCCTGTTGAGGTGTCCTACGGGCGCGGTGGCATGGGCGCGACACTGACCCTGCTTACAACGGGCGCCAATGCGCCAGTGCTGGAAATGCAAAAGGAACAGCTTCGAACGCGGGTCAACGCGGTCTATGGCTATAACGCAATTGCGCGGATACGGGTGACCCAAACCGCAGCAACGGGATTTTCCGAAGGACGCGTGGCGTTTGAGCATGCCCCGAAGAAGGATGCACCGGCGCCGGATCCTGCTTTGAGGGAAAAAGCCACACAAACAGCAGCGCAGATTGGTGATAACAGTTTGCGCGATGCCCTTGCCCGTCTGGGCGAAAACATATTGAACAAGAATAACCGCTAAGCATGCCGCGCGCATGTCCAAGGCAAAACTGATTGAAGGAATGACAATATGAACCGTAGAAACATCCTGCTTGGCACTGCAGCAGTCATTGGCCTTGGTGGCTGGTACATGACAAGCAACCGCAGCAGCACAACTGTTGCCTTCCCTGACGCGCCTCTGCCCGGTGCTGCAAATGCGCAAACGACAAGCGGCGATGTAGATACCTCAGGTATCGTCGACATGGTGTCCGGCAATCCTGACGCGACGGTCGAGATCATCGAATATGCCTCCTTCACGTGCCCGCACTGCGCGACATTCCATACTGACGCCTACAAGCAGTTGAAGTCCGAATACATCGACACTGGCAAAATCCGCTTTGTCTACCGCGAGGTCTACTTCGACCGCTTCGGTCTTTGGGCTTCATTGGTGGCACGTTGTGGCGGCCAGGAGAAATTCTTTGGTATCGCTGATTTGATCTATGCAGGTCAGGCGCAATGGACCCGCGCGGGTGAACCTGCGGCAATCGTGGAAGAACTGCGCAAGATCGGCCGCTTGGCGGGGCTGGACAGCGACACGCTCGAAGCATGCCTGCAAGATGGTGAGCAAGCACAGGCGCTGGTTGCATGGTACCAGCAGAACGCTGAATCTGACGGCATCGAAAGCACGCCGAGCTTCATCATCAATGGCAAGAAATACTCCAACATGAAGTATGCCGATATGAAGAAACTGATCGACGACGCGTTGGAAAGCTAATGGCGGCACCGCTTGAAGGGCTCAAAGTTATTGAGCTGGCCCGTGTTCTTGCCGGCCCTTGGGCCGGTCAAACGCTTGCAGATCTTGGCGCTGAAGTGATCAAGGTGGAAAGCCCCGATGGCGATGACACGCGCCAATGGGGCCCCCCCTTCATTGAACGCGGGGAGGACCGATCGGCCTCCTACTTCCATTCGGCCAATCGCGGCAAAGCATCTGTGATCGTCGATCTGCGCACACCCGACGGTCAGGCAAAGATGTTGGACCTGCTGGAAGACGCCGACATCTTGATCGAGAACTTCAAAACTGGCGGGCTTGCCAAATACGGCATGGATTATGATAGCCTGAACGAACGGTTTCCGGCGCTGATCTATTGTTCGATCACAGGCTTCGGCCAGACGGGTCCTTATGCGCACCGCGCGGGCTATGATTTCATCATTCAGGGCATGTCGGGCCTTATGTCCATCACCGGAGAGCCGGATCGCCAGCCGCAAAAACATGGCATGGCCATTACCGATATTTTTACGGGTATTTATTCGACGACTGCAATTCTTGCTGCCGTCTATCAGCGGAACAGTACCGGAGTAGGTCAGCATATCGACATGGCACTGCTGGATTGTGCAGTGGCGATTACCGGCAATCAGGGCATGAACTATTTGACCACAGGCAAAGCTCCGACTCGTCTGGGCAACGCGCATCCGAACCTCACCCCGTACGAAGTGTTTGAATCGTCTGACGGTCATTTGATTATCGCAACGGGCAATGACGGGCAGTACCAACGCCTGTGTGGGCTGTTGGGGCTGGATGATATGGCAACCGATCCGGATTATCTGAAGAATGCTGATCGTGTGGCGAACCGTCCGGCGATGAATGCGCGTCTGGAAGGTGCAACACGCTTACGCACCCGCGATGATCTGCTGGCCGCCTGCGAAGCCAACAACGTGCCCGCTGGTCCGATCAACACGATGGAAGATATGTTCAACGATCCTCAGGTCAAAGCACGCGGTATGCAGATCGAGATAGACGGCGTGCCGGGTATCAAATCGCCGTTCAAGTTTTCTGGTGCGGAGCTGCCATTGAATCGCCCTTCGCCCAAACTTGGCGAGGACGACTGAGCTAGGCTGCGCTGTCGGCGATCTTTTTCAGCGCGTCCCACAGGGCGTTTTCCTGCGGCATCTTGAGGCGAACCGGTAGGGTTATCACCTTGCTGCGAAACGCAGACGGTAGGCGCACAGCGTCCTTTTCAGTGGTCACCAGTTGCGCCCCTTTTGCAAAGGCGTCTGCCTCCAGCCGCATTAACAAAGCATTTGTCAGGGGTTGATGATCCTCTAGCGGTTCGGCGTGGATCAGGGTCGCGCCAAGCCCGCGCAATGTATTGAAAAACTTTTCAGGATGACCAATACCCGCAAATGCCAATAGTGGGGTATCAGTCCAATCCATACCTGTTTGAAGCGGCTCAAGAGCTGCGCGCACATGGGCCAGACCGCCGGGCAGGTCTGTTTTGTCGAACTCATGTTGTGCCGCTTCGTCTCCCACCGAGAGAACAAGATCAGCGCGTGCCAGCCCTGTGGCAACAGGTTCGCGTAAAGGCCCCGCAGGCAGGCACAATCCGTTTCCAAACCCCTTATGTGCGTCCACCACTACAATGCTGAGATCATAGGCTAGCGCGGGGTTCTGGAACCCGTCATCCAGCACAATTACCTTTGCGCCGGCGTTTTGAGCGGCGGCTGCGCCTGCTGCGCGGTCATGTGCCACCCAGACTTCGGCAAAAGCAGCCAGTAGCAACGGCTCATCCCCGACCTGCGCAGCCGTGTGGTGGGACGGATCAACGCGGACGGGCCCTTCCAAAGTGCCGCCATAGCCACGCGATACGATATGTGGTTCAAGGTACAGGTCCCGTAGGCGCTCTACTACAGCGATGACGGTGGGGGTTTTGCCTGTGCCACCTGCGTTGATATTACCCACGCAGATCACCGGAACATTCATTTTTAAGCGTGCGCCCTGCGCCAGCCTGCGTGCCGTGGCGCGTGCATATATTGCACCAAGCGGTTGCAGCAGGCGTGCGCGAAGTCCGGGGCGGGGCTTATGCCAGAAATCCGGTGCGCGCATCAGTGTATTACCTGTTCGGCATCTAGCGTTTCCTGAATCAGATCAGTGATCCTATCCATCAAGGCGGCACCTTCGCTCACCACATCCCAACCCGCATGTGCCATTATTGCGGCCTGATCCGGCGCGATTAATCGCGTCACAGCCATTCCCAGCGCCGCGCTGTCATTGATGATCCGTGCGGCCCCCGCAGTCGCGAGCCTTGAATAGCTTTGCAAATGTCGTCCCACACGTGGCCCGTACAGGATCGCAGAACCCAAAGCGGCCGCCTCAAGCGGATCAACACCATCCTGACCCGCGACCAATGATCCGCCCAGAAACGACAGAGGCGCCACACGATAAAACAAGCCGACATCGCGCGGGTCCTCCGATATCAACACCTGGGTTGTCTCATCGGGATAGTTGCCGTCATCCCAGCTGAGTACGCGAAAATCCTGCTGGCGCGTCTGCTCGAAAGCGTCTTGCGGAGTCAGGTTTCCGGAGGGGCGCAGTATCAGCAACAAGCGGTGCGACAGGCGCAACGCTTGCCGGTGGGCGGCCAGAACAGTCTGTAGTTCTTCTTGTTGGACGCCATTGGCAAACCAGATCGCTCTGCCGACGCAGGCTGAGGAAAGATCGTCGAGGTCCGTCTCGTTACAAGGGAGCGCTTGGCCGCCCGCTTGCAACGATGTGGTGATTTCTATGTCATCTTTGTCCAGACCCAGTTGCATCAAGCGCCGGGCGGCAGCAGGCGTACGCGCCATGACAGTGCTAAAAAGGGGCAACAGGTTGCGCGCGACATCGGGCAGCCACCGCTCCCGCCTTCCGTCGAAGCCAATGGTATCAGCGTTGATCAGAAAAAGGGGGCAGCGCCGCTCGGCTGTGGCCAATATCAGATTGGGGCGCAAGCCACCCCACGTCCAGACACAGCAGTCCGGGGCCCAATGTTCAAGAAAGGCGGCAACACTTGCGGGATGCTCGTCACATATTTCCGTTAGATATACCCCTTTGGGCCGCGGACCGCTTTCGGGTCCGCTTTCGCGCGGGATCGTTGAAAGGGAGATCAGCACGCTAAGTCCCGGCCGACTGGCTATCTGGCGCTGTGCCAAATCCTGAACAGCGATAAATGCAGCGTTTTCGGCGCAGTGAATCCACAGCAGCTCGCCATTTGGGCGTTCGATCTGAAAGGTCGGCAGCCGGGCCTCGCCGCGCCGCGCAAGAGCGCGGTAGGCAGACAGACCTAGCGAACCGGCCATGACCGGCTTAGCCCAGTTCTTCGGTTGAGGAAGCCGCAGCTTCTTCGTCGCGCAAGCGGTGCAGATGCGCGATGAAATAACGCATATGTGCGTTGTCTACAGTGCGCTGGGCTTCGTTCTTCCATGCGTCATAGGCGGCGGCATAGTTCGGGAATATGCCAACGATATGCAGGTCATCGACGTTCTTGAAAACATTTTCGCTGGGGTTCACCAGCTCTCCGCCGAATACAAGGTGAAGGCGTTGGGTCATGGCAAGATTCCTCATAGGGTGTTTAGATGTGTTTGCACGGTACAGCGGTATGCCGTCAAGCGGGCAGGCGTCAGACCAATGCCTCTAACAAGGCTGCATGAATCAGGGAACCGCCTGCAACGACACCGTCAAGGCGTGGATCAGCGCCATTGAAACGCAAGGGCGCGCCGCGTTGGTCTGTGATAGTACCGCCTGCTTCAGACACAATCAGGGCACCGGCCGCAATGTCCCATTCCCAGCTAGGGCGAAGCGTCAGCATTGCATCAAAGCGCGCCTGCGCAACAAGTCCGAGGCGGTAGGCAAGTGAGGGGCGGTAAGCGGGTTTGAACGAGGGACAGGCGCCGCTGAGCCACGCAGTACCGTGCAACGCAGGCTTGGCGGCAAGAATAGTCGCTTCTTCGAATGCTCCGATGCCAGAGGCGCGTATCGGTTGTCCGTTTAGTTGCGCCCCCGCACCGCGCGCTGCTGAGTAAAGAAGTCCGCGTAAGGGCAGATAAATAACGGCCGCTGTAATCTGCCCATGTTCTGCCACAGCTATCGCATGCGCCCATGTATCAGCACCTTCGGTAAAGCTGCGTGTGCCGTCGATGGGATCAACGATAAACACACGGTCATGGCCAAGGCGCTTTGTCCCGTCTTCGGTTTCTTCCGATAACCAGCCGTAGTCCGGGCGCGCCAGCAGCAGAACGTTTTCCAACAGACCGTTCACTGCCAGATCAGCCTCAGTCACGGGGCCGGCACCGCCGGGCTTATCCCAGCGCTGAGCCGATTTCCCGGCAAAGCTTGTCGCGACGCGGCCAGCGATGCGTGCGGCGTCGATCAGAAGGGGTAGGTCAGATGCCGGCAATGGTCATCCCCGGGACAAGCAGCGAAGGAACAACACGGCTAAGGTGCGCACGCGCGTCATTCGCTGGAACCAATGCCAGCAGCATATCGCGCAGATTACCGGCGATCGTGCATTCATTGACCGCGTAGGTGATCTCTCCGTTTTCGATCCAAAGCCCCGCTGCCCCGCGCGAATAATCGCCAGTGTTGGGGTTTATGGTCGAGCCGATCATAGACGTTACCAGCAAACCTGTACCCATATCGCGTATCAAATCCGCGCGGGTTGCTGTCCCTTGCGTCAGGGCCATGTTCCAACTGCTTGGCGACGGGCCAGAACCAGTGCCACATGCGGCATTGCCGGTTGAAGGCAATCCAAGCTGACGGCCAGTGGCCAAATCAAGTGTCCAACCCTGCAAAATGCCATTATCCACCACTGCACGCTTTGCTGTTGGTAAGAATTCGGCATCAAACGGACGGCTGCCGCCCGTACGCGGACGATGAGGGTCTTCTATAAGAGAGATACCTTCCGGCAGTACTGCGGTCCCCATTGCATCGCGCAAAAAGGATGCGCCGCGTGTGATGGCGCTGCCATTGATCGCGCTCAGAAGATGCCCGATCAGAGAACTTGCAATGCGTTCGTCGAACAGAACTGGATACGCGCCGGTTGGCGGCTTGCGTGCGTCAAGCCGAAGCAAAGCCCGCTCTGCCGCGCTGCGCCCGATCTCTGCTGCACCGCGCAGGTCGCTTTGAAAAATGCGGCTATCACCGTCGTAATCACGTTCCATCCCCGTGCCTGTGCCTGCAATTGCAACACAGCTCAGACCTCTGTCTGTGCGCTGGTAACCACCCGAAAACCCGTTCGATCCGGCAAGGTGGATGTCGCGTGCACCGTAGGCGGCGCTGGCCGATTGCACTTGGGTGATCCCTTTCACGTCAAGCGCAGCTGCCTCGGCCTGTGACGCAGCCTCTTGCAACGCGGCGGGTTCGGGTTCTGGTGTCGGGTCATACAGCTCAAGCGCACTAACATCCCATCCAGTCACAAGCTGCTCTGGCGTAGCAAGGCCGGCATAGGGGTTTTCAGGCGCTTCGCGTGCCATGGCGACAGCGCGTTCAGCCATCTCGGAAAGGGTTTTTGATGTTGTGTCAGAAGAGGAAACGATGGCACTGCGTTGGCCAATAAACACGCGCAGGCCAATATCTGTGCCTTCCTCGCGCTGCGCTTCTTCAAGCGCGCCTGCACGCACGTCCACCGATACCGAGGTGCCGCGCACGGCCATTGCATCAGCGCTATCCGCGCCTGCGGATTTTGCCGCATCCAGCATCTGCGCAGTCAGCGCATCAAGGGCTTGGGTCATCATCGTCTCCTGATCAAGGCTTAGAGGTAGCTGCGGTAGTCCCCCCCCGCAAGGGCACGGGTCAAAAAGAAAAAGCGGCCCAATGCGGGCCGCCCTATGCTTTCGGGACTCGAACGATGCCTATTTGATACGCTGACCATTGGCGAGGATTTGGCCTTCGTCGTTGAATTCGATGTTGGATTTAAGTGTATCCGGCGCGTCCCCGGGAACTGCAAACACGCCCATCATCATCCGCGCGCCCATGACCTGTTCAGCGGGGAGCATGCCCATGGCAACCAGTTTGTCCAACAGGCTATTCGCACCGGCGAGGTTGATGTTAATGTCGCCCACAGGCTTGGGAAAGCCCGGCATTGTGGTCTTGTCGCTGTTGTCAAAGGTCACGTCACCTGTCGCATCTAGTTTTGCACCCACCGCATCAATGGTCAGTTTATCGATGCGCAGCGCGGTCAGCTCTGCTGGCGAGGACCCGCTTTCGGCCAAGCTCTCCATCGTTTTCTGATCAAGGGAGTCGGCCAGCACCTTTGCCTTTCCGCTCATGTCCAACGCGACGGTCGCAGGATCGCGGGGCAACTGGTTCGACGGGTCAAACAACGCCCAGATAATATCGGACATGCTGAAGTCTGTCGCATTAAAGGCCAAAGAGAAATCCTGTGGATCATCAGACTTCAGAAGCGGCGCGCGCATGCTGATTCCGGTGTTCGCCATTTCGGCAAACAGAGGGAATGGCAGTCCGGCAATCTCCGCGCCGATTTGGACCTGTTCGGCGGCAACGTCATACCGGATGCCTTCGGCGTCCATTGCGATGCCCAAAGTCGATGCCGCAGATCCGGTTTTGAGCCTTGTGGGTCCGTCTTTTGAAACAAGCTCGGTCTTTGTTTCGGTGCCACGGGTGTTGAATGTGCCATCAAAGGCAAAACCCGCAGCCAAAAGCGGAGTTAGCTCCTGATTCTGTATGGTCTGACCGTCGGGCACAACGCTGGTGCCGGTAAAGATCACGCTTTCTACAGTGCTGGCAATGCTTACGGATTCGACATCTTCGGGGTTCTTAAAGAAAGCGTCATAGACCACGTTGCCGACATTCATGATTTGCGCATAGTTGCGGGTTTCGCCAAGGCTCACGGTTGTTTCTGACCGGATGTCGGTTCCACTGATTGATAGGCGGGCGTTGTCCTGACCCATTGCGGTCCCGTCTACCAGAAGTGACGTCAGGGCCAGCACAAAGCTTGGTGCGGTATAGTCATAGACCATCTCTGCGGCGTCACCGCTTACGATCATCTTTTGGTCGGTCTGAGTGTAAGAAAATTCAATTCTTGCGGGCTTTTTCGTTTTTTCAGGGGTGACGTCAATCACGATGGGCATCGTGGCAGGCATGACGACTTCTACGTTCCCGTCCGCTGTTTCGACGAATTGAAGCGTGCCCAGACGCAAAACCATCTGGTCAACGTCGGGTCCACCGTTGACCTGCACCGCGATATCGCTGACGGACAATGTGTCGGCGTTGCCGGTTTCGTTCGCTGTGACGGTATAACCTAGACCTTCAAGGTATCCGCGCCAGTCGCCCCAGACGTCTGCGGCAGCAAGATCGGCGCGAGCCGCATTTGCCATCAGCGACAGGCTGATCGCGGTGGAGGCAAAAAGAGAACGCGCAAGTAACATGGTTGTAAATCCTAAAGGGTCAGATGTTTGCGCAAGGGTCTGGCAAAGTGCTACGCGGGTCAAGGGGATGCCACGCGAGTGCAGCAGCAGGCTGGCCCCCAACGCGCGGGCGCGCTAGGTATCAGGTAAACAATCGGCGCAACCTGAAATAACAGGGAGAATACCCATGGATATGACCTCAAAGACAGTGATGATCACCGGCGCAAGCCGCGGCATTGGTGCAGAAGCTGCGCGGGTTTTCGCCAACGCAGGCGCGAATGTTGTGCTGCTGGCCAGATCGCAGGACGATATTGCTGCGCTCGCAGGAGAGATTGGCCAACGTGCGATCGCTATTCCGTGCAACGTGGCCCGCTACAGTGAAATGTCATCCGCCGTCGCGACCGCTGTGCAGGTTTTTGGCGGATTGGACGTCTTGATCAACAACGCCGGCGTCGTTGATCCCATCAGCAATCTTGGTGCGTGTGATCCTGACGCATGGGGGCAGCTGATCGATATTAACGTCAAGGGTGTGTTCAATGGGATTCATGCAGCGTTGCCTGCTCTGAAAGAAGGCGGGGGCGGATCGGTTCTGACCATCAGTTCAGGTGCTGCGCATAACGCGATTGAAGGATGGAGCGCGTATTGCGCGTCCAAGGCGGCGGTCAATATGATCAACCGTTCACTGCATCTGGAGGAATCTGCCAGCGGCATCCGCGCGATTGGTTTGTCACCCGGCACTGTGGCAACTGAAATGCAGCGCAAGATCAAGGCGTCAGGCATCAATGCGGTCAGCCAGTTGGACTGGGATGTGCACATCCCTGCGGACTGGCCGGCAAAGTGCCTGCTATGGATGTGTAGTGCAGAGGCTGATGCGTATTGCGGCGAGGAAATCTCGCTGCGCGAAGATGACATCCGACGCGCGGTGGGTCTGATATGATTGAACTGGCCCAAGACAGCGGCATTTGGACTGTCACTCTGAACCGTCCGGAAAAGGCGAATTCGCTGACCGAGGATATGTTGCGCGAGTTGTGCGAAATCATGGAGCGCGCAAGTGATGCGCGCGCCGTGATCCTGACCGGACGCGGCAAGATTTTCAGTGCGGGCGCAGATTTGGACGCCGCCCGCGCGGGTCTGGCTGTATCTGACCTGTGGGAGCGGTTGTCCGGAGCAATTGTTGCGTTGAACGGTCTAACTATTGCAGCCCTTAACGGAACATTGGCGGGTGGATCAACGGGCATGGCCCTGGCCTGTGATATGCGCATCGCTGTGCCTGAGGCCAAGTTCTTTTATCCGGTGATGAAGCTCGGTTTTCTGCCGCAGCCCAGTGATCCGGAACGTATGAAAGCGCTGGTTGGCCCTGCGCGCACCAAGATGATCCTTATGGGCGGACAAAAGATCACAGCCGATGACGCGCTATCATTCGGGTTGATTGACCGTATTGTTGAACAGGATTCACTTCTGGAAACCGCATATGCACTTTGTGCTGATACGGTCGCGGCACCCGAAAACATCGCCCATGGTATCAAGGCGATGTGCCGCTAATCACTTAGATCAGCGGGACGAAGGGCACATCGCAAGCTGCCAAAAGTAAGAGGGACGAAAGGATAAAGGCGATACGCATGGAAGCTTCCTGTGTTTGTTTGCCTGTTCTTAGCATGGCTTTACTGCTTGTCCTATCGCTTGCGCGGACCACCCGGCACTTTTGAGCGGAAAGACGGCGGCCTTTTGCTGACCCAAGCTGCAAACTTTGCCAATCGGGGATGTTCACGCAGGGCTTCGGGGGTGGCGTAGTCCCGCGCCAGCTCTGCTTCTGTCAGGGTTGCGTGGATTTCGCGATGACAAATGTGATGCATTAAAATCACCGGGCCGCCTTTGCCGCCCTTTAGTTTGGGGATGAGATGATGCAAGCTTTGCGGCACATCTGGCGGGATTGGCCGCTTGCAAAGAGGGCAAATCGGGTTTTCGTCCTGTGTGCCCAGCGTTCGCGCCACTTGATCCTCCTGCGTGCCTGCTTCAAGAGGGTGGTACGTTTAATCAGATAAGCAAGGGCGCTGATATGAATTTCGACTTTTCGGAATACCCGCCAATTGTGCAGCAAATTGCTGGTTACGCCGTGCAAGGCTATGATCTGGCCCTAGGCTGGTTGTTAAGCCCTGCGGCATGGTCGCAGTTTGCCATTCTGGTTGGGGCCTATCTGCTGGCGGTTCTGATCTCGCGCCGCCTTCGGCCCGCGCTTAAGGCGTTAATTGATCCTGCCGACAAGCAGAACATGTTCACGGCACCCCGCCTGTTCATTCTGCAATTCCTGCCGTTGATCCTGCCTCTGCTAGCCTACGCGCTTACCGGGATCGGTGAACAGGTTGTCCGGTCGATCTTTGACAGTGGCGCGGTGATTGCTTTCGGCAAACGGGTGTTCCTGTTCCTTGCCGTGCGGGCATTCGTGCGCGACATCCTCAAGGATCCGTTCCTAAAGTTACTGGGCCGCTTCATGCTGTTGCCTATCGCGGCACTTTATACCTTCGGTTTGCTCGACATTGTCACGCTGCAACTGACGGAAACTGTCGTGGGCGTGGGGAACATCCGCTTTTCGCTTATCTCTATCGTACGCGGCTTGATCGCCGGCTCGCTGCTGTTCTGGCTGGGGCAATGGTCCAACAGCCAGACATCCGCGCTGATTGAAAAACAGGAAATGCGTCCGTCGATCCGGCAGCTGCTGATCAAAACGGTCGAATTCATGATATTTGGTATCGCCTTCCTGGTGCTGATGAATGTCATGGGGATTAATCTGGGCGCTCTTGCCGTGCTCGGTGGTGCCATTGGTGTCGGTCTTGGTTTTGGTTTGCAAAAGATCGCATCGAACTTCATCTCTGGTGTGATCCTTCTGGTCGAAGGTCAGGCCACCGTAGGCGATTTCGTTGAGCTGGACGGCGGTGAATCAGGCAAAATCGTTAAGATGACCGCCCGCGCGGCAATACTGGAGACATTTGACGGCCGCTGGATTGTGGTTCCCAACGAAGATTTCATCACGACGCGCGTTGTAAACTACTCTGATTCAGGTTCGGCCAACCGGTATGAGGCGCCTTTTTCGGTCAGCTATGACACCGATATCAATCTGGTGCCTGCGATCATCGAAGCCGCCGTAGGAAAGCACCCCGAAGTGCTAGACCTGCCCTATCCTCCGGATTGTGAACTGCGAGGGTTCGGCGACAACGGGATCGATTTCGCAGTCGAGTTTTGGGTCAACGGCCTTGATGACGGTCCCAACAAATACACCTCTGACGTGCTGTTCCTCATTTGGAATGCGCTGAAAGACAACGGGATCGAGATTCCCTATCCACATCGTGTTGTCGAAATCAAAGGTGGCCTGCCTGCGCCTTCTGCCGAGTGAAGCAAGCTGTTGTCATAGGCAGCGGTCCCTCTGGTCTGATGGCGGCGGACGTTCTGGCACGTGCAGGAATCGCCGTGACCGTATGCGAGGCGAAGCCTTCGGTGGGGCGCAAGTTCCTGATGGCTGGAAAATCGGGTCTCAACATCACGAAGGTGGAGGATGAGGCTGCGTTTCGCGCAGGCTTTACCGACCGGACAACATGGTTATCGCCGATGCTCGATGCTTTTGGACCGGAGGAAGTTCAGGCTTGGGCTGCTGGTTTGGGGGAGAAGCTGTTTATCGGTTCCACGGGCCGTGTATTTCCTGAAGTAATGAAGGCATCGCCGTTGCTGCGCAAATGGCTTGCTAGGTTGGAAGGTGCGGGTGTGCAATTCAGAACCCGCTGGCGCTGGACTGGGTGGAACGAAGCGGGTGCTTTGACCTTTCAGACGCAGACAGGCCCGCAAAGTATCAGCGCGGACGCAACCATCTTGGCGCTGGGTGGTGCTAGCTGGCGCAGGCTTGGGTCTGACGGGGAGTGGTCAGGGATATTAGGCGCGCTGGGCGTGCCGCTTGCCCCGTTCGCTGCCGCCAATGCGGGCATCGCGGTGACATGGTCACCGTATATGGACAAACACTTTGGTGCAGCGCTCAAAGGTATCATGCTTCGTGCGGGGCAATATGTATCCCGCGGTGAGGCTGTTCTTTCGCGCAGGGGAATTGAGGGTGGCGGGGTTTACTCTGTCTCGCGGGGTGTCCGGGAAGGACAGCCGTTGACTATTGATCTGGCACCGGATCTGGATGTTGATGCTGTTGTGGCCAAGCTGGCAAAGCGCCGTGGCAAGGCCACGCTTACCAACCATTTACGCAAAACACTTGGATTAGAGCCCGCAAAGATCGCGCTGCTGCAAGAAATGGCCGGTCCTTTGCCCAATGATCCGGTGGAACTTGGACGGCTGGTCAAGGCGCTGCCAGTGCGCCATGCAGGGCTGCGCCCGATGGATGAGGCGATCTCGACCGCGGGTGGTGTCACGCAAGAGGCGTGTGATGCCGGTCTGATGCTACAGGCGCGGCCCGGCACCTATGTGGCGGGTGAAATGCTGGATTGGGAAGCGCCGACAGGTGGTTATCTGATCTCTGCATGCCTTGCGACAGGGGCATGGGCGGGCCACCATGCAGCGGCCCGACTAAAAACTTAAGCAGCAGTGCGTGCGCGCACGGCTTTGAAGGCATCGCGTTTGCGCATCCCCGAGGCCCATTCTGCCAGTTTGTCGTCAACCGGCGGGAAACCGGCACCGATGGACCAATTGATGCAGTGAACGGCCAATAGATCGGGGACTGTAATCTCGTCTCCCATCAGGAAAGGCGCCTCGAGCCGGTCTGACAGTAAAGCCGCAGCGCGCGTGAACTCTGCTTTCAGGCTATCCTTGATTTGTGGCACCCGCAACTCCTCTGGGAAGACAAAGCTGTGCTTCGCAGCGGCCCAGAGTATCGCGTCAAATTCGTCGATCAGCCAGAATAGCATGGCGTCCTGCCGTGCCCTTGCAGGCGTACCGGCGGGCGCGGTTAATGCCCCGTGCTTGTCTGCGAGGTACTGCATTATTGCAACTGAATCGGTGAGAACCTCATCGCCGTCCAGCAACGCGGGGATCTTGCCGGAAGGATTATATTGCTTTGCTTCGTCCGAACGCGGCGCGGCCGGGATCACTTCATACTCTTGACCAAGTTCTTCTAGCATCCACATTACGCGGAACGCGCGCGATTTCTCACTGCCGATTACCGTATACATAACCTAATCCTCCAAAGGGGTTTAGCTGGCTCCGTACATCGCCAGCCTGATAAATGTTCGCTCTATGATTGCCATTGCGGGCGCAGTCTGCCCCGCAGACCTTAGCTGCAGATCCGTATCTGTCAGGATACCAAGCGCTGTTTCCAGCTTTACCATGCCCCAACCGCGCGACTGGCGCATAACCCGATCGCGATCGCGCACACCCCAAATGGGCGCACCGGGATTACAGGCGGTGCGGTGAAGGGTACGAAAATGACGCATTGCCATGATGCTTAGTGTAACGGGTGCCACGCCCTGACTTTGCAATCGCCGCATCAGCGGTCCGATTTCCGTTGATTTCAGCTCTGCCACAATGTTCAGGATATCGTCCACGGCCGCTTCGACAGAGGCAGGTGCACAGGCGCCGATGTCATCAAGGCTTACCGGCGTGTTCGGGTCGCTCAGCTTATAAAGCGAAAGTTTTTCTAGGGTCTGACGGAAATCACCCGGATCAAGGCTGCGCGCGAGGTTTTCCAGCGCCGCCATCGAGCCGCCATCGGCGCGCAACTGCGCCTCGCTTAACAGCCGTTCAATTTCCGCGCGGTCGGGAGGATCATCATAGATACCCCATGCATAGGCATCGCGGTGGCCTTCGAATGCTTTTAGCAGTTTTGAAGTCTTCTTCAGATCTCCGGCCGTAACAACAATCTGGGCATCGCCCGGCTGCCAGTCAGCCATGGTTTCGACGATGATCTGGGAAACCAGTTCGTTCGCGCCTTCAACAAAAGCGGCGCTCGGTCCGGGGAAAAATCCGACAGCTTTGATCGCGTCCATCAGCAGCGCGGGTTCGCGCCGCAGATCACCTGCGGGAATACGGCTTAGGCGCATTTCCTCTTCCGCTGCGGGACCCAACAGAGCTTTCAGGTATTCTTGCCGCTTGAGCGCCACGCGCATGGAATCGCCGCCATAAAGAAGCAAGCCAAGCTTTTCTTTGGGCGGCTTGGCCACAATTCCTGCACCATCTCTACGGCCCAGTTTCATGCAGGCAGGTCCGCCGCATAAAGCCGTGCTGTGATCTGGTCACCCAAGATGACCATCAAACGCTCCACAGCGTCCCGTTCAGCGGCAAGTGTGGCAACGGTTGTACCAGTCGCAGAATAGGCTGTGAAATTCTCAACCGTACCGGATGTCACAATGGTGCCGTTGGCGCTATCGCGCAGTGAATAGGCCACCTGACCGGTCAGGTTAAAGCGCGTCGTGTCGCCGGCCGAGTTGATGGCAAGGCCGTCTTCGTCCGTGGCAATCGCCAGATCAAGTGCATAGCGTGGCTCTGTACCGCTGCGACCCAGCCGTGTCTCAAGATGACGGGTCAGCAGATAGCCTGCTTGTGTGGAGGGTTCCTGCACCAGAACCTGACCGTGCAATTTTGTACCGGACCCCTCCGGCCCGTACACCGGTGAGAAGCCGCAGGCGGCTAGCGCCAGCGGCAGGGCAAGCAGGGTTCTGCGGCTATACAACGACATTCACAATCCGCCCGGGCACGACGATCACCTTCTTGGGTGTTCCGCCGTCGAGGATACGGATCACAGCCTCATGGGCAAGGGCCAGCTTTTCAACTTCGTCCTTTGGCATGTCGGCGGGCACGTCGATTTCTCCGCGACGCTTGCCGTTTACCTGAATAGGCAGAGTGACTGTATCGTCCTTGAGCATTGCCGCATCAGCAAAAGGCCAAGGGGACTTGGCGATCAGGCCTTCGCCGCCTTGCGTGGCCCAGATGTCTTCTGACAGGTGTGGTGTCATTGGAGACATCAGTTTCGCCAGCGTCATCACGGCCTCACGTTGGGCAGCTTTGGACGCTTTGGATTTTTGCAGTGTCGCGGTGAAACCATAAAGCTTGGCGATCGCGGCGTTAAACCCAAAGGAATCGATAGCCATTGTCACGTCGTGGATGGCTTTGTGCATCTGACGCAGCAGATCATCGTCACCTTCGCCGGTGGCTCCATCACTCATCGCGGCAACCCGATCCGATATGTTCCATACGCGGGACAGGTGTTTATAGGCGGCTTCCGCGCCAGAGGCTGTCCATTCCACATCCCGCTCGGGGGGCGAATCGCTGAGAACGAACCAGCGTGCTGTATCGGCGCCGAAGTCAGAGATAATGCTCAGCGGGTCTACAACGTTGTTCTTGGACTTGGACATTTTGGCAGATGGAATGATTTTGACCTCAGTGCCACCGTCTTTGAGGAATGCCTTGTCACCCTTCAATTCCACTTCCTCGGGGTAGTGGTAGACGGGGCGCCCGTCCGGCCCTTCCGAGGTGTAAATGGCATGGGTCACCATCCCCTGCGTAAACAGCGCATCGAAGGGCTCAATCGCCGATTCGGGCAGATGTCCGGTGATGTGCATCGCGCGGGCAAAGAACCGGGCATAAAGGAGGTGCAGGATCGCGTGCTCAACCCCGCCGATGTACTGGTCAACGTTCATCCAGTATTCGGCGTCTTCCATGACAGTGGGCGTATCGGCATGTGGTGCGGTAAAGCGCGCATAGTACCAAGACGAATCGACGAATGTGTCCATCGTGTCGGTTTCACGCAGCGCCGATTTTCCGCAGGCCGGGCAGGGCGTTGTGCGCCATTCGGTATGGCGGTCAAGCGGGTTGCCGGGAATGTCGAATGTGACATCTTCGGGCAGTTTGACTGGCAGGTTTTCTTTCTTTTCGGGAACGACGCCGCAATCATCACAATGCACAACAGGGATCGGACAGCCCCAATACCGCTGACGCGACAAGCCCCAATCCCGCAAGCGGAATTTGGTTACGCCCTGACCAACGCCTTGGGATTCGCAAAAGCTGATGGCGGAATCGATAGCTTCGAGGCCCGTTTGCCACGTCTCTCCAGCAAAGCCGCGGTTGTAGAACACTTTTTCCGTTTTCTGCGGGACAAAGGGCTCTTCCAGCTTATCCGCGCTGTCCTCGGATGGCAGGAAGGTCGAAATGATGGGAAGGTCGTATTTGGTCGCGAACTCAAAATCGCGCGCATCATGGGCAGGACAGCCAAAAATTGCGCCAGTGCCGTATTCCATCAGGATGAAGTTGGCGATGTAGACCGGCAGCTCTTGCGACGTGTCGAACGGGTGCCGCACGCGAATTCCGGTATCCATGCCCAGCTTTTCGCCGGTCTCAATGGCTTCTTCCGTGGTGCCGCCTTTGCGACATTCGGCCGTAAAGTCAGCGATCTCGGGGTTATCACGTTCCAACAGTTTGGCGATCGGGTGGTCGGGCGAGATGCCGACAAAACTTGCACCAAGCAGTGTGTCAGGGCGAGTCGTGTAGACTTCGATCCGGTCATGTCCGTCTGGTGCGTTGATGGTCGAGAACGCAAATTGCAGGCCGCGCGACTTGCCAATCCAGTTTTCCTGCATCAGGCGCACTTTTGCAGGCCAGTTTTCCAGCCGGTCCAGCGCGGTCAGCAGCTCGTCCGAGTAATCGGATATCTTGAAGAACCACTGCGTCAGCTCGCGCCGTTCAACCAAGGCGCCAGAGCGCCAGCCGCGACCCTGTTCGACCTGCTCGTTCGCAAGCACTGTCATATCTACGGGGTCCCAGTTGACCACCGCATTCTTACGGTAAATCAGCCCGGCTTCGATCATGTCGATGAACATAGCCTGCTGGTGCTGGTAGTAATCCGGATGGCATGTCGCGATCTCACGCGACCAATCCAGCGAAAAGCCCAGCGGCTTCATCTGGTTTTTCATGTCTTCGATGTTCTGATACGTCCATTCACCGGGGTGGATACCCTTTTGCATGGCTGCGTTTTCAGCCGCCAGTCCGAACGAATCCCAGCCCATCGGATGCAGGACGTTAAAACCCTTCGCCAGCTTATACCGCGCGATCACATCACCCAGCGTGTAGTTGCGCACGTGTCCCATGTGGATGCGCCCTGATGGATAAGGGAACATTTCCAACACATAATATTTCGGCTTGTCGGCAGAACGAACCGCCTTGAAGATTTCAGAAGTCTCCCAGGCAGCTTGCCAGCGGGCTTCGATCTCGGAGGGGGTATATCGGGTCTGGGAAGTCATGGGAGGCGGGCCTTTTTACGCAAGAACGCCGGACGTGTGGTAATCACAAGGCCCGGCGCTGGAAGATAGAACAAAGAATTTGGGCTGTCAGAGTTTATTGTCAGCGATACGCATCTCGCGTGCACGCGACAGGATCGCGTCTTCGACAGCGCGGCTGGTTGCCGCGCTTACTGATCCCCCGCGCGATTGCAGCGCAAGATGAAGAGAGCGGGCATCAAGGGCAGGATCATCAATCAACACAGTCGCACGGTACGAACGTCCGCCGCCGGGCGGAGTGCCGTAGCCGGTCACGATCACGCCGGTAAACGGATCAACTGACTGCACAGGCAAAAAGCTGAGTACTTCGAGCGATGCGCTCCAGAGATACTTGTTCACCAGAACCGTGCTTTCAGAGCTTTTCTTGTTGAACAAGGACCAGATGGTATTGTCCGGGTTTGTCTCGACGTTGCTGGGAATGTTCTGGTTATTATAGTAGGCAGGCTTTTCGGTCGCAGGGCGGCCAAAGCCGCAGGCCGCTACGGTCCCGCACAAAATCGCAAACGCTGCAATGTTCCGAGCTTTCATGCGCCCCATATCTGCCACCCTTTATACCGTTTTGCTATGCAATACCCAAGCAGGCCCATCTGGGCAAGGTCTATGTAGTATAGTGTGTAGTGGGTTCAGAGGGCTCTGCGTAAAGAATTGAGCCATGGGCCACATTTGTGACTGTGGCAAAGCTGCACCATCATTGACCACTTTGCGTCAGGGCTGTTGGGTTTGCTTGCCAAAAGCTGAGGTGCGGCGCAAAAGAAGCTCATACCTAGATCGGAATTCCCCGGTCGGGTCCTTTAGAATTCAAACCGAGGGAAAACTCATGAAAAAAGTTCTCTTCGCAACAACAGCTCTGGTCGCCACAGCTTCAGTTGCAGCAGCAGACGTTACATTCTCCGGCTACGGCCGTTTTGGTATCGTATACCAATCTGACGATGGCACCGGCGACAGCTCAACAGACCTGACAAGCCGTTTCCGTATGCAGATTGACGCGACAGCAGAATCCGACGCTGGCGTAACAATCGGTGCACGTGTTCGCCTCGAAGGCGAAGAGCGTGACGCAGCAAACGGCGCACGCCCACAGTTCAACGGCGTTCGTTACTTCGCACGTTCCGGTGGTCTGGAAGTCGGCGTTGGCAACATCTACGGCGCTCTGGAATTCATGCCTGGCATGTACCCAATCGATCTTGGTCTGACCGGTCACAACTACGACTACACAGCCTTTAACTTCCGTGGCGATGCGTACGCTTCCGGCGGTCTGGGCAATGGCGGCGACAACGGCGTTGAATTGCTGTACTCCTTCGGCGATTTCTCCGTACACGTATCCGCGTCTGACACAGACGACCGTATCGCAGCACACGCCGCGTACACATGGAACGGCTGGACATTCGCTTTGGCTGCTCAGGACTCCGACTACGACTATGACACAGAGTTCGCAGCATCCGTTGCTGGTTCCTTCGGTATCGCAGACGTTACACTGGCATATGCCAAAAACGGCGACGACGATGCAACAGGCCTCGGCGGTGATCACATCGTTCTGGCAGGTCGCTTCGACGTAGGCGCAGCAACAAACGTAGAAGTTTACGTTGCAGACGCTGACTACTGGGACGACACCGCATTCGGTATCGACTTCAACCACGACATGGGTGGCGGCACGTCTCTCCGTGGCGGTGTTTCCACAGGCGGTTCCGTCGGTGACGAGACACTGGTTGACATGGGTGTTCGCTTCAACTTCTAAGTTGAACGAAATTACCTAAGTGATTTGGGGCAGACTTCGGTCTGCCCCTTTTCTTTTGTGCAATGCTGTTATCTTTAGGGCCGATACAGGAGGCCGATATGACACTGCACACCATTACCGATAAAATTGCCAAAGCCGAAGCCGCCGCAGGCCGCCCTGCTGGGTCTGTATCGCTTATTGCGGTCAGCAAGGTTCAGCCCAACGAAAGAGTCGAGGCTGTCCTGAAAGAGGGGCACCGCGTTTTTGGCGAAAACAAAGTGCAGGAAGCGGCAGGCAAATGGCCTGCCTTCCGCGAAAACTTTGACGGAGTCGAGCTTCACCTTATCGGGCCGCTTCAAACCAATAAGGCACGGCAGGCGATGGAGCTGGCAGATTTCATTCACACGCTAGATCGCCCCAAGTTGGCAAATACAATCGCGCGTCTTGCACAAGAGATGGGGCGCTGCCCAGGCTTGTTCATTCAGGTCAACACTGGCGAAGAGGATCAGAAAGCGGGGGTGATTCCGTCTGAGGCAGATGGATTTATCGCAGAATGTCAGGCGCTTGACCTGCCTGTGCACGGCCTGATGTGCATTCCACCTGTAAACGAGGAACCGTCATTGCACTTTGCCCTGTTGGCAAAGATTGCTGCCCGAAATGGCCTGACAGGTCTATCCATGGGGATGAGCAGCGACTTCGAAAAGGCGATCACATTTGGCGCGACGCATGTCCGTATCGGCTCTGCCATTTTCGGAGAGCGTGTCGCAGGAGGTTGATTCTACGGAACGATCAGGCGTGTGCTGTAGCGGATTTGTCGGGCGATCGCGTGCAGGTTTTCCCGTGAAAACGCGACGCATCCTTCAGTCGGGAAACCGGGCCGCCGCCATTGGTGGATGAAAATGGCTGATCCGCGGCCCCGCACGGCGTAGGGCCAGTTCCAATCCGTGAGAATCACCAGATCATACAGCGGGTCCGCGCGGCGCAATCGCTCATGGCTATGTGGATAGGGTGCGCAGACCATCATGTTGTAGTCTACATCAGAGGGATCATCTGACCAGAGGTCCTGCGGGCCGATCGGCTTCGCCCAACTTGTGGGGCGCGCGATTCTGTCGGGCCGATAGAGCATACCCACAATCCGGTGAATCCCGCGCGGCGTGGCGCCATCACCCTCGCGCTTGCGATCGGATATGCCGCCTTTCCCGATCGTGCAGGGCCAAAGCTGCCCCTGAAACCGTAACCCTTGAGGGGTCAGCACCATATCGTCAGCGGTCATCACAGCAGGTGGCCAGATTTCGCAGCCTTCGTCGCCAGATAAGCTGCATTGTGCCTGTTTTCCCCTACAGCAAGCGGTACGCGTTCGACTACGGTAACGCCGCACTGGTTCATCATATCAACTTTGCGGGGGTTATTGGTCAGAAGCCGGACGGATGAGAAACCCATCTCCTTGAGAATATCAGCCCCAAGCCGGAAGTCTCTCTCGTCGTCCTCGAAACCTAATCTGTGATTGGCCTCAACAGTGTCAAATCCTTGATCTTGAAGTGAATATGCGCGCATTTTGTTGGCTAGGCCGATCCCGCGTCCTTCTTGGTTCAGGTAAAGCAACACGCCATGACCCTCTGCTCCCATCTGCGCCAAAGCAGCGCGCAGTTGTGGACCACAATCACATTTAAGGCTGCCCATCAGGTCGCCCGTGAAGCACGCGGAATGGAGCCTGCATAGAACAGGCGCGCTGCGGTCCGGTCGCCCGATTTCAATCGCGTAATGCTCTTCGCCCCCGTCTTCGGGGCGGAAAACATGCAGGCGGCCAGCCTCGGACACCTCCATTGGCAGCCGTGCGTGGACCACGGAATGAAGTGGGCTGCGGGTATTGAGATGGGATGCTGCGGCAGCACCATTGACCCGCGTCAACGCATGGGTTGCGGCAAAGCCTGCGCTGTCGGCAAGTGGAACAATCAACGCGGCGGGCAACAAACGCGCCGACTTCACTAGATTCAGCGCAGTACTGTAATCACTCGCACCACCCTCTCGCATCGCCGCGAGCGGTCCCTTCATGGGGGCGCGTAAATCGTCGGCTGGGTCTGCCACGCTTTGAACCCACGCAAGCGTTGCGTCACGTGGCAGGATGATCCGCGCAAGATCACCGTCATAGGCGTGTGCCTTCAACGTCTGCGCACGTCGCGCTGTGATCGCTAAAACAGGCTGCGCATCCAGCGCCAGTACATCCGAAAGTCGCTGTGCGGTCAGAGTTTCTGTCGCAAGCACCAGCACGTCGCCCAGTACAACGGGCACGCCCATGCGCAAATCAGCCCGCGCGCGGGCCAACATTTCAGTAACATCGGGTGTGAATGTCATGGCGATTGTTACAACTCATAAGATCAGTTGAAAGATATCTAGGCCATGACCATCGGAATTGAAACATTTGACCGCTAATGTGACACGGCACCGTGAGGAAACGATGCATGCCCTTGTTGATTGACGCAGCGTCCATATCTTTATGCAAAGCAACGGAGACAACTTATGGCACAGCTCAAGAAAATTCTTCTGGTAGACGACGATGACGACTTGCGCGAAGCGCTGAGCGAACAGTTGATCATGACAGAGGACTTCGACGTTTTCGAAGCTGCAAATGGCGCAGACGCCATGAGCCGTGCAAAAGAAATGATTTACGATTTGCTCATCCTTGATGTTGGGTTGCCCGATACCGATGGTCGCGAGCTGTGCCGCCTGCTGCGCAAACAGGGGATCAAAAGCCCGATAATGATGTTGACCGGACACGATGGCGACGCTGACACAATTTTGGGTCTGGATGCCGGTGCCAATGATTACGTCGCCAAGCCGTTCAAGTTCCCAGTATTGCTGGCGCGGATTCGCAGCCAATTGCGTACGCACGAACAGTCCGAAGATGCGATTTTCCAGTTGGGGCCATACACGTTCAAGCCATCCATGAAGATGCTGATCACCGAAGATGATAAAAAGGTGCGGCTGACGGAAAAGGAAACGAACATTCTGAAATTCCTGCACCGGTCTTCGGAGGGTGTCGTGCCGCGTGAGGTCCTGCTGCATGAGGTTTGGGGCTACAATGCTGGTGTGACCACGCATACGTTGGAAACCCACATTTACCGTCTGCGTCAAAAGATCGAGCCTGATCCATCAAATGCCCGCCTGCTGGTCACGGAATCAGGCGGATATCGTTTAATGGTTTAGGTGTAGGAACTTTTTTTACGACTTGGTGTTATTAAAACAAGAGGCGGTCTTTTTTCATGAGTTTCCCGTCTGTTTGAACCCGAAGCTAAGCGGCCGGGACGATTGCTGCTTTTCCTCCCTGTTGGACTTGGCCGGGCCTTTGAGCCCGGTCTTTTTTTGCCTTGTTTGTGGTGGTTGACCGCTCTTTCAGGCGTTAGTGTGCGGCAACACAACTCCGGAGCCCACCCATGTCTTTCACCCTTGCCACCTGGAACATCAACTCGGTCCGTCTGCGAGAGCCTATCGTTTGCAAGCTATTGGCCGAAGAGGGTCCTGATGTTCTGTGTCTGCAAGAATGTAAAAGCCCGGTCGACAAAATTCCGATGGAGGCGTTCAGCGCACTTGGCTACACCCACATGATTGCCGAAGGGCAAAAGGGGTACAACGGCGTGGCGATCCTATCCAAGCTGCCGCTTGAGCCTGCGGGTGCGCATGACTTTGCCCAGCTGGGTCACGCGCGGCACGTGGCTGCCAAGCTGCCAAATGGTGTAACGGTTCACAACTTTTATGTCCCTGCGGGTGGCGATGTCGCAGACCGCGAGGTGAATGAAAAATTCGGCCAAAAGATGGATTATCTGACGCAGATGCGCGATTTTTTCCACGCAGAAGCGCCAAAGAAATCTATTCTGGTGGGCGATCTGAATATCGCCCCACGTGAAGATGACGTTTGGGACCACAAGAAACTGCTCAAAGTCGTTAGCCACACTCCGGTAGAGGTTGAAGCGCTGGCGCAGACGCAGGATTCTGGGAGGTGGGTTGATATCACACGTCAGGACATCCCCGATGGACTGCTCTATAGCTGGTGGAGCTACCGTGCCAAAGATTGGGATCAGGCGGACAAGGGGCGCAGGTTGGACCACGTCTGGGCAACTCCGGATATCTCATCTGCCGCACACGGAAGCCGCGTTTTGCGTAGTGCAAGAGGCTGGGAAAAGCCGTCCGACCACGCACCCGTTTTTGCAACTTTTGATCTTTAAAGCTAAGGCTCTTTGAAACTGCTGGCTGAGGCCACATATAAGTTCCAACCGCCAAGTATTGCACAATAGGACCGATGACATGATGGATATTAACCTGACCGCAGCCGCCCCCGCCGCCGACCTGATCAAGGATGGTACAGAAGCCACGTTTATGGCGGATGTAGTTGAGGCATCTCAAACCACGCCGATTATTGTCGATTTCTGGGCGCCTTGGTGCGGCCCCTGCAAAACACTTGGCCCCCAGTTGGAGGCGGCTGTGACCGCGGCCAAGGGTGCTGTGAAGATGGTAAAAATCAACGTGGATGAGGCGCAGGCGATTGCGGGCCAGTTGCAAATCCAGTCGATCCCGACAGTTTATGCATTCTGGAAAGGACAACCTGTTGACGGTTTTCAGGGTGCTGTTCCGCAGTCGGAAATCATCGCTTTTGTGGATCGTGTAATCAAATCTGCTGGCGGTGAGTCGCCGACAGATACGCTCAATGACGCCGTAGAGGCTGCCGAAGAAATGCTGGGCGAAGGTCAGGCAGACGACGCGGCACAAACATTTGCGGCGATTTTGGGAGAAGATCCTCTTCATGCAGGCGCTTATGGTGGGCTTGTTCGCGCCCACATTGCATTGGGTGATCTGGATCAGGCCGAAGGCTTGCTGAATGGCGCGCCCATCGAAATCTCCAAAGCGCCAGAATTGGAAGCAGCACACGCACAGCTGGAGCTGGCGCGACAGGCTGCGGACGCAGGCCCCGTAGCCGAGCTGACTGCTGCTGTAGAGGCTGATGAAGCGAACCTTCAGGCGAGATTTGATCTTGCTCAGGCGCTGTATGCGAATGGCGATGCAGAGGGCGCGGTGAACCAGCTTCTGGAATTGTTCAAACGCGATCGCGAATGGAATGACAGTGCTGCCAAAACCCAGCTTTTCACAATCTTCGACGCGCTAAAAGCCAATGATCCCGTAGTCTTGAACGGTCGCCGCAAATTGAGTTCGATGATATTTGCCTGAAGCGGTTGTCGCGCTAGTTCCAGCATATGATAAAACACACTGATCTGCCTGACACGATCCCGATCTTCCCGCTGGGCGGAGCATTGCTGTTGCCTCGTGCCCGACTGCCGCTCCATATCTTTGAGCCGCGTTATCTGCAGATGATCGAGGATGCGTTGAAAACGTCCACCCGTCTGATCGGGATGGTCCAGCCAAACGTTGTGCCGGGCCGTGAAGGTCCGGGCCTTCATACGATAGGCTGTGCCGGACGGATCACACAGTTCTCTGAAACAGAGGATGGCCGGTATATGGTAACCCTAGCCGGAATATCCCGCTACCGCGTGGTCAAGGAAGTTGAGGGTTTCACCCCCTATCGCCGCTGCGAAGTTTCTTGGGAGGGGTTTGATCTGGATCTTCAAAGCGAAGAAACAGATGCGGGTTTCAAGCGTAAGACATTTCTCGACGCGTTGGGCCGCTACTTTGACGAACGCGGATTGTCGGCCGATTGGGAAACGCTCAAAGATGCTGACGATGAGCTGCTGATCAATTCACTCTCGATGATGCTTGATTTCGAACCTGAAGATAAGCAGGCTCTGCTCGAAGCTCCCTCTCTCAGTACGCGGCGGGAGACGTTGGTTACCTTGATAGAATATGCCCTGCGCGGGGGCGGAGACAGTGAGTTGATGCAATGAGCGATACCGTCGTAGAGTTTGATCGCCGGATGCTTGAGGCGTTGATCTGCCCGCGCAGTCACGAAACGCTAAGCTATGACGCAGATCGTCAGGAGCTGGTGTCAAAAAGCGCAGGGTTAGCCTATCCGATCCGGAACGGTATTCCTGTCATGTTAATTGACGAAGCGCGCGTGCTTGACTGATCAGGCTCTAAAGGGGCAGGCCGCGCATTAGTCGTGGCAAATCACCATTCAGTCCAGCCGCCTCGCGTATGAAAGTCCGCCGCAAGCCGGGTAGTGCGCTGATGATTCCCATTCCAATATCGCGTGCCATACGAACGAACGTGTTGTCGTTTGAAAACAAGCGGTTGAAGCTGTCAGTGGCAAGCGCAAGAGAGGCGTTATCAAAGCGACGCCATTCCTGATAGCGCGCCATCGCAACGCCGGAACCGAAATCTTCACCACGCCGCTGTGCATCCACGATAACCTCGCTAAGTGCTGCAATATCGCGAAAACCGGCATTCAGACCTTGGCCGGCGATGGGGTGTACGCCGTGGGCGCTGTCACCTACGAGCGCCACGCGAGGTGCCACCATCTCATGCGCGAGCGATAGGTTCAGGGGATAGGTGTAGCGTGCTCCGGCAAGTGTGATATCTCCCAGAAAGTCACCAAAGCGTGGGCGCAGGACTTCTAGATAAGCTTCATCATCCAGTGCATGTATGCGCGCGGCGTTCTCGGTGCTTTCGGACCAGACGATCGAGCTGCGGTTGCCGGTGAGTGGCAAGATTGCAAGGGGGCCGGGGGGCATGAAGAACTGATGCGCGATTCCGCTGTGGGGCATTTCATGGGCAACAGCACAGACAAGGGCGGTCTGGCCGTATGCCCATCCCGTCCTTTTGATACCTGCACGTTCCGCTGTGCCTGATGTCCGTCCATCCGCCCCGACGCACAGCCGTGCCCGCAGTTGTTTGCCCGACGCAAGTGTTAGTGTGATGCCCGTTAAGTCGGCATCTTGTGCTGTCACTTCTGTGCTATTCAGAACCTCGATATGGCTGTTTGCATCTACCGCGTCCATCAGGGCGCGACGCAGGTGGCGGTCTTCGACCATATGGCCCATTGGGCCTTCTTCGATTTCCGCGTGATCAAAGTGCATGAAGAAGGGCGAAGTTCCTTCACCGGCGCGTCCATCTGTTACCTTGATCTCCAGCATAGGCTGGGCGTTGTCTGCAACTGCTTCCCATAGCCCGATACTTTCGAGCAGCCGGACTGACGTGAGCGCCAATGCGTACGATCGCCCGTCAAAGTCGTCAGCCTTTCGCGGCGCTTTCGGAAGCGCGTCAATGACGGTGACTTTCAGGCCACTCGACGCCAGAGCAAGGGCAAGGGCAGGGCCGTTAAGTCCGCCGCCGACAATCGCGATATCTGTATCAAATTTCATATCGCTCAATATGGCTGTCACGGGGGGATTGTCCATGCGCCCAAGCGCCGCTACCGTCACGACCAAACAGATAAGGAGTGCGAAATGCAAGACTGGCTCGGTATGACCGCCGCTGACCTTGGACGTGGCATCGCGGCAGGCGAAATTGATCCACTCACGCTGTGCGATACCTATCTGAAGGCGATTGAGGAACATCCTCTTCGCGACAGAATTTACGCACGTGTTACGGCGGATCGCGCACGCTCCGAAGCGGCGGCAGCGTCGGCGCGCGCGCGATCCGGGCGGCGTCTCTCACCGCTTGATGGTGTGCCGATCAGCTGGAAAGATCTTTTTGACAGTGCGGGTGTCGGGACGGAGGCTGGCTCCAAGCTTTTGGAGGGACGGGTCCCGGAACGTGACGCGCTGGTGCTACAGAATGCGACCGCCGCCGGGCTCGTCTGCCTTGGTAAGGTCCACATGAGCGAGCTCGCTTTCTCTGGTCTGGGGTACAATCCTTCGACCGCCACACCGCCTTGCGTGAATGATCCTGACGCGGTGCCAGGCGGATCGTCCTCCGGCTCTGCCGCTTCGGTCGCTTTCGGTTTAGCCGCAGCAAGCATAGGCTCTGATACGGGTGGCTCTGTGCGTATTCCTGCAGCTTGGAACGATCTGGTTGGTCTTAAGACCACGCACGGTCGGCTTAGCCTTGAAGGTGTTGTGCCGCTAGCGCTGAAATTCGACACTATCGGCCCGCTGTGTCGTTCTGTTGAGGATGCAGCCCTGCTTACCGCCGCCATGGAGGGCAGCAAATCGCCTGATTTGCGGGGCGCATCCCTGAAGGGGCGGCGTTTCGCTATTCTGGACACGGTGATGATGGATGGATTGCGCGATGCGCCAAAGAAAGCATTTGTAAACGCGGTCGCAAAACTGGAAGCAGCAGGTGCGGTGATTGATAGGATCGAAGTCCCAGCCGCCCAACAGGCGCTGGATATTTCCGGCCCTCTTATTACGTCCGAGGCCTACGGCCTATGGATGGACGTGATCGAAGCAGCGCCCGAGAGAATGTTTGCAGAAATCCTGCGGCGTTTCCGGCTTGGTCGCGGTTTTTCCGGTCCTGAATATGTATCGGCATGGGCGAAGCTTGACGCCGCGCGTTTGGCCTATGATCACGCCACGGCTGGGTATGACGCGATACTCGCGCCTTCATCGGCGGTGTTGCCGCCCAATCTGGAGCGGTTGAACGCGGATCCTGATTATTATGCGTCTGAAAACCTCATGGCGCTACGCAATACGCGCATCGGTAATTTGTTGGGTCTATGCAGCCTCACGCTGCCTACAGGCACGCCAAGCTGTGGTTTGATGTTGCTTGCCGCTCCTGATCAGGACAATGCCTTGCTGCGATTGGGTGCCGCTGCGGAAATGGCTCTGAGATAAGGGACCAAAAAGCCACAAGCTGCGCGGATACATCGGGTTTTTCCTAGACGGCGGGCGGCGGTTTAAGCTACCTTGTAACAAACGGGGCGATAACGATCCCGATCCGAGGCAGTTTTGATGAATTTTCCTGAGCGGTTTTCGAACCTTCCTGCTCATGCGTGGCCCCGTTTGCGTGCTCTCTTAGACGTGCACGAGGGGGGTGGTCCGCTGATCCAGATGACCATAGGCGAGCCGAAACATGCGTTTCCGGCTTGGGTTACAGACGTGATCGTAGAGAACGCTGCGGGATTTAACAGCTATCCGCCTAATGACGGCTCGCCCGCGCTGCGCGGCGCAATTGCTGGATGGATCAACCGCCGCTACGGCGTGCCAGTGGATGTGGACACGCAGGTGATGGCGCTCAACGGCACGCGTGAGGGGCTGTATAATGCAGTGATCGCTTTGTGCCCCGAGACGAAGAACGGCCAGAAGCCGGCAATCTTGATGCCGAACCCCTTCTATCAGGTCTACATGATCGGTGCGATTTCGGGCGGCTGTGATCCGGTTATGGTCAACGCAACCGAAGCCACAGGCCATTTGCCAGATTTTCAGGCTGTGGACGCGGCAACGCTGGATCGTACCGTTGCTGTCTATATCTGTTCGCCAGCCAACCCTCAGGGCTCTGTCGCGACCCGCAGCTATTGGGAAGACCTGATCCGCTTGGCGGAAAAGCATGATTTTCTTATCTTCGCGGATGAATGTTACTCTGAGATTTATCGCGATGTGGCACCGGTGGGCGCGCTTCAGGTCGCACATGATATGGGTGCTGACCTTAACCGCGTGGTTATTTTTCACAGCCTGAGCAAGCGTTCTAATCTGCCGGGTCTGCGGTCAGGCTTTGTGGCATCGGGTGTGGATTCGATCCGTGAGATCAAGCTGTTGCGCAACTATTCTGGCGCACCCTTGCCGCTGCCGCTTCAGGCTGCGTCGGCGGCGGTGTGGGACGACGAAGCGCATGTGATTGAAAATCGCGCGCTTTATGCAGAGAAATTCGAAATCGCCGACCGCATCTTTGGCAACGTTGCCGGGTATACTAGCCCCGAAGCAGGATTTTTCCTGTGGTTGCCCGTTGAGGATGACGAAGAAGCAGCAGTGAAGCTGTGGCGCGAAACAGGGGTGAAAGTGCTACCCGGCGGGTATCTGGCACAGGATGTGCCGGGCGCCGAGAACCCTGGCAAAAAGTATATAAGAGTGGCCCTTGTGGCCCCGAAAGAAGAGACAGAGCGCGGCCTTATGGCCATCCGTGACTGTCTTTATCCGGTATAAGAGGGACGAGTTATGGCATATCAGACACGACAGCGCGAACCGCTGATAGATAGCACCACAGCGGAAGCGATTGAAAAGCGCGGCAAGGAATTGCTTGGCGTAGTGCTGGTGGTGCTGGGCGTGATGGCCGCCATGATGATCGGCAGCTACACACCCGACGATCCCAACTGGATGCTGGCCACTGATGCTCCGGCGCAGAACTGGCTTGGCCGGATGGGGGCCTCCCTCGCTGCGCCGCTGTTCATGATTGTGGGCTGGGGTGCATGGGGTTTGGCGATCGTCTTGCTGGTATGGGGCGCGCGTTTTGCTCTGCATCGCGGACAGGATCGTGCCATGGGTCGCCTGATTTTCGCGCCGATTGCCGTAGCTTTTGGTGCGATCTATGCCGCGACACTCACCCCCGGCGCGGAATGGTTGCAAACGCATAGCTTTGGTCTGGGTGGTCTGTTCGGTGATACTGTCATGGGCGTTATCCTGACGGTGCTGCCGATCGGATCGACCTTTACGGTCAAATTGATGTCGCTGGTGATGGGGCTGGTGATCTTGGGAATGGGGGCTTTTGTCCTTGGCTTCACAAAATCCGAGCTTTCTCGGTTTGCGCGCTTTTTGCTGGTGGGGACCATCATGGCCTACGCCACATTGATGAACGTTTTGGGGCGTGGCGCCTCTGGTGCGGTCGGGATGGCGCAAAATCTACAAGCAAAGCAGTCGGAACGCCGCGAACATCGCCGCTCCGAAGCAGAGCAGCTTGCCGCTGAGGCGCGTGCGCAAGCACAAGTTGCACCGGCAGCTGCCCGTGGGTCACCACTTGTTGCAAGCCGCGCAGCGCCAGTTGAGGATCATTGGGCTGACGACAACGGCGATCATGCGCCCGCTCCGCACGCAAAAGGCGGATTGTTGGCGCGCATGCCGGGCCTGATCAAACGTCCGGACGCTATGCCAGAGCCGGAGCTGGTCGAGCCATATCAAGATGCGGTTGTTGACGATGTACCAGACACCGACCGGATCAAGACAAAGATTTCTGACGTTATCAAGAACCGCGTGCGTACAACAAACGCCGTGCATGTGCCCGCAACGGCACCTCTGACACGTGGGCGCGGTCGTGGACCGGACCCGCTCATCCTGAACACAAGCCGCGCCGAGCCGCCGTTGACTGCGCATAGCAGCCCCGCGCCGTTGCCGGCGGAACCACAACTGACTGCGCGCATCACCAATGCGGTCGCCAGTGCTGCGTCGCGCGCTATCCCAACTGCGCCGCCAGCCCCCGACTATGCCGACGCCGGCCCGATGGAGGACCTGACCGAAGATTACACCGCAGACGAAGCGAATATCTTTGTTGAGCAGGAGGCGATGGAAGAGGCCGCTTATGATGAACCGGCCGTTGTCGCACCAGTTGCTGCCGCGCCGCAGATTCCTGTCGCAGAGCCGAAGCGCGTTGTGATGCCGATGATGCGAAAACCCGTTCCACAAAGCAAACAAGCCAAGGCCGAAGCGCAGCCAGCACTGTCTTTTGACGAAACACATGCAGGGTTTGAGCTGCCACCGCTGAGCCTTTTGGAAAGCCCGGACAGCGTATCGCGCCTGCACCTAAGTGACGAGGCGTTGGAAGAGAACGCGCGCATGCTTGAGACGGTCTTGGATGACTACGGCGTTAAAGGCGAAATCGTCGCCGTGCGCCCCGGTCCTGTCGTCACCATGTATGAGCTTGAGCCCGCGCCCGGTCTCAAAGCGTCGCGGGTGATCGGCCTTGCAGACGATATTGCCCGTTCAATGGCGGCTCTTTCCGCGCGTGTATCGACTGTGCCAGGTCGTTCCGTCATCGGGATCGAACTGCCAAACGAGAACCGAGAGAAAGTTGTGCTGCGGGAAATTCTCAGTAGCCGTGATTTCGGCGATGGCAATCAGAACCTGCCGCTTGCGCTGGGCAAGGATATCGGGGGGGAGCCAGTAGTGGCGAACCTTGCCAAGATGCCCCACCTATTGATCGCGGGTACCACCGGTTCGGGTAAGTCCGTGGCGATCAACACCATGATCCTTAGCTTGTTGTACAAGCTGACGCCGCAAGAGTGCCGGATGATCATGATCGATCCCAAAATGCTGGAACTTAGCGTTTATGACGGTATCCCGCACCTGCTGTCGCCGGTTGTGACAGACCCCAAGAAGGCGCTTGTGGCCCTGAAATGGACCGTAGGTGAGATGGAAGACCGCTATCGCAAAATGTCCAAGATGGGCGTGCGGAACATCGAAGGCTACAATGGCCGTGTGAAAGAAGCGCTCGCCAAGGGCGAAATGTTCAGCCGCACGGTTCAGACCGGTTTTGACGAGGATACCGGCGAGCCGATTTTCGAGACAGAAGAAAACACCCCCGTGGCACTGCCCTATATCGTCGTGATCGTGGACGAGATGGCAGACCTGATGATGGTCGCAGGCAAAGAGATCGAAGCCTGTATCCAGCGTCTGGCGCAGATGGCGCGTGCCTCTGGTATCCACCTGATCATGGCGACGCAGCGTCCTTCGGTCGACGTTATCACCGGCACGATCAAGGCGAACTTCCCGACGCGGATTTCGTTTCAGGTTACCAGCAAAATCGACAGCCGCACCATTCTGGGTGAAATGGGCGCCGAGCAGCTGCTGGGCATGGGTGATATGCTGTATATGGCGGGCGGTTCCAAGATCGTGCGCTGCCACGGCCCGTTTGTGAGCGACGAGGAAGTTGAGGAGATCGTGAATCACCTCAAGCAATTCGGTGAACCAGACTATGTATCTGGTGTGGTCGAAGGCCCGCCTGAAGATAAAGAAGCAGATATCGACACGGTGCTTGGCCTAAATACAGGTGGGAACACCGATGGCGAGGATGCGCTTTATGATACGGCTGTTCAGGTGGTGATCAGGGACCGGAAATGTTCCACCTCCTACATTCAGCGTAAGCTTGCTATCGGCTACAACAAAGCCGCCCGACTGGTCGAGCAGATGGAAGATGAAGGTCTTGTCTCTCCGGCGAACCATGTCGGCAAACGTGAAATACTTGTGCCAGAACAGGGCTAACTTCCCCCGCTGGCACCCTCGTAGAAATGGCTCTCCTTCTCAGAGGAGGGCCATTTTGTGTTTCTAGGCGGCGTATGACCGCGCATTCAGGGGGAAACGGTGGAACATATGCCCAAACCGCGCAGTTGATATCGCATATCAATGCTTGCCCGCCTATGTTGAGGGTGACGCGAAATAAACGAACACAGGAAGATCCATATGCGATTTCTGAAGACCATTACGCTGGGCGCGGTTCTAGCCCTTGCTGCAACAGGGGCATGGGCTGACAAGCTGCCGCTGGGCAGTATCAGTAACTATCTCAATGGCCTGACAACCGCCAAAGGCGAGTTCACCCAGATCAATGGTGACGGGACCATCTCAACAGGTACAATCTATATCAAACGTCCGGGTCGCGTACGGTTTGAGTATAACGCACCCGACACGGGCCTTGTGATCGCAGGATCCAATACCGTTGTGATCTACGATACCAAGTCCAACCAGCCGCCAGAAACATACCCTCTGTCGCGCACGCCGCTATCCATCATTCTGGCGCGTAATGTGAACCTTGGGCAGGCCAAGATGGTCACGGGCCATGCCTATGACGGGAAGGCAACCACGGTCACGGCACAAGACCCGGAAAATCCGCAGTATGGAAATATCCAGATGAAGTTTACAGGCCCGACACCGGAACTGCGCCAGTGGATAATCAACGATGGGAACGGCTCTCAGACGACTGTTATCCTAGGTGCCCTGACAAAGGGTGGAAGCCTGCCCAACAGCCTATTCGATACAAGTAAGGGTGGTCGTTAACGACGCCCATGAATGCAAAAAGGCGCGGACAAGAAACTGTCCGCGCCTTTTTTTATTAGCTAAATGAATTTTCCTTAGCGGAGCCTGCATCCCGCAATCTGATCACGATACATCAGCGACCGGGCTTCGACCTTGCCAGCAACGCCCACAAGCCACGGCTTACTATTATAGCTGGCGCGACTGTAGCCAGTGTGGCCTTCATGGTAGGCCAGATACTGGTTGCGGGCATCATATAGGGGGATGCCGTTCCGCTGACGGGTGATGTTCATATACCAGCCCATGAAATCGGTAGCGTCTTTGATTCTGTTGCGCTTGGCACCCATGCGCCGCTCTGCGGTCAGGTATTCATCCCAAGTAGCGTCGAGCGCTTGACTGTACCCGTATGCGCTGGATTGGCGCCCCATCGGGATCACACCCAGAACATAGCGGAACGGTGTACGGGCATCGCCGACAAATTTGCTTTCCTGATGGATCGTGGCCATCTGAACGTGGATGGGAACGCCCCATTTACGCTCAACTGCTTTGAACGCTCGGTGATATTCGGGGCGCTGTTTGAGAATCGTGCACGCGTTGTCCAGATCCCGTGGCGGATTACTGGACGAGCCGCCACAGCTTGCCAGCAGCAGCACGATTATCATAGCGCGAAGGGGGTTTTTCATCTGCCTATCGCCTCAAGTGTCGTTTTTATATTTTTTACAACTATAGCGTAGATAGGGTCGGATTTACAGAGAAAACCTACAATAACACCGCCAAAAGAAGCGGCAATGCGCCGACCGAGATTAAGGTTGAGACAACGACAAGGCCTGCAACGGCTTGTGCATCAGCGCCATACTTCTCCGCCAGTAGATAAGACGTGACAGCCACAGGCGTAGCGATCTGTAACACCAGCACCCCGAAGGCGACCCGATCCAGATCAAAGGCCATTGCCGCAAGCCATGCGGTTCCAACGCAGAGGCCAAGCTTGATCACCGACAGCAAAACGGCCCTCCCGATACCTCCAGGGGTGAGCCGGGCCACGGCAACGCCGAGAGTAATCAACATCAAGGGGATCGCCATCTGGCCTATCAGCTCAAGCGTGTTGGTCAGAAATGTCGGTGTCTGCCAGTCTTGCCACAAAAAGACACCACCCAGCAGCGTGGCCCATACCAGCGGCTCACGGAGGACCTTGCCAAAGCTGCCTGTCCCCGCCACCAACCATATTCCAAAGGTGAAGGTCCAGATTGCCATGATTGCAAAAACCACCACAGCATAGCTGAGCCCCTCCGGGCCGAAGGCAAACAAGGCAAGCGGGAGACCAAGATTGCCGGTATTGCCAAAAATCATCGGTGCCAGATAGGTTCTGCGGTGCAGGCCGGTGGCCCAAACAAAAGCAGTCGCCGCAAGCGTAAGCACCAGATAGGCCGTGACTGTGGCAAGCGACAGCGCTGTCAGAGCCGCGGGATCAATCTGGGTCTGCATCAAGGATGTGAAGATCAAACAAGGGATCGCAAGGGTCATCGCCAACTGTGTGACAAAGTTGATGCGGTACTCAAATCCCATCTTTACCCAGCCAAAACCAACCGCAGCCAATAAAAAAACGGGCGCGACGATCTCCAGTACGGTTAGCGTCAAGTTCACAGACTGTTTCCTTTAACTTAGCTGAGTTGATTGGACAAAATGTCCTTGTTTCGGGTAGAAACGAAGGGTAGGGAGCGCATTGCTATGATCAGAACGCGCGCAAAATATCACTTGGGACAGGTAGTCCGTCATAAGAAGCACCCGTTTCGCGGGGTCATTTTTGATGTCGATCCCCAATTTGCAAATACCGAAGAATGGTACGAATCGATCCCCGAAGAAAGCCGCCCTATCAAAGGGCAGCCATACTATCATCTGCTTGCTGAAAACGATCAAAGCTACTACGTGGCCTACGTTTCCGAACAGAACCTAGTCGCGGATTATTCGGGTGAGCCGGTCGATCACCCCGACATCGGAGATCTGTTCGGCCCGTTTGAAAACGGCGCCTACCCTCTCCACTTCCAGCTGAACTAAACCGGCTTGCAGGGACGCCACAGACGCCCCCGCAAATCTGTTTAGAATCCAAGTGCGCAGCCGTCTTTACGAGCATCTGATGCGCCTTCAAGCACACCGCTTTCGTGGATTTTGATCGCCTGTGCGCCGCCAATAGCAGTTTGCGGGATTGCGACCTCATGGCCCATATCTGACAGTTCTGAGCGGACCGAATCGGAATAGCCACGCTCGACGTTAAGGACGCCTTTGTCACTGAAAGCACGGGGCGCATCAATTGCCGCCTGCGGGTCCATACCGAAGTCTGACAGATTCGTTGCGAAGCGGGCGTGCCCGCAACACTGATACGCGCCGCCCATCACGCCAAACGGCATCGTGATACGGCCACCTTCGCGGATCATGCCAGGGATGATGGTATGCATGGGGCGTTTGCCGCCCTTAAGTTCGTTCGGGTGGCCTTTTTCAAGCGTGAAGCCGGCACCGCGGTTTTGCATAAGCAGGCCAAATTTGTCCGTGCCGATACCGGACCCAAAGCCGTGGAAAATCGAATAGATCAGCGAAACGGCCATGCCATCACCATCTACCACAGTGATGTAAATCGTGTCTTTGTGCACGGCCTCAGTCAGGGCCGCCGGGCTTTGCATAGCTTTGGACGGATCAATCAGGGCTGCAAGCCGCTTGGCTGTATCCATCTCCAGCATATAATCGGCGCGGCTGGCATAGTCTGCATCTGCCAAGAACCGGTTGCGCGCATCATAAGCAAGCTTGGTCGCTTCAGCCTCGATATGCACCCGCTGCGCCCCCAATGGATCCATGCCGGCGATGTCGAACTGGGACAGAATATTGAGCATAAGAAGTGCTGTCGCGCCCTGACCGTTCGGCGGATGCTCGACCACCTCGATGTCTTTGTAGCTGCCTGAGATGGGTGTCGTTGGCGTGCAGGAAACAGCGGCAAAATCCTCGGCCGTGTGAAGGCCGCCCAATGCGTTCAGTGCGGAGAGCATATCCTCTGCGACCTCACCGGTATAAAAGGCATCGCGACCATCTTTTGCGATGCGCCGCAGGACTTCTGCCTGACCGGGCGCGCGAAATGTATCGCCCGCTTTCGGAGGCTGGCCACCCATGAGGAAGTGATCCCGCGCAGAGCCTTGAAGCGTCGCCGCATCGTTGCCCCAGTCAAAAGCAACACGTGGCGCAACGACCACACCCTGATCCGCATAGCGTATTGCTGGTGCAAGCAGCGCATCAAGGCCCAGTTTGCCAACGGTTTCCGACAGATGGCAAAATGCATCAATTGCCCCTGGTATCGTGACTGCATGTGCGGAATGGAGCGGCACAGCCGTTTCTCCGGAATCGCGCAGCGTGGCAGCATCCAGCGCAGCAGGCGAACGCCCTGATCCATTAAGTGCATGAACTTTGTCGCTGCCGCCTTCGGACCACAGGACAAAGCAGTCGCCGCCAATGCCAGTCATCTGCGGTTCGCAAATTCCCAGCAATACCGCGCCTGCAATTGCAGCGTCCATTGCGTTGCCGCCCCGCTCCAGCACGTCAATGGCTGCTTTTGCGCCCAATGGATGGGATGTGGCGCACATGCCGCCCGTTGCCAGAACCGGCGACCGGCCGGGAAATTGGAAGTCACGCATCGAAAAAACCTCACCTAATCATATGTTCACCCCCAGCCTAATGTGTTCAGGCAAGGCTGCCAATGCGAATGACGTGGGTATGATTGGGGGGAGGTTAGTGCCCCGGCGCCGCGTACTGGGTGGGGGCAATGAAACGCGACGCCGAGGGAAGCTATATGCAGCTACAAAACTATCTATGCCTTTCAAGAGTGACAGGAATGTGATGCTGATGCGGCAATGGCAAGGTATTGACGTGCCCTTGTCGTGCCAAACGGTAAAGCAAGCTATGGCTTGATATCGAAGTGCAGATTCAGGTGGTTTGTATTGCCGACCCGCATGTATTCTATTTTCCGTGCTAGCGAATGGATCATATACCAACCAAAGCCGCCTTCTGGTATATTGGACATGTCAACATCCAGTTTAGGCGCAGGCCCAGTGGGCACCGCCCCGTTCGGCATCGGTTTGCCCTGATCAATGATCGTAAGGTGCAAGACACCTGTCTTGTAGTCACCTCTGATTTCGATCTGCGTCTTTCGCGTTACTCTCGGCAGAGCGTGTTCAATCGTATTGTTCAGTGCTTCGGCAAGAACAAGTTCGACAGAGCTTGCTGCGTCTCTTGGAAGGCCCAGAGGGGCCAGCCGTAACATAGCCTGCGCAATCCCGTCGCGCACGGCGTCCTGTGATTCCGCAATTGCGATAGAGAAGGGGTGGAAATTGTGCTGCTCAGCCACGGCATGGGCCCGGTCGCGGTGGGGTCATGCCCTCATCTCCGCCAAGGCTTCTTCGACCGTGGAAAAGACGCCAAAGACGCTATCCATTCTTGTCAGGCGGAACACCTTTTCAACGGTCGTGGTCAGCCCTGCCAGAATTAGTCGCCTGTCCGGCCCCAAATTCTTCATTGCTGCGACAATCGCGCCTAGGCCGCTAGAATCGATAAATTGAACATGATTGAGATCAAGAAGCACCGGTTCTGTGCCCTCTTCGGTGATCTGGCGCATGCGATCTTTGAACGCCAACGCCACGGAAGCATCTATGCGCTGTTCCTGAACAGTGACAATCTGCAGTCCTGGTTCTTTTGAGCTGGTAAGTTCCATGATATATTCCTGCAAACATTGCGTGCGACCCCTTCCTAGAACCTAATCGCTAAGAAGTAGTAAGCACCCACGGAAAAGGAGAATAAATATGCGCAAAGTGGTGATAGCAGGTGCATCACGCACACCAATGGGCGGCTTTCAGGGCGCCTTTGCGGATATGACGGCGTCTCAACTGGGCGGTGCGGCTATCCGCGCTGCTCTGGATGGTGCCGGTCCTGCCGTGGTGGAAGAAGTGCTGATGGGGTGCGTCCTGCCCGCTGGTCAAGGGCAAGCGCCTGCGCGTCAGGCAGGGTTTGCGGCCGGTCTGGGTGAAGAAGTTCCTGCCACAACACTTAACAAAATGTGCGGCAGTGGCATGAAAGCGGCGATGATCGGCTACGATCAGATCGCATTGGGCCACACGGAAGTCATGGTTGCCGGTGGCATGGAAAGCATGACAAACGCGCCGTACGTCTTGCCCAAAATGCGCGGCGGCGCGCGGCTGGGTCATGCCGCTGTGATTGACCACATGTTTCTGGACGGTTTGGAAGATGCCTATGACAAAGGCCGCTTGATGGGCACCTTTGCAGAAGACTGTGCAGAGACTTATCAGTTCACACGTCAGGTGCAGGACGATTATGCGCTCGCATCGCTAAGCCGCGCGCTCGAAGCGCAGGAAAGCGGCGCCTTTGCCGATGAAATTAGCCCCGTCAGTGTGGTGTCCCGCAAGGGCACGGTTACTTTGGATGCAGACGAGCAACCCAAAACCGCGCGTCCGGAAAAAATCCCGCAACTAAAGCCTGCGTTCCGCGAAGGCGGTACTGTTACGGCCGCCAATTCGTCTTCTATCTCTGATGGGGCGGCCGCCATTGTGCTTGCGTCCGAAGAGGCAGCGAAGGCTCAGGGCCTATCGGTCAGAGCATATGTGATCGGGCACGCGAGCCACGCCCAAGCACCGGGCCTTTTCGCAACTGCCCCCGTTCCTGCCGCGCAAAAGCTGCTTGAGCGGATCGGCTGGAAGAAAGAGGACGTAGACCTGTGGGAAGTGAACGAGGCTTTTGCCGTTGTTCCGCTGGCATTCATGCATGAAATGGGGCTGGACCATGACAAGGTAAATGTGAACGGCGGTGCATGTGCGCTTGGCCATCCCATCGGTGCTTCTGGCGCCCGGATCATGGTGACCTTGCTGAACGCACTGGAAAAACGCGGGCTCAAACGCGGTGTTGCTGCTATTTGCATTGGCGGCGGAGAAGGCACCGCGATCGCGATAGAACGGGTCTGAACCCGAACGGACCAATACGCGCAGTTTTGATTAACAACTCAGGGCGGCCTCTGGCCGCCTTTCAACAGATGAAGTGCCCCTATGACACTGGACTATGACACGCTTGCCAAAACCATTGCTTCTCTGACTGAAGGGGAGGACGATGCCGTGGCGCTAATGGCAACCGTTGCTTGTGAAGTGCATCATAGTGACGAAAGGTTCGACTGGACCGGCTTCTACCGTGTCACTGCACCTGAGATGCTTAAGATCGGCCCCTATCAGGGCGGTCATGGATGCCTTGTGATCCCTTTTTCGCGAGGGGTTTGTGGTGCGGCTGCACGCACCGGTGAAGTGCAACTTGTGCCAGATGTTGACGCGTTCCCGGGGCATATCGCCTGTGCCAGTTCCACTAGGTCCGAGTTGGTCCTTCCGGTATTCGGAGCGGGGGGGGAACTGCTGGGTGTTTTCGATATCGACAGCAACCAGCCGGATGCCTTTACGGCGGCTGATGCAGAAGCGCTCACAAAAATTCTGAAAGAAACTTTCAATCTCGTGAAATAATACTGGATTTTTTCACGAAGTCTTGACAGGATTTTGTCAGTCACGCCGCGTTCACGAAACCTGGGTGGCTTTCAGCTGCGTTCTTGTCAGGGAAACCATGCATCACGAACTGCCTCAAATGTCCCACACGCTTGGCGCTGACTTGCGCGCTTTGCGGCGGGCGCGCGGGTTGACGTTGGCGCAAACTGCGCAGGCTTTGGGGCGCTCGGTAGGGTGGCTGAGCCAAGTCGAGCGTGACAAATCCGATCCCTCTATCACTGACCTTAGACAGATCGCTGCCCATTTCGATGTGCCTGTCTCTATCCTGTTCCGGCATGAATCAGCACCGGCAGCGGAGGCTGGGTATATTGTGCGCGCCTCCGCGCGCAGGCCCATCGGTTCCTCAGTGGCGGGGTTGGTTGAAGAGTTGCTGTCACCAGACCTTACAGACGACTTTGAGGTCGTCCATTCGACTTTCCAACCGCACAGCCGAATCAAAGAACCCGTCAGCCGCCCAACACAAGAAGTTGGTTACGTGATTTCAGGCGCGCTTGAGATCGAGATTGATGGAACTGCGCATATGCTGTGCGCCGGCGACAGCTTTCGCATTCGCGGAGAGTCGTTTCGGTGGGCCAACCCAACGCCAGACCCCGCTGTGGCGATCTGGGTCATCGCCCCGCCGGTGTATTGAGATGAGCTTTGAAGCATGGACAATCTTTGCCCTGTTCTGGGTCGTATTCGTTACCACGCCAGGGCCTAACGCATCTAATTGCATCAACAATGGCATGGTGCTGGGCATGCGAAGGGCAATGGTCGGTGTCGCCGCAATCCTGACGCAGGCGACGCTGTTTCTCTTGCTTTCGGCATTGGGTGTTACCGCGCTCATTGCAGCCTCCCCCACAGCGTTCACGGCCGCAAAGCTGCTTGGCGCTGGTGTGCTGATCTATCTTGGTGTCAGAGGTTGGGTTCAAGCGAACAAACCGGTCAGGATGGAAGCGCGCCCTGCAGGGTCGATTTATCTGCGGGCGCTGGCAATCGCGACCATCAATCCCAAAAGTGTGGCTGGCTATCTCGCTGCGTTTTCGCAGTTCGTGCAGCCGGATGTTCCGATCTGGGGGCAGATGCTGGTCATCATGCCTACAGCATTGGTTCTCACGACACTCAGCTACACAGGGTTTACGGCCCTTGGGGCAGGGTTGGGCCGCGCCGCGCTTGGTGCTGTGTTTAATATCTGGGTGCGCCGCGTAATGGCGGCCTGTTTTATCATCTACGGCTTGCTGCTGGGCAGCGCCGCGACACCCGGGAGGGGATGATGCTCAAAGGATCCTGCCAGTGTGGTGCTATCAAATTCACAGCCGAACGCCCCGCGCGCGATCCCGCAGCCTGCCACTGCACACAGTGTCGCAAACAATCGGGTCACCACTGGGCATCAGTGCAAGTCATGGATGACGCATTGGACATTACGGGCGCACCCACATGGTATGCCTCTAGCGCCAAAGCGAAGCGCGGATTTTGTCCCACATGCGGGTGTTTCCTGTTCTGGAAAGGGGCAGAAGACCCGGATACCGGCATCGCGCTGGGGGCGCTTGATGGCCCCACGGGACTGCGTCTCAACCGGCACATATTTACCGAAGACAAAGGCGACTATTACGAAATTTTGGACGATGTCCGCCAAGAGGAGCAAGAAACATGAGCGATTTCCCAAATACTGCGCGCGTGGTCATTATTGGTGGCGGCGTCGTTGGCACGTCCACGCTTTACCATCTGGCCAAAGCAGGCTGGAAAGACTGTTTGTTGCTGGAAAAGAACGAGCTGACTGCCGGCTCCACTTGGCACGCGGCGGGAAACTGCCCCAACTTTTCATCCAGCTGGGCAGTGATGAACATGCAGCGCTACGGCCTTGAGATGTACCGCACGCTGGGTCAGGACGTCGACTATCCTATGAACTACCATGTCACCGGATCATTGCGGCTCGCGCATAGTAAAGAGCGGATGATGGAATTCGAACGCGTCGCATCCATGGGGGCCTATCAGGGCTTGGATATGGGGATGCTTACCCCCGCCGAACTGAAAGAATACAACCCGTTTATGGAGGTTCACGACCTTCAGGGCGGCATGTGGGATCCACTGGACGGCGATATTGATCCCGCACAGCTGACTCAGGCGATGGCGAAAGGCGCCCGCGATGCGGGCGGGCGGATTGAGCGGTTCTGCCCAGTTACAGGCATCGACCGTGATGGTGACGAATGGATCATCAAGACTGATAAGGGTGAGATACGCGCGCAATACGTTGTCAACTGCGCGGGCTATTACGCCCAACGTGTGGGGGAGATGTTCAAGCCCTTTGGCGGACGCACAGTTCCAATGGTCGTCATGTCCCACCAATACTTTTTGACTGAACCGATAGCAGAGCTGGAGGCATGGACCAAAGAAGTCGGCCACAAGATGCCGTTGGTGCGCGACGTGGATATCTCTTACTATCTGCGGCAGGATAAGAACGGTCTGAACCTTGGCCCGTACGAGCGGAACTGCAAGGCGCATTGGGTCACGCCGGAAGACCCGATGCCCGAGGATTTCTCTTTCCAACTATATCCCGATGATCTGGAACGGCTGGAGTTCTATATCGAAGATGCCATGGCGCGTGTGCCGATCCTTGGCACCGCAGGTGTGGGTCGCAATATCAACGGCCCAATTCCATACGCCCCCGACGGGTTGCCCATGGTTGGTCCTATGCCGGGCGTTAAAAACGCGTTTGAAGGCCATAGCTTTACCTTCGGGATCGCGCAGGGCGGCGGTGCGGGTAAGGTGCTGAGCGAATGGATCATGCACGGTCAGACGGAGCTGGACATGTGGGCCGTCGATCCGCGCCGCTATACAGGTTTTGCCGATCATGATTATTGCCTGTCCAAAGCGCTGGAGACCTATGGCCACGAATACGCCATGCACTTTCCGCATCATGCGTGGCCCGCAGGACGCAACAAGAAACTGTCGCCGGTCCACACAAAGGTGCAGGAGCTTGGCGGTCAGATGGGCGCCTACAACGGATGGGAGCGAGCCAACTGGTTTGCCAAGCCGGGCGACGATACCTCGGAAGAATCGACGCAAACGTGGGACCGTGAAGGCCCATGGTCGCTACGTGTCCGCGAAGAGGTCGAAGCCGTCCGCGACGGGGTTGGGGTGCTGGACCTGCCGGGGTTCTCGCGGTTCAACTTGGCTGGCGAAGGTGCCGCAGAGTATTTGCGCGGCATGATCGCCGGTGGTCTGCCGAAAATCGGGCGCATGAACCTTGCCTACTTTCCCGACAATCGCGGCCGCATCCTGACTGAGATGTCAATCATGCGCCATGGTGAGGACAGCTTTACCCTGATTACTGCCGCCACGGCCCAGTGGCATGATTTTGACGTGTTAAACACGGGGTTGCCCGAAGGCCTGAACCTGACCGATCATACAGACGCATATTCCACCTTAATTGTTAGCGGACCTAAATCACGGTTGCTGTTTGAACAGATTGAAACCGAAGCTGATCTAAGCGCCTCATGGCTTTCTATCCAACCGGCAAAGATTGGTAATATAAGCTGCGCCCTTGCACGGGTGTCATTTGCGGGTGAGTTGGGGTGGGAAATTCACGCGGCAAACGCCGATATCCCAAATCTATACGCTGCCGTATTGTCCGCGGGTGCCAAGCCCTTCGGGATGTACGCCCTGAATTCGATGCGGATCGAGAAGGGCTATCGAGCTTGGAAAGGTGATCTCTCTACCGATTACACCTTGCTGGAAGCCGGGCTAGAGCGTTGGCTCAAGCTCGACAAGCCGCAAGACTTCCCCGGTAAAGCCGCTCTTGCTGCGCAGAAACAGCAGGGTATGAAAAAGCGCTTTGTGACGATGCTTGTTGAAGCAGGCGATCAGGACGCACCCTATATGTCCACGGTTTATCATGGTGAGGACGTCGTCGGTGAAACCACATCTGGCGACTGGGGGTACCGGATTGGCAAATCGGTCGCGCTGGGCACAATTCGCGCTGACCTAGCGGTGGCAGGAACAGAGTTGGAGATCAACATTTTCGGGCGTATGTGCAGGGCAACTGTACAACCGGATCAACCCCTGTGGGATCCTGAGAATGAAAGACTCAAAGCATGACAAACATCACCCTTCTGGATGGCTCTATCGGTCAGGAATTGGTTAAGCGTGGCAGTGGCCCTGCGACACCGCTTTGGTCAACCAGTGTAATGATAGAGCAGCCCGAGCTGGTGGAGCAAGTGCACAATGACTACTTCGCAGCCGGTGCAAGCGTTGCCACGACCAATACCTATCCCGTTCACCGCAACCGGCTAGAGCGGGTCGGTCTTGCCGCACAACAGGCAGCATTGATCAGGACCGCCGTGGATCAGGCGGTTGCTGCCCGCGATGCGCATGGTAGCGGCCGCGTTGCAGGTGCGTTGGGACCCATGCTGGCCAGCTTTCGCCCCGATTTGATGCCTGATGTCGGAATAGCCAAGGAACGTTTTGCCGAAAAGATTAAGATGATGGGTGACGGGGTGGACATCATTCTGGCGGAAACAGTCAGCTCCCTTCAAGAGTCTGAGGGTATTTTCCAAGGTTATGAGGCCTCTGGGAGCAATAAGCCGCTATGGATTTCGTTTTCCGTCGATGACGAAGACGGGACCAAGCTTCGTTCAGGTGAGCCGCTGATGATCGTGAGCCAGATGATGGCCCACTACAAGCCCGAAGCTGTGCTGCTTAATTGTTCAATGCCCGAAGCGATCACACAGGGTTTGCCGATCCTCACGGATTGCGGCGTCCCTTTCGGAGCCTATGCGAATGGCTTCACCATGATCACGGATGACTTCAAAAAGGACGCTGCTACGGTTGATGCGCTAAGCGCGCGTTCGGATCTGACACCCCAGAGGTATGCCGATCAGGTAATGGAATGGGTTGGTGCAGGGGCCACTATCGTCGGTGGCTGTTGTGAAGTCGGTCCCGAACATATCGCCGAAATCGCCCACCGCCTGCGCGATGCAGGCCATACAATCGTCTAGAAAGGTTTGCCCATGGCCGCTGTTCCCTCTCACGCGCGTGTCGTTATCATCGGGGGTGGCGTCATTGGCTGCTCTGTCGCCTACCACCTGACCAAATTGGGTTGGAAAGACGTGGTGTTGCTGGAACGCAAGCAGCTTACCTCTGGTACCACGTGGCATGCAGCAGGGCTGATTGCTCAATTGCGGGCAACAGCAAACATGACCAAGCTCGCGAAATACAGCCAAGAGCTTTATGGCAATCTGGAAGAAGAGACGGGCGTTGCAACCGGCTTTAAGCGCTGCGGATCGATCACGGTGGCCCTGACAGACGAGCGGCGCGAAGAAATATTCCGACAGGCCGCAATGGCCCGTGCATTTGGCGTTGATGTTGAAGAGATATCGTCGGCAGAGGTAAAGGAACGCTATGCGCATCTGAATATCGAGGGCGTTACAGGCGGTGTCTATCTGGACAAGGACGGCCAGGGCGATCCAGCCAATATCGCACTAGCGCTGGCAAAAGGCGCACGCCAACGCGGCGGTTTGGTTCTGGAACGCACGGCTGTTACAGGGATCAAACGGGAAGGCCGCCGCGTTACTGGTGTGGATTGGCAGCAAGGAGATGAGACAGGCCATATCACGGCCGATATGGTCGTCAACTGCGCTGGTATGTGGGGCCACGCCGTTGGCAAAATGGCCGGTGTGAACGTGCCGCTGCATGCGTGCGAGCATTTCTACATCGTGTCTGAGCCGATTGAGGGGCTTTCTCAGATGCCGGTCCTGCGGGTGCCGGATGAATGTGCCTACTATAAGGAAGATGCAGGTAAGATTCTTCTCGGCGCCTTTGAACCGAACGCAAAGCCGTGGGCGATGAAAGGCATTCCCGAAGACTTTGAATTTGATCAGCTGCCAGAAGATTTCGACCACTTTGAGCCAATCCTTGAAGCTGCAGTCAACAGGATGCCCATGCTGGCTGAAGCCGGTATTCACACGTTCTTTAACGGTCCCGAAAGCTTCACCCCCGACGACGCCTACCACCTTGGTCTTGCGCCCGAGATGGATAATGTCTGGGTGGCTGCGGGCTTTAACTCGATCGGGATTCAATCTGCCGGTGGTGCAGGCATGGCGTTGAGCCAATGGATGGATTCAGGTGATAAGCCATTTGATTTGGGCGATGTCGACATTTCCCGGATGCAGCCGTTTCAAGGCAACAAGACCTACCTGTTCGAGCGTTCCAAAGAAACGCTTGGCCTGCTTTATGCGGACCACTTCCCTTACCGTCAGAAAGCAACCGCGCGGGGCGTGCGCCGTACGCCGTTCCATGCGCATCTGCTGGAACGCGGCGCGGTAATGGGAGAGCTTGCTGGATGGGAGCGGGCCAATTGGTACGCGCGCGAAGGTCAGGAACGCGAGTATCGTTACAGCTGGCAGCGCCAGAACTTCTTTGAAAATGTGGCAGAGGAACATCGGGCCGTGCGCGAGAATGTCGGCATGTATGACATGTCGTCTTTTGGTAAAATCCGGGTCGAGGGGCGCGATGCGACCGCTTTCCTGAATTACATTGGTGGCGGTGACTACGCCGTGCCTGTGGGTAAAATCGTCTATACGCAGTTTCTTAATCGTTATGGGGGAATCGAAGCCGATGTAACTGTCACCCGCCTGTCAGAGACGGCTTATCTGGTTGTCACCCCTGCTGCGACAAGGTTGGCGGACGAGACATGGATGCGCCGCCATGTGGGGGACTTCAACGTGGTGATCACCGATGTCACCGCCGGCGAAGGCGTTCTGGCCGTGATGGGCCCCCGCGCGCGTGATCTGCTGCAAGCAGTCTCTCCGAATGATTTCAGCAATGCGACGAACCCTTTCGGCACCGCGCAAGAGATCGAAATAGGTATGGGGCTCGCCCGTGTGCACCGCGTGACCTATGTGGGCGAACTTGGTTGGGAAATTTACGTCAGTGCCGATCAGTCCGCTCATGTATTCGAGACGCTCGCGCAGGCGGGGGAGGATTTTGACCTCAAGATGTGTGGTATGCATATGATGGACACCTGCCGGATCGAAAAGGGCTTCCGCCATTTCGGACATGACATCACATCTGAAGATCACGTGCTGGAAGCTGGCCTTGGCTTTGCTGTCAAAACTGCCAAACCTGACTTTGTCGGGCGCGATGCTGTGCTGAAGAAAAAAGAGAGCGGTCTAAGCAAACGGCTTTTGCAGTTCAAACTGACCGACCCAGAACCGCTGCTGTACCACAATGAACCTGTCTTGCGGGATGGTGAAATCGTGGGCTACCTCAGCTCTGGTGCATATGGGCATAGTTTGGGTGGTGCGATCGGTATGGGGTATGTCCCCTGCAAGGGCGAAACCGCAACGGATGTACTGGCATCTTCTTACGAGATCGATGTGATGGGAACGAAGGTGCGGGCGCAGGCCTCGCTTAAGCCGATGTACGATCCCGCGTCCGAACGCGTTAAGGTGTAATGGGTACAATCTAGCTCTTTTGATCTGTAGCAGCATGTCCTACGCCTGCGGGCGTAGGAGACCGATATGCGCAATGCTGACACCGCCCCAAAATCCCAGAACCAGGACACGCCGCAGGGGCTTTTGTTTGCTGGCGGCGCATATGTCCTTTGGGGGTTCTTGCCGCTTTATATGAAGCTGCTGAGCCATGTGCCGGTCGCCGAAGTTATCGCACACCGGATCATCTGGTCCGTACCGATTGCCTCACTTGTGCTGATTGTGCTGGGCCGTACAGCCACATTGCGCGAAGCGTTCCGCAATCCGCGCATGTTGGCGATGGGCTGTGTAACAGCTGCATTGATCACACTTAATTGGGGGTTCTACGTCTATGCGGTGGTTACAGACCGCGCGCTGGATGCCGCTATTGGTTATTATATTAATCCGTTATTCAGCGTATTTCTGGCCGCTGTGCTGCTTGGTGAAAAGCTGGACCGCGCGCAATTGGTTGCTGTGGCGATTGCCGGTGTGGCAGTGCTGGTGCTGGTGTTCGATGCAGAGCGTATGCCGTGGCTGGCATTTGGCATGATGCTGACGTGGGGGTTCTATGCGCTGGCCAAAAAGAGTCTGCCGATAGGTCCTAATCAGGGCTTTCTGATGGAGGTTCTGATCCTTTCACCGCCGGCATTGGGGTATGTAATTTATGCACAGGCAACAGGCAGCACACATTTCCTGAACGGTAACAGCAATGACACTTGGTTGCTTTTGGGATGCGGTGTTGCCACTGCTGTGCCGCTGCTTTTTTACGCCAATGGGGCTAAGCTGTTGCGGCTTTCGACCATCGGTGTCCTGCAATACATAGCCCCTACGATGATACTTCTGAATGCGGTGTTCATCTTTGGAGAACCGTTCGGTCGCGCGCGGGCAATTGCGCTGCCTCTGATCTGGCTTGCGCTTATTATCTACACGATTTCTATGGTGCGTCAGATGCGGGCCAAGCGCGTTTGACAGACACGCAGCCTGCACCTCCCGTGGTTGCATAAGGCAACGGCAGGTGCAGATTTTGCATCGATATCAGGTCAATGCTGACTTATGTTTGAGGAATGTTGGGTCTTTTGACACCCGCTCATTCATTGCGGCGCGCAGCGCGCCAATGGTTTTGTATGGGCGCATCACAACCTCAAAGGTCTGCATCAAACCATCTGCATTCAAGGTGATCAGATCGACGCCAACACAGTCAAACCCGTCGACTTTGCACTGAAATTCCAGTGCCCAATCATTGTCAGACCCCATGACACGGCGATATTCGAAGTCGGTGAAAACCTCGTTCACATGGCCCAGCACAGCGGCTACAGCATCGCGGCCATTCCATGTCGCCCAATAAGTTGGTGGCTGGAACTTTACGTCCTCAGCCATCAAGGTCGGCACGATATCATGGTCTTTTGCGAGCACGGCGTCGTGAAATTTCTGAATTGTCGGATGCATTTTCTTCCTCCCGTTTTAATGAAGGTTGGCACGGCACGGGTTGAAAACCAATCGCGCACATGGGACTGAGGCAGTCATGGACGCAACGTATTCTCCCCCGACTGATCCGCTGGACGTGCTGCACCTCGATCATGAGGTTCTATTGGTTGATAAGCCTGCGGGTCTGCTTTCTGTTCCAGGCAAGGGGCCGCATCTTGCTGATTGTCTGCTTGCACGGGTGCAGGCCGCTTTTCCCGACGCGCTGTTGGTGCATAGGCTAGACAGGGACACATCCGGCGTGATGATCTTTGCCCTCACGCCTCATGCGCAGCGGCATCTGGGGCTACAGTTCGAAAAGAGGATGACGAAGAAAACCTATGTCGCCCGAGTTTGGGGCGTGCCGACAGAAAAGACCGGCACCGTTGATCTGCCGCTTATCGTTGACTGGCCCAATAGGCCGCGTCAGATGGTCTGCCATGAGACTGGTAAATCAGCGCAAACCGATTGGCGGGTGATCAAGGATGAAGGCACCACAGCACGCGTCCGTCTTACGCCGCATACTGGCCGCAGCCATCAGTTACGTGTGCATATGCTGAGCCTCGGGCACCCGATCCTTGGCGATCCATTCTATTCCGAAGGCCCTGCGCGTGATTTCCCGCGTCTAATGCTGCATTCAGAAGAATTGCGTTTCAAGCACCCCGATGGTGGCCAGTCGAGCAAGGTCCGCAGCAAGGCGCCGTTCTAGATCGTCGTCGACAGAATAGAAAAAGGGCCGCCCATAGGCAGCCCTTTCCCGAAAATCAGCTGAGCGCTTATTCAGCAGCCCAACCTGACACAGCTTTTACCTCAAGGAACTCTTCTAGTCCGAAAACACCGCCTTCGCGGCCGTTGCCGGACTGTTTGTAGCCCCCGAATGGTGAGCCTTGGGCAAAGCCCTGGCCGTTGGTCTCTACCATGCCTGAACGCAAACGGCGCGCTACACGGCGGCGTGTTTCTACATCGCTGGACTGGATGTAGTTTGTAAGGCCATATGGCGTATCGTTAGCGATTGCGATCGCTTCTTCTTCTGTCTCGAACGGGATGATCGACAGGACCGGGCCGAAAACCTCTTCGCGCGCGATGGTCATATCGTTGGTGACATCTGCAAAGACTGTTGGCTTAACATAGTAACCGCGGTTCAAACCGTCAGGGCGGCCAAGGCCACCGGCGGTCAGGCGTGCTTCGCTCATGCCTTTTTCGATCAGGCCCTGAATCTTGTTGTATTGCGCCTCAGAGACGACAGGGCCGATGTGTTTGCCTTCCTCTGATGCCGGACCTACGTGGGTGTTCGTCGCTACTTCGGACGCGCTTGCCACGGCTTCGTCATAGCGGGACTTGTGTACCAGCATCCGCGTCGGGGCATTGCACGATTGGCCTGAATTGCGGAAGCAGCGGATCGCGCCTTGCTTGGCCGCTTTGGGGTCGGCGTCTTCAAAGATGATGTTGGCACCTTTGCCGCCCAGCTCGAGGCTGACGCGCTTGAGCGTATCTGCCGCAGCTTTCGAGATCGCGATGCCCGCGCGGGTGGAGCCTGTAAAGCTGACCATGTCGACATCAGGATGCGCAGAAAGCTGGCTGCCTACGCCGGGGCCGTCGCCGTTGACCAGGTTGAACACGCCGGCAGGGAAGCCTGCTTCGTCGACGAATTCTGCAAACAGCAGGCCGGACAGCGGCGCGATTTCGGACGGTTTCAAAACCACAGTACAGCCGGTGGCAAGCGCTGGAATCACCTTGAGAATGATCTGGTTCATTGGCCAGTTCCATGGCGTGATCAGCGCGCAAACGCCGATAGGCTCCAGCAGGGTTTTTTCGGACGAGGTGAAATCACGCTCGAACGAGAAATCTTCAAAGGCTTTCAGGAAGCCGTCGATGTGCCAGCTGCCTGCACCGACCTGCTGTTGACGGCTGAGGAGAATCGGTGCGCCCATTTCCATGGACATGGCTTGTGCCATTTCTTCCTGACGCGCGTCATAGATTTCGGCCAGCTTGCGGATCAGCGCGGTACGCTCTTCCTTGGATGTCTGCGACCAGCTGTCGAAAGCGGCGCGAGCAGCGGAAACAGCCGCGTTTGTATCGGCTTCGCCCCCAAGAGAGATCACCGCACACTGCTCTTCAGTGGATGGATCAATTACGGCAAAGTCGTTTGCTGCGGCGGGTGCTACCCATGCGCCATTGATATAAAAGTTGCGTTTCTCCAGCATTGGTTATGCTCCTGATTTATGATTTGCGTCACTGTGTCACTGCAGGTGCCTGCCTGCAAGATGGCTATGGAAGTCACTGTATGAATGATTAAGTAATGACGTATTGAAATTTAAAGGAGAGAACTGAAATGAGTTTGCGCATTAATGATACGATCCCCGATCTGACGGTTGAGACCGATCAAGGTACTGTAACACTGCATGAGTTTGTCGGTGACCACTGGGCAATCCTGTTCTCTCATCCGAAGGACTTCACCCCCGTTTGTACGACCGAATTTGGTGCCGTGGCACAGCTGGCTGATGAATGGGCAAAGCGCGATACAAAAGTCCTGGGCATTTCGGTAGATGGTGTTGAAGACCATAAGAAATGGAAAACAGATATTGAGAAAGTCGGCGGCGCAAAAGCGGGCTTCCCGATTGTGGCCGATACAGATCTGTCGCTTTCCAAGGCGTTTGATATGCTGCCTGCCGAAGCATATTTGCCTGACGGTCGCACCCCTGCTGACAGTGCAACAGTGCGGTCTGTGTTCATCATTGGCCCGGACAAGAAACTCAAGCTGTCGATGACCTACCCGATGACTGTGGGCCGCAATTTTGCCGAAGTTCTGCGCGCACTAGACGGGCTCCAGACATCTGCGGGTCAAGGCGTCGCAACGCCTGCCAACTGGAACGTGGGCGATGATGTGATCATCCCGACAAGCGTTTCTGACGCAGATGCAAAAGCGAAATATGGTGAGTTCAAAACAGTGCTGCCATACCTGCGCACGACCAAATTGTCCGATTAAGTATCTGACCTTGTGTGGTCCTCGCGGTTTTCGCGAGGGCCGACAGGAATTTCGACGGGCAGATACTTTCCCATAAGGTGCTTAAGTCCAGTGAGGAGTTCGGCCCGAATATCGGGGTCGATTTCGTCGAGGCTCTGAATGCATCCGAAAACACAGGACACTTCAAAGAAACCTTCAGTAGCTTTTTTCGTACGCGCGAGGCTGCTTGGTTTTATATAGGCGGTCTTCGGGGCTGGTCCTAGCTCTCCGTGCGCCACCAGATGATTGGTGAGGGAAACAGGGTTGTACTGCTCTACCGAGCGAAAGCGGTGCCTGACCTGGCGGGCAAGCACTTCGGGATGGCTTTCGTGAAACTCGGCTTGGGCGTCACGCAACTGAGGGTGCGGCCAGTGTCCGACGTGAATGAAGTCTCCGGTTTCTCCAGTTTCAATCGCTCCGCGTTCTTGTGAAATGCGATAGGATGGCCGCGCGTTTGGCGTGCGGCCGGTAATACCGCGTAAAAATCGCCGTAACTTTATTCGAAACCGCTTGTGATCGGGTTTGAAGCGCTCTCCGCGGATCACCGGCGTGTTCCCGTCAAAAAAGTAATCTTCCGTGAGCGGTTGCAGGACCATGAAATCGTCATTCATATAGATGTAGCGATTGGACAGACCCGGGATACGCCATAGCGCAGCCTCGATTGTAAGGGAGTTGAATGTCGGCAGTGCATCCGCGCAGTCACCCAAGATTACCTTATGGTCAACGACCTTGATCTTATCCGCTGAGCAAAGACCGGCCGCTGCAAAGTTTTGAAGTTGCGACGGTACCTGCGCGTCCGTGACAATCCAGATAGTCCGAACGAACGGCAAGTTCTTAAGGACCGAAGCGACCGCAAAATAAATCTCGCCAGACGAATCGAATCGCGTGGTGCTTGTCGCTTCCGTGTGCGCGGACCCGCTGCGGTATTTTTGCATTTTTGCACGGTGCGCGGGGTCGCTGCCGTCTACCCAAGTGAGCACGACATCAACGGCATCTTTGACTGTTTCAGAGTGCGACATGTGCGGCGTTCCGTCTGAACATTAAAATTCAGCTGAATGATTTTTTGATCATAATAACCAGGTAATGCAATAGGCGTTCAGATTATTGCAAACATCCTATCTGAGCCAGTTATGAACTGAACCAGAATTGCATGGGAATACTATAGTGAGTTTGGTGCTTCCGCCCGTCAGTGCAATACCACGCGGGTTCCGATTGGCACACGGTTGTACAGGTCGATCACATGCTCGTTGATCATCCGTACGCAGCCGTTAGAGACACGGGCTGCCACGCTTTGCGGCTTCGGCGTGCCGTGGATGCGCAGATATGTGTCGCGGCTCCCACTATATAAATAGAGCGCGCGCGCGCCGAGCGGGTTCATCCCGCCGCCTTTCATACCACCAGCGTGCTGTGCATAGATGTGCGGCTCACGACGAATCATCGCTGCGGTAGGGGTCCAGCTGGGCCATTCTGCTTTGCGACGGATATGAAACGTACCGGATTTGTAGCGGTCAGCGGTCCCGATCCCGACTGCGTAGCGGATCCCTTTCCCGTCGGGCAAAGTCCAGTAAAGCGCAAAATTACCCGGATCTACGTGGATCTCATGGGGTTTGAATTCGTCTTTAATGTCTACGATGCGGGGCTGGAGATGGTCAGGCACCTGATAGGGGCCCGCTGCCGCAAAAGCGGGTGGCGTGATTAACGCGGCTGCGCCGGTAAAAAGAAGCGTTCGGCGATCGAAAAGCGACATGGCAGTGTCTCCGGAAAATTAACTGATTCTACAAACCAACGCTAAGCTAGCGTAAAAGTTGCATAAATCAGAGTCCGGTTTCCCTGATCAGCCAAGAGCGAATTGACCTGTAGCACATCAGACATTTTGCAAGCGCCTGAAATACAGCGAAAGTTGTTAAATCCCCGATGAGATGCGCGGACTTCGTGCGTTTAAGTCTCGACCGTTCATTTTCTGGGTGTGTGAGGTCAATGGAAAAGAGCGGTCATGTTGCCTGCGGGTTATCCATGCCAATCAATTATTGCATTCTCGATGCTGCTTTTACGTGGTCAACATGACCCCGGAAACACAAAGGCCCCGGCGTTTCCACCGGGGCCTTCGAAATAACAAAGCTCTAAGCGTTACGCTTCGGGAGCCTTCTCTTCTTTGATCTCTTCGCCAGTTTCCTGATCGACCACTTTCATGGACAAACGAACCTTGCCGCGATCGTCAAAGCCCAGAAGCTTCACTTTCACTTCCTGACCTTCCTTCAGAACGTCTGAAGGGTGGTTCAGGCGACGGTTTTCGATCTGGGAGACGTGGACCAGACCATCGCGCTTGCCGAAGAAGTTCACGAATGCGCCGAAATCGACGATCTTCACAACGGTACCAGTATAAACGGCACCTTCTTCAGGCTCGGCCACAATGGACCAGATCATGTCGTAGGCTTTCTTGATCGAGTCGGCGTTTGGTGACGCAATCTTGATGATGCCTTCGTCGTTGATGTCGACTTTGGCGCCGGACACTTCAACGATTTCACGGATGACTTTACCGCCAGAACCGATGACTTCGCGGATTTTATCCGTTGGCACTTGCATCGTTTCGATGCGTGGTGCGTGCACGGAGAATTCCTGCGCGCCGGAGATCGCCTTGCCCATCTCGCCCAGAATGTGCAAACGGCCTGCCTTGGCCTGAGCCAATGCTTTTTCCATGATCTCGGGCGTGATGCCTGCGATCTTGATGTCCATCTGCAAGGACGTGATACCTGCTTCTGTGCCGGCTACTTTAAAGTCCATATCGCCAAGGTGGTCTTCGTCACCAAGAATGTCCGACAGGATTGCGTATTCGCCATTTTCCTCAAGGATCAGACCCATCGCAACACCCGCAACGGCGGATTTGAGCGGAACGCCCGCGTCCATCATCGACAAGGAGCCACCGCAAACGGATGCCATTGAGGACGAACCGTTGGATTCAGTGATCTCGGATACGACACGGATCGTGTACGGGAAATCTGTCGCGGCAGGCAGAACGGCCTGAAGGGCGCGCCATGCAAGTTTACCGTGACCGATTTCGCGGCGGCCTGGAGGGCCCACGCGACCCACTTCGCCAACCGAGTAGGGAGGGAAGTTATAGTGCAGCAGGAAGTTGGATTTGAAGTTGCCGTGCAGCGCGTCGATGAACTGCTCGTCGTCTCCGGTACCCAGAGTGGTAACAACAAGACCCTGAGTCTCGCCACGTGTGAACAGCGCGGAGCCGTGGGTACGTGGCAGGATGCCAGTTTGCGATACGATATCGCGGATCTCGTCTGTTTTGCGGCCATCGATACGCGTGCCGGTTTTCACAACGTCACCGCGCAGGATGGAGGCTTCAAGACCTTTCAGAGCCGAACCAAGGTTCGCATCTGCCAGTTGCTCTTCTGTCAGAGCAGCCTTGACGGTTTCGCGTGCTGCGGCAACAGCAGCGGTGCGCTCTTGCTTGTCACGGATCGCGAATGCAGCGCGCATTTCTTTCTCGCCTGCTTTTTTAACAGCAGCAGACAGATCAGAGTAATCGACAGGCTGGAAATCAAACGGCTCTTTAGCCGCTGTTTCTGCCAGATCGATGATCAGGTCGATGACTGGCTGAATGTGATCATGCGCAAACTTAACCGCACCCAGCATTTCTTCTTCCGACAGCTCGTACGCTTCTGATTCAACCATCATCACGGCGTCTTTTGTGCCGGCAACCACCAGATCAAGGCGCTGATCAGGATTGTTCTTCAGATCCTGCATGTCGTCGATTTCTGGGTTCAGGATGTATTCACCATCCGTGAAGCCAACGCGGCAAGCTGCAATCGGACCCATGAAAGGGGCGCCGGAAATAGTCAGCGCTGCGGAAGCCGCAATCATCGCAACCATGTCTGGGTCGTTGACCAGATCGTGGGACAGAACCGTACACATCACCAGCACTTCGTTTTTGAAGCCGGGGACAAACAGAGGGCGGATTGGACGGTCGATCAGGCGGGATGTCAGCGTCTCTTTTTCGGTAGGACGCGCTTCGCGCTTGAAGAAGCCACCAGGGATTTTACCGGCGGCATAGTATTTTTCGTTGTAGTGTACGGTCAGCGGGAAAAAGTCCTGACCCGGCTTTTGTGCCCGTGCGAATGTGACGTTCGCCATCACGGATGTCTCGCCATATGTGGCGATGACAGAACCGTCGGCCTGACGCGCAACTTTCCCTGTTTCGAGTGTGAGCGTCTCTTCGCCCCACTGCATGCTTTTCTTAACTTCGTTAAACATCATCGTTTCCTTGTTGGCCCATTGGCCATTGCATAGAGGGCGTATTCCCTCTGACCCCTATATCTTGCTTTGGCTGCCGACGGGGTCTGTGCGACTGCTTTCAGATGAGTGGGCTGTACATGAGATTGGGGGCGATGGGAAGGGAGGGGTGTTTGGGGTACGCGTTTGGCACGTCGATGTCCGCTAAGCGGGAAAAGTGAGCATTCGCTGCGGTCGCGCCAATTTTGGCTTGGACCAACTCGAGCAAGAACCGGGGAACCCGATGATGTCCGCTTGATAAGGAAAAACCTCAACGGCTTGCGCGTCGTGCAAAAAACCGCTCTTTACCTCTGTACTCATCCTGGAAACATGAAAGCACAAAATGACGCAAATTGTTTCGTTTGCCGGATCAGGCTCTGACTTGGGTGCTCTGCATTGCGCCATGCTTGACGCGTTTTCCGACTATATCGTTCCGTTACAACCAGAGGCAGACACGTTCAAAGCGGCGTTGAGCGCGAGAAATTTTGATCCCGAGGCCTCCTTTGTCGCTCTCGAAGATGATGACGTCATCGGGTTTTGGAACGTCGCAACGCGGGGTACCAAACGGTATCTGATTGGCAGCGGAACTCGGATTGGCCACAGAGGCCGGGGATTGGCGTCCCGTTTGGGCATGGCGGCGATACATGCGGCGGAGAATGTCGGAATCGAGAGCTTTTGGCTCGAGGTCATCAAGGGAAACATAGACGCTGAACGTCTCTATCGGAAGCTGGGATTTGATGTGACCAGAAAGCTCGACTGTTATCAGCTTGATCATCCATCTCCTGATCAGTCCTCATGCAAACTGTCGGATTTTGATACCGTTGCGAATGTCATCCAGAGGTATTCGACGTGGGAGCCATCTTGGCAAAACGCTACGGAATCCCATTACGGCTCACAGCTGACGTCCTTCCTACATGAAAAAGGTGGAGCGATCATCGGCGCAGGTGGCCTAGTGCATCAGATTGCCGCCAGCGAACCCTCGGCTTTGGAAGACCTCCTCGCTGCGGCAGCCACAGTCGGCTCGCTGACATTGGTCAATGTCGATTCGGCTGACAACGCCTTGTGTTCTCTTGTGCAGAAGCTTGGGGCGCATCGCTTCATCGTTCAGTCTGAAATGCGCCTGTCGTTGCCAAACGTCTCCTAGCGGTCGTTCGAGCACGGCGCAGCATCGGTCAAAATGGGCTCCTTGCTGCCGTTCGCTGCGGTTGCAGCTATTTTGCAGCTAAGGCGTTGCTAGATTTGCCTAACGCATCAATCAACCCACTCAAGAACCCATCCGCCGTCACATCAACCAGCGCCTTGCCCTCTTCGTCCTGCAACGTGAACGGCGCAGGCTCGATCTTTTCCAATTCCCGCAGGCTCTTGCCGCCGCCGTGTTTCAGTACGTTGGCCGCGAGATAGTAGTGGTAGACGGTTTGCGCCAAGGCAGTGTGGCCTTCCGCCGCGAGCTTGTTGCGCAGCTTCACAAAGAATGGGCCGCGGGCGAAGTGGTGTTGGAGGCGGGCCTCGAAGGCAGAGACGGTCTCAATCACCATCGCTTCGATCTCGGCGATTTCCGCGTCGGGATTGTCAGCAACGGCCCGAGCATTGGCGAGAAGTTGGGCGACGTCTGGTGTGTCGGTCATGGCATGGTCCTTTGGGATAGCGTTCATGCCATAACTGGCTTTGTGTCTGCTTACTTGCTTAAGCTCGGGAAGTAATCCTCGCATTTGCCCTCGCGATAAACATCCGCCGTGCAGCAGTGCAATCCGCCGCCGAACGCGTAGGCATCGCGCAGCTCGACTTCGACAACTTCCATGCCAAGTTTGTCCATCTGCTCGGCCTGATAAACCTCTGATTTCTCGACACAGACGGTTTTCGGGTCCAGCACCAGCACGTTCATGCTGAGCCAAGTGGAGGAATAGCATAGCGGCGGGGGTGTGTTGTGGGCGGGCGTTGCGGCGTCCACAATCTCCCAGCCATTGTCATTGTACATTTTACGCTGGTCTTCGGGTAGGCGGCGGTGCGGATTGTTTAAGATCAGGCCCGGACGCAGTGGTGTGAAGGTCGCGTCGATGTGGATCGGGTAGGGATCACCGGGGAAGTTTACGGTATGGACGCGGTGATCGGGGAAGTGGCGGCGCAACCACTCGATCCCTTTGAGATTAGTTGTGAACCCGTGCTGCACCACCAGATCGCGGCCAAAGCGCAGCACATCGGCGGCATCGAACAGCGGCTCTTCTTCGGTGGTGACAAAGAACTTCTTCGCCGCCCATTCAAGGCGCTTCGCATCGCCAATTTTTTCTGAAAGGTAGTCCGGGTGATAGTCCGCATCGGTCAAGCGCGGCTTGGGTGCGCTTTCGTGCCGGAAGTTAGGGTCTTCGTCAAAATACTGCTGCATGAGCGGACGATAGTTCAGATATTCGAACCAGCGGCAGCGGTAGCTCATCGTTGCTTCCAGCATCTCGGAGCCGACCGTCAGCAATACGTCGCGCGGCGGCATGCAGCCAAACTGGCTTTCGGTATGGAAATCAGGTGTGGTGGCGGGCAAAGAGTGGTCGATGCTGGTGGGTCTATCCACACGGACCCCGCGCTTTTCCAGCATGGTCGCGAAATTATCGAGCAATTCATTTGCACGGTCGATGGTTTCCTGCGGGCGACGGCCCCACTGACCGCGCATGTCGCTGTCTTCGGGTACTTTGGCGTCCAGCGCGGGTTCTTCGGGCGGAATATGGCAATCGTCGGCGCGGCCAACGATTACATGCTTGAGGGGATCCCACTCGTTCCAGCTGTTGACGACCGTTCTCGGCATGATGCGCTCCCTGCGAATTATATGATCAAATGGGTAAGAGCAAAGTTGCCGCTACGCAAGCGAGAGTGACGGCGCCATTGCCGGAGAGTTTGCTTCGTGCCAACCTGATTTCAAATAGGGGGAAAGCTGATGGCGCTTTGGGAATTAGACGGTGTTGCGATAACGGCAGCGATTGCGCAGGGCGAGGTGACGGCGCGCGAAGTAACCGAAGCGACGCTGGCAAGGATGGATGCTGTAAATCCGGCGATCAATGCGGTCGTCGCGCGTGACGATCATGCAGCCTTGTCTGCTGCGGATGCTGTGGATGCAGCGCGGGCCAGTGGTGCTTCGTTGGGCCCAATGGCTGGCGTGCCCGTGACGACCAAAGAGAATGTCGATCAGGCCGGTTTTGCGACTACTAACGGTTTGCGCATTCAGAAAGAACTGGTCGCTCAAGACGATAACCCCGTCGTCGCAAACTTGCGCAGAGCAGGGGTGATTATCGTCGGGCGGACGAATACACCTGCTTTCTCGCTGCGCTGGTTCACCAGAAACTCGCTGCACGGCCACACGAAAAACCCACATAACCCACGCATCACGCCGGGTGGGTCGTCCGGCGGGGCGGCTTCGGCGACTGCGGCAGGTATTGGTGCGATGGGACACGGTACAGATATTGGCGGTTCGATCCGTTATCCAGCTTATGCCTGCGGGTTACAGGGAATCCGCCCGACGCTTGGCCGTGTTGCCGCATGGAATCCATCCAGCCCGGATCGTCATATCGGTGCGCAGTTAATGGCCGTCTCCGGCCCTCATGCCCGCTCGGTTCGCGACGTTCGTGTATCGCTCACGGCAATGGCGCAGCCTGACCTGCGCGATCCTTGGCACATGCCTGTGCCGATCGATGGGCCAGATTACCCACGCCGTGCGGCCTTGTGCGTCTCCCCCGAAGGATTGCAGACGCACCCGCTTGTGGAAAAGGCGCTGCGTGACGCGGCATCGCGGCTTGTCGATGCTGGCTGGCAGGTAGACGAAGTGGCTAGCCCCCCGTTCCGTGAACCGGCCCGCCGTCAGGCGCAGCTTTGGCTGGCAGAAATGGCCCGCGGTGCGCAAGCGGCATTCGCTCAAGAGGGTGATGCCGATGCCAACCACGTCTTGGCCGAGATGCACAAGCTGACGCCAGTACCGGACCTGAATGAAGTGCTGGACGCGATGCAGGCACGGGTTGGTTTCCTGCGCGACTGGCAGGCGTTCCTGTCGCAATATCCAGTGTTGATCTGTCCGGTATCGGCTGAACCTCCGTTCCCCGATCTACTTGACCTCGAGGATTTCCCCCGCGTGATGGAAGCACAGCTGACACAGGTGGGGCTGCCGTTGATGGGGTTGCCGGGGATGTCTGCATTTACAGGTTTTGCTGACAGTGATGCTGGGCGTGTGCCGATGGGCGCACAACTAATCTCGGGCCGCTATCGTGAAGATATTCTGCTGGACGCCGCAGAGGCAATTGAGGCCCGCGGTGAGGCAATTAAAGTGGTGACGCCGTAGTTTATTGGGGGCCTGAAAATTGGCGATGTCAGTAAACGTTGCCTGTCCGCGCAGAGCCCACTTGGCAAAATTTTTGCAGCGCATCGGACCGCTGTACCAGTTTTTCCTTGCCATATAGGCAGCGCTTCATCCATGTAGATTTTAGGGTGGGCGATGGCGTCGCCAGCATGCGAGTGCAAACCCTGTCTCACCATCCTGAACGCCGGGACTTTTCTTTGCCGCTAATGCGGTCGAGGGAGACCGGCTCCTTCGTGTGCATTTCGGTAAGCCGATGAAGGAGCCATGCTATGGAACGTCCAGAATTTTATCGTTTCCATCAGGGGGAGAAAACGCTTCCCTTTGAATCTCAAGAATATGAAAGCCGTCTGACAAAGCTTCGTTCAGATATGGCGGAAAACGGCATCGATGTTTGCGTATTCACCTCGATGCACAACATCGCATATTATTCGGGTTTTCTGTATTGTGCATTCGGCCGTCCCTACGCGTTGGTGGTCACTCCCACGGATGCGGTGACAATCAGTGCAGGCATTGACGCCGCACAGCCGTGGCGGCGCAGCCATGGGGACAATATCACCTACACGGATTGGCAGCGAAACAACTATTGGCGTGCCATTTTGTCGGTGACCGGAACGGGGCAGGCGATCGGATTCGAAGCAGATCACCTGACGCTTGCACAAAAATCATTGCTAGATACCTTCCTGTCTCCGAAAACGACAACCGATGTTGCCCCTATCACGATGCGGCAACGGATGCATAAATCAGACGCCGAAATTGATCTCATCCGAGCTTGCGCCCAAGTGGCCGATGTCGGCGGATATGCCGTGAGAGAAGCAGTCAAGGCAGGCATCCGTGAGATTGACGTGGCCATGGCTGGACGTTACGCAATGGAGCGGGAAATCGCAAACCGCTTCCCCGACGCTGAATATCGCGACACGTGGGTTTGGTTTCAGTCCGGCATCAATACGGATGGCGCTCACAACCCCGTCACATCGCGGACCCTACAATCCGGCGACATCCTAAGCCTGAACACCTTCCCGATGATTAGCGGATATTACACCGCGCTGGAGCGCACGATGTTTGTCGAAACCGTTGACGCCGATAGCTTGAAGTTATGGGAGGCGAATGTCGCAGCCCATGAATTGGGCATGAGCCTATTGAGGCCCGGCGTCAGCTGCGCGGCTGTAACCGAGCAGATCAACGCCTTCTTTGCGGAGCGCGATCTGCTGCAATACCGCACATTTGGGTATGGGCATTCGTTCGGTATCCTATCGCACTATTACGGACGCGAAGCAGGTTTGGAGCTGCGCGAAGACATTGATACGGTACTGGAAGCAGGCATGGTCATTTCGATGGAGCCGATGTTGACCGTGCCTGAGGGCAAGGCAGGCGCGGGCGGCTACCGCGAACATGACATTCTGGTCATCACCGAAGATGGAAGCAATAACATCACGGGTTATCCTTACGGGCCGGATTTCAACGTAATTTCCTGAAGATAAGGACGCGGGAGGGGGCGGCGCTTTCTCCCGCGGTTTTGAAAGCGGACACTGACCATCCAATCACCGATAGCGAAGTTGGTTCGCATAGCAGACCAACATGATTTGCGGAGTTGCCTGTGGTTTGACGAATTTCGGTGAAGAATCTTCGTAGTGGTGTCCCCCAGACATGAAAAAACCGCGCTCTGTAAAGAGGCGCGGTTTAATCGGGTCTGATTGTCGAGGCGTCGCTTAGCGGCGCAGGCCCAGACGTTTGATCAGGTCTTGGTAACGTGCATCGTCTTTGGACTTAACATAGTCCAGAAGCTTACGGCGCGTTGCGACCATTTTCAGCAAGCCACGGCGGCCGTGGTTGTCTTTTTTATGCGTTTTGAAGTGCTCGGTCAGCGTTGCGATGCGTGAGCTGAGAACAGCAACCTGCACTTCTGGGGAACCGGTATCGCCTTCTTTGGCGCCGAATTCGCTCATGATGCGGGCTTTTTCTTCTTTCGTAATCGACATCGGGGTCTCCTTGTCAAAAGGTTAAAAGGGATGGCGCAGGCCGGGATGTCGTCCAGCTCAGGCCCATGGAGGAATCGCAGGAACTTGCCTGCGATGGGGGCGTATAGGCGTGTTTTCAGAAATTGGCAAAGGCTTATTGCGCCTATATCATCGAAAGCGGTTTGATTAACCTGCGGCTAGGCCCACCTGAGTGGCCGTGCTGAGAGGGATCAGAGCGATATCGCCTGGCATTAGGTCCGTGCCATTGACGGTTGCAATGACTGACCCGTCCATCAACACAAGGGTCTGATCAGATGCATCGGGATCGGCTGATAGGGTTACCCGCGGCTCAACACTATCTGCGGCACTATCATCCCAAACCAGCACAATGCTGTCGTCCTCGACGGCATAGTCCATGATATGGGCCGCTTCACCGTCGGCTATCCAGCTGCCCAGCACGATCTCATCAGCGCCCTCACCGCTGGTGATGATATCTCCGGCTCCGGCAAGGATACTGTCATCTCCACCGCCGCCATTCAGAAAATCACTGGTGGCGTCATCATGAGCTATAGCATCGTCCATAATTCCGCTGAGCATGTCATTGCCCCAGCCGCCAAACATGACATCCGCACCTGCGCCGCCGATCAGCGTATCATCGTCCAGCCCGCCTTGTAGGGTGTCATCCCCTTCGTTGCCATGAAGGAGGTCATTATCAGCCGACCCTTGCAGCGCGTCATTACCAGCTGCGCCAACGAGCGTATCTCTGGCGTTATGTCCGAATAGGGCGTCATCATCGCTGCCGCCGTACATATCATCGCTGCCATCGTTCCCGTGCAAGGTATCCGATCCCTCGTTCCCGCGTAGCGTATCGTCGCCTGCTTCGCCGCGCAGCTCATCGTTGCCAACTCCGCCGTTGAGTTCATCGGCGCCTTCCAAGCCGCGCATCCGGTCGTCGCCGTCTGTGCCTTCAAGCCGGTCGTCGCTGTCCGTCCCGTCGGTGAGCGTTACCTGGTGTTCTGCTGACAGAACGAGGGGTGGCAAAATAGCGCCGTCATCTCCGCCACGCGGATCGTAAGCTGGCTCAAACGGGTCCTCAGGAGTGATTGCTTCATCCGAACTGACAGTGTCGCTGGCCGATAACGCATCGTTGGAGGGAGGATTGGCGGAGGGTTCCGGTTGGTCGTCCCCGTCATCAGCCATGGCATACGGATCAACGAAGGCAACTGCGCCAACTGCCATAACGCCCATTAATCCAGCTAACCAAAGCATACTGATAATTCCATAAATAGATGGGACCGCCCCGTTGCAATAAGCACAGGTTCGGTGTGAGTCGTCAAAAGAGTACGAGAAAAAAGGTTAATGTCGCGTGTCGTCGCGTATCATCAATCGTTGCTTGTCCAAACCTGAGGTGTGGCACTGTAGGGAAGGTATAGCGGGTGGCGAGGGTGACCGGCCTTTGTCAGGCCAAGATGATGCAACGTGTTTCCCTGCGTGCGTAGGCGCTGCGCCACGACTGGACCCTGATTGCGGTGCTCGGCGTGCACGCCCCATGCGGCAATGACTGTATCCGCCCACTTGGCGGCTTCATCCAGCGCACGTGCATTGTCCGGTCCCTCCGGATCTGCTGCCGCGCGCATGTCACGTGGATCAGTGGCGCGCAGCGCAAAAATGTTAACTGCACAAAATCCGCCAAATCCCAAAATCCGGGCGCGCTGTTCGCAACGATGAATGGTTGGATCGTTCTGCACCTCTGTCGCGGTGGAGGGGTTAAGCATGATGAAGGTCACGCGCGGGCCTGCTACATCCCAAATCCGCGTCAGGCTGTAGCGGTAGCGTTCGCAGTCGGAATACACCGCCGTTGACGGTGCATCCCCTTTGATATGGCTGCGGGTAATCATTCGCCGGTGTTAAATACACGCGAAGGATGCAGTTCTCCTGATTTGAAGGTGCCTACGGCCACGGCATGCCCCTCGTGAGAAGCCCAGCATTCATCACCGTATTCCACATCTTTCGCGAAGACCATGCCGGGGTTGCCGTTGCGCAGCTTGATAGCCCCTTCGCTGCTTGCCGTAACCTCCGGCAACTCCTGTAGTCCCATCTCAAGTGGTCCAAGGAAGGCGTCGAGGTCGGGTGTTTTGGCAAGTTCTTCAATCTGCGCCAGCGTTACGGCGTTGTCGACATCAAATGGGCCGGACCATGTGCGGCGCAGCTCTCTGACGTGTCCTTTACAGCCCAGAACATCACCAAGGTCCCGCGCGATCGAGCGGACATAGCCACCCTTGCCACACACCATTTCAAGCGTGACGTGATCGGCATCGGGCCGGTCCAGCATGATCAGGCTTTCCACAAATAGCGGGCGGGCCGCGATTTCCATAGTTTCGCCTTCGCGCGCCCGCTTATAGGCGCGCTGCCCGTCGATTTTCACAGCAGAGAACTGTGGTGGAACCTGTTCGATATCGCCGACAAAGCGGTGCAATGCCTCTTTGATCGTGGCATCATCCGGCCGCAGGTCGGACGTGGCGATGACCTCACCTTCTGCGTCATCTGTATTGGTTGAAATACCCAGACGCACAGTGAACACATACGCCTTCATGGCATCTGTGATGTAGGGCACTGTCTTTGTCGCTTCGCCCAATGCGATGGCCAAGACGCCCGTTGCATCAGGGTCCAATGTACCGGCGTGGCCTGCCTTGCGCGCGTCAAATGCCCACCGGACTTTGTTTACGACCGCCGTTGACGTGGGGCCAGCGGGTTTGTCGATCACAACCCAGCCGGAGATATCGCGCCCTTTGCGTTTGCGTGCCATGTGCTGTCCTCGATAAATGTTGTTGCGCGCCCTTTTGCAGATTGCGGGCGCAGGTGCAACGGTGTCGCCTCGTCCGATGCTGTCTAAAACAGGCGATACGCCGATCAGAGGCGGGGCTTATTCGGTATCCTGCGCGGGCAGGCTTTGCCCTTCGACCACACCGATAATCGGACCAAGCGCGCCAAAGCCGATGTCATTGCGCCCCAAGTCTGGCGCCCGCAACCGCGAGACATTACCATCGAAATAGAGCGCATTCCGCAGCTCCAGATGATCCTTGAAGAAGCTTCCGAAAGCGTGGAACGTCACGGGTGAATTGGAAATTACAAAAACGGCGCGCTTTCCGTCGTCACTGGTTCCAACACCGTTCCGGACAAAACGGGAGGTCGAGTCGCGCAAAAAACGCGGGTGCAAGGCGCCATCAATCACCAGCATCGGGCCTGATTGCGTAGCGCTGACACATTCGGGCGCTTCTTCGACATAGCGCAACGTCTCTATCACGTCGGCGCGGCGGTTGCGCAGGCACAATATTCCGTTGGGCAGAAGTCCGAAGTTGCCGGGGCCTGCGTTGCTGACAATGCCCTGATATGTTTCGCCGTCTTCAATATACAAACCAACGGGCGCGCGGTCGTCGTGATACATGCCGGCATTTGTCGCAAACCCAAGCGTAAATCCCTGTGCTTCAAGCGCGGCGTTCAAGGTGCCGAAGTATCCGAAGGGCCGTTTGCTTTCAGGCTCGTACAAGAACAGCCTGAGCATGTCGCGGTTCAGGTCGACTTCGCAAATTGCGTATTCGGTGCCTTTGTACGTTTCTTCGCGGCAGTCAGCGGCCAGCGCAGGCTGTGCCAGCGCAAACATTCCTACCGCCAGAGCCGCGCGAAAGATCACTCTTCCAGTGTCCCGTCGTCGGGTGCGTCTGCGTCGCGGCGCACAACATCTTGGGCCAGCATTCTGCGCGTCTCGTCCATCTGGTCAAATGTGCGGTCCAACTGGAAACGTAGTTCCGGCGAGAATTTGAGCGTCAGCTTTTTTGCCACCAGTTTGCGCAACTCATGCTTGTTGCGGCCCAGAAGCTTGAGCACGTCCTCTTGCCCGATGCCGCCCAAAGGCAGCACATAAGCTGTCGCTACCTTAAGGTCATTGGAGGTACGCACTTCGCCTACGGTGATGGACATGCGGTTGAGATCGGGGTCATGCACATCGCCACGCGCCAGAACATCACTGAGTGCGCGGCGAATCGTTTCGCCGACGCGCAGTTGTCGCTGGGTGGGGCCTGCGCCCTCATAAGATTTGTTCTTTGCCATACCCTCCCTCTACGAGGTCTGAACTTCTTTGCCAAGCGGATGCGCGCGCGCTAAACCGCTCAGCATCGGATCAAAGGGGACCAAGGCATGGCACAGACAACAGGTATCACCATTACAGGCGTCTCGGGGCGAATGGGGCAAATGCTGGTGCGCGAGGTCGCAATGCGAGCAGACACCCACCTGTTTGGCGCGGTCGAGCGCCCGGGTCATGACTGGATCGGGAAGGATCTGGGCGAGGCTATGGGCGGCGCGTCGAATGGGGTGATGGTGACTGATGACGCAGACGCTGCCATCGCTGGCGCGGACGCCGTGATTGATTTTACTGCCCCACAGGCCACTCTGGCGTTTGCTAAATCGGTTGCAAAAGCAGGTGTTGTCCACGTCATAGGTACGACAGGCATGAGCGCTGAGGAAATTGCGCAGCTTGCCGAACCTGCAAAGGGCGCCGTTATCGTGCGCGCAGGCAACATGAGCCTTGGCGTGAATCTGCTGACCCTGCTGACCCGCAAAGTTGCGGCCGCGCTGGATGAAGACTTTGACATCGAAATTATCGAATCACACCACAACCAGAAGGTCGATGCGCCTTCTGGTACTGCGCTGATGCTTGGCGAAGCGGCGGCGGAAGGCCGCGGCGTGAAGCTGACGGATGTCAGCGATTCGGGCAGAGACGGTATCACTGGTGCCCGCAAGCGTGGTGATATCGGTTTTTCCGCGATTCGCGGCGGTGACATCGTTGGTGAGCATGACGTCATGTTTGCCGGCGCAGGAGAGCGGATCATCCTGCGGCACATCGCATCTGATCGGGCATTGTTTGCGCGCGGGGCGCTTAAGGCGGCTGTCTGGGGTCGGGGCCGCGCGCCGGGCGAATATGACATGCTGGATGTGCTTGGATTGAATGACTAAGCCGTCCGGGCGGAAATCATTTGTCAGTAAAATGAAACCAATTCGGTTTCTCTTACGTATCTGTTGCAAAGGACCTCGGAGGAGAGACCTATGCAACGAACAATTATTACGGTTGTGGCTGCCGTACTGGCATGCGCGACACCGGCCGCTGCGGAGCTTTCGAAAGTAGAGAGCGCAGCTGAATTCAAACGACTGGTAAGCGGTAAAACCCTTACCCGCCCGCTGGTTCGGCTAACCGTTGGTGCGAACGGGGTGATATCAGGAAAAGGCGCAGCTTGGCCTGTAACTGGCAGTTGGACATGGAAAAACGGCTATTTCTGCCGCACTATTGAATGGGGCGGCGACGATCTGGGATATAATTGCCAGCAGGTGAACGCCTCGTCTGACCGTATCAGATTTACTTCGGATCAAGGCGCTGGAGACAGCGCTGAATTCTCTTTGCGCTGATCATACTGGAATATGCCGAAACGGCATCCCCGGAGCTTCACTAGAAGCTCTGGGGACAACAAAGGGTCGCAGTCAAAAATCGACCGCGATCCCTTTCTTTTCCCAATCACCGTAGCGAACAGGTTCGGGACCATTACGGCCACCCAACTCGGGCGGTAATTCCAACTCTCTTGCAGCGGCTCGGCGCGCTTCTGCTTCGGCCAGTGCGCGCTGGGCAGCAGGTGGCAGATCGGGCTCAGGCTCCGGTGTGGGGGGAACCGGGGCATCGGGAATGGGTGGTTCTTTCGGCGTCGGTGCTTTTACCATCGGACGTTCCTTTCTCAACTCTCTCTTGATATACGGCACGCCTTGCCCCAGACAACCGCCAGACCGCGAAGAGAAAGAGCATATCATGTCAGACACCGGCGTATCGGCGCGGAAATCCGCCGTTTTCCTTCTCGACCAGATTTTGGGCGAGGGCAAACTCATGTCCGAGCTTCTTGGTGCAGGGGTATTGGACAGGCTGCCAGCGGATGACCGTGCGCGGGCGCAGCGCCTTGCCCAGGACACGCTCCGCGGTTTGGAGCGTGCGGACCGCATCCTACAGAAGCATCTGAATAAATACCCACCGCTGACAGTGCGCAATGCCCTGCGCATCGGTACGGTCGAGCTGTGCACAGGCGGCGCGGCGCATGGCGTTGTAAACGCAATGGTGTCCGTGGTCGCGGGTGACCGCCACCTGAGCCACCTCAAGGGCCTGACAAATGCTGTCTTGCGCAAGGTTGCCGCAGAAGGCCCAGACGCATGGAGCGCACGCCGCGCCCCGCGTTTGCCCAAGTGGTTGCGCGGCCCGCTGGTCGAAGCTTGGGGCGCAGATGCCATTGCGGCGATCGAAACTGCGCACTTCAAGGGTGCGCCTCTTGATCTCACCGCCAAAGGTGATCCCGCTGAGCTGGCTGCCCGTCTGGATGGCACGCTTATGCCGACAGGTTCTGTGCGTCTTTATGGTGGCGGGCAGGTTTCCGCGATGGAGGGCTTTGCAGAGGGTGATTGGTGGGTGCAAGATGCCGCAGCTGCCTTGCCTGCGCTTATCCTGAACGCGCAACCCGGCGAAGTGGTTGCCGATCTCTGTGCCGCGCCCGGCGGTAAAACGATGCAGCTTGCAACCACAGGTGCAGAAGTGCGCGCGGTGGATGACAACCATTCGCGCATGCAGCGCGTAAAAGAGAACCTTGCCCGCACCGGTCTGACCGCACGCACCTTTATCAAGGATGCCCGTCAGTTTCAGGGGGAGTTCGATGCGATTCTGCTTGATGCACCCTGTTCGGCGACAGGTACAATTCGTCGCCATCCTGATTTGCCCCATGCAAAAGACGGATCGGACTTCGGCGCACTTATCGAATTGCAAGAAGAACTGTTGGACCACGCCTGGTCTCTGGTTAAGCCCGGTGGGCGGATGGTCTTCTGCACCTGTAGCCTGCTTCCTGACGAAGGTGAGGTGCAAATCGACGAGGCGCTGGAGCGTCATGGTGACATGATCGTGGACCGCGCAGCGCTTGACCTTCCGGGCATCGATCCAGTGTGGATTTCGTCCGAAGGTGGTTTGCGCTTGCGGCCCGATTTCTGGGCCGAGCAGGGCGGGATGGACGGATTTTATATCGTTTGCCTGCGCAAAGCCGCCTAAAGCCGGGCTTCAATTGGCGGGTTCGGTATCGCCATGTATGCGCTTTTCGGGATGGTCACCAACCCGTTCAGATCAAGCATGCTCCGACCTTCTGCAGAAAGATCATTGATTGATTCTCTGACAGCCTCTGACACTGCTGTCGCATTCTGCTGCGGTCCGGTGATATAGGGCAGGCCGGGTGTCGGGGTGGTATACTCCAGCACCCGCAGCTTATTTGCCCAAGGTTCATGGCGCTGGATCAGCCGCCAAGTCTGCGCATCAATGGCAGCGATGTCGGCAGTGCCTTGGGCAATCATCCGTGCCGAATTGACGTGCCCGTCGCTTTGCACACGCGAGGCAAACCAGAAACCGGCAGCCTTTGCGTGGGTGTAAAATGCAGCAAAACCGGATTGCGAATGTGCCATGTTAAACACCATGCGCGCGTTGGAAAACGCGCGCAGGTCTTCACGCGGATCATCCGCACGCACGACAATGGCTGAACAGTAATACCCCGCTGGCATTCCCTCTAGGGCGTAATCGGGTGTACCGACAAGCTGGACGGAGCTGTGTAACCTTGTCCGGTACGGCATCCCGCACGTCTGGCTCAGCACCAGCCCGGGGTCTTCCCAGACATCAAACTCCGCCGTTGTCTGTGATAGCGTTTCGGGAGAGGCGATGCCCCGTTCGGCCAGACGCGCACGTATACAACGCCAATAGGCGCTAAGTGCGACGTCAAGTTCAGGCCGCGCGTACATCATTAAGGAAGCGATCACACGATCACCTTTGGTTTCCGTGGGAAAAACGGTTTGGATGGTTCATGCATTAATGCCCTGAGGAAAACTTACGCAGCCTCAGGTTAGGGTATTCAGTTCAAAAGGAAAGGTCAGGCTTTGCGACCGATGCACGGCTGCCAGAAGGCGCTGCTGTATGTAGATTGATGACGAATGAGCGTACACCTGCCGGAAAAGCGGTGACTTGACCCGTTGCGCGCGCTAGACTTCGCCAAACGCCCAAAGAGCGTATAGGCAGAGCACATGATCCAGTTTCCCCGATTGAGCGCATATCGCACGCGCGTCTTGAACCAGTTGCACGCCCGTCTGGCGACCCGTGCATCAGGCCAAGCCCGTGGTTTTGTCTCTTCGCCAGAGCCGCGCACAATCGGTTCGTTTGCGCGGGGACGGCAGTTGGCAGCGGGCAATTTCCTGTTTGCCGGCAGCCTGATCACGGCGCCCGATCAGACCCCCTGGGAGGTCGAAGCCCCCGACACAGCATTTGCGCAGGCCCTGCATGGTTTCGCGTGGCTGGATGATTTGGCCGCTGTCGGTGACAGCCCGTCGCGCAGTGCTGCGCAGCGCTGGCTATGGCAATGGATCGAGCTTTACGGCAACGGACGCGGTCCGGGGTGGACGCCGGATTTGACGGGGCGACGATTGATCCGCTGGATCAACCACGCGCTTTTTGTACTGCATGGCAGCGGTGAAGCCGCCCCTGACAGTGAGGCGTTCTACCGATCGCTCATGCAGCAAACGCGATTCTTGTCCAAGCGGTGGCACGCCGCAGCGCCGGGACTGGCGCGTTTCGAGGCGCTTACGGGGCTAATTTATGCGGGGCTATCGTTGGAGGGGCTGGAGGCGTTGGCCGATCCCGCGATCAAAGCGCTCGCGCGGGAATGCGATGCGCAGATTGATGCGCAGGGCGGTCTGCCGACCCGAAATCCCGAAGAATTGCTGGATGTATTTACCCTGCTCACATGGGCCGCAGCTGCATTGTCGGATGCTGGGCGTGGCACGCCGCAGCCGCATCTGGCGGCGATTGATCGTATCGCTCCCACCCTGCGCACCTTGCGTCACGCAGATGGTGGGTTGGCGCGGTTCCATGGTGGTGGCCGCGGCGCCGAAGGATGGCTGGACCACGCGCTGGCCGCTTCCGGCGTACGAACCATGCAGTCCGAGGGGCTGTCGATGGGCTACGCACGCCTATCAGCGGGCCGGACGAGTATTATCATTGATGCCAGTCCGCCGCCCGGCGGTACCGCGTCGGCCAACGCGCATGCATCAACACTCGCCTTTGAACTAACCTCGGGGCGCCGCCCGTTGATTGTGAATTGCGGCTCTGGTGCGTCATTCGGTTTGGATTGGCGGCGGGCGGGGCGCGCAACCCCTTCGCACTCAACCCTTGTTTTGGGCGGCTATTCCAGCGCGCGTCTGGAAACCGCAGACAGGCGCACAGGTGTTGAAGCGCTGATTGACGGACCAACCCGCGTTCCAGTTGAGATCACACCAGTGAGCGACGGCATGAAGTTTGAAGGTGGACATGATGGCTATGCCCTCACCCACGGTTTGACCCATGCACGTACGCTGGAACTAACCAGTGATGGCCGCGCGGTGGCAGGTGAAGACATGTTGGTGGCGCTCGAAGAGGCTGAAAAACGTCGGTTTGACCGCGCAGTTGACCGAACAAAACTCAAAGGCATCGGTTTTGAGATCCGCTTTCACCTGCATCCCGAAGTCGACGCGACACTTGATTTAGGCGGAGCGGCAGTGTCGATGGCGCTAAAGTCCGGTGAAATATGGGTTTTCCGGCATGATGGCACGGCAGAAATCAGGCTGGAGCCAGGCGCATATCTTGAGGCGACCCGTCTGAAACCACGTGCAGCGCAGCAGATTGTTTTGACCGGACGTGCGATAAATCCTGTAACGCGGGTCCGCTGGTCCTTGTCCAAAGCGCAGGAAACTGCGATTGGCGTGCGTGATTTGGAACGGGATGACCCGTATCTTGACGCTGACTGACCAAAGGAGCCCTGCCATGGCCGATCTGTACCCCGTAAAACGTGCCCTTCTCTCTGTGTCTGACAAGACCGGACTGATTGACTTTGGACGTGCCCTTGCGGCGCGCGGGGTCGAACTGCTGTCAACAGGAGGCACGGCAAAAGCGCTTCGGCAGGCGGGACTTGAGGTGCTGGACGTGTCCGAGGTGACGGGCTTTCCTGAAATGATGGATGGCCGCGTTAAAACACTGCATCCCGTGGTGCACGGCGGTTTGCTGGCGCTGCGTGACGATGCCGGTCATGTTGCTTCGATGGAAGAACACGGGATTGGAGCAATAGATTTGGTTGTGGTGAACCTCTACCCGTTTGAAGAAACCGTCGCCAAAGGCGCGGAATATTCCGAAGTCATCGAGAACATCGATATTGGCGGGCCTGCGATGATCCGTTCCGCCGCCAAGAACCACGGTTTTGTCAGCGTGATCGTGGATGTCGAAGACTACGATACTTACGTTGCCGAACTTGAGGCGAATGATGGCCAGACCACCTATGCGCTGCGTCAGCGCCTTGCCCAGACGGCTTATGCCCGTACCGCGGCCTATGACACTGCCGTGAGCACATGGATGGCTGATGCTGTTGGCGGCACGCCGCGTCGTCGGACCTTTGGCGGGACGCTGACCCAGACTCTTCGCTATGGTGAAAACCCGCACCAGCAAGCGGCGTTTTACACGGATGGCAGCAGCCGCGCGGGCGTGGCCACAGCAAAGCAACATCAGGGCAAAGAACTGTCCTATAACAACATCAACGATACCGACGCCGCGTTTGAGCTGGTCTCAGAGTTCGCGCCAGAAAACGGCCCCGCTGTGGCGATCATCAAACACGCGAACCCTTGTGGTGTAGCAACTGGTGGCACAATGGCCGAAGCATACGCCCGTGCGTTTGACTGTGACCGCACGTCTGCTTTTGGCGGTATCATTGCGCTGAACCAGACGCTGGATGCAGAAACAGCCGAAGCCATCACCGGTATCTTTACCGAGGTGGTGATCGCCCCTGATGCAGACGAGGATGCCGTCAAGATTTTCGCTGCCAAGAAGAATCTGCGTCTGTTGACCACAGGTGGCCTTGCCGACCCTACCGCCGCGCGCCTTGCGCCACGTCAGGTATCGGGTGGCTGGTTGGTTCAGGACCGCGATGTGGGCAGGATCAGCCGTGATGACCTTAAAGTGGTAACCAAACGCCAGCCAACAGAGCAGGAAATGCAGGACATGCTGTTTGCGTGGACCGTGGCAAAGCACGTCAAATCCAATGCGATCATTTATGTCAAAGACGGCGCGACCGTCGGCGTTGGCGCGGGCCAGATGAGCCGCGTAGACAGCACGCGCATCGCGGCGCGCAAAGCGCAAGACATGGCAGAGGCCATGGGCCTGCCCGCACCGCTAACCCAAGGTTCCGTTGTGGCATCCGATGCGTTCTTCCCGTTTGCTGACGGCTTGGTCACGGCGGCAGAGGCCGGTGCTACCGCACTCATTCAGCCTGGCGGCTCCATGCGCGACGAAGAAGTCATAGCAGCCGCAGACGAAGCGGGTCTGGCGATGGTGTTCACCGGCATGCGCCACTTCCGGCACTAAGACAGGACCCGATCTCGATGCGGATGATTTTCTGGGCAGGCTTTGCTGCTTTTGCGATCGACCAGATCAGCAAATATGTGGTGATCCACATGATGGAGCTTGCCCGCATCCGAAGCATTGACGTGCTGCCGCCCCTGATCAACTTCCGCTACGGAGAGAACCGGGGGATCAATTTTGGTCTCTTCGGGGGCGGCTCGGAGGCGAGCCGCTGGTTTCTCATCATCCTTGCTGCGGTGATTTGTATCGCCGTTGTGATGTGGGCGCGCCAAAATGCACATTCGCATTTATCCCGCATTAGCGCAGGTTTGTTGGTTGGCGGTGCGCTGGCCAATGTTCTGGACCGTTTGATTTACGGCTATGTCCTTGATTTCTTGAACATGTCTTGCTGCGGTGTCGATAACCCCTTCGTGTTTAACATTGCTGATATTTTCATTTTTGCTGGCGCGCTGGGCCTGATCTTTTTCACAGATGACAGTAGCGCTGGCCCCAAGTCCGGAAGCAAGAACAAGCTGGGCAAGCGAACGGGTAAAAAAGCTGGGTGACATTGCTGCCCTGCCTGCGATATTGAAGGGCAATGGCGGTCTGGAGGCCTTTGATGCGTATATTTGCTTTGTTGTTCGTACTGCCCGTGCTGGTTGCGGGGTGTGCCAACGTCGGCTTGCGTGATTTACGCAGTAGTTCCAAAGGACCTGATGAATTTGGTATCCAGCCTGTCGCATCCTTGCAGGCACCAGCAAGCTTCACTGAGCTGCCCACACCGACACCCGGCGGGGCAAACCGTGCGGACCGGTCTGCGCTGGCAGAAGGCGCACAAGCCTTCGGCGGCAATCTGGGCGATCCAAACGCGGCTGTGCCTGCCAGCGATGGCGCCTTGGTTCAACATGCAAGCCGCCTTGGTGTTACACAAAACATCCGCCAAACCCTTGCTGAATCGGATGCAAAATTCCGCCGTCGCAAAGTTCGCCTGACGCAGTTCCGGATCGTGCCGGTCGACCGCTACAATCAGGCCTACCGCGGCGAGGCGCTGAATGCCCAGGCCGAACAGAGCCGCTGGCGGAGCGCAGGTGCGCGGACCCCCTCTGCGCCTCCAGCAGACTGACGCCTCATTACATATCTGTGATAAACCGTCGTGCCGCTTGAACATGCGCGCAGGCCGCGTACCTATGTGGTGCGTCCCATGGTTGACTGAGAAGGACTATCTTGATGTTTCGATACGCCCGATCCCTTTTTCTTTCTGCGGCACTGTTGCCCGCCGCCGCGCTGGCCGAGAGCAGCGGCAAAGTCACTGACTTTGTCCTTGATAACGGTATGCAGGTTGTTGTCATCGAAGATCACCGCGCGCCCGTGGTGCAGCACATGCTGTGGTACCGCGCAGGATCAGCGGATGAGCCCAAGGGTTCTTCGGGTGTTGCGCATTTTCTTGAGCATCTATTGTTCAAGGCGACTGACAAGCTTGAAGCCGGAGAGCTGTCTGCCACGGTGGCTGCAAACGGGGGCCGCGATAATGCCTTCACCAGCTATGATTACACGGCGTATTACCAGCGCATCGCGGCGGATCGTCTCGAGCTGATGATGACGATGGAAGCAGACCGGATGAAGAACATCCGCCTGACACCAGAGAATATTGCGACAGAGCGCAATGTGATCATCGAAGAGCGTAACCAACGCACCGAGAACAACCCTCAAGCGCTGTTTGGCGAACAAGTCAGCGCGGCCCAGTACCTGAACCACCGCTATGGCACGCCCGTCATCGGCTGGATGCATGAGATGGAGGAGTTGGACCTCGACGATGCGCTTGGCTTTTACGAACTCTACTATTCGCCGAATAACGCCATTCTGGTTGTCTCAGGGGATGTGACACCAGACGATGTGCGAGCCTTGGCCGAGAAACATTACGCCGCGATTCCGGCAAACCCGGACCTGCCAGAGCGCCTGCGCACGGAAGAGCCTATCCAGAACGCGGAGCGCCGCGTGATTTTCCGTGATGCGCGTGTGGCGCAGCCCTATATCTCTCGTAGCTATCTGGTGCCCGAGCGTGACAGCGGCGCACAGGAGACGGCGGCTGCGTTGACAATTCTGGCAGAAATCTTAGGTGGGGGGACAACTTCCTATCTTGCCGAGAAACTGCAGTTCGATACGCAGACTGCCACATATTCTGCGGTTTGGTATTCAGGCGTGTCATTGGACGACACGACTTTCCGAATGGTTGTTGTGCCATCCGACGGGGTAAGCCTTGAGGAAGGTGAGGCGGCGATGGACAAGGCGCTTGCCGATTTCATAGAGGCAGGCGTAGATCCTGAACAGCTGGACCGGATCAAGCTGCAAATCCGCGCTGCCGAGATCTATGCGCAGGACAACGTTGATGGTATCGCGAACCGCTATGGATCCGCGCTGACCTCTGGTCTGACAATCGCCGACGTGCAGGCATGGCCTGCTGTTCTGGACGGTGTAACTGCTGAAGATATCATGGAAGCCGCAAAGCTTCTGCGCCGCGAAGCCTCTGTCACCGGCTGGTTGATGCGCGATGAAGGAGACACTCAATGATCCGTTTTGCTACTGCCCTGTTCCTGGGCGCCGCAGCTGCAATGCCTGCACGCGCCGAAGTCGATATTCAGACAGTCACGTCCCCTGGCGGGGTCGAGGCGTGGCTGGTTGAGGAACGCTCTTTGCCATTCGTCGCGATTGAGATCGCCTTTCTGGGGGGCACCTCGCTGGATGTTCAGGGCAAGCGTGGTGCAGTTAACCTGATGTCCGCATTGCTTGAGGAAGGCTCTGGTGATCTGGACGCACGCGGATTTGCCCGCGCGACAGAGACGCTGGCAACATCTTTCGGTTTCAGCGCAGGATCGGAAGAACTCTCTATTTCTGCTCGTTTTCTGACAGAAAACTTCGATGCCTCTGTCGCGTTGCTGCGCGATGCGATCCAGAAGCCGCGCTTTGATCAGGCCGATATCGAGCGGGTGCGCGCGCAGGTGGTGTCAGGCCTTTCGTTCGAAGCAAAAGATCCGAATAAGATCGCCAGCAAAACCTTTGCGTCGATGGCTTACGGCAATCACCCTTATGGCACGGTTGAATCCGGCACGCCAGAAAGCGTCGCAGCACTGACGCGCGAAGACTTGCTAGAAGCGCATCGCAATGTGCTTGTGCGCGACCGTGTGTTGGTCGGAGCAGTGGGGGATATCACACCTGAGCAACTAGGTGACTTGCTGGACGCTGTATTGGGAGCTTTGCCGCAGAATGGTCCGCTCATGCCTCCGCATGTCGAGCCGGTCATTGAAGGTGGTACCACCGTTGTAGAATTCGAGACGCCGCAATCAGTTGTCCTATTCGGGCAGCGGGGCATTGCCGTGGATGATGATGACTATTTCGCCGCCGTGCTGCTCAATCAGGTGCTTGGAGGCGGTTCATTTGAAAGCCGCCTGATGCAGGAAGTGCGTGAAAAGCGTGGCCTGACCTATGGCGTCTATTCCTACCTCTACTCGCGTGATCTGGCCAATGCCTACATGGGCTCTGTCAGCTCTGCCAATAACCGCGTGGCCGAAGCAATTTCTGTCATCCGCGACGAATGGAGCCGTGCAGCGGAACAAGGTGTCACAGAAGAGGAGCTTCGGGACGCGAAGACCTTTTTGACCGGTGCTTATCCGCTGCGCTTTGACGGGAACAGCACCATTGCGGGTATTCTTGTCGGCATGCAAACGATCGGGCTTGAGCCTGACTACGTGAACACGCGTAATGAACGTGTTGAGCGCGTGACACTGGACGACGTAAAGCGTGTCGCATCAGAGCTGATGGACCCTGACGCATTGCATTTTGTGGTTGTGGGTAAGCCTGAAGGCTTGATGCAAGAATGATGCCACCGTCCTCTGCCCCTTTATGGGGGCAGAGGACGGGCTAAGCTGCGGCTCACTCTCCGTAAGGAACCCAGATGTTCTTGACCTCGGTTGCGTGCATAAGGAACGCTTTGGCGTCGGTTTTGTACCAGTCCTGCGCAAGCCCGTTTTGAACCCACGTCCGCTTGAGATTACTTGCTGATCCTTGCTCGATCACGTGATCAAGGGCCGGATCTCCAAAGCTCCAGACAGCATCGATATCCATGTGACGGGCCATTGTTTCTGCCACATCAGCATGTGATCCGGTCAGGATGTTCACCACGCCTGCGGGGACATCGGATGTATCAAGTATTTGATAGAAATCTGTGGCAGCCAATGGAAACGCATCCGACGCGCTGAGGATCACGCGGTTACCCATCGCGATGGCGGGTGCCATGATCGCTACCAATCCCAGCAGCGGCGATTGTGCGGGGCACAGGGCACCGATCACACCGACAGGTTCCTTCATCGCAAGGGCAATCCCGCGGATCGGAACACCGTGTGCTTGGCCATCGTATTTGTCTGCCCAAGCGGCATAGGTGAACAGGGACTGCAACGCCGCTTCTACCTCTTTCGAACCGGATTTTCCGCCCTGCATAGCGTCAAGCCGCTGTGCAAATTCGGGACCGCGCGCCGCGAGGTTCTCTGCGATGTAGTAAAGGATTTGCGCACGCAAGTGGCCTGTCGTCTTGGCCCACCCTTTTGCTGCCTGCGCAGCCTCTACCGCGTTGCGCACGTCCTTGCGGCTTGCCTGCGGGACATGACCCAGCAGCGCGCCGCCTTTGGCCCAGACCGGCGTGGAATAACCGCTATCGGGACGCGCCTGTTTCCCACCGATATAAAGCTTGGCGGTGCGGTCAATCCCGTCCTGCGGTGCGCCAGAACCGCTCATCGCTTCAACCTGCTTCACTGGTTTTCGTTTGGCTTTTGATTGCGTGTAGGCAGCAAGGCCCTCCCAGCCGCCTTCGCGGCCAAAGCCGCTTTCGCGTACGCCGCCAAAGCCCGCCGCAGCGTCCATCATATTTGTGCCGTTAATCCAGACAACACCGGCCGCGAGCTTTGGCGCGATATCAAGTGCCAGATTGATGTTTTCGCTCCATACGGTGGCGGCAAGGCCATAGCGCGTGTTGTTGGCAATGCTTACTGCCTCTGCTGGCGTGCGGAAGGTCGTCGAAACCAGAACCGGCCCAAAGATTTCTTCCTGCATGAGCGTATCTGCAGGGTGCAGGCCAGTAATCAGCGTCGGTGGATAAAAGCTGCCTTGCGTCGGGATTTCACAGGCTGCTACGTGGGTCGTGCCAGCGCTATTGGCTGCAACCATGCCGCTGATCGTTTCCAGCTGTTTCGGATCAACGATCGCGCCGATGTCCACGCTTTTGTCCAGCGGAGAGCCAATGCGCAGCTTGTCCATGCGCGCGCGAAGCTTGGCATGGAACAGATCTGCGACCGGCTCTTGCACCAGCAGACGCGAGCCTGCGCAGCAGACTTGGCCCTGATTGAACCAGATCGCGTCAACAAGCCCTTCGACAGCGGAATCCAGATCGGCATCGTCGAACACGATATAGGGCGATTTACCCCCCAGTTCGAGCGTCAGCGCCTTGCCTGATCCGGCGGTTGCCTCCCGAATCCGGCGGCCAACGGCAGTTGACCCGGTGAAGGCAATCTTATCAACATCCGCGTTCACGATCATCTCGCCCACAGCGCCGTTACCAGTGACGATGTTCACAACGCCCTTCGGAACGCCGGCCTGCATACAAATATCTGCAAACAACAGCGCGGTAAGAGAGGTGTATTCGGCGGGCTTCAAAACAACAGTGTTACCCATCGCCAGCGCAGGTGCGACTTTCCAGGCCAACATCAGCAGTGGAAAGTTCCAAGGGATAACTTGGCCACAAACGCCAAGCGCTTCGGCATCGGGAAGCTCGCTTTCCATCAGCTGAGCCATGCCTGCGTGATAGTAGAAGTGCCGCTGTGCGAGGGGGATATCGATATCCCGCGCTTCACGGATCGGTTTTCCGTTATCGAGTGTTTCCAGCACCGCGAAAAGTCGGCTGTGTTTTTGCAAAAGCCGTGCCAGCGCGTAAAGAACTTTGGCCCGCGCGGGGCCGCCTGCGGCTTCCCACTTGGGCTGCGCACGGCGGGCTGCTTTTACTGCGGCGTCTACGTCCGCTTGAGTGCCTTGGGTCAAATGGGCCAAAACGTCATCGGTGGCTGGGTTGCGGCTTTCGAATACGTCGCCGGGGGCGGTCATTTCCCCATCGATAAACTGACCAAAGCGGCCACCCTGATCCACGATCCACGCAAGTGCTTCGGCGGCGGATTCAGGGGCGGTGCCATAGTCCATGGTCTGGAATACGTCGGATACAGTCATGTCAGTCGCCCTTCGGGTCAGGAGGTGGGGTGGCGGTAGGTCGCGGAATAGTTGCCGCTCACGTGATGCTCCAGCTGTCGCTCGATGTCATTCAGCAGCGACGATGCACCAAAGCGGAACAGATCGGGCTGAAGCCAGCGATCCCCAAGCTCCTCTTTGATCAACGCTAGATAGGTGATTGCGTCTTTGGCTTTCGAAATACCACCCGCCGGCTTGTAGCCAACGCGGTAGCCGGTGCGCTCATAGTAGTCGCGGATGGCGCGGATCATTACCAATGACACAGGTAGCGTGGCATTCACGCTTTCCTTGCCTGTGGAGGTCTTGATGAAATCGGCGCCTGCCATCATGCAAACAAGAGACGCGCGAGCGACATTCCGCAAGCTGCCCAGCTCTCCGGTTGCAAGGATCGCTTTCACATGCGCATCGCCGCAGGCCGCGCGAAAAGCACGCATCTCGTCATAAAGAGCCTGCCAGTTGCCTTCCAGCACGTGACGGCGCGAAATGACGATGTCGATCTCGGCAGCACCTGCAGCAACGCTCTGTTCGATTTCGGCGATACGCAGCGGCAAAGGGGACAGGCCGGCTGGAAATCCGGTCGATACGGCCGCCACAGGAATACCGGAGCCTTGCAGCGCATCTACGGCGGGGCCGATCATTTCGTGGTACACGCAGACCGCGCCGACCGTTACGGGGGGCATTCCAAGCGCGTCCAGAACTGACGCCGTAACCGGTTGCCGCGCTTTGGCGCACAGTCGCCCTACGCGCCGCGCTGTGTCGTCACCGGATAGGGTGGTCAGGTCAATGCAGGTCACAGCCTTAAGCAGCCAAGCGGCCTGATGCGCCTTTTTGACAGATCTTCTGGCCGCGATAGAAGCCGCGCGCCGCTCAATCGCCGAGGTATTCGCCTGTGCGCCCAACACCCAGTTAAGGTCAAGCGGCATGCCCGCATTGCGCGGTTCGGTGACTTGGGGCAGCTGGGCTGCGTTAGTAGAGGTAGCGGTATAAGTATCTATCGACATCGGCAGGCACCTTTTCGAGGAATGCCTTACAAGTTCGCACGCGCGCGGGTCGCTTTGCAAGGCGTGCCGCTACGAGAGCGGGCGGGTCAACTGCCGCGATACGTAGAATAGCCGAAAGACGAAAGCAAAAGCGGCACGTGGTAATGCGCGTCTGGATCGGAAATGCCGAAGCGAATAGGGATCACATCAAGAAATCGCGGGGTTTCGGGGGGCATGCCAACATCATCCAGATAGGCGCCTGCCTCAAATACCAGCTCATAGGTGCCAGTGCTGAACTCCGCTTCTGGCAGAATAGGCGTGTCTGTGCGCCCGTCGTCGTTGGTTCGCAGTTGCGCACAGCGTACGCGGTTTTCTCCGTCGATGCGGTAGAGGGTGATCTGCAAGCCTGCAGCAGGGCGCCCTAAGCCAGTGTCTAGAACGTGGGTTGTAAGGTAGCCGTTAGACATGCGCATGCTCCGGTTCAGTCAGGGAATAAATTTCACAGCGTCAATATTGTCAAAATCACCACACCGCCCCCTAGAAGTGAAGGGATTTGAGGCAAACGTCACCCTGATTCGGCAAAATGACGGATGATTCGGTGATTTTAGTAAAATGATTCGGTTTTACTTTGACGGATGATTCTCTCTTGGCCTATATCTTGAGCCAGACGCTTTGAAACACCGATTTTTGGCGAAAAATACCTATATCTGGTGTTGAGGGGCATGGGGGACGGCATGATTAAACAGGCAGCAATTCTTGCGGCAGGGTTGGCGGTTAATGTCACAGCAGTGCTGGCAGAAGCGCGTCCGGTTCCCGAAAAGGTCGAGTTCATGTTCGACGGCGCAACAGTGAATATCGCAGCAATGGCACCCGAAGCTTCACGATATGCGGCCGGCTCAGAAAAAGAGTTTCGTAGTGATATCCTCAAAGCGCTTGGTGCACGCGCTTTTGAAGATGTGTTTAACTTTACTGACGCGCAATCGCTTGTGGTCTACGACAGCGGACCCACACAGAATGACGCCGAGACGTTGATCCGCTATTTACTAGCGGCTGGATACCTTTCCGAAAAAAAATCGCCACTATCGTGGCGGCCTGCAAGTGTGGCCCGTTCTTGGTCTGACAGTTCCGGAATGATGCTGTGAAAGCAACCGGACCCAAAATAACATTCGATACAACGGCCCCTCGATCTTCGGTCGAACAGCGGGTTGTTCGGGAGGCTTGGGAAAAGAAACTGAATGCTCCGAAGCACCCGAAAGCACTGCCGTGCCGTGTGATGGTTGAGCCTGTCCCCGGGGCATCTGAATTTGAGGCAATGGGTCCGATGTCCGAGCCCAAACCTGACTTTTATCCTCGCCAAGCAACGCGGGGCATGTCAGTTTCGGTTGTCGGTCTGACCATTCTTCTGGGAGTGGCCTCTGTTACGCTTTGGGGCTACGGCCACCAGTCTACCGAACCGGAAAACATCTCAAGTCTGCTGGGATTGAGCGAGCCGCAGGCCGGTCCAGAGCCAACGGGCGAAGATGCAACCAGCGCCGACACTTCTGATCTTTCGCCGCTGGTGCCTGCAGGACTTCAATCTACTCCCGCGATGACGCCAAAGCAGCAGTCACGAAACTCGTCGATCCGGAGACAGGGCGCGAACAAATCACGTGCGCTGCAAAATGTCGTTCTGGCAAGCCGCCATGATGGCGGGGTCGACAAAGATACCATGATGCTGACTCTGGCGAGAAACGGGTCATTGCACAGTCAAAGCAGCGCCAGAACCACAGCAGCCAGAGAGATGTCGCGTAAGATATTTGCCGTCTCTCCTGCACGCAGCGAGCATCTGAGCAGCCTGCGTCTTTTCACGGTTACGCAAGGTGACAGCCACGCGTACATCGCACTTCAATTTTACGGGTTGCCTGATGCTTACAGCCGCATCATAGAGGCAAATCGTGACACCCTACAATCGCCCGATATGATCCAGCTAGGCCAGCGGTTAATAATACCCAGCTGATAATAAACAATAAAAAGCGTCTCAGTGACATTCGGGCGAGCAACAGGCCGGACAGAAATGTCCGGCCTGATTGTATTGTGCAGCTGCTTTGCAAATTGCGGGGGGCTGCGGTTTTGTGCATGGTGATCGCGAAACCCCATCACAGGACCTTCCATGAACCGCTATCCCAGAGATTTCACCGGTTATGCTGGCACTCCACCTGACCCGCAGTGGCCAAATGGCGCGCGGATCGCAGTGCAATTCGTCCTCAACTACGAAGAGGGCGGCGAAAACTGTTTGCTCCATGGTGACGCGGCGTCCGAAGCTTTCTTGTCAGAGATCGTTGGCGCAGCGCCTTGGCCAGGTCAGCGGCACTGGAATATGGAAAGCATTTATGACTACGGCGCGCGGGCAGGGTTCTGGCGGTTGCACCGCTTGTTCACACACGCGCAGGTACCGGTCACGGTGTACGGTGTCGCCAGCGCGCTCGCACGCGCGCCCGAACAGGTTGAGGCGATGCAAGCTGCCGATTGGGAGATCGCGAGCCACGGTTTGAAATGGATCGATTACCGGGATCATTCGGAAGAGGCTGAAATGGCGGACATGGCCGAAGCAATCCGTCTGCATACCGAAGTGACGGGTGAGCCGCCGCGCGGTTGGTATTGTGGCAGAACCAGTATCAACACCGTGCGCCTTGCCGCGCAAACAGGGGCGTTTGACTATATTTCGGACACCTATGACGATGATTTGCCGTATTGGTCCGACATTGCGGGCACGGATCAGTTGATCATTCCCTACACGCTGGATTGCAATGATATGCGCTTTGCCACACCGCAGGGGTTCAATTCAGGCGATCAGTTTTACACCTACCTGTGTGACACGTTTGATGCGCTTTATGCCGAAGGTGCGGCGGGCGCTGCCAAGATGATGTCGGTGGGTCTGCATTGCCGCCTTATCGGACGGCCCGGACGCATTCAGGCGCTGGCGCGGTTCCTTGAGTACATCAAGGGTTTTGAAGGTGTCTGGACCCCGCGCCGGATCGAAATTGCTGATCATTGGCGCGCCACACATCCTGCGCCGTCGGCGCGCCTACGTCCCAGTCGAATGGCACGGGCGGAATTCGTCGACCACTTTGGCGGCATCTTCGAGCATTCGGCGTGGATAGCCGAGCGCGCGTTTGAGCTTGAGCTTGGACCAGCGCACGACAGCGCTGCCGGACTTCACAATGCGCTGGCGCGGATGTTCCGTTCTGCCAGCCGGTCAGAGCGTCTGGGCGTTCTCACAGCCCACCCCGATCTTGCGGGTAAGCTGGCAGCCGCACAGCGCCTGACAGCCGAAAGCACTGCAGAGCAGGCAAGCGCCGGCCTTGATGCGCTTACCGATGCGGAGCGTGTGCGCTTTACCGAGCTGAACACAGCTTATGTGGCCAAGCACGGATTTCCCTTCATCATCGCGGTGAAGGATCACACAAAAGATGGCATCCTGAACGCCTTTGAGGCACGGATCGCAAACGATACGGAAACCGAATTCGCCACCGCCTGCCGTCAGGTAGAACGGATCGCGCGCATCAGATTGGATCAAATACTATGAGCTATGCCTTCCCTCCCGGCGGTTTGCCGGATCAATCGATTTCACCAGAAGGCACAGCAGTTTTTACCGAAAGCTATGCTGTTTTGCCCGCATTGACCCAGCGCGACATCGTGACCAGCTATCTGCCGGGTTGGACAGGCATGCGGATGTGGGTGTTGGCGCGCCCGATGTCGGGCTTTGCCGAGACATTCAGCCAATACGCCGTGGAATTGCAGCCCGCAGGTGGGTCAGACGCACCAGAAGTTGACGACGAAGCGCAATCGGTCGTCTTCGTGGCCAGCGGCCAGATCACCTTGAACATTGATGGCGCACGGCACGTGTTGGAGGAGGGCGGTTACGCCTATATCCCGCCGGATGCGATCTGGACCGTCTGGAACGATAGCGATTCTGTGGCGCAGTTCCACTGGGTCCGCAAACGCTATGTGGGCGCCGAAGGCGTTGATCTGCCCGAAGCATTCGTGACGTCGGATCAGGCGGTCGCGCCGACCGTTATGCCCGATTGTGATGGGGTGTGGGCCACCACACGATTTGTTGAGCCCGACGATCTGCGCCATGACATGCACGTCAACATCGTGACCTTCCAACCCGGCGGCCGCATCCCGTTTGCCGAGACCCATGTGATGGAGCACGGGCTGTATGTGCTGGAAGGCACTGCGGACTATCTGTTGAACAAGGATTGGGTGCCTGTCATCGCCGGTGACTTTATGTGGCTGCGCGCCTTTTGCCCGCAGGCTTGCATCGCCACAGGCGACGCGCCGTTCCGCTACCTGCTTTATAAAGACGTAAACCGTCATATGCCTTTATGAGTGCTGAAATTTGTATCGAACCGCTGACGAAAGAGGCATTCGCGCCGTTTGGCGATATTCTGGATGCCAAGGGCCAGCCCGACAAAATGATCAATGCGGGTATGTGTGGTCGGTTTCATGACCGTGCGGACCTGACCTTTGCCGAAGGTGGCCGTGCGGGCATCAGCATATTCAATGCCAAGCCGCGCACACTGCCCTACACGCTGGACCTGCTAGAACGGCATCCCTTGGGATCACAGGCCTTCTTGCCCATGACTGAACACCCTTTTCTGGTGGTTGTGGCGCCCGATGAGGGCGATCGCCCGGGCGTGCCGCGCGCGTTCATGACGGCGCCGCATCAGGGGATAAATTTTCACGCGGGAACGTGGCACGGAGTCCTTACGCCACTGCACGCGCCGGGATTGTTCGCTGTAGTGGACCGGATAGGCGAGGGTGAAAATCTTGACGAATGGCAATTGGACGCGCCCTATACGATTACGAACTAAATCAAGATCTGGCCAAAAAGGCTGGGCGCACTTCAACAAGGGACAAAACCTATGACCATGCTTTCCATCGGAACGCCCGAACAGTTGCGCGATCCGAACTTTACGCCGCCGCTTTCGCGTGCCATCCCGCTAGGCATTCAGCACGTACTGGCGATGTTCGTCTCAAACGTGACCCCTGCCATAATTGTTGCCGGTGCTGCAGGTTTCGGTTTTGGCTCGGGCTCTCCTGACTTTCCTGAACTGTTGTACCTTATCCAGATGTCGATGCTGTTCGCCGGTGTTGCCACGCTGTTGCAAACCATCACCATAGGGCCAGTCGGCGCAGGCCTGCCGATTGTTCAGGGGACGTCTTTTGCTTTTATTCCGATCATGATTCCGCTGGTTGCGGGTAAAGGAGTTGACGGTTTGGCCGCGTTATTCGGCGGCATTGTTATCGGTGGTTTGTTCCATGCAGTCTTGGGGATGTTCATCGGTAAGATCCGTTTTGCGTTGCCGCCGTTGGTCACCGGTTTGGTTGTGACCATGATCGGGCTGGCGCTGGTAAAGGTCGGCATCCAGTATGCTGCTGGTGGTGTGCCCGCTATCGGGACCCCGGAATATGGTAGCCTGTTGAACTGGTCTGCCGCATTGGTTGTGATCATCGTCACGCTGGGGCTCAAGTTTTTTACCAAGGGTATGCTGTCAATCTCGGCAGTACTGATTGGGCTTGTCGTCGGCTATTTCTATGCTGTTGCCATGGGCATGTTGTCCTTTGGCGGAGACCGTGGCGTGATTGCCAGTTGGAACAATGCCGCATGGATCTCTTTGCCAAATCCATTCAAGTACGGGTTCGAGTTCTCAGCGGCGGCCATCATCGGTTTCTGCCTGATGGCCTTCATCTCGGCCATTGAAACAGTGGGTGACGTAAGCGGGATCACCAAAGGCGGCGCGGGTCGTGAAGCGACCGACAAGGAAATTGCCGGTGCCACTTATGCCGACGGTTTGGGTACTGCGGTTGCTGGCGTGTTTGGAGGTCTGCCGAACACTTCGTTCAGCCAGAACGTTGGATTGATTGCGATGACTGGCGTCATGAGCCGCCATGTGGTGACTTGCGGTGCGATTTTCCTGATAGTCTGCGGGCTGATCCCAAAGGTTGGTAGTGTAATCCGTACAGTCCCGATCGAAGTCTTGGGTGGCGGTGTGATCGTCATGTTTGGCATGGTTGTCGCGGCGGGTATTTCAATGCTGTCGGATGTCGACTGGAACCGCCGCAATATGGTGATCTTTGCTATCTCGCTTTCCATTGGTTTGGGTCTGCAGCTTGAACCGGGCGCAGTTCAGCACCTGCCCGACACGCTGCGCATCCTGATGACATCAGGCCTTCTGCCAGCCGCGTTGATTGCGATTGTCCTCAACCTTGTGCTGCCACAAGAGCTGGCAGAGGAATCAACCGAAGAAGTTTCGGGCGGTATGGCAGGCAAATCAAACGGGAGCCTTCCGCGCTAATCAGTGACGTACGGAGGGCAATCTGACGGGTTGCCCTCTGATCCCGACCCTCTTAATCCGAACGTCAGTCGGCTCCGGCAACCAACAGTCCGAAAGAATAAATATGTACGATCTTGCTGCCCTGTCTGCTTGGCTCGAATTCGCTGTCCGGTGGGTTCATGTGATCACCGCTATCGCGTGGATCGGAAGCTCTTTCTATTTCATCGCGCTTGATCTGGGCTTGCATCGTGACCGTAACCTGAGTTCCGGCGCTGATGGTGAAGAATGGCAGGTCCACGGTGGCGGCTTCTATCATGTGCAAAAGTACCTCGTGGCACCTGCGCAGATGCCAGACGATCTGGTCTGGTTTAAGTGGGAAAGCTATTCAACCTGGCTGTCGGGCTTTGCCTTGCTGATCCTCGTCTACTATCTGGGCGCTGAGTTCTATCTGGTTGATCCGTCGGTTGCGGATCTCAGCGTGTGGCAGGCGGTACTGATCTCGCTTGCGTCGCTCGGTTTTGGTTGGCTGGCGTATGACCAGATTTGCAAAAGCCGCTTTGGCGATGACAATACCCGCCTGATGGTCCTGCTTTATGTGATCCTTGTCGCGATGGCCTATTTCTACACATCCGTGTTTTCGGGCCGCGCAGCGCTGCTGCACCTTGGTGCGTTTACCGCAACCATCATGAGCGCGAACGTCTTTTTCATCATCATGCCGAACCAGCGCATTGTGGTCGCGGACCTGAAGGCAGGGCGCAAACCGGATGCGAAATACGGCAAGATTGCCAAACAGCGCAGCACGCATAACAACTACCTGACCCTGCCCGTGATCTTCCTGATGCTTAGCAACCATTACCCGCTGGCCTTTGCGTCCGAAATGAACTGGCTTATCGCCGCGCTGGTGTTTCTGATGGGGGTTACGATCCGTCACTACTTCAACAGCCTGCACGCCCGTCAGGGGAACAAACATTGGACATGGCTGGCCACTGCGCTGATTTTCATCGCGATCATCTGGCTGTCGACTGCGCCCATGTTCCGCGCATCCGAACCACAAGAGGCGCAAGGACCGGCGTTGCAATTCGCGCAGGCCGACGGCTTTGGCGCGGTGCAGGATATCGTCATGGGCCGTTGTTCGATGTGTCACGCGGCAGAGCCTGCTTGGGAGGGGCTGCACTGGCCCCCAAAAGGTGTGCGCCTAGAGACCGAGCATCAGATCGCCCTTGCCGCAAAGCAGATTTACCTTCAGTCAGGGCTGACCCATGCAATGCCTCCGGCCAATCTAAGCTATATGGAGCCCGAAGAACGCGCGCAGATCGTTGCATGGTACCGCGCAGCCACCGGCGGATAGACGTTCAAATTAGCAGGGGATAACCTTGCGGCGCGGCTTTTAGAATCGCGCCATCTCATGCTAGGTATTGCGGCATGGCTCAATCAAACCCCAACATAAGCGTATCCCAGCCCATCATCCGTCAGCTGGACGAGACTGCAATCAACCGCATCGCAGCAGGCGAAGTGGTTGAGCGGCCCGCCTCTGCGGTAAAGGAGTTGGTGGAAAATGCCATCGACGCAGGCGCACGTCGTATCACGGTGGAATACGCCGATGGCGGCAAAACCCTGATCCGTGTCACCGATGACGGCTGTGGTATCGCAGGCGACGACTTGCCGCTGGCGCTGTCGCGTCATGCCACGTCCAAGATCGACGGCACTGACCTGCTTAATATCCACTCTTTCGGCTTCCGCGGTGAGGCGTTGCCGTCTTTGGGTGCTGTTGGCAGGCTCACCATCACCAGCCGCGCAGCAGGACATGACGGAGCAGAGATCAGCGTCACAGGCGGCAAGCATGAAGCAGTGCGCCCTGCGGGCCTTAGCGCGGGAACGATCGTCACACTGCGTGATCTTTTCTATGCTACACCGGCACGTCTGAAATTCCTCCGGACGGATCGGGCCGAAGCGCAGGCCATTGGCGACGTGATCAAACGGCTTGCTATGGCCGAACCGTTTGTGCGCTTTGTGCTGCGCGATGTTTCTGGCGATGGTCAGGGCCGCGATGTGTTCCGCGCCGAGGCAGAGCAGGGCGATTTGTTTGACGCATTGCATGGCCGGTTGCGTCAGGTGTTGGGACGTGAGTTTGCGGAAAACTCCTTGCCCATTGATGCGGAAAGGGAAGGCTTTCACCTGACGGGTTTTGCCGCACTTCCGACCTATTCGCGCGGCTCTGCTGTGGCACAGTTTCTGTTCGTAAACGGACGTCCGGTGAAGGACAAAATGCTGATCGGTGCGTTGCGCGGCGCCTATTTCGATTTTCTAAGCCGCGACCGACATCCAGCGGTTGCCTTGTTTGTGGATTGCGACCCTAACCTGGTGGACGTGAACGTGCATCCAGCCAAATCCGAAGTGCGTTTCCGCGATCCCGCGATCGTCCGCGGATTGATTGTTTCGGCCCTACGTCACGCGCTGGCGAACGCGGGTCACCGCGCATCCAGCACGGTTGCTGATGCCACGCTGGGTGCGATGCGCCCGGAGCAAACGGAAGAGCCGCGCATTTATCAGATGGACCGCCCTTCAACAGGCGCGCGGTATTCTTCGTATCAGGCGCAGGCCCCTGAGGGCTTTGCCGAGACGAAAGGCATGTGGGGACGTGTCGAAATCCCGCCCGAGCAGACCCAGCAAGCGCAGGAGGAGCCGGTGGACTACCCCCTTGGCGCAGCGCGGGGTCAGGTCCATGAAAATTACATCATCGCCCAAACTGCTACCGGTATGGTCATCGTAGACCAACATGCGGCGCACGAACGGCTTGTCTATGAAAAGCTCAAGAACCAGATGGCTGCAAACGGTGTGCCTGCGCAGGCCTTGTTGATCCCCGAAATTATCGCGCTTTCCACCTCGGACCGCGCGTCGATTCTGGAAGTTGCCGATGAGCTGGCGCAGTTTGGTTTGGGGATTGAACCCTTCGGCGGGGATGCCATTGCCGTGCGTGAAACGCCGGCCATTCTGGGCGAGGTGAACGCCGAAGCGATGATCCGCGATATTCTGGATGAACTGGAGGGCGAAGGCGAAAGCCTACTGGTACAGGCGCGTATCGAGGCGATCCTTAGTCGCGTCGCCTGTCACGGTTCCATCCGTTCGGGGCGCTGGATGCGTGCCGAAGAAATGAATGCCCTGCTGCGCGAGATGGAGGCGACGCCGCATTCTGGCCAGTGCAACCATGGTCGCCCTACCTACGTGGAGCTGAAGCTTAGCGACATAGAGCGGCTGTTCGGGCGGACATGATCCAGATCGGCGAAGCGCAGTTCGCAATTAGCGATCCTATCACCATTGCGCTGTTGGTTTGTGCAGGTGTCCTTGGGCTGATCCTGATATTGCTCGTCTTCATGATCTTCCGGCCCACCCGTGTTCCGGCGGTATTGGCGCATCAGCTTCAAGCGCTGGGCAGCGGTCAGGAACAGCTGCGTGGCAACCTGCAAACGGTGTCTGACACGCAGGCAAACGCGCAGACCCAGTTGATTCAAAGCCTTGAGGCAAGGCTGGCTACTGTGCAGCTCCAGATGCAACAACAGCTTGCGCAAATGCAGGAACGCACGAACCAAAGCCTGCATGGAAGCGCGCAGCGCACGACCACCAGCCTTACCCAATTGCAGGAACGGCTGCGCGCCATCGACAAAGCGCAGGACAACATCACGAAGCTTTCTGGCGACGTGCTCTCTTTGCAGGATATCCTGAGTAACAAGCAGACGCGCGGTGCATTCGGGGAAATACAGCTGAATGATATTGTGTCAAAGGCGCTGCCGTCTGACAGCTATGACATGCAGAAAACCCTCAGCAACGGGCGCCGTGCCGATTGCCTGATACATCTGCCCAACCCGCCTGGACCTATCGTCATTGATGCGAAATTCCCGTTAGAGGCATATGAGGCGTTACACCGCGCGCAGACCGACTGGGAGCTGAAGTCAGCGGTGGCCAACATGCGCACATCGGTACGCAAACACATCCGCGACATCAGCGAGAAATACATTCTTGACGGTGAGACAGCGGATGGCGCGTTGATGTTTCTCCCGTCAGAGGCGGTATATGCAGAGCTGCATGCGAACTTTCCCGAACTGGTGCGCGAAGGCTTCGACGCCCGTGTCTGGATTGTGTCGCCGACGACCTGCATGGCAACGCTGAATACTATGCGCGCCATTCTCAAGGATGCGCGCATGCGCGAACAGGCGGGTGAAATCCGCAAGACCCTGCGCCTGCTGCACCGCGATGTAGAGCTGGTCGTGTCACGTGTGGGTAAGTTGGATACGCATTTCCGTCAGGCGCGCGAAGATCTCGAAGGGATCGGTACTGCCGCTGAGCGGGCGGGCAAACGGGCGGCCAAACTGGACAACTTTGATTTTGAGGAAATAGAGGCAGACCCGTCGGCTCCTGTTCTTTCGCCTGTTAAAGGAACCTTAAACTCATGACATCCACACAACCTGACATCAGCGCCCTGTCGCTGGACGCGATCCGCGCGACAGCGTCTGCCTTAGCCAACGATATCACACGCACACCTTGCCTCACGCTGGATAGTGGTTTGATGGCGCGGGTTCTGGGTGGCGGAGCCGCAGTTCTCAAGCTTGAGTGTTTCCAGCGTACAGGCACCTTCAAAGCACGCGGTGCTTTGTCGGTTGCACGCAGTCTGGACGACGGGCAATGCGCACGAGGTATCACAGCCGCCAGCGCGGGAAACCACGCGATCGCTGCTGCATGGGCCGCCCGCCAGATCGGCGCGTCTGCCAAGGTTGTGATCCAGTCCAATGCCAACCCGTTTCGCGTCGCGCTTGCAAAGGCCGAAGGGGCTGATGTGATCATGAAAGCGCCGGGGGCTGAAACCTTCGATGAGGCCGAGCGGCTGGTGCGCGAAGAAGGACGTACGTTCATTCACCCCTTTGAGGGGCCGCTTACTTCGCTTGGGACGGCAGGGGTCGGGCTTGAGCTGATGGAAGACGCCGGTGACCTGGATGCGGTGGTGGTGTCCATTGGCGGCGGTGGATTGATCAGCGGCATCGCGGCCGCAGTCAAACAGATCAACCCTGACTGCAAGGTCTATGGTGTCGAGCCTGAAGGCGCGGCCAGTATGCACTGCTCTCTCTCCAAGGGAATACCCATCCATTTAGCGGGCGTGAATACCATCGCGGATAGCCTTGGCGCGCCGATGGCGCTGCCCTTTGGCCATGCTCTATGCGCTGCTTATGTGGACGAAGTCGTGCTGATTGATGACGACACCATTTGCGCAGGTATGGTGGCGTTCCAGCAAGAGGCAAAGCTTGCCGTAGAACCTGCGGCTGGGGCGGCCCTTGCGGCCGTATTGGGCCCATTACGCCAACAGCTTCAAGGCAAGCGTGTGGGTGTGATCGTTTGCGGAGCGAATATTGATGCAGACACTTATCTGCGCCTGATGGCGCAGGGATGTAGCCGATTTGATGCTATGACTGCAGGGTAGTGACCTCAGATCCTGACAAACTTCTGCCAGATGCGCGGGAGAATGCCTTGAAACCGAAGCGGAGCATCGGTGACGGCTAGGCAGATACAGTCTTCGTGTATGTCTGCCACTGGTATGTGCTGTACATCACTATCTGCAATTTCAATGTCACCCCGGCCAAAGTATGCGTCATCGTCCTGAAATGCGCCTTTCAGGACCAAAGTCATCTCTGTTCCGTGATGCCCGTGGTCCGGCATGGCGGCGCCGGCGGGGATAGATAGCAGTCGCGCAGTTGCGCCTTTGGACGTCCGTAAAATTGCCTGCTTGACCCCCATCCCAACGGGTCGCCAGCGGATGCTTTCCAGATCATCCCCGATGTAGCTGTGAAGCGGGGTCGGGATATCGCTGGTGCTTACGTGTCGCGCGGGTGCGTCAAATCCGTTGTCCAGCTGCGCCAGAATTTGATCAAGCGAGCCTGCTGTCATGGCTGCTGCGTCATCATCCAGCAATGCCCCGCCCACGGCGTCATAAGCTTGAGCAGAAGCGCGACAGGTATCGCAAAGCGACAGGTGTGTGGCCACGATGAGGTTAAATGCCTCGGGCAGCGTACCCGCAGCGTAGGCCAACAGAGTTGCTTCATCAAGGTGATGCTTGATGGTGGCTTCGGTCATAGGGCGTGCATGTTTATCAGTCATATCAGCTACTTCATTGCATGGCGCAGACGGTCCAGCGCAAGACGAATTCGGGATTTAATGGTGCCAAGCGGGAGACCTGTGATTTTGGCGATTTCAGCTTGGGTGAGATCACCAAAATAGGCTTGTTCGATTAGTTTGCGTTGGTTCTGAGGCAGGTCCGCTATCGCGCTCACCAGTTTGGCACTTTCTTGCTGGAGCTCGATGACCTGCGATTGCTCGGGTTCAGGTTCCGGACCCCAAGGCAGGTCTTCGGGTTCTGGGCGCCGGTCACGGCGCAACATGTCGATGCGGCGGTTTCGCGCGATGGTGAACACCCATGTCGCGACCGATGCGCGCGTGGGATCAAACTGGTCCGCCTTCCGCCACAGCGTTGTCATCACATCTTGCGCACATTCTTCTGCGGTCGTGCCATCTGCGCCTGATTTGATGAGGTACCCTTTGACCCGCGGGGCAAAATGTTCAAACAAATCTGCAAACGCTGCTTTGTCGCGATTGTCGCGCACGCGCAGCATCTCGTCGATCCAAAGAGACTGGGCTGATGATGGCTTGTCGTTTTTCACGCGTTGTCGCCTTGAACAGTTCACTGGCCCCGCCAAAGCTGTCGGTGCCGGAGGGCGGGAACCGTGGGGCGTGTCGCGAGAAGAGGTCTGTCCGGAAGCTATCATACCAAGGATACGGAGCAAGGCGGTTGTTGGATCAAAAAAATGAATTCTGAAACTCATTTACATCCAATTCCGTATCTGAACCGTATACCACCATAACAACAAGCAGACAGGATACCGCTTCCACATGACATTTGACGCGCCGCAGGCTTCTTACCGCAACCAATCCCCTATGGCCCGCCGTGTCGCTGTGATTGGGGCCGGGATTTCCGGTATGGGGGCTGCACACATGCTGTCGCCCGATCATAAGGTGACTTTGTTCGAAAGCGGGGCGCGTTTGGGCGGCCATGCACGCACAGTTGTTGCGGGAAAGAACGGTGATCAACCTGTTGATACCGGGTTTATCGTTTTCAACTACGCCAACTATCCGCACCTAGCAGCGCTGTTCAAGGAATTGGACGTGCCTGTCGTGCCATCTAACATGAGCTTTGGCGCGTCGTTTGATGGCGGCCGCTTGGAATATGCGTTGACCAGCATGAACGCGATTTTTGCGCAGCGCAGAAACCTTGTGAACCCTCGGTTCCTCGGAATGTTGCGCGATGTGGTGAAGTTCAACAAAAATGCGTTGGCCTTGGCTCAGGATAAATCTCTTAGCCTTGGCGAATTTCTGGCAAAGCTTGGTACAGGCGACTATTTTCGAGACCATTATCTTCTTCCCTTCTCTGGTGCGATCTGGTCGACGCCAGTGGAGCAGGTCATGGAATTTCCTGCCCACGCCCTGATCAGCTTTTTCGAGAATCACGCTTTGTTGGGCTATTCCGGCCAGCACCAGTGGTACACGGTTCAAGGCGGCTCGATATCCTATGTGAACAGGGTCGAAGCAGCGTTGAAACGAAATGGCGTTGATGTCCGGCTCAGTGCTGCCGTTCAAGGTGTCCGGCGCACGGCGCAAGGCGTCGAAGTGAAAACTTTTGGTGGTGAGTGGGAGGCCTTTGATGAGGTCGTCATGGCGACACATTCCGATGACAGTCTTGCAATGCTCACCGATCCTACGGCCGCAGAACAAGCGGCACTCGGTGCAATCGCCTATCAACCCAATGATGTCATCTTGCATGCTGATACATCGATCATGCCGAAACGGCGGGCCACATGGGCTTCATGGGTCTATACTGAAGACGCGCGGACGAAATCGGACCGCATTGATCTGACCTACTGGATGAATTCTTTGCAGCCGATACCGGAGAGCGATCCGCATTTCGTCACGCTGAACACCAAACGCACCATCCGCGAAGAGCTGATCTATGATCAGGTCACTTTGCGCCATCCGGTTTATGATCTGGCGGCCCTGGATGCACAGGGGGCAATGCGTCAGATGAACGGGCGTAACCGGACGTGGTTCTGCGGCGCATGGATGCGCAACGGATTTCACGAAGACGGACTGGCTAGCGCGGTAGACGTGGTAACCGCACTCAAAAGCGCGGCACCCAAAGCAATGGCCGCAGAGTGACCAGAACTGTCGATCATATCGTCGGTCAGACCTATCATGGTCGTAAGGGCAATATAGAGAACGCCTTTCGCTACTCTGTAGACTATTTGCTGTTGGATGCTGAAGCTGACGTTCGCACACCGGGTCTGTTTGCACGCAACGCCCGTGGTCTGACATCGTTGCACGACATCGACCACGGTGGCGCACCGGGCCATGGCAGAGGGGCTGCTTGGGTGCGTGACGTGCTTGAGCAGTACCAGATCAACGTGATTTGCCGGATCGAATTGTTGGCTCAGCCGCGTGTTTTCGGCCATGTCTTTAATCCGGTTAGCTTCTGGCTATGTCGCCGCGAAGATGGCGCTTTGGTCGCTGTGATTGCCGAGGTGACCAACACTTACGGCGACCGCCATAGTTATTTGTGTCACCACCCTGACCTGCGCGAGATATCTCGCAGTGACCAGTTGCACGCGACGAAGATCATGCACGTATCACCCTTCCAGCCGGTTGAAGGTGACTATACTTTTCGCTTTGATATCACAGAGGCGCGCATCGGAATCTGGATTGATTACGGCCGCGCAACCGGTGGACTGATCGCCACGCTGACGGGCAAACGTGTGCCGCTTGGCAACGCGGGCATCCTGCGGAGCCTTTTGCGCCGACCCTTTGGCGCGCGGCGTGTGCTGGCGCTGATCCATTGGCAAGCGCTAAAGCTTTGGATTAAGGGCGCTGCATTTCGGGCAAGGCCGGAGGCGCCGCGTGACGAAGTTTCCAAGGGATGAGCATCGCTGCATCAGAACGATTGCCGTCCTATGCGCTATTCGCGGCCCTTCTGGCGTGCGCTGGCCTGCCAATCTATATCCATGCGCCTAAATTCTATGTCGACGAATACGGCGTCTCGTTAACGGCACTTGGAGCTGTGCTATTTGGATTGCGGTTACTGGATGTGGTTCAGGATCCACTTCTTGGTCGATTGTCAGAACGGTTGCGTGACCGGCGTGGCATTGCTGTCGGACTTGGGTGTGCGGTCATTGCATTAGGAATGTTAGGCTTGTTTGCTGTCCCGCCGATGACAGGGCCGGTGGTGTGGTTCGGCATTATGCTGACGATTGTTTTCTCTGCCTTCAGTTTTCTGACAATTTGTTTTTACGCGCAGGGCGTGGCCAAGGCGGACCGCATGGTTGGGCAAGGCCACTTGCGCCTTGCCCGATGGCGAGAAACCGGCGCGCTTTTGGGGGTCTGCGTGGCATCGGTTGCTCCGGTAGCTCTTGGTATGTGGACAGGTGCGCCTTTTACCGGCTTTGCAGTAGGTTTTGCGGTGCTTGCAGTGGGGGCGGCAATGGCGATGCGTGGCGAATGGGTGTCGGCAGGTGTGCCGATCGGCACAGGGTTTGGTACTGTGTTGCGTGACCCGCTGGCGCGGCGGTTATTATTTATCGCGCTGCTCAACGCGGCTCCGGTGGCTGTCAGCTCAACCCTATTTCTATTCTATGTGGAAAGCGCCTTGGGCGCCCCCGGATTCGAGGGGCCGCTTTTGCTGCTATTCTTCTTGTCAGCCGCAGGGGCAGCGCCCGTCTGGGGGCTGCTCGCAGAGCGTTTCGGGACCAAACGTGTATTGCTGGCTGCCATGATCCTCGCAATCTTTGCTTTTGGCGGCGCGCTGTTCTTGGGCGTTGGCGATCAATGGTGGTTTGCACTTGTTTGTGTGGCATCAGGGGCGGCGATGGGGGCCGACCTTACGCTTTTGCCTGCGCTTTTTGCAACGCGCATGGGACAAATTGCGCCATCCGCTGCGGAAGGTTTTGGTTTGTGGTCATTTGTTTCCAAGTTTACCTTGGCACTCGCCGCCGCCATTCTACTTCCCTCATTGGAAGGGGCAGGGTACGTCAGCGGGGCACAAGCCCCACCGCCCGAAAAGGCCGTGGATCTATTACGGTTGCTGTACGCAGGCGTGCCATGTGTGCTGAAACTTGCCGCCATCTTTTTGCTGTGGCGTACAACGCTGGATAGGACGCGTCATGAATGATGCTGTATTTTTCTTTTTGCTGGGCGCTGCGGTTGTCGTGTTCTTGAAGGTGCTGCGCCGTCGGGTTGCGGATTTTTCCGGCCAGAAGGCGGATGACTACGCCGATGACTTTCCACGATTTGATATGCGGGAACATTTAAACGGAAAAATGTTATGTGATGGAGTGATCTTTGGCCCGCTGGGCCGTGTAACCAGCACATTCGAAGCGGATTTCGACATCGTGTGGGAAGGTAATTCCGGCACGATAAAAGAGCACTTCCATTACAATGACGGTTCGACCCAACACCGTGAATGGCGGCTGGAGCTTGATGATGACGATGGGTTCGTAGCCCATGCCGACGATGTCCCGGGAAAGGCTTCTGGTTCGATTGCGGGGCCGGCGGTCTTGTTCAACTACAAGATTAAGCTGCCAGCCGCATCTGGCGGTCATACGCTGAAAGCGTTTGATTGTATGTATCTTACGAAAAGCGGCATCATCGTGAACCGGAGCCAATTTCGCAAATTTGGTTTCCGCGTTGCGGAACTGGTGGCGACCATTAGGAAAAAGGAAACGGCATGACACAATGGCAGGGCAAACGATACTGGCTGGTAGGCGCAAGTGACGGTCTGGGGGCCGCGCTAGCCCAACGTCTGAGCGGCGCAGGCGCAGAGGTTATCCTTTCTGCGCGCTCCGAAGACAAGCTTGCCGCGCTTGCGGACAGCTTGCCCGGCAAAGCGCGGGTTGTGACGTTGGATGTGGCGGATGCGGACAGCGTGGCCGAAGCGGTCAAAGACGTAGGCGCAGTGGATGGGGTTGTCTATCTGGCAGGTGTTTACTGGCCCTTTGGCGCTAAAGAGTGGAACGCCGAACAGGGTGCTGCCATGGCAGACATTAACTTTACCGGTTTGATGCGGGTGATGGGACAGATTGTGCCGGACATGGTTGCGCGTGATGACGGCCACATTGTCATTACCTCAAGCCTGACAGGTTTCCGTGGGTTGCCCGGCTCTATTGGATATACGGCGTCCAAGGCGGCGACGATGTCATTGGCGGAATGTATGTATGCCGACCTGCGCAAGACAGGGGTCAAAGTGCAGGTGGTCAATCCGGGCTTTATAGAGACGCAACTTACCGACAAGAACGACTTCAAGATGCCCTTCATTATGTCGCCCGAAGACGCGGCTCGCGAGGTGTTCGAGCATATGAACTCTGATAAATTTAAAAAGAGCTTCCCGTTTGCGTTCTCTCTGTTGTTTCGGGCAAGCCAGTTCCTGCCTGACTGGCTGTATTTTCGGATATTCAGCTGATCGTGTATCAGTGCTGTGACCGTGATGTGCCGCCCTCCGGGGCGGCATTATATTTTTCAGGATCGACACGCGGTTAGGTGTGTAATCCGCATTGGCAAGTCAGATCATGCCTTTGGCGCGGACCGCCTTAACGCTGTCGCGAGTGTTCATCAGCGCCATGAACGCAGTGATCTTCGGGAAGTCGGAGACTACGACGCCGTCCCCAGCGAGCCAGTTGCAGATCACAAACAGATACGCATCTGAAATCGTAAACCCAGTGCCGCAAACATAATCGCCGCGCAGGCATTCCGCCTCTACGTAAGCCGCACAGGCTGTCATGGTTTCGGTAACTTTGGCTGCCATATCTGCATGGCTTTCGGGTTTGTCTGCCCATCGGCTGCCGCGCATTTTATGCGCATGTGCCACATGCATGGTCGAGGCGAGATAATACATAACGCTGCGCATATGCGCGGCGGACTCTGGCGCCGCGGGGACGAGTTCTGCCTCTGGCGCCAGCGCTGCGATATATTCGAGTAGTGCACCTGTTTCTGTGAGAACCGCACCGCCATCAAGCACGAGTGCAGGCACCCGGCCCTTGGGATTGATCGACAGGTAGTCCGCTTTGGTTTGATCAGAGGTCGCAAAGTCGATCTTGGTCAGGTGATGCTCCAACCCCGCTTCGATCAGCGCGATGGCAGGAGCAATAGAGATCGTGCCGTTTGTGTAATACAGGTTCATCAATTAGCTCTTTCAAATATTGGTTTTTGACAGGCTGCGGTCCGGCGTATCGAGGTGTGGGGTCGCGTTGAACAAAACGGGCGACAGATGCCCGCCAATCGGGTGAAACTGATGCAAAGACGTGTGGAAGATCGCAATCGCCATGCGGGCAGTTGCTGCCACGCCAAGCTCCATTTGTTGTGCCAACACATTTGCGATCAGCCCGCCTGATGTCACAACTAGCGCTGGACCTGTGCCTGCCGCAATGTCAGCCAAACCATCGCGAATCCGGCTTTGGAAGTAGGCATAGGTTTCGGGCGCACCTTCAAGCTTGTCGTCTTTCCAAAACTGGAACACCGTGGGCAGATGGCTGATGAAGTCGGCCTGCTCTTTGGGGAAGGGGATGCTGTGCTGCTCTGTGAGTAGGTGGGCCAGCGTGAAATACTCTAGCTCGTTCAGGCGTTCGTCGCGCGTTGCCTCAAGGTCTGTACCCAGTCCATCCGCTGTTTCTATATGGCGACGCAAGGTGCCGGTAAACATGCGCGTGTGATGGGCGTGTGTATCGCGCAGATGCGCACCAAGCCACTTTGCCTGCTGGTGACCCAAATCACTTAGCTGGTCATAGCTGGCTTCGTCTGTAGCGGTGGAATTGGCCTGACCGTGGCGGATTAGGGTAATTGTCGACATGTATTCTCCTGCTCTATGCGGCCTTGATAAGGGAGGCCGATAGGCAGGGAAAGGGGCCTATAGGAAACCTGATGGACTGCACATGGCGGAAATGCGAGGCGCGGTGTCGGGAACAGCCTTCCGGCAAGAGATCAGCATGTCTAGAAACGTAGCAACCGCTTTGGAGGATATCGCTATGACGGATAAGGTCACATTCACGCTCAATGGCGAGACCGTTGAGGCGGAAGCCGGATTGACGATCTGGGAAGTAGCCAATGGCCGTGGTTTGAAAATCCCGCATCTGTGCCACAAACCCGCGCCGGGCTACCGTCCCGACGGCAACTGCCGGGCCTGTATGGTAGAGATCGAGGGCGAGCGCACGCTGGCCGCCTCCTGCATTCGCGAGCCCTCTGAGGGTATGGTGGTCACAACCAACAACGCCCGCGCCGAAAGTGCGCGCAAGATGGTGGTAGAGCTGTTGATGACAGATCACCCTGAACAAGATGTGGCACATGACAAATCCAGCCACATGTGGGACATGGCCGCGCTTAGCGGCGTCGAAGAAAGCCGCTTTCCTACACTTGAAGAAGGCCGCATTCCGCTGCTTGATGACAGCCATGTTGCGATGCGGGTTAATCTTGATGCGTGCATTTCATGTGGGTTGTGCGTGCGCGCCTGCCGCGAAGTGCAGGTGAATGACGTGATTGGCATGTCTGGCCGTGGTCATGACAGCTATCCCACTTTTGATCTGGACGACCCGATGGGCGCGTCATCCTGTGTCGCTTGTGGTGAATGTGTGCAGGCTTGTCCGACCGGCGCATTGATGCCAGCCAGTGTGCTGGACGCGGATCAGGTTGGCGATAGCGCCGACTTCGATCGCGAAGTCGAAAGCATCTGTCCCTTCTGCGGTGTCGGTTGCCAGATTTCTCTCAAGATCAAGGACGACAAGGTCAAATATGTTGACGGCATTAACGGCCCCGCGAATGAAGGAAGGCTGTGTGTAAAAGGCCGCTTTGGTTTTGACTATATCCACCACCCGCACCGCCTGACAAAGCCGCTGATCAGGCGCAAGGACGCTCCTGCAAAGGGCTTGAACGTCGATCCCGGCAACTATCTGGAGGTCTTCCGCGAGGCCACTTGGGATGAGGCGCTTGATGCGGCTGCAAATGGTTTGAAGAACATTGGCGGCACCGGCGTGGCCGGTTTCGGCTCTGCAAAGTGCACAAATGAGGAAGCTTACCTGTTTCAAAAGATCATCCGTCAGGGGTTTGGCCACAATAACGTCGATCACTGTACACGGCTTTGTCACGCATCTTCGGTTTCTGCCTTGCTGGAAAACGTGGGCTCAGGCGCTGTTTCAGCCACCTTTAACGAAATCGAAAATGCAGATGTGGCCATCGTGATCGGGGCCAACCCGATCGAGAACCACCCTGTTGCGGCTACCTATTTCAAACAGTTCACCAAGCGTGGAGGCAAGCTGATTGTGATGGACCCGCGCGGTCAGGCACTAAAACGTTTTGCCTACCAGATGTGCCAGTTCCGGCCCGGGACAGATGTCTCAATGCTGAACGCGATCATGAATGTGATCGTCGAGGAAGAGCTGTACGACCGCCAGTATATCCAAGCCTACACCGAGAACTGGGAAGCAGAGAAGGCACACCTGAAAGATTTTACACCCGAAAAGATGTCGGAAATCTGCGGCATCTCCCCCGAGGTAATCCGCGATGTGGCGCGTACTTTTGCAGGAGCAAAGGCCGCGATGATCTTCTGGGGCATGGGTGTCAGCCAGCACATCCACGGTACGGACAATGCGCGCTGCCTGATCAGCCTTGCGCTAATGACAGGCCATGTGGGCCGACCCGGTGCTGGCCTGCACCCGCTGCGCGGCCAGAACAATGTGCAGGGTGCGTCTGATGCCGGCATGATCCCGATGTTCCTGCCTGACTATCAGTCTGTCACCGATGACGGCGTGCGCTCAGCCTTTACAGAAGTATGGGAAAGCGGGGACTTCAGCGCCGAGCGCGGCCTGACGGTCACCGAAATTCTGGACGCGGTGCATGATGGTGATATTAAGGGTATGTATATTTTGGGTGAAAACCCTGCTATGTCCGATCCTGATGTTGAACACGCGCGTGATGCTCTTGCTAAGCTGGATCACCTTGTTGTGCAGGATATCTTTATTACTGAAACAGCAAACTTCGCCGATGTGATCCTGCCGGCCAGCGCGTTCGCAGAGAAATCCGGCACTGTCACCAACACCAACCGTCAGGTTCAGATGGGCCGCGTCGCGGTTCCCCCGCCCGGCGATGCCCGTGAAGATTGGTGGATCGAAGTGGAATTGGCAAAGCGGTTGGGCCTGAACTGGTCCTATACGTCACCGGCAGAAATTTTCGCGGAAATGAAGCTCAACATGGGATCGCTCAACAACATCACATGGAATCGGCTTGAGGCGCAGAACGCGGTGACCTACCCCTCACTCAGCCCCGAAGATCCTGGTCAGGCGATTGTATTTGCCGATGGTTTCCCCCGTTTCGGTGGCCGCGCGCGCTTTACGCCTGCGAGTATCATCGCGCCTGATGATACGCCCGATGCGGATTATCCGATGATCCTGACGACAGGTCGTCAGCTTGAGCATTGGCACACTGGTTCGATGACGCGGCGTGCCAGCGTTCTAGACGGGTTGGAGCCGGAGGCGAACTGTTCGCTGCACCCGTCCACCCTGCGCAAGCTTGGGGTTGAACCGGGTGAATTGGTGCGCCTGTCGACAAAACGCGGCAGTATCGAAATCATGGCCCGTATGGACCGTGCTGTCTCACCCGATATGGTGTTTCTGCCGTTCGCCTATGTTGAGGCGGCGGCGAATATTCTGACCAACCCGGCTGTTGATCCCTATGGCAAAATTCCCGAATTCAAGTTCTCTGCCGTGAAGGTTGAGGCGGTGAAGGCGCCTGTCGCGGCTGAGTAGAGAAGGGCTTATGATGCAGGTTGATGGGCAAAGATTTCTGGCGGATCTGCACAAACTGCGGTCTTTCGGCGCCAGCGGTGTTGGGAAAGGCGTCGTGCGTCCCGCCTATTCCGAAGCGGATATGGAAGCGCGGACATGGTTGAAGGGCCGCATGGAAGAGGCCGGTCTGCGCGTTGAGACGGATGCAATGGGCAACCTTTTTGGCTTGGCCGAGGGGCCGTCATTGCTATTGGGCTCGCACAGCGACAGTCAGCCAGAAGGCGGCTGGCTGGACGGGGCGCTGGGCGTGATTGCTGCGCTGGAGGTCGCGCGTTGCGCAGATATGCCAATTTCAGTGATCTCTTTTCAGGACGAAGAGGGTCGGTTCGGCGTGACCACCGGCAGTGCGGTTTGGTCAGGGCAGTTGGACCTTGAAGCGGCTGATCTATTGCTTGATCACAATGGTGTGGCGCTGGCGGAGGCACGGCGGGTTGTGAACCCCACTGGTGAAGTGGACCCCGCGCAATTCACCGGCTTTATAGAGATGCATATCGAACAGGGTCCAGTGTTGGACACGACGGGTGAGCGTGTCGGCGTCGTGTCGGACATTGTCGGTATTCGCGATATGAAGATTACGTTCGAAGGTCAGCAGAACCATGCGGGCACAACACCGATGCATCTGCGCCGCGATGCTTTTCAGGCGGTTTCCGAATTCAACCATGCGCTTGCCGAGCGTTTCAAAAATGTTGTGACACCAGCGACGGTCTGGACAATTGGCCATCTAAGCCTGCATCCCAATGCTTCGTCGATCGTACCGGGCAAGGCCGTGTTTTCGATGCAATGGCGCGATGGGGATGCTGACCGTTTGGTCCGGATGGAGCAGATAATCCGCGCGCTGGCACAGGAGATCGCGCAGGCGCGGGGAATGGAGGTTTCCTTTGGTCCAATGTTGGGGCTGGAGCCTGTCCATATGGATGCGCGCCTGCGTCGGGCGCTTGAAACCAGCGCAGAATCCCTTGCTTCGGGCGCATGGCGTGTGATGCCTTCCGGCGCATTGCATGATGCCACCAATGTCTCACGGTTAATGCCTGTTGCGATGCTTTTTGTGCCTTCTATCGGTGGAATCAGTCACGCGTTTGAAGAAGACACAGACGAAGAGCATCTGGTGCTGGGTCTGGAAGTGTTGGCGGGTGCTGTTGCGGCGCTGCATGGTTAGGGGCGACAGCACTATCTCCTAGATCCACGATACCTCACCAAGAAAAATGTAGCCCGCGCCGTAGATTGTTTTGATCAGTTGGGGGTTTTTCGGGTCTTCGCGCAGCTTTGTGCGTAGGCGCGATATGCGGACATCCATCGCGCGGTCGAAGCTTTCAGATGCGGCACCACCAAGGCTTTCTTGCATCTGCGCGCGGCTGATAAGCCGCTTTGGGGCGTCAAGGAACAGGCGCAACACTTCGCCCTCGGCATGGCTGAACGGGGTTTCCACACCCTGGGCGTCTTCCAGAACGTAGCGGTCAAAATGCGCGGTCCAGCCGTTGAAGGCAGCGGTGTTGCTGGCGCGCGTCGGCGGGCGTGTGCCGCGTAGACGGGCGCGGATACGGGCCACCACTTCGGCCGGATCGAACGGCTTGCTGATATAGTCGTCAGCCCCAAGCTCAAGCCCGGTCACCCTGTCCTGCACCTGCGCGCGCCCTGATATGATAATCACAATGGCACCCTGTTCCAGCGCAAGGCGGTGCACCAGTGTCAGTCCGTCCGTATCGGGCAGGGACAAATCCACAAGGCATACATCAGGGGTGCGTTTTGCCAGTGCTGCCTCAAACGCGGATGCGCGGCCAAAGCTTTGTGTGTCAAAGCCGGCCTCTTGCAGCACATCTGACAAAAGCGTGCGGATTTCGGGCTCGTCATCAAGAATGGTGACCAGTGGTTTTGTCATTTGGCGACTGCCTTTGTTGGGGTGATGAGGGTCGACAGATCCTCGGCTGTGAAGGGTTTGCGCAGTACAGGGGCATATTTCTGTGCTTCCAGAAATAGGGGCGCATCCGTAGGCAGTGAGGTCATTAGAACCAGCGGCGGGCTGGTTGGCCCAAGACGTCGTGCCAAATCGGTGCCAGTGCTATCACCTTCAAGCTGGAGATCACTGAGAATCAGCGCGATGTCGGGAAGATCAGCAAGAAGTGCGGTCGCTTCATCTGCAGAGGTGGCCTCGATCACCGAATGGCCAAGCTCCATCAGTATATCACGCAGCAAAGTGCGTAGATCATTATGATCCTCTACCAACAGCGCCAGACCCGTGGTCGCGGCGACCGCCGCCCGGTAGGGCAAGCGCAGCGTTACCTGCGCGCCGCTATCCGTATTGCTGAGGCGCAGGTCTCCGCCAGCCAGCTTTGTCATATCGTAGACCATAGGAAGCCCAAGGCCGGAACCTTCAGCCCCTTTGGTGGTGAAGAAAGGATCAAGTCCGCGAGAGAGGGCCACAGCAGAAAAGCCGGGACCGGAATCATTGATCTGAAACTCTATCCAGATGTCATGGACGCGCCGCACTGTGATGGTGATTGCGCCCTGTGCACCCATCGCGTCACGGGCATTCAGTACAAGATTTAGCAAGCTGTCTTGTAACATGCCACGATCCAAAAGAACGTGGCCTATGTCAGGAACTTGATGCGAAAGTGTCATTCCGGTCGGAAGAGTCGGTTCGGTCAGCGTCACAAGATCTTGCATCAGGTCGCGCAAATCTGTTGCCGTGGGGCGCAAACTGCGGGGGGCTGAGATCTGCGAGATGGAGCTCAGAAGCGCACCGCCGCGCCGTGCAGCGGCCAGCGTTCCTTCAATCAACGGGGCTGCTTGCGCGGGAAGGGAGGGTAGCCGACCCAACCGAGATTGCAGTCCGAGAATAATGGTCAACAGATTTGAGAAATCATGGGCCAGTCCCGAAGTGATCTGAGCGGCCAGCGCGCGGCGGCGGGTCTGTTGCAGGGCGGCGCGGGTTTGGGTTTCTTCGGTCACATCCATCGATAGAATATAAACGCCACCTGAACGATCCGGCGTAAACGCCGTGCGGATGCGCCTTGCGCTTGTTTCGTCGGTGAACTCCTGCACGGCGGGCGCGCCTTCATAGGCTGTTGTCAGGGCGCCCAGTATCTTGTCGTGGTTGTCTGAACCCAACACATCCCGGATCGGCAGACCAAGGATATCCGAAGGGCGGTGCGGGATAATTGTGCTTAAACGCTGGTTTGAGTAGGTATAGATACCTGCCGCGTCAACGTGCGCGATGTGGGCAGGCATCATTTCAGTTGTCAGGCGCGCGCGCGCCTCGGATGCCGTGAGTTGCCGTTTGGTTTCTTCCAGTGCCGTAATCATGGCGGCGCGTTCGCGGTTGGTTTGGGCCAGCTGTTCGGCGTGGGCAAGCAGCTGATCACTCAGAGCATCCGAGCGGGCGCGCAGCAGCGCTTCTTGTGTCTTTGTGGCTGAAATGTCGGTGTAAACTGTGACCCACCCCCCGTCAGGCAATGGCGACCCTTCGACCGAGATGGTCCGGCCGTTGGCGCGGGTCCGCTCCATATAATGTGGTTCAAAGGCGCGGGCCTGTTGGGTGCGCTCCTGGACAAAGCTGTCGATGTCGTCGATCTCGCCATATTCGCCGGTACGTGCGAGATGGGTAATGGTATCAACAAAGTCGGCGCCAGGTGTGACCAGAGCGTTTGGCAGGTTAAACATGGTCTTGAACGGCGCGTTGGAGACTACCAGCCGCAGGTCACGGTCATAAATCGACAGGGCCTGCCCGATAAGGTTCAGGCCTGCCATTGTCATGGATTTTGTTTGGTCATCGCTTAGCGCCATAGCGCACAGTTTGCACCCACACAGCAGGGTGTCAAAGGATGACTGCTGCCTGTTACAATTCGTAAGGATTGAGAAAACATCAGGAAAAAGTTGACGCAGATGCTCACCGTGCCATTCTACGCGCTACACTGAATCGCGAAAAAGCGATCGGCCTGTCATAAAGGCAGGATTGGGAGGATACACTTTGGCTTTGATACAATGTCCTGCGGGGCAACCTGCGTCTGTACCTGCGCTTTTGCACCGTAATGCAAAGCAGTTTGCGAACGCCCCTGCCTACCGTGAAAAAGAATACGGGATTTGGCAAAGCTGGACCTGGAGCCAGACACGCGACGAAGTCGAGGCGCTGGCGCTTGGCTTTCTTGAACTTGGGCTGAACGAGGGTGACTTCGTTGCAATCATCGGGCGCAACCGTCCTTATCTTTATTGGGCAATGATGGCCGCCGAGATGTGCGGCGCGGTGCCTGTGCCGCTGTATCAGGACGCAAACGCCGAAGAGATGGCTTACGTCATGAACCATTGCGGCGCGCGTTTTGCCGTTGTCGGTGATCAGGAGCAGGTCGATAAAATCACCGATGTGAAGGACCAGTTGCCGGAATTCGAACGGATGGTCTATCTCGATCCGCGTGGCCTGCGCAAATATGACCATGAGCATCTCAACCAGTACCAAGCGGTACAGGAGATGGGTCGTAAAAACCGCGATAAGCACATCAAGGAGCTGGAAGCGCGTCAGGCCAAGCTGGATTACGATAGTATCGGCGTGATGCTTTATACGTCTGGTACAACTGGTAAGCCAAAGGGCGTTGTGCTGAGCAACCGCAATGTGATTGAGACAGCCAAATCATCCTCCGAGTTTGATAATCTGCGCCAGTCCGATGATATTCTGGCTTATCTGCCGATGGCTTGGGTCGGAGATTTTATTTTTTCGGTTGGGCAGGCGCTTTGGACAGGGTTTTGCACCAACTGTCCCGAAAGTGCGGACACGATGCATGTCGATCTGCGCGAAATCGGACCCACATATTATTTTGCACCACCGCGGGTGTTCGAGACGCAGCTGACAAACGTCATGATCCGCATGGAAGACGCCAGTCGTTTCAAGAAAAAGCTGTTCGACTATTACATGGCGCATGCGCGCAAGGTTGGACCAGCCATTCTGGACGGCAAGGATGTCAGCTTTGGTGATCGGTTGAAGTACAAGCTGGGTGAGCTGTTCATATACGGTCCGCTTAAGAACACCCTTGGCTTTAGTCGGGTGCGTGTTGGCTACACAGCGGGTGAAGCGATCGGGCCAGAGATTTTTGATTTCTACCGGTCTCTGGGGATCAACCTTAAGCAGCTTTATGGTCAGACCGAAGCGACAGTTTTCATCACCGCACAGCCGGATGGTCAGGTGCGTAGTGATACGGTTGGTGTGACGTGCCCCGGTGTGGAGTTGAAGATCGCCGACAATGGCGAGGTTTTCTACCGCTCACCTGGTGTTTTCGTCGAATACTACAAGAACCCCGAAAGCACGGCAGACACCAAAGATGCCGAAGGCTGGGTTGCCACAGGTGACGCCGGATTTGTTGAGCCTGATACCGGCCATCTGCGGATTATCGACCGCGCCAAGGATGTGGGCAAGATGGCGAACGGCGCTTTGTTTGCGCCGAAATACGTTGAAAACAAGCTCAAGTTCTTCCCGAACATTCTGGAAGCGGTTGTTTTTGGAAACGGGAAAGAACAGTGCACGGCCTTTATCAACATCGACCTGACGGCCGTGGGGAACTGGGCCGAGCGTAACAATATCGGCTATGCCTCCTACCAGGAACTGGCGCGGCATCCGCAGGTGATGCAGCAGATTCAGGAACACGTGGAGGCGGTGAATGCGTCTGTGGCGGAAGATGAAATGTTGTCAGGCTGTCAGGTGCACCGCTTTGTCGTCCTGCACAAAGAACTGGATGCAGATGACGGAGAGCTGACGCGCACGCGTAAGGTCCGCCGCCGCATTATTGAAGAGAAATACCACGACATCATCACGGCGCTTTACGATGGATCGGAACAGATCAGCACCGAGACAGAAGTTACCTATGAAGATGGGCGCAAGGGCAGCATCAAGGCAACTCTGGAAGTGCGTTCCGCAAAGGTATTCGCGGATACACGCAAGATGGCGGCGGAATGAGGATGGGACGACGCGCGTCTGCGACGACGCCCCGCCCACCTTCCCGTAACCGACTGAGAATAACAGATAGAAGAAAGCAGGGGGGCATCGCGTGAAAGATAACGCTGAGAGTTATGTGACCGCGGACGGGCGCACGATCGGTCCTGTGGTGATGGAGATGAAGAACATTACTCTGCGCTTTGGTGGTGTGGAGGCGATCAAAGACATCTCGTTCGATATTCGCGAAGGTGAAATCCGCGCAATTATTGGGCCGAACGGTGCTGGTAAATCGTCGATGTTGAACGTGATCTCGGGGTTCTACGTGCCTCAGGAGGGCGAGGTTTGGTACCAGGGAACGCGCCGTCCTCCGATGAAGCCGTTTCAGGTTGCCCAACAGGGTATTGCGCGCACATTTCAGAACATTGCCTTGTTCGAGGGGATGTCGGTGCTGGACAACGTGATGACCGGCCGTCTGACACATATGAAGACTGGTATGTTGTCTCAGATGCTGTGGAAGGGCTCTGCGGAGCGCGAAGAGGTAGAGAACCGCGAAGTGGCAGAGAAGATCATCGATTTTCTTGAGATTCAGGCCATTCGCAAGACGCCTGTCTCACGCTTGCCCTACGGGTTGAAAAAACGAGTCGAATTGGCACGCGCATTGGCGGCTGAGCCTTCGATCTTGTTGTTGGATGAGCCAATGGCGGGGATGAACGTTGAGGAGAAAGAGGACATGAGCCGCTTTATCCTTGATGTGAATGATGAATTTGGCACCACAATTGCGCTTATTGAGCATGACATGGGTGTTGTGATGGACCTGAGCGACCGAGTGGTGGTGATGGATTACGGCAAAAAGATTGGCGACGGCACGCCACATGACGTGCGCAACAATCAAGATGTCATTGATGCTTACCTTGGCGTGGCACACGAGTAGGGAGACGCGACATGAATGAACAACTGGCATTCACAATAGAAGTGTTCGCGAACGGGCTGATGGCCGGGGTGCTTTACGCTCTCGTAGCATTGGGCTTTGTGCTTATCTATAAAGCGTCGGGGATTTTCAACTACGCCCAAGGGGTCATGGCGCTGTTTGCGGCGATGACACTGGTCGGCATCCAGAACGGGCAGGTGCCGTTTTCGCACCTGATCAACGCGATTTTCGGCACAGATGTGCACAAGTTTGGCTGGACGGTGCATTCGTTCTTTGCCATCGTCTTGACCGTTTTTGTAATGATCGTGTTGGCTTGGGCTGTGCAGCGGTTTGTGTTCCGCCACCTTGTCGGACAAGAGCCGATTATTCTCTTCATGGCGACCATCGGTCTGGCCTATTTCCTTGAAGGTGTAGCCGACTTGATGTGGGGGTCTGAGTTGAAGGCGCTGAACGTCTGTGCGGCTGAGGGCGCGTGTCTGCCGCAGGGCATGAACGTCTGGCTGGAGGGCACCACTTATGAGGCCTTGGGCTACGGCTTCTTCATCGATAACCTAGACATTGTTGCAAGTGTGATTGCTGCGTTGCTGGTGATCGGGTTGGTTGTGTTCGCTCAATACACCAAACAGGGCCGCGCGATGCGGGCTGTGGCAGATGACCATCAGGCGGCTTTGTCCGTCGGTGTATCGCTTAACTTTATCTGGATACTTGTTTGGTCTCTGGCGGGGTTTGTGGCCTTGGTCGCAGGGATTATGTGGGGCGCGAAATCGGGTGTTCAGTTCTCGCTGTCTCTGATCGCTTTGAAAGCTTTGCCGGTCCTTATGCTTGGCGGATTTACCTCCATTCCGGGTGCTATCGTGGGTGGACTGATCATCGGTGTGGGCGAGAAGCTGTTTGAATTCCTGATTGGGGCGCCTTTCCTTGGCGGCGCGACAGAGAACTGGTTCGCTTACATGTTGGCCCTGTTGTTCCTGGTATTCCGTCCGCAGGGCTTGTTCGGGGAGAAGATCATTGAGCGTGTTTGATACTGACATGTTGAACCGGATGCCGGAGATTTCCGGCAAGCTAAACAAAGAAGGACGCGCATAATGTTTTATCGTGAAGCAGGCGACTTTAGTACGACCTACGCCGAGGACCAGCAGACGTTCCCGATCAAATTTGATCGCTATCGCTATTATCTGGTCCTGTTCGTAGCCATCTTTGTGGTGCCATTTGTGCTCAATGACTATTGGGTCAACTCGCTGCTGTTGCCCTTCCTCATCTATGCCATTGCGGCACTGGGACTGAATATCCTTGTCGGGTATTGCGGTCAGGTGAGCCTTGGTACCGGCGGTTTCATGGCTGTAGGGGCTTATAGCTGCTACAAATTCATGACCGGCGTGGACATCTGGTGGGGCGGTGAATTGCTGTTCCGCTTGCCAGAGTTCAACATCTTTTTCTCCGTCATCATGGGCGGGATTATGACGGCCTTTGTGGGTGTTTTGTTCGGCCTCCCAAGTTTGCGGATCAAGGGGTTCTACCTTGCCGTGGCAACTCTGGCGGCGCAGTTCTTTCTTGTATGGTTGTTTAACCGCGTGGCGTGGTTCTACAACTACTCCGCTTCCGGCCAGATCAGCGCGCCCGAGCGGGACCTGTTTGGGGTATTGATCACTGGCCCATCTACGACACCTTGGGCGGCGTATATGTTCTGCCTCTTCTTCACGATTGTCAGTGCCGTCATTGCGCGAAACCTGACACGCGGTTCTTCGGGGCGTAAATGGATGGCGATCCGTGACATGGACATCGCGGCCGAGATCATCGGCGTGAACCCGCTGCGCGCCAAACTTACAGCCTTTATGGTATCCAGCTTCTTTATCGGTATCTCCGGTGCGCTTTTCTTCTCGGTCTATCTCGGCGCTGTCGAAGTGGGAGAGGCGTTCGGTATCCAGAAATCGTTCCTTGTGCTCTTCATGATCATCATCGGCGGTTTGGGCAGCATCTTTGGCTCATTCGCGGGGGCTGCTTTCCTTGTGCTGCTGCCGGTTGCGCTCAAAGTGGTTGGCGTGGACTGGCTAGGGTGGCCTACCGACATCGTGGCGCATTTGCAGCTGGTGATTGTTGGTCTGTTGATTATCGTATTCCTGATCGCGGAGCCGCACGGCATCAACCAACTGTGGCGTGTCGCGAAAGAGAAACTGAGATTGTGGCCCTTCCCGCACTAACGCGGGCAGGCTGCGAATAACGAAGGCGGGACAACCCGCCCATGAAACCAATCGGATAAAATCCAAGGGAGGAAACACCGATGAAATATAAACTAGGTACAATCGCCGTCGCATCCATGATGGCAGCAAGCCCCGTTCTGGCGGACCTTGTGTTCCCATCGCTGAGCTATCGCACCGGCCCCTATGCGGCGGGTGGTATCCCGTTTGCGGACGGTTATGCGGATTACTTCACGATGCTGAACGCACGTGACGGCGGCATCGGCGGCGTTATGACTTCCGTGCCCGAATGTGAGACCGGCTATAACACCGAGAAGGGTGTGGAATGCTACGAGTCGCTCAAAGGCGGCGGCGGTCTGGTGTATCAGCCCCTTTCCACAGGCATCACCTACCAGCTGATCCCGAAAACCACTGCTGATGACATTCCAATGCACACAATGGGCTATGGCCGTACGTCTGCAAAGAATGGCGAAGTGTTCAGCCACACGTTCAACTACCCTGCGAACTACTGGGATGGTGCCTCCGGTGCGATCAACTATCTGCTGGCTGAAAACGGTGGCGATCTGAAGGGCAAGAAAATCGCGCTCGTCTATCACAACTCTGCTTACGGCAAAGAGCCGATCCGCACGCTGACGGACCTGTCCGCCAAGCACGGTTTCGAGTTCAAAGAAGTGCCAGTTGACCACCCCGGTCAGGAGCAGAAGTCCCAGTGGCTGCAAATCCGCCGCGACAAGCCTGATTATGTGATCATGTACGGCTGGGGCGTTATGAACCAGGTTGCGGTTCAGGAAGCTGCGAACATCCGTTTCAACATGGAAAACTTCATTGGTATCTGGTGGTCCGGTTCCGAGAACGACGTGCTGGCAGCAGGCGATGCGGCCAACGGTTATAAGGCGCTGACGTTCCACGGTGTGGGCCGCGACTTCCCTGTCTTCGACGACATCCAGAAGCACGTTGTGGATGCGGGCAAAGCGGCGGGTGCCGGTGACCAGATCGGTACAGTTCTGTATAACCGTGGCCTCTATGCCGCGATGTTGGCTGCCGAAGCTGCGAAAACAGCGCAGGAAATCCACGGTGTTGCCCAGATCAACGCATCCCAGATGCGTGACGGTATGGAAGCACTGGAAATGACCGAAGAGAAGATGGCCGCACTTGGCCTGCCGAACTTTGGTCCTTCGTTCAAAGTGTCCTGCCAGAACCACGGTGGTGACGGCATGGTTGGTGTGACCCAGTGGGATGCATCCTCCAAGACATGGAGCCTGATCTCTGACTTTGGCGCGACAGACAAAGAGCTGATCGACGGCCTGATCGCCGAAGATTCCTCTGCCTATGCTGCGGAAAACAATATTGAGGCCGGCTGTAAGTAAGCTGCCTACCCTCTGGCCGCTGCCCTGCGTGGCGGCCAGAGGATTTCAAAAAACTCAAAGAGGGACCAAGGAACATGTTGGACGCAAACCCCGCTGAAGTGCAGGTCGAGAACCTGCTCGAAGTGAACAACATCGAAGTGATCTACAATCACGTGATCCTTGTTCTCAAGGGCGTGAGCCTTAATGTGCCAAAGGGCGGAATTACCGCGCTTTTGGGCGGCAACGGCGCTGGTAAAACGACCACGCTGAAAGCGATTTCCGGTTTGCTTGCCTCTGAACGCGGCGAAGTGACCAAAGGCTCGATCAAGTATCGCGGCGCCACCATCCAGCATCAGGACCCCGCCGAGACGGTGAAAAAGGGTGTCGTGCAGGTGATGGAAGGCCGCCACTGTTTTGAGCATTTGACCATCGAGGAAAACCTGCTGACAGGCTCCTATACGCGCGCCGACGGCAAAGGGGCCATCGCTGCCGATTTGGAGATGGTTTACAATTATTTCCCGCGCTTGCGTGAGCGGCGCAAATCTCAGGCCGGTTATACGTCGGGCGGTGAGCAGCAGATGTGCGCCGTTGGCCGCGCATTGATGAGCCGTCCCGAGACGATCCTGCTGGACGAGCCATCGATGGGCTTGGCCCCGCAGTTGGTTGAGCAGATTTTCAATATCGTTAAAGAGATCAACGAAAAAGAGGGTGTGACCTTCCTGCTGGCCGAACAGAACACCAACGTCGCCCTGCGTTTTGCGCACTATGGCTATATTCTCGAAAGTGGCCGTGTGGTGATGGATGGTCCCGCGGACGACCTGCGCGAGAATCAGGACGTGAAAGAGTTCTATCTGGGCATGTCGGACGAAGGCCGGAAATCTTTCCGTGATGTGCGCAGCTACCGTCGCCGCAAGCGCTGGCTATCCTGATATGGAGCCGTCTGCGCATAGCGATGATCCGCATCTTGTAGACCGTGTCGGGTGGCTTCGTGCCGCTGTAATGGGCGCTAACGACGGGATCGTTTCCGTGGCCTCACTGATCGTCGGGGTTGCAGCGGCCGATCCGTCAACCCGTGCAATTCTGATTGCAGGTGCAGCCGGATTGGCGGCTGGTGCGATGTCTATGGCGGCGGGTGAATACGTTAGTGTTTCGTCACAGGCTGATCTTGAGAATGCGGATATTGCCCGCGAAAAACAGGCGTTGCTGGATGATCCCGCGGGTGAAGAAGCCGAATTGGCCGAGATATATGTCGCGCGAGGCTTGTCCGAAGCAACGGCCCGACAGGTCGCGCGGGAACTGACCGAAAGTGACGCCTTGGGCGCACATGTGCGCGACGAACTTGGCCTTACAGAAGGCCAAGAGGCCCAACCCCTGCTGGCGGCATTTGCCTCAGCGCTGACGTTCAGTACTTTCGCTGCCATCCCGCTTGTTGCGGCCATGTTGGCGCCTGCGGCAGCATTGATCCCGGTCGTCGTGATCGTGACGCTCATTGCATTGACGGGCCTCGGTGCTTTGGGCGCGATCGCGGGTGGGGCTTCTATTGGGCCTGCCGCATTGCGCGTCGTTGTTTGGGGCGGGCTGGCCATGGCTGTGACCGCTGGCGTGGGACGCCTGTTCGGCGTGGCCGTCTAGACGAATTTGGATAGAAACGATGTGGGCATGCGCCTGCACGCAAGAACGAGTGACCAATATGAGCTTTTTCGACGATCTGGAAACCCGCAGCACAGACGCACGCGCGGCCGATTTGACCCACGCCCTGCCCGAACAGATTGCGCGGGCGAAGGGATTATCGGGATATGCAGGGACGCTGGACAGCGTAGACCCGACGCAGATCACCAGCATCGAAGCGCTCGCGGCGTTACCCGTCTTGCGCAAGTCCGAACTGGGCAAAGCGCAGGCGGTATCTGCGCCTTTTGGTGGCTTCACCACGAAACCCGCGCATGGGTTCAGTCACGTTTTTCAGTCACCTGGCCCGATTTATGAGCCCTCCTCGACCGACCCTGACTGGTGGCGTATGGGGCGTTTCCTTCATGCTATGGGAATCGGGGAAGGCGACATCGTCCACAACTGCTTTGGCTACCACCTGACCCCTGCGGGCATGATCTTCGAAAGCGGTGCGCGCGCTGTTGGCGCGGCTGTGCTGCCTGCAGGCACGGGGCAGACAGAGCTTCAGGTCATCGCGGCCCGCGACATCGGCTCGACGGCCTATGCCGGTACGCCCGACTATCTTAAGATTATTCTGGAGAAAGCCGACGAGATGGGGATCACCCTTGGCATCACCCGCGCGGCAGTAGGGGGCGGCGCGCTTTTCCCAAGCCTGCGTGCTTGGTACACTGAGCGCGGCATTACCTGTTTGCAGTGCTATGCCACAGCGGATTTGGGCAACATCGCCTACGAATCGCCAGCCGCCGAAGGTATGATTGTGGACGAAAACGTGATCGTCGAGATCGTGACGCCCGGCACAGGCATTCCGGTGGCAGAAGGTGAAGTAGGTGAGGTCGTTGTGACAACGCTTAACCCTGACTATCCGCTTATCCGTTTCGCCACCGGCGATCTAAGCGCTGTTTTGCCGGGTCAAAGCCCCTGCGGACGAACAAATATGCGGATCAAAGGTTGGATGGGTCGTGCGGACCAGACAACGAAAATCAAAGGCATGTTTGTGCGCCCGGAGCAGGTGGCGCAACTTGTCGCGCATCACAGCGAAATCACCCGCGCGCGGGTGATTGCGACCCGCGAGGCCGAGCAGGACGTGATGACCGTCATGATTGAAGGCGATGCTTCAAACACCGACGTCTACGCCGAGTCTGTAAGCCAGCTTTTGAAGCTTAAGGGGCGCCTTGAGGTGGTCGCATCAGGCAGTCTGCCAAAGGACGGTTTGGTGATCGAAGACAAGCGCACTTACGATTGAGACGTGCTTGCCGGAGCATCTGGCCTTTCCGAGTAAAATAGTCGACATAGAGGCATGGCCCATGTGACGACTCCTTCGAGCAAGACTAAACGCGATGGCGTGCGCGCGCTGTCTGGCGTAGCTGTCTTGGTCGCAGCAATCTGCGCTTTGCCCATGCTGGCCGTACTTCTGGCTGCGCTTTCTGGCGGCACAGAGACTGTGCAACTGTTAGCGCAGACCGTATTGGGCGGCTATGCGCGCACCACGTTTTCGCTGGTGGTGCTTGTGGCGCTGGGTACGTTTTCAATCGGTGTGGGGGCTGCGTGGCTCGTTACCATGACGCGTTTCCCGGGTGTACGTCTGTTTGAGATTGGTCTGGTGCTTCCACTGGCCTTTCCAGCCTATGTGCTGGCCTATGCCTATACCCATGTATTGGATCACCCCGGTATCGTGCAAGCCACGCTGCGTGACCTGACCGGCTGGGGGCCCCGCGATTATTGGTTCCCTGAAATACGGTCGTTAGGGGGCGCGGCGGCGATGCTGGTGCTGGTGCTTTATCCTTATGTCTATCTATTGGCGCGGGCAGCATTCTTACAACAAAGCGGGACAACCTTTCTGGCCGCGCGCGCGTTGGGCTCTTCGCCTTGGGCGGCGTTCTTCAAGGTTAGCTTGCCCCTTGCACGGCCGGCGATAGCAGGTGGTGTGCTGCTGACCGTGATGGAAACCATTGCCGATTTTGGAACCGTTGCGTATTTCGGCGTGCAGACCTTCGCCACTGGCATATACACCAGCTGGTTCTCTTTGTTTGACCGTGTAGGTGCTGCGCAGCTCGCGCTGTGTTTGCTCAGCTTTGCCCTGCTTTTGGCCATGCTTGAGCGGATGCAGCGGGGAGATGCCAAGTACCATGATCCGGCGCGTCAGGCGAAAGCTGCCCCACCGGCAGAGTTGCGCGGTTGGCGTGCAGGCTTAGCCATGCTGCTTTGCGGCGTGCCTGTTGTTTTTGGTGCGATCCTTCCGATCGTGGTGTTGTTCATTATGGGCCTTGGATCAGAGCAGAATTTGCTGAGCGCGCGCTATCTTGGGTTCATCAAGAACTCGGCCACTTTGGCATCTGTCGCGGCAGTCGTCACGGTAGCCGCAGCAATCAGTGTCGGATTTTTTCAACGGATGCAGGGCGGACGGTTGGCACAAGGGTCCGCTTATGTGGCGCGGCTTGGGTACGCCGTTCCGGGTGGCGTGATCGCCGTGGGCCTGCTGGTGCCTTTTGCGGCGTTTGATAACGCGCTGGATGCCTGGATGCGCAGTACCTTTGACATCTCGACCGGCTTGCTGATTACCGGGTCTATCTGGTTACTGGTTGTCGCCTATATGGTCCGCTTTCTGGCCGCCGCTTTGGGTGCTTACGAAGGCGGGCAGGCCATGGTGCATGTAAATATGGATGCGGCGTCCCGTTCCTTAGGGCAGGGGCCGATGGGCACGCTACGCCGCGTACACCTCCCGATTCTTGCACCAAGCCTGTTGACTGCGTTGCTGATCGTATTTGTGGATGTTATGAAAGAGTTACCCGCGACTCTCATCATGCGGCCCTTCAACTTCGATACATTGGCAGTGCAAGCCTATCGCTTGGCAAGCGACGAACGGCTCGAAGGTGCAGCCGTGCCAAGCCTTGTTATCGTGGCGATGGGATTGTTGCCTGTTATCCTGATTTGTCGTCAGGTCGGCCGCCGCTAGCGCGCCAATTAAGGCAAGGCCGCGCGCCAGAAGAGAACAGGCGCGCGGGAAAGCTTCATCAGTCTTTAGCGATCTTGTCTTGGGTCTTGGTCTCGAAATCGCTGGCATCGTGACGCTCATGCAATTGCATAGACAGGTCGTCGCCGAACGCGCGATTGACCATTCGGCCCCGTGTAACAGCAGGCCGAGCATCAATCGCGTTGGCCCACCGCATGACGTTTTCGTAGCTGGCCACGTCAAGGAATTCAGCCGCTGAATAAAGACGGCCAAGAACCAACTGACCGTACCAAGCCCAGATCGCGATATCCGCAATCGAGTATTCCCCAGCAAACCATTCATTCTCTGCCAGATGCCTGTCCATCACATCTAGCTGGCGCTTGGTTTCCATTGCAAAGCGGTTGATCGGATATTCAAATTTCTCGGGTGCATAAGCATAGAAGTGGCCAAAACCGCCGCCAAGATAGGGGGCAGAACCCATCTGCCAGAATAGCCAGCTCATCATCTCTGTCCGCTGGGCAGGGTCCTTTGGAATGAACGCGCCGAATTTTTCCGCCAGATGCAGCAGGATCGCGCCGCTTTCGAAGACGCGTTGTGGTGTGTCACCAGAGCGATCCATCAGCGCGGGGATCTTTGAGTTCGGGTTTATGTCCACAAAGTCGGAGCCGAACTGATCAGCCTCACCGATGTTGATCAGCCATGCGTCATATTCTGCACCCGAATGTCCGGCGGCCAACAGCTCTTCCAGTAGAATGGTGACCTTTACGCCATTTGGTGTCGCAAGAGAGTAAAGCTGCATCGGGTGTTTGCCGATCTCAAGCGTCTTGTCATGGGTGGCACCTGCGATCGGGCGATTGATCGAGGCGAATTTGCCGCCGCTTTCGCTGTCCCATGTCCAGACTTTTGGTGGGGTGTATTCGGCCATCGTTTTATCCTTTTCAATATTTTGTCTGTTGCCGACATATTGCGCGGCGGCAGGGGTAAGTACCAGTAACGATCGTCTGGTCCCTTGAGGGTGGTGCCAGATCGTTGCTGTGTTAGGTTTTAATCATCAGATAATCGATTTAGGAGAGATCATGGCGCAAGCAATGGCTGGATTGATCCGGATGGCTGTATTGCTCATCGCGCTGGCATCGCCTACCGCCTTGATCGCGCAATCCGATCTAGAAAACGGTAATCATCCGCGTCACGGGATCATGTGGAACAAGACGGGTTTGCCCGGGGTGTTTCCATTGCTTGTTAAGACCAACCTCGGTCAGAACTACGTTTTGTTGTTATCGGAACCTGACTCCGGAGAGGACGCATTCGCAGCGTTTATCGTTGGGGGGCGGTTCTTTAAGGTTCTGGTGCCGCCTGGGACCTACCGCGTTCGGTTTGCCACGGGGATAAGCTGGCAGGGCGAAGACGCCATGTTCGGCCAGCAAGGTGAGACAAAGATCATCGAAATGCCCGAGCTGCTGACATTTGAGGTGCAAGGGTTTGGGAACAAAGCAGGTCATATGATTGACCTGACTGACAGTGATTCTGGGGAAATGGCTTCGCTGCGCATTGAGCCAGAGTTGATCTGTCAAAGGATATCCTGGGAAATCGATCAATGTGGAATGCCCGCGGGGGCAGGGCGCATCGGATGTGATGAGCAGGATGCTTCCGGCGGGCCGATCCCCTTTTCAGGACGCCGCTTCAGACTGCGTACTGTTGTCTGTCAGTAGACAACAAAAAGGCCGCTCCGGCGGGAGCAGCCTTTTTAAGTCACCAAGAAGAGGCGGCTCAACCCTGACGGGCTTTAAAGCGCTTCTGGGTTTTGTTGATCACGTAAACGCGGCCTTTGCGACGCACAACACGGCAGTCGCGGTGCCGGTTTTTAAGCGAGCGGAGCGAATTGCGAACTTTCATCAGTTCCATCCTTCCAGTTATGTGGCGCGGGCCAGCGCCGGGTTACGGGCAGCACGTTCGCGAGGCGAACATGCCAATGAATACATGGTGGGCGATACTGGGATCGAACCAGTGACCCCTTCGATGTCAACGAAGTGCTCTACCGCTGAGCTAATCACCCACTATATGAACGCGATTCCCAAGCCCCAAACAAAAATGGGGCGCGAAAACACCGCGCCGTCCGCGTGCTATAAAAGGAGTCGCATCGGTGATCAAGGGCTTTTGGCTTTGTAATAATCTGCGCTATGTCTTTTATTTGAAAGGATACACATATGCCTGCTTCTGCTTTTGATGTTTTGCTGCCTGCGAGGCCTGCTTCATGTGTTGTATTTGCCTCACCACATTCCGGGCGAGACTATAGCTGGTCGTTCCTGCGCAAGACGGTTTTGAACGAACATGCGATCCGTTCTTCCGAAGACGCCTTCGTGGATAAGTTGTTCGAATGCGCGGCAGAGTACGGTGCGGCCTTCATCAAAGCTGGTGCTCCGCGGGCCTATGTTGACCTGAATCGCGCGCGTGACGAGCTTGATCCCGCATTGATCGAAGGCGTGCGGCGCATCGGACATAATCCGCGCGTGTCATCCGGTCTGGGGGTCATACCGCGCGTTGTGGCCAACGGAAGGGCAATTTACCGTGGAAAAATGAGCATGGAAGAGGCGCAAGAGCGGATCGAGCGCTACTGGGTGCCTTACCATAACCGGTTGCAGGCGCTGTTGGACTCGGCCCATGCCCATCATGGCCAGACGGTTCTGATTGATTGCCATTCTATGCCGCATGAGGCGATGGATGGCGTAACCCGAGCAGGCATCCGCCGCCCTGACGTTGTGCTGGGCGACCGCTTTGGTGCCGCAGCGAGCGGTGATGTCGTGGACCGGATTGAAGCTGCCTTTGCGGCGGCCGGCTTTGTTGTGACGCGCAATGCGCCATTCGCGGGCGCCTATATCACTCAGGCTTTCGGGCGGCCTGCAAAGGGGCAACATGCTGTTCAGGTGGAAATCGACCGCTCGTTATACATGAACGAGCAGTTGATCCGGCCCAATGGTGATTTCGAAGCTGTTCAGACCGCGCTGCGCGGTGTGATTCGGCAGGTCGCAGCCATTGGCGAAGGCCGCGTTCCGCTGGCTGCCGAATGACGCGCCTAGCGCAGCGTTCTGCCTTTGACTATCGCGCGCGCACCAAACCGGTCGCGGATGGCATCTGTGGCGCGCTCAGCCTTTGAGCGGCGGCCTGCATCAGGATCAAGGAGATCTCCGAGCTTGTCGGCATCCGCTGCATCGCTCAGGTCCGACAATCCGCACCCAAGCAACCTGTAGGGCCCTTTTTCTTTCACTTGATCGAACATGCCGCTTGCCGTGCGGTAAATCCGATCGGCAAGCTGGGTCGGGTCGCTGAGGGATATGCGCCGCGACAGTAATGTGTGATCTGCGCGCTTGAGCTTGAGCGTAACCACGCGACCAGCGAGATTCTTCGCCTTGGCGCGGTCTGCGACTTTCTCAGCCATTCGCCAGATATGACCGTCCAGTAAGTCCGGATCAGACGTGTCTTCGCCAAAGGTTGTTTCATTCGAAATGGATTTCATCGGCGCATGGGATGAGACGCGTCTGCGATCCTGACCGCGCGCAAGGTGGTACAGGCGTTCACCCATGCCACCGAAACGCGCGACCAGATCAGCCTGCTCCCAGCGCAGCAGATCAGAAAACGTGCGAATGCCCGCCTTTTCCAGTGATGCCTGTGCCGCGGCACCCACACCCCAGATCATGCGCACGGGTTTGTCGCGCAAAAATGCCTGCGTCTCTTTCTTACCTATCACGGAAAACCCGTGTGGTTTGTCGAAATCGGATGCGACTTTGGCCAGAAATTTATTGTGGCTCAGCCCGATAGAGCCTGTCAGCCCCAGTTCGGTTTTCATGCGGCGCACGAGGTGCGCAAGCATGACGGCTGGCGGCGCACCGTGTAGTCGGGCGGTACCGCTCATATCCAGAAACGCTTCATCCAGCGACAAGGGTTCGATTGCCGGAGTAAGCTCTTCCATCATGGCGCGGATCGCACGGGAGGCTTTGACGTACTCCTCCATGCGCGGCCTGATCACGACAGCTTCTGGGCAAAGTTTGAGTGCTTGAAACATCGGCATGGCTGAACGGACGCCGCGGATGCGGGCGACATAGCAAGCCGTCGAGACAACGCCGCGCTGTCCTCCACCGATGATGACCGGCTTACCTTCAAGCGAGGGATCATCGCGTTTTTCAACTGAGGCATAAAAGGCATCGCAATCCATGTGGGCGATGCTTAGATCCCACAGCTCAGGGTGGCGCGTCACGCGCGGACTGGCGCATGACGGACACCTGCGGGCGTCTTCAAATCGGGTCAGGCAATCGCGGCAAAGGGCTGGCATGGCGGGGATTGTGATCTATCAAGGGATACCTAACTATAAAGCTCCCAGCCGGAGAGAGCCATGCAATTCGACATTGAGCCATATGACGGGGCGCCGTTCGCAGGGGCCAAGCTTGCGCTATATCTTGGGGATGAATTGGCGGTGATCTTACGCGATGCGACGCCCGGCCTGATTTACGCCGATCATTGGGATTTGCCCGGTGGAGGCCGCGAGGGCGCTGAGACACCGCTTCAGTGTGCCTTACGAGAATGTCAGGAGGAGCTTGGGCTATACGTCCCGCAGGATGCTATTTGTTGGGGGCGATCGTTCAGCGAAGGCCCATTGGTCAAGTGGTTTTATGTTGGGTATTTGCCACAATCGTCACAGTCAGATGTGATTTTCGGGGATGAAGGCCAAGTCTGGCAAATGATGCGCGAAGAGACATTTATCACCCATCCGAAAGCCGTTCCATCGTTTCAGGCACGACTTTCGATCTGGGCCGCGACACGCGACGCGGCCCATGAAAATAAATAACTTTATTCGAAAAACCCCCCCGCTTCTCTTAGCGGGGGGAAGGTGACGAACATCAGGAAGATCCAGTTCGTCGGGGAGTATCACCACCTTACCGATAGCATGAAACGGTCACTTTACCTAGCTGGACAAAAGTAGACGCAGCGTCAAACCCGACCAATGTGTCCGATTTGGCACACGTTTAAGTTGAAGTTGGTGCATTTGACATCTCGGTGATGATGGCGCGGGCCGCAGCGGCGGGGTCTGCGGCGCGATGAATTGGTCGGCCAACCACCACATGGTTCGCGCCGTTGCGGATTGCTTCAGCGGGTGTTGCAACGCGCTTTTGGTCACCCAGATCGGCTCCGGCCGGGCGAACACCGGGCGTCACAATGAGCTTGCCCTCAGCTTCAGGCAGCGCACGGATCATCGCGGCCTCTTGCGGAGAGGCGATGACGCCGTCGGCCCCGGCTTCGAAGGCATTGCTGGCGCGTGCGACAACCAGTTCGGGCAGGTCGCCTGCGCGGATCAGGCCCGCGTCTAGGTCCGAACGGTCCAGTGAGGTCAGGATCGTCACACCGAGGATTTTCAAGTTGCTGCCGCCGGCACCTTCTTTGGCGGCGCGTACGACGTGCGGATCACCGTGCACGGTCAGAAAATCGATGTCGAATTGCGTCAGTCCGCGGACTGCTGCCTCGACCGTAGCGCCAATATCAAACAGCTTCATGTCGAGAAAGATGCGCTTGCCCTGTTCCTGCTTCAGCTCGTTTGCCAAGGCTAAGCCGCCACCGGTCAGCATACCCAGCCCGATCTTGTAAAAGTTCACCGTGTCTCCGAGCTTGGCCGCAAGTTCGAGACCGGCAACAGCGTTGGGAACATCAAGGGCGACAATCAGGCGGTCATCAGAGAGGGGATTGGTCATCGGGCAAGCTCCATCAGGCAAGGGTGTGACAAACGCCTTGCGGCATAGGCGATGGGGCGCGTCGTGTACATGAAAAAAGACCCGATCTCCGAGGGACGGCAGACCGGGTCACAGTGTCAGAGACAGTGCAGGCAGGCGAATGTCTCCGGTTTTGCGCGGCGGCGGTGTGCTGGGGACAATCAAACACACACGCCATATGCCTGGCGCAAATAGGGGTGGGCGGCTTGCGGCGCTTAGGCAGCGCGGTTCAGCGGCCCGAATCCGAGTTGGGCAAGCCATGCGCGAGGATCAAAGCTGGGCCGACCGGCGCGTGTGTTGGCAACATGGTGACGCATTTGGGAATGCATTGTTTTGCCAGCTTTGTGGCGGCGCAATGCCTGCGTCTCGAGTCCACGAGCAGCTTGCTCAAAGCTCATGGAAATAGGAGCTTCGATGGCGCAAGGGTATTTGGCGGTTTTGGTGTGGGAAGCAACAGTTACCAATGCCTCAAAGCATTGAGTGCCAGCGTTGTATACCACATCGCTAATTTGTACTTTGGTACGTTCCATATTCTCGACCTCTTCTGCTCTCGTATGTTCGGAGCTTCTGTGCTTATTTGGACACTTTCGATAAAAAATAAACTGTTAAGATCGAAAAAAGTTTCCCTCTGTGAGTCGGAAAACTTTGATCCTGAAGAATGTCATTTTATTTCATACGGTTAGACTAGGTCATTTTCCGCCGATCGCAGTGATGGACGGTCAGTCATTGTGTCATGGCCGTGAAGATGATGCGATCAGAGACAGAAAAATGCAGTGTAGATGATCTTGATCAAGGCGGGATTGCATCCCAAATGGGTAGTGTGAGGTCCACACCAGATGTATGCCGCCGGGCGGGTGCATCTCCTAGTGGACGCTTTTGAAAAGGAGAATGCCATGGACTTGAACAAGTTCACGGAGCGGTCGCGCGGTTTCGTGCAGGCTGCCCAGACTATCGCAACGCGGGAAAGCCATCAGCGCTTGGCGCCCGAGCATTTGCTAAAAGCACTTATGGATGACGAGGATGGGCTGGCAAGCAACCTCATCAACGCATCGGGCGGCAACGCCACAGCGGTCAAGCAGGCCGTGGATATCGCGTTGGGCAAGATGCCCAAGGTAAGCGGTGATGCTGCACAAACCTATCTTGATGGCGCAACGAACCGGGTATTGGCCGAAGCTGAAGCATTGGCCAAAAAGGCTGGTGACAGCTTTGTGCCAGTTGAACGCGTTCTGATGGCGCTGTGTATGGTGAAATCCGAAGCGAAAACCGCGCTTGAGGCGGGTAAGGTTTCTGCCCAAAGCCTGAACACAGCCATCAATGATCTCCGCAAGGGGCGCACGGCAGACACCGCCAGCGCTGAAGAAGGTTATGATGCGCTTAAGAAATACGCGCAGGATCTGACTGCACGCGCCGAAGAGGGAAAGATCGACCCGATTATCGGCCGCGACGAGGAAATCCGTCGCACGATGCAGGTTCTTAGCCGCCGCACCAAGAATAACCCGGTCCTGATCGGGGAGCCGGGCGTAGGTAAAACTGCGATTGCCGAAGGGCTTGCCCTACGGATCGTCAACGGCGACGTGCCTGAAAGTCTGCGCAACAAGAAGCTGTTGGCGCTCGACATGGGGGCGTTGATTGCCGGCGCGAAATATCGTGGTGAGTTTGAAGAGCGCCTCAAGGCGATCTTGACCGAGGTCACAGAGGCCGCGGGCGAAGTGATCTTGTTCATCGATGAAATGCACACACTTGTTGGTGCAGGTAAGGCTGATGGCGCGATGGATGCGGCCAACCTGATCAAGCCCGCTTTGGCGCGCGGTGAGCTGCATTGCATCGGCGCCACGACGCTGGATGAATACCGCAAGTACGTAGAGAAAGACGCGGCCCTTGCCCGGCGTTTCCAGCCTGTGATGGTGCTGGAACCAACGGTGGAAGATACCGTCAGTATTCTGCGTGGGATTAAAGAGAAGTACGAACTGCACCACGGTGTGCGGATCGCCGACAGTGCCTTGGTCGCTGCTGCAACTCTTAGCCATCGGTATATCACTGACCGTTTCTTGCCCGATAAAGCGATCGACCTTGTGGACGAGGCGGCCAGCCGTTTGCGCATGGAAGTCGACAGCAAGCCAGAAGAGCTGGACGCGCTTGATCGCCAGATCCTTCAGTTACAGATCGAGGAGGAGGCCCTGAAGATCGAAGACGATCAGGCCAGCAAGGATCGCTTGGAGGCACTGCAAAAGGATCTTGCCAGCCTCAAAGAGCGCAGCGATGCGATGACGGCTGCATGGCAGGCGGAACGTGACAAGCTTGCCGGTGCCCGTGACATCAAGGAAAAGCTCGACCGCGCCCGCGCCGAGCTGGACATCGCGAAGCGCGATGGCAATCTCGCTAAGGCGGGGGAGCTGTCCTATGGGGTCATCCCTGAGCTGGAGCGGCAGCTAGTCGAGGCGGAAAGCCGTGAAGAAGGTGTCATGGTAGAAGAAGCCGTGCGCCCTGACCAAATCGCCAGCGTTGTCGAGCGTTGGACAGGTATTCCTGCCGGCAAGATGCTGGAAGGGGAGCGTGACAAGCTGTTGCAAATGGAAGAGCAGTTGCACAGCCGGGTGATCGGTCAGGATGCTGCTGTTAAGGCGGTAGCCAATGCAGTGCGCCGCTCGCGCGCTGGTCTGAATGACGAAGATCGTCCGCTGGGTAGCTTCCTGTTCCTTGGGCCAACTGGCGTGGGTAAGACCGAGCTGACCAAAGCCGTTGCCGAATTCATGTTCGATGACGATAGCGCCATGGTGCGTATCGACATGTCGGAGTTCATGGAGAAGCATGCCGTGTCCCGTCTGATCGGTGCCCCTCCGGGTTATGTCGGATATGACGAAGGTGGTGTGCTGACCGAGGCGGTTCGCAGGCGTCCATATCAGGTTGTTCTGTTCGACGAGGTCGAAAAGGCGCATCCGGACGTATTCAACGTGCTGTTGCAGGTGCTGGATGATGGTGTGCTGACCGATGGTCAGGGACGTACGGTAGACTTCAAGCAGACGCTGATCATCCTTACGTCCAACCTTGGTGCGCAAGCACTAAGCATGGCGCCCGAAGGTAGCGACATGGTTGAAGCCAAGAAAGACGTGATGGAGGCGGTGCGCGGGCATTTCCGCCCTGAATTCCTGAACCGTCTGGACGAGACGATTATCTTTGATCGCCTGAACCGTGAAAACATGGACGGGATCGTGGATATTCAGATGGCGCGTTTGCTGAAGCGTCTTGCGGCACGCAAGATCGAATTGCAGCTGGACGAAGGCGCGCGCAAATGGCTGGCGGATGAGGGATATGATCCTGTATTCGGCGCAAGGCCATTGAAGCGGGTGATCCAATCCGCGTTGCAAAATCCGCTGGCAGAGATGCTGCTGGCAGGTGACGTAAGCGACGGTGACATCATCCCGGTAAGCGCGGGCGCTGACGGGTTGATCATCGGGGACCGGATATCGGCGACCAATCGCCCTAAACCGGACGATGCCACTGTGCATTAACAACAAAAGGCCCGCAGTGATGCGGGCCTTTTCTTTAGCCGCTCAACGATATCAGAAGATAAAGTCTGTCGCGTCGATAAGGGCCATGTCGGTGTTGAGCAGGGTGACCAAATCAGGGCCATTGGCGACAATCAACGTATGGGCGCCGCTTTGGACAATCGACAGGTCCGCAATGTCTTGCACGCCGACATAGTTGGTAAAGTCGAGCATGTCTGCGCCATCCTCGAAATCGGTGATGGTGTCGCGATGCGCGCCGTTCTCGAAGACAAAGACGTCGGCGCCAGTACCGCCTGTCAGCTCGTCCTTGCCGATACCGCCATTCAGGATATCTTCGCCTGAATCGCCATAGAGCTTGTCATTGCCATGTTCGCCGATCAGCATGTCGGCTCCGTCACCGCCATGCAGGCGGTCGTTTTTGCTGCCGCCGTTCATGCTGTCATTGCCCAAGCCGCCTTCCAGCAAATCGTTGTCATTGCCGCCCATAAGGGTGTCGTCGCCGGCTCCGCCAGTCAGTTTGTCTTTGCCGTCATCGCCGTACAGCTGATCGTTTCCGGCTTTGCCGTCCAGTTGGTCATCACCGGCATTGCCAGTCATGATGTCTACACCGGACTTCCCGTTTGCCTTGTCATTGCCTGCAGCGCCAACAAAGACTCTATCCAACAGGATGAAGTCCTCGTTTCCGAGCTCTGCGGCTGTGACGCCGGCCAATGTAAGCTGGTCCTGACCAAGGAAGTCGATAACCACGCCTTCGGGAGTATCCGTCATCGCAAGGTCTTCGATCGCGTTGATGCCATGAATGTCTTGTGATGTCAGATCAATTTTGTCTTCGCCGATGGTGAAGTCAGTGATCTCATCCGCGCCTTCAGCTGTGCCGATATAAAAGACATCGTTGTCGGCACCACCTGTCAGCGTGTCATTGCCGGTGCCGCCATCAACAGTGTCATTGCCTGCGCCGCCGTCAAACGTATCGTCACCACCCAGCAGGGCGACATTGTCATTCCCATCCGTCCCGATATAGAAATCAGCGCCTTCGGTGATCGCCGGAGGTGCCACATATTCGGTCGCGTTAATTGAATAGGTTTGGGCCGAACCCTGGCCAGCAACGCGCAGTGAGAAGCTGGTGCGACCGATAGCGGTAAATTCGAAAGAGATCGTGTTGCCATCAATCACGGCAGCAGACGTCGACGCGGTACCAAAGTTCTGGGCGTCACCGGAAACAACGCTGTTTTCTATGCTGAAGGCAGCAGCGGAATAGTTGAACTGATCCATCAGGTAGATTTCAGTGTAGCTGGCTATGTCCGCGACGGTCAGACTCACTGTATAAGTCTCGCCGATGGTCAGCCCTTCAAGGTTGACGCCATCGGTTGTGTCCGGTCCGCCCAAAGTGCCGTTGAATGTATCGTCCACGAGGACGCGGTATGAGCCCATGCCTGCATTATGCGTCGCATCGACGCCTTCGTTAATAATAGCCATCTATATTATGCCCGTTTTAAGTTTCCGAAATGCGCTGGTTTGCCTACCGTCAGAATGTTTGGTCGGACTGCGCAGAAGCTGGCTAGTTTCACATTCAGGCTAAATTGCGAAAAATTCGCGATATTTCCCCCTCACTTTTCCAGAAAGAGCCATAATTTCAGTTGGGTAGGGGCGAATCAAAGGCTTTGCCTGACGCTTCGGGCTACTGACAATAGAGTGTGCAGACTGAAATGTGGGGCAAAAGAATTTGGTCATGTGGCACGCGGCCACTACCTATACGTCAGCAATATAGGAGAGACCCCATGGCCATGCGCTGGAAGAACACGCTTAAAGATCACCAAGTGACGGACGAGGCGGCATTCCTGAACCGGCGGCAGCTTATGGGCGGCGCAGCGGCAGGGCTTGGCCTTGCGGGGATCGGAGCCGGAGCAGGGCTTGCCGCGGGCGAGAGCCTTACGGCGAACAGCTATGAAGATATCACCCAGTACAATAACTACTATGAGTTCGGCACGGGGAAGGATGATCCCGCCCGTTATGCCGGAACGCTGACGACCCAGCCGTGGAGCGTACAGATTGACGGGCTGGTGGATCGTCCGGGGAATTACGCTTTCGAAGACATCATGAAGGCCATGACGATTGAGGAGCGCATCTATCGGTTCCGCTGTGTAGAGGCGTGGTCAATGGTGGTGCCGTGGAACGGGTTCGAGCTGGCCGATCTGCTTAGTATGGCCGGTGTCCAGACTGGCGCCAAATATGTCGCCTTTGAAACTGCGTTGCGTCCGGATGAAATGCCTGGCGTGGCCTTTCCAGTTCTTGACTGGCCGTATGTAGAGGGCCTGAGGCTGGATGAGGCCATGCACCCGCTGACCATGATGGCCACAGGAATTTACGGCAAAGACATCCCTAACCAGAATGGCGCGCCGCTGCGATTGGTTGTTCCGTGGAAGTATGGTTACAAGTCCATCAAGTCTATTGTGCGGATCACCCTGACCGATACCCAGCCTCCGACAAGTTGGAACAAGGCAAACGCCCGAGAGTACGGCTTCTATAGTAATGTGAACCCGGAGGTGAACCATCCTCGCTGGAGCCAGGCGAGCGAGCGGGTGATTGGTGGCGGTCTGTTTTCAAAGCGGATCCCAACCCTGATGCTGAATGGTTATGAAGAAGAAGTTTCGCCGCTTTACGCCGGTATGGACATGCGGGCCAATTTTTAACGAGTAAGAGGTCAGGGGCCGGGCGCGGAATTTTCAGAGTTCCGGACTGCTTTTCGCAAAGCGGTGCCTTGGTCGCTGGCCGGAGGACGTCTTATGACTGCGGTGATCACCTACCTGAACGGCGCTCTACGCCGTGTGCCAGTTTGGCTCCTCTATATACTATGTCTTCTACCGGTCCCTTGGCTGCTTTATCTTGCGCAAACGGGTGGCTTGGGTCGTGAGCCGATCAAACCCTTGGAGCACGAGTTGGGCCAGATCGCTTTGCAGCTCTTGATCGCTGGTCTTTGCATCACACCTCTTCGGCAATACCTCGGCTTGAACCTGCTTCGGTTCCGTCGCGCTTTAGGACTGCTCGCTTTTATATATGTCGTGCTGCATCTAGCCGTATGGGTGGTTCTGGATATGAGCCTGCTTGGACAACAGATGTGGGCCGATATCTGGAAGCGTCCTTACATTACTATTGGTATGGCTGGCTTCGTCACGCTGCTGCCGCTGGCTGTCACCTCAAACAACCTGTCAGTGCGCAAACTAGGAGCATCGACATGGCGCAAACTGCATAAGCTTACTTATGTCGCAGTCCTGTTGGGGGGCATCCACTACATATGGCTCGTCAAAGGCCTTCAGCTGAAGCCACTTCTCTATATGGCGGCGATTCTGGCGCTGTTGGCTTTGCGAGTCGTCAAAAGAACCCGTTCGTAGGTTTTTGATTCCCCGATTCCCACGGATTCGCCCTGACTTGGAGCTGAAAATGACTGAGATTGTGGGTAACCCTGTGGATAACTCGGTATGCCGCAAAAAGAGCCACTCAAGCTTACGTATGGTCCGCGCAACAAACCTGCGCTCAAGCAACTGTTCGCGCAATCATCGCAACCTAAGCTATTGAAAATCCTTAAAAATCGGGAATTTTGAAAAAAGTGGGCTTTCTGTGAAAAAAGCGCTTGCGGGTTTGGTGAACAAACCCTAGAACCCCCCTTACCGAAGCGCAGCAATGAGCTACGGGGCAGCGGACGGAACGAAGCGGAGACGCGGAGGGAAGGAAGCGAAGGAAGAAAATCAGAGGTACTGACGGGCGGGCGCGCCAATAAGATATGGCGCATCCGGTTGATATTTGTCTCTACGTTATTTGAAAATTGAATATCTGAAGAGATATGTGGGCGGTTTGGTCTATTTCGATGGATCAACGTCTGTATATCGCGCTCTTAGGCTTCGGTCGATGATAGAGTGTCAGCTTCACTGTTTGACGGACTTTCGATTACTTTGGTAATCTTTAGTACATCAAACGGAGAAAAACGCCTGTACTATTCAGTAAGTAGTGCAGGACGATGTGCAGAGGTTCGACGTCAAGGATATGATCGTAAGATCATTTCAACTTGAGAGTTTGATCCTGGCTCAGAACGAACGCTGGCGGCAGGCCTAACACATGCAAGTCGAGCGCACCCTTCGGGGCGAGCGGCGGACGGGTTAGTAACGCGTGGGAACATACCCTTTACTACGGAATAGCCTCGGGAAACTGAGAGTAATACCGTATGTGCCCTTCGGGGGAAAGATTTATCGGTAAAGGATTGGCCCGCGTTAGATTAGATAGTTGGTGGGGTAATGGCCTACCAAGTCTACGATCTATAGCTGGTTTTAGAGGATGATCAGCAACACTGGGACTGAGACACGGCCCAGACTCCTACGGGAGGCAGCAGTGGGGAATCTTAGACAATGGGCGCAAGCCTGATCTAGCCATGCCGCGTGTGTGATGAAGGCCTTAGGGTCGTAAAGCACTTTCGCCAGGGATGATAATGACAGTACCTGGTAAAGAAACCCCGGCTAACTCCGTGCCAGCAGCCGCGGTAATACGGAGGGGGTTAGCGTTGTTCGGAATTACTGGGCGTAAAGCGTACGTAGGCGGATCAGAAAGTAAGGGGTGAAATCCCAGGGCTCAACCCTGGAACTGCCTCTTAAACTCCTGGTCTTGAGTTCGAGAGAGGTGAGTGGAATTCCGAGTGTAGAGGTGAAATTCGTAGATATTCGGAGGAACACCAGTGGCGAAGGCGGCTCACTGGCTCGATACTGACGCTGAGGTACGAAAGTGTGGGGAGCAAACAGGATTAGATACCCTGGTAGTCCACACCGTAAACGATGAATGCCAGTCGTCGGGCAGTATACTGTTCGGTGACACACCTAACGGATTAAGCATTCCGCCTGGGGAGTACGGTCGCAAGATTAAAACTCAAAGGAATTGACGGGGGCCCGCACAAGCGGTGGAGCATGTGGTTTAATTCGAAGCAACGCGCAGAACCTTACCAACCCTTGACATCCTGTGCTAACCCGAGAGATCGGGCGTTCACTTCGGTGACGCAGTGACAGGTGCTGCATGGCTGTCGTCAGCTCGTGTCGTGAGATGTTCGGTTAAGTCCGGCAACGAGCGCAACCCACATCTTTAGTTGCCATCATTTAGTTGGGCACTCTAAAGAAACTGCCCGTGATAAGCGGGAGGAAGGTGTGGATGACGTCAAGTCCTCATGGCCCTTACGGGTTGGGCTACACACGTGCTACAATGGCAGTGACAATGGGTTAATCCCAAAAAGCTGTCTCAGTTCGGATTGGGGTCTGCAACTCGACCCCATGAAGTCGGAATCGCTAGTAATCGCGTAACAGCATGACGCGGTGAATACGTTCCCGGGCCTTGTACACACCGCCCGTCACACCATGGGAGTTGGTTCTACCCGACGGCCGTGCGCCAACCCGTAAGGGAGGCAGCGGACCACGGTAGGATCAGCGACTGGGGTGAAGTCGTAACAAGGTAGCCGTAGGGGAACCTGCGGCTGGATCACCTCCTTTCTAAGGATGTTTCTAGTAACTAGGCTTGCCTAGCTCGTGAAACACTTAGCAGGACAGCAAACAAAGCTGTCCATATTTGGAACATCTTAGGATGTTCTTCGGACCGAGCCGTCCTCATATCTCTTCAGAAACAGAACACGAGCTACCGCTCGTATGGGTCGGTAGCTCAGGTGGTTAGAGCGCACGCCTGATAAGCGTGAGGTCGGAGGTTCAAGTCCTCCTCGACCCACCATGATCCCGTAAGGGACTGATGGGGCCTTAGCTCAGCTGGGAGAGCGCCTGATTTGCATTCAGGAGGTCAGGAGTTCGATCCTCCTAGGCTCCACCATTACACGTAGAACACATCTTCAAGCAGTCATCAGACTTCTTGGACGTCTGTTCTACAGACGAATTAACATCGTAAAGAGAGATACAAATTACAGCACTGTATGGTCGCGCCGAGTGTGGCGATGATCTCAGTGGGTGCTGATCCCGCAAGGGTGACGCGAGCATTTGCATGGACTGTTTCCTCGGTCCCCCAGATGTCTGCCTGCTGAAAGCGACAGTGTTGTCCAAGTCAAGTACACTAACCGGAGTGGTCGTAAGGCCACTCGAAAAGTTGCAGCCCTGCACGGGTCTGCAACAGTTATGTATGCTTTTGATCTGGAAACAGGGATGACAGTTTCTTACCAGCTTCTGTTATCCACGAGAGACGCAAGTCTTTCTCTTTCTGGATCAAATCAAGCGCGAAAAGGGCGTTTGGTGAATGCCTTGGCAGTAAGAGGCGATGAAAGACGTGATACTCTGCGATAAGCCATGGGGAGCCGAGAATAGGCCGTGATCCATGGATTTCTGAATGGGGCAACCCACCTGATACTTTGTTATTGTTGCCACTTCGGTGGCTCTCAATAATGAGGTAAAACAGGTATTTCTAGACTGAATACATAGGTTTAGAAAAGCAAACCCGGGGAACTGAAACATCTAAGTACCCGGAGGAAAGGAAATCAATATGATACTCCCCTAGTAGCGGCGAGCGAACGGGGACCAGCCGAGCCATGATTGTGGTTAGAATGCGTTGGAATGCGCAACCAGAGTGGGTGATAGTCCCGTATAAGAAGCATGATTGGACGTATTAAGTAGGGCGGAACACGTGAAATTCTGTCTGAAGATCGGAGGACCACCTTCGAAGGCTAAGTACTCCTTACTGACCGATAGTGAACCAGTACCGTGAGGGAAAGGTGAAAAGCACCCCGACGAGGGGAGTGAAACAGTACCTGAAACCGAACGCCTACAATCAGTTGGAGGGCCCTTGCGGCCTGACAGCGTACCTTTTGTATAATGGGTCATCGACTTGGTCTCTCAAGCAAGCTTAAGCCGTTAGGTGTAGGCGCAGCGAAAGCGAGTCTTAATAGGGCGAATGAGTTTGAGGGATCAGACCCGAAACCGAGTGATCTAGGCATGGCCAGGTTGAAGGTAAGGTAACACTTACTGGAGGACCGAACCCACATCCGTTGAAAAGGATCGGGATGAGCTGTGCCTAGGGGTGAAAGGCCAATCAAACTCGGAGATAGCTGGTTCTCTGCGAAATCTATTTAGGTAGAGCGTCGACCGAATACCCTCGGGGGTAGAGCACTGGATGGGTAATGGGGCCCCACAGGCTTACTGATCCTAACCAAACTCCGAATACCGAGGAGTACTAGTCGGCAGACACACGGCGAATGCTAACGTCCGTCGTGAAGAGGGAAACAACCCTGACCTACAGCTAAGGCCCCTAATTCATGGCTAAGTGGGAAAGCAGGTGGGACGACCAAAACAACCAGGAGGTTGGCTTAGAAGCAGCCATCCTTTAAAGATAGCGTAACAGCTCACTGGTCTAAATAAGTTGTCCTGCGGCGAAGATGTAACGGGGCTCAAGCCATGAGCCGAAGCTTAGGATGCATTTATTGCATGGTAGCAGAGCGTAGTGTGACATAGTTCCATGTGTCCTTATCCTCCTTCGGGTGGAATTGGACACAAGGAGCTTTCTGTGAAGCGGGCCTGTGAGGGATCCCGTGGAGAGATCACTAGTGAGAATGATGACATGAGTAGCGACAAAGAGTGTGAGAGACACTCTCGCCGAAAATCCAAGGGTTCCTGCTTAAAGCTAATCTGAGCAGGGTAAGCCGACCCCTAAGGCGAGGCCGAAAGGCGTAGTCGATGGGAACCAGGTTAATATTCCTGGGCCAGATGGAAGTGACGGATCACAGAGGTAGTTCATCCTTATCGGATTGAATGGGCTGCTGAGTGGTTCCTGGAAATAGCTCCATCGCTAGATCGTACCCTAAACCGACACAGGTGGATAGGTAGAGAATACCAAGGCGCTTGAGAGAACTATGTTGAAGGAACTCGGCAAAATACCTCCGTAAGTTCGCGAGAAGGAGGCCCGGTTTCTAGGCAACTAGAGGCTGGGGGCACAAACCAGGGGGTGGCGACTGTTTATTAAAAACACAGGGCTCTGCGAAGTCGTAAGACGACGTATAGGGTCTGACGCCTGCCCGGTGCCTGAAGGTTAAAAGGAGGGGTGAGAGCTCTGAATTGAAGCCCAGGTAAACGGCGGCCGTAACTATAACGGTCCTAAGGTAGCGAAATTCCTTGTCGGGTAAGTTCCGACCTGCACGAATGGCGTAACGACTTCCCCGCTGTCTCCAACATAGACTCAGCGAAATTGAATTACCGGTCAAGATGCCGGTTACCCGCGGTTAGACGGAAAGACCCCGTGCACCTTTACTACAACTTCACACTGGCATTAGGCCGAACATGTGCAGGATAGGTGGTGGGCTTTGAAGCAGGGACGCCAGTCCCTGTGGAGCCTCCCTTGAGATACCACCCTTGTTCTGCTTGATGTCTAACCGCGGTCCGTTATCCGGATCCGGGACCCTGTGTGGTGGGTAGTTTGACTGGGGCGGTCGCCTCCTAAATCGTAACGGAGGCGCGCGAAGGTTGGCTCAGAGCGGTCGGAAATCGCTCGTTGAGTGCAATGGCAGAAGCCAGCCTGACTGCGAGACTGACAAGTCGAGCAGAGTCGAAAGACGGCCATAGTGATCCGGTGGTCCCAAGTGGGAGGGCCATCGCTCAACGGATAAAAGGTACGCCGGGGATAACAGGCTGATACTGCCCAAGAGTCCATATCGACGGCAGTGTTTGGCACCTCGATGTCGGCTCATCTCATCCTGGGGCTGGAGCAGGTCCCAAGGGTACGGCTGTTCGCCGTTTAAAGAGGTACGTGAGCTGGGTTTAGAACGTCGTGAGACAGTTCGGTCCCTATCTTCCGTGGGTGTAGGATACTTGAGAGGAGTTGCCCCTAGTACGAGAGGACCGGGGTGAACGATCCACTGGTGGATCTGTTGTGGCGCCAGCCGCAGTGCAGAGTAGCTATGATCGGACAGGATAACCGCTGAAGGCATCTAAGCGGGAAGCCCCCCTCAAAACAAGGTATCCCTGAGAGCCGAGGTAGACTACCTCGTCGATAGGCCAGAGATGTAAGCGTGGTAACACGTTCAGTTGACTGGTACTAATGGCTCGATAGGCTTGATTTGATCCAGTAACAGATAGACTTCTGTTTCTAGACAATCAAAAGCATACACACACATCAGTTGTACTGACTTGGACACTATCTGAATTTGTTTGGTTTGGTGATCATAGCGTAAGCAAAACACCCGGTCCCATCCCGAACCCGGCAGTTAAGTGCTACTGCGCCAATGGTACTGCGTCTTAAGGCGTGGGAGAGTAGGTCATCGCCAAACCTAACAAGTCCAGATAGTGAGTATCTCTCATTACAATGCTACAAAAAAGCCCCGATGGTTCATCCCGCCGGGGCTTTCGCTTGTTTGGAACTTGAAGTGACATCCAAGGTAGTCATTCTATGAGAGCCTCGGAAAAACTGCCTGATTAAGTTCAGATAGCTTCTGATCATGATCTCAGTCCTCCTAAAACTGAACCGAGTGGCAGCGTTGGATCTGAGCCGCGATGATCGAATGATCTGGCAACAATCTGGGACCCAACAGCGAGCATATCCAAAACCGTCCAGTTAAGGCTCAGACTTTACCTGTGGCCAATGGGAAACGGAGGCCTATGGAGTCCATTAAGCGGTCCGCGCTAACAGTTCAGCTATTGAGGATGAAGCGATCTACTGGTCAGGCGAAGCTTAATCTCTGCAAGTTCCACAGCTGTAGAATGTCCCGGTAATTTATCTTCGCTCTATCCAGCATGATCCTGCGAGGCCGTTGGTTATGCTGAACGACAAGCTATGGGCATTGTGGATGCTGTCGGAATTTGCTTTGTTCGTCAGGCAGGGACTTCCATATTTTGAAGTGATGCCGTTCCTTTTCTTGTCGGCACGATAACCGCGCAACCGAATGGAAACATAAGTGAACAAAGCTCTTAGAAACCTGCCACAAATCGAAACGGTTTTGTCTTTTTCTGAAATTAAAACTCTGGCCGAACGCTTTAGCCGTCCTGAGGTGGTGTCCGCCCTGCGGAAGGCTATTGAACAGCTCCGCCATGAAATATTAGCGGACAGCACTGTTGCGTTGCCTGATTTTGAGGGCGCCGACTTCGCATCTTTAGTGGCGGCAGATATCGAAAATGCGCGTTCGCCGTCACTCTTGCCGGTTATAAACGCAACAGGTGTTATTATTCACACGAATTTAGGGAGAGCACCGTTGGCCCGTCAGGCTGTCGCGGCGCTTAGGGGGGCTAGCGAAGGGGCATCCAATCTGGAATTCGATCTGGAAAGTGGAAAGCGGGGATCGCGCCATACTCATGTAGAGGCATTGATCTGTGAATTGACAGGTGCCGAGGCGGCAGTTGTTGTGAATAACTGTGCAGCAGCAGTATTGCTGGGTCTTATGGTCACGGCTACCGGCAGGAGCGTGGTTGCCTCTCGTGGTGAACTGATTGAGATCGGCGGAGCGTACCGTTTGCCTGACGTGATAGTACAAAGCGGCGCCGTCCTGCACGAGGTTGGTACAACAAATAAGACGCGCCTGAGCGATTACGAGGCCGCTATCGATGAAACAACTGCGGTTTTATTGAAAAGTCACACCAGTAACTTCAAGATAATTGGTTTCACTTCTGCGCCTGAACGCGGCAACCTTGCAAAGTTGGCTCAGGAACGCGGTGTTATCCTTATGGAGGACCTTGGCAGTGGAGTTCTGATCGACCTGTCACCGTATGGCATGGGCGAAGAACCCGTTGTCTCCGATATTCTAAAAGCAGGTGTCGACGTGGTTATGTTCTCTGGGGATAAACTCCTGGGTGGACCGCAGGCAGGCATTATCGCTGGAAAGCGCGAGATCATCGCAAAGTTGAAATCGCATCCTTTGATGCGGGCTGTAAGGGTGGACAAGCTGTCACTCGCGGCGTTGGAGGCAACGCTTCGGCTGTACAGCGCGCCACACGATCCGGTCAAAGAAATCCCCGTATTGCGGATGCTGGCCGACGAAATCGAAAGTGTTGAAGCCCGCGCCACCAGACTGGGAAAAGAGTTGTCCAATCTGGAAAGTCTGCAGCTTGAAGTGACGCCAAGCATCGCCCGTGTCGGCGCTGGTGCTTTGCCAGAACGGGATCTCCATAGCTTTAGCGTGTCGATACGGTCAGATAAACATTCACCCGATGCGCTTTGCGCGGCTTTGCGACAAAATAAGCCGCCGATTATTGCGCGGATCGAACGGGATCGTGTTCTGTTTGATATGCGTACGGTCAACGATGACGAGATTGACGTGATTGCTCGGGCAGTTACGCGGATTGCTAACGGATGAAGACCTGCTGCGTTGTCGTAATTGGCCACGTGGACCATGGTAAAACCACTCTGGTCCACGCCATAACGGGGATCGCGACCGATAGACTACCCGAAGAGAAGGCCCGAGGTCTGTCTATTTTGCCAGGCTACGCCCACCGTCTTTACGATGGCGGCATGGTAGATTTTATTGATGCGCCGGGACATGAGGATTTTATTCCGGCGATGGTTGGTGGTGCATCCGGTGCTGATGCCGCGCTGATCGTTGTGTCGGCGTCAGAAGGCATCGGCGCTCAGACCTTTGAGCACTTGGAAATTGCAGCACTACTGGGTTTGCAACGTGGGGTCATTGCTGTGACCAAGATGGATTTGATTGATCCATCCATTGGCTCTGCGCGGCTTGATGAATTGCGGGCAGCGTTATCCCAAACCCCATTTGGTTCTGCTCCTATGATTCAATGCTCAGCTTTGAGCGGTGACGGCTTGGATGATTTGAATGCTGCCATTGATGCGCTTTTAGTTGAGCCGTCAGGTGAACAGCGTCCGCAAGAAATGATGCTGCCAATTGATCGTGTGTTCTCTCTTAAGGGGCAGGGGACAATTGTGACGGGCACCTTGTTAGGCGGAAATATCACGACAGGGGCTGAAGCCGTGATCCAACCGTTTGGCCATTCTGTAACCGTGCGCGGTTTGCACAGTCGGGGGGATGTGCGCAAAACTGCGCACGTGGCAGAGCGGGTCGCGGTGAATTTGCGTGGTGTATCAATTTCCGAAGTGCCACGTGGAGCAGTGCTATGTGCCAACGGGTTCGGCGCGCCAACGGAATGCTTCGACGTTGAGGTGGAGTTGCTGTCCTCTGTAGATCAGCCGCTCAAACACATGCAGGAAATGCGGGTTCTATTCGGCACATCCAGCGAGGTGGCACAGGTCCGGCTGTTCGGGGCAGGGAGGATCGAACCGGGACAAAAGGGATTTGCCCAGCTCAGGTTCAAGCAACCGGTGTTCGGTTATTCGGGTCAACGTGCTGTGCTAAGGCAGCTTTCGCCGTCCGACACGATTGGTGGCGCGCAGATTCTAGACCCTCAGGCAACGCCTGCACGTGGAGGTGACAAGATGCGAACCGGGCTTTTGCAGGCAGTCACAGATCGTAACCCCGAACGAATAGCTACCGCGTTGACCCATGCGGGACGTGGTGTTGCTAGCCTTCAAGATATCGCACGGTTGTCGCGTAGGCCCGAAGGTGTCGATCTGGGTTCTGAGTTCGTGACCATTGACCAAACACACACCGCGCTCAATCCTCATCTTGAGACGAACAAAGAACGTATTGTTGCGGCGCTCACTTCTTATCACAAAATGTATCCGTTAAAGTTGCTGGCGCCCCATGCGGTAATTCAGTCCGCAGGCGTTTCCCCTTTGGTTCAGGCGCATGTTGAGGCGCAGCTTTGCGAAAACGGTATTCTTCGTGTGTCGGGCAATAAGGTTGCCTTAATAAGCCATGACCCTGAGGCTACGCTGTCTTCCGGTCAGCGTCAGCAACTTGCAAGCATCGAGGAAACCTATCGTCAATCTGCGCTGGCTTCGACGCAGCCACCAACGGATCAGTTCAGCTCCGATCTGATGGGCTTTTTGGCAGATACGGGGCGGCTGATCGCTTTGCCCAATGTCGCTTTGAAGCAAACGATCGTGTTTCATGCTGAAGCTCTCTGCAACGCCGAACGGAATCTTAGGGCGGCGTTTCCTGCGCCGACTGGATTTACCACCTCGCAAGCCCGCGCCGCCCTTGGCACCAGTCGAAAAATTATTGTGCCAGTATTGGAATACTTTGACAGCACAGGTGCGACGTTGCGCGTTGATGATAGGCGCCAGTTTGTGGATGCTATTTAGGTTCCCCCTCCTGCGCGGCCTTGCTAGACAGGTGGTTATGCGGAGGTGACTGGAGTCTGGTGGCTTCCCTGGTCTTCAAAACCATGGACGCGCTTGAAAAGCGTGTGGTGGGTTCGATTCCCATCCGCCTCCGCCACCTTTCAAGAAGGCTGGACATTAGGGCAATACACTCTGCAAAGTATGTCTGACATCGGGGAGGATCTACATGAGCACTACGCAGCCGCAGTTTTCGCTGAAAGATTTGGCGGGGAATTCACACGATTACCCGCGAGATAAGGCAAGCGTTGTGTGTTTTGTGAAAGAGGATTGCGAGACGTGCAACACCGCAGCTCCGGTTCTGGAGGCCTTGCACAAAGCATTCGGTGATAAAATGGATGTACTGCTGATTTCTCAGTCCGGTGAGGCCAATACCGTCTTTGCAGAACGTCATGACCTGACCATGCCGCTACTTGATGATCGCTCCTGCAAGGCTGCATTTGAGTGGGACATCGAAAGCGTCCCGTCAGTTTTCTGGATTGATGCAGCGGGCACCGTACAATCACAGTTCGAAGGGTTTGTGCGTAGCGATTGGGAAGCGTTGGCAGCAGAAATGAGCACAACGGCAGGCTTGCCCGCCGCACAAATTGATTGGGAAAGCCTTCCGGCCTGGCGTCCGGGCTGCGGCTCGAAACATCTTGATCCAAGTGTCTATGACAAGCTGCGCGCAGAGGCAGACGGCAGCCCTATTCGCGCCCGCAAGATCGAGGTCGCACCAAGCGATGATGTTGCCGAGTTCATGTTCGATCAGGGTTTCTCTGACGGGCTGCCGTTGGTGCCCCCGACGCCTGAGCGGGTGCTGCGCATGTTATCTGGCACCCACCGCGATCCGCAGGAAGTCATCGCTTCGGTCCCGCCGAATATGGGCATAGCTACGGTTGAAAAGATTGCGATCAACGCTGTCATGGCGGGTTGTAAGCCAGAATATCTGCCAGTGGTGATCGCCGCAGTTGAGGCCGTCTGCACGGACGAATTCAACATCCACGGCGTTACCGCCACGACTATGGGGGCCGCTCCGGTCATGATCATCAACGGGCCGATACGTCACAAGATCGGCATGAACATGAAGCTTGGTGCGCTTGGGGCCGGCAACCGCGCCAACGCCACGATCGGCAGGGCGCTGCGCCTGGTGGTGCGCAATGTCGGCGGGGCCAGTACTGGCGGTGTTGAGCGGTCGACGCTTGGAAATCCGATGAAATTCACGATGTGTTTTGCTGAGTGGGAGGAACGCTCCCCCTGGGCGCCGCTGCACGTTGAGCGCGGATTCGATCCAGAAGATTCGGTGGTCACGGTTTTTGCGATGACAGGGGGGCCGGTGCATATCGTGGATCAGACTTCACGCGCGCCGGACCAGATTGCAGGTTCGCTTGGGCTAGGTCTTGAAGGGGTTTTCCTGCCAAAGATGCGCAATCTGCCTGTAGATGCATTATTGGTGGTGTGTCCCGAACACATTGATACGCTGACGCGGGAGGGGGACTTTTCCAAAGACCGCCTGCGCGACCAGATCCAAAATGTAACAACGCGACCGCTGACTGAGATGTTGATGGATGAAAACTCTGGCGCGGGAATATCCGCCGCGGCGGCAGAGGCGATGGGCCCGGATGCCATGGCGCGTTCCGTTCCGAAGTTCGCAGGAAAAGAATTCATCCATGTAGTCGTGGCTGGCTCTGACGCGGGTAAATTTTCTTCCGCCTTCCATGGTTGGGCGACAGGGGCCGTCGGCTCACAATCAGTTTCCAAAAAGATCGACCTGGGCTAAGTTGCCCTTACAGAGGAGGACCGAATGACAATAATTCTCGACCCCACAGATGAACGTGTGCCGGTTGAACGTCAGGTAAGTAAACGCAGCGGCAGCCTTTCGGGTGTCGTGGGTTTTCTGGATATCAGCAAGCCACGCGGAAACGTTATGTTGGATGAGCTGGAGCGTTTGTTGGCGCAAAAAGCGCCCGATGTGGCCATCCGCCGCTATGCTAAACCTACGTTCGCCAAGCCGTGTCCGGACGCACTGCGTCACGAGATACGGGACGCCTGCGACTATGTGGTAGAAGCACTGGCCGACTGAGGATCCTGCACGACGTGCAGTATGCACGACAATGTCTGGTTTGAAACCCAGGGGATTCCGGCAGTCTCTATCGCGTCAAGCGAGTTTGGCGATGCCGCCGAAAGCCAGCGCCGTGCGCTTGGCATGAACGGCGCGCATTATGTGTTGGTGCCGCATCCGATTCAGGATGCAACAGATGATGAAATGCGCGTGAAGGCCGCACAGGCCTATGAGCAGATCATCGCGGCGCTAACTCAGAATTAACTGATTCTGCCCCACGCGTTTGGCCGTGGGGCAGAACCTTGCTGCGGCTTTACTGCCTCGCTGAAAGGTGTTGCATCGTGTTTGGATGTTGCCACCCGATCAGGGCAGGAAGGGGCGTAACTGATATGCCCCGCTCAAGGATGCTTTGCCCCCATGCTCAACTCTGTACCTTTTACCCGTGATCTGGTGTTTGTTGGCGGCGGTCATGCCCACGCGCTGGTGCTGCGTAAATGGGGGATGAACCCGTTGCCCGGGGCAAGACTGACATTGATCAATCCCGGTCCGACAGCGCCCTATACCGGTATGTTGCCCGGCCACATCGCAGGGCATTACAGCCGCGATACGCTGGAGATTGATCTGATGCGTCTTGCCCGCTTTGCTGGCGCTCGCCTGATCCTCAGCCATGCAACCGCGATCGATCGAAAGGCCAAGCTGATCCACGTCGAAGGGCGGGGGCCGGTGGCCTATGACGTGGCCTCGATCGATATTGGTATCACTGCCCGCATGGGTATTGAGGGTTTTTCGGAGCACGCAGTTGGGGCTAAGCCACTTGATGTTTACGCCAGCGCATGGCGGACTTTCCTTGACGCTGTAGGGGGGAGCGATAAGGCGGCGACGGTTGCCGTGATCGGAGGCGGGGTCGCGGGATGTGAATTGGCGATGGCAATGGCCTTTGCGCTGCGCGAAAAAGGGGCGAAACCCGAAGTTACCGTGATTGAAGCCGGACCGACAATATCTGGTGTTGGTCCAAGGGCGCGGCGCAAGCTTTCTAATGCGATGCAAGGGTTGGGAATTACGTTTCTGCCAAATGCAAAAGTTACGCAGATCGAAAGCGGCCAAGTTATACTGGAAGGGCATGCACCAGTGGCTGCGGCGCTATGCGTTGGGGCGGCAGGTGCTTTCCCGCACCATTGGATCGCGCAGACGGACCTAACGCTCGAAGACGGCTTTATCGTGGTAGAGCCCGATCTACGGGTGAAAGGGGATACTGACCTTTTCGCTGTAGGTGACTGTGCGCATATGCCATTCGCCCCGCGTCCCAAGGCAGGTGTTTTTGCGGTGCGCGCCGCGCCTATCCTGTATAAAAACCTACGTGGTGTTCTGACCGAAGGTAAGCTTCGGTCATTCCGCCCGCAAAAATCATATCTCAAGCTTATTTCGCTGGGCGGCAAATCTGCCATGGCAGAGAAATACGGTTTGGCGCCTGCAGCACCTCTTCTGTGGCAGTGGAAAGATCGTATTGATCGGGCATTCATGGACAAACTGGATGAATTGCCTGTGATGAAGGTACCTGCGCTTCCGTCTGTGGTGGCCAAGGGTGTGCAAGAAGATGCGCAGGTTATTCCGCTTTGTGGTGGGTGTGGCGCCAAGGTTGGCGGCGGTGTTCTTTCACAGGTAATTAGCGCAGGACAGGGGACGTCGCAGGCGGATGTCGTCGCTGGTCCGGGCGACGATGCTGCTATCCTGCGCCAGTCGTGCGGGGGATATCAGGTGCTGAGCACTGATCATTTGCGCGCCTTTATCGACGATCCTGTGCAGATGACCCGCATCGCGGCAGTGCATGCCTTGGGGGATATCTGGGCGATGGGGGCAACGCCGCAGGCGGCTTTGTCCACTCTTGTGTTGCCGCGCATGTCGGCCGCCTTGCAGGCGCGCACCTTGCGCGAGATTAACGATGCGGCACAGGACGTTTTTGCAGAGGCGGGCGCAAATATTATTGGCGGCCATACGACAATGGGCGCAGAGCTGACGATCGGCTTCACGGTGACAGGCCTGCGGGACGATATGCCAATCACAGTTTCGGGCGCACAGGCGGGAGACATGCTGCTGCTCACGCGTCCTATCGGGACTGGCGTTATTCTTGCTGCGTATATGGCTGGAAAAGCCCCTGCTCGGATCGTCGCCGACGTGCTTTCGGCGATGGAGCAACCACAGCAGGCCGCGGCTGCTATTCTGCGGGATGCTCATGCCATGACCGATGTGACCGGATTTGGCCTTGCTGGTCATATTCAGGCAATCTGCGCAGCGTCACGTCTGCGCGCAGATGTGACGCGTGACAAGATTCCCGTCTATGCCGGTGCCCGCACGCTTTCAGATCAGGGGATTAGGTCTTCGTTGCTGGCGGCGAATATCGCGGATGCGCCCACAACGGGGATTGATGACCCGCTGCTGCATGACCCTCAAACAGCAGGCGGATTGCTTGCGGCTCTGTCACCCGATGCGGCGGAAAAAGCCATGGAAGCTTTGCGTGCCGCAGGGGTTGAGGCCGTCATCATCGGTAAATTGTCAGCAGGTTCGGGGCCGATACACGTCAGTTGAACCGCGCGTGCAAGTCTCGGGCGGTTTCGGCCAAAGTGTCTGTGTCCAAATCTTTCAAGCTAAGCAGGTGCGGCTTTTGCTCTGCGCGCGCCTGTGACTTGAGGTAGCGCGGATCATAATGTTGCGACATCAGCTGTTCGGCCAGTGTCTGCCAATCGCCACTGCGGGCCAGCATTTGCCATTCTCCGATGGTTGCGGATGAATGGTAGGCGCGCAAATGCTCAATCTTGCGGATCAGCGCTGTCGCATTATCCGTCAAATCTGAATAGGCTTTAGCAAGAAATGCCGCACGCGCGGACAAAGGGGCGCTAATTTCAATGCGGGGTGCTGCGCGCATCGATTCCCAAAGCGCAGGCGGGATAATTCGTGCACCGATCTTGCTGCTCTCGCCCTCTACCCAAGTTAGTCGCGCAGGATCCAACGCCTCCAGGGAGGATGCCAGCCGGGATTCGAACATCTTCTGCGAAGGTTGATCTATTGTGGTGGCACCAAATAACGAGCCACGATGCGCGGCCAACCCCTCAAGATCAAGGGTCTGGGCGCCGACATCGTTTAGGTGCTGGAGCAGCGCTGTCTTGGCCGTGCCGGTCCCACCATCAAGCAACATGATCCGGTGTTGCAATGGCGCATTGTAAAGCGCCGCGCTCACGTGTCTGCGATAGCTGCGATATCCACCTTCAAGAAAATGCACACGCCAACCAACCTGATCAAGAATTGTCGCAAAAGCGCCTGATCGCTGGCCGCCGCGCCAGCAATAGACCAGCGGCTGCCAGTCTCCCTTCATCTCCGCAAGTTCGCCCTGCAGATGCTGCGCGGCATTGGCGGCTACCAAAGCGGCCCCAACCTTGCGTGCGCGAAACGCGCTATCTTGGACGTATATCGTGCCGACCTCTGCCCGTTCTGCATCTGACAGTACCGGCAGGTTTACCGCACCGGGAATATGGTCTTCCGCGAACTCAGATGGCGAACGCACATCGATAATCATATCTGCACCAATCGCAGCGATCGAGGAAATAGACGTAAGTGACTGGCGGATCATGCGGGGCTCCGTGCAACAGCATTACCCTGTTCTAGTGATCACACCCGCAAGGTCTAGGACAAAGGGATGCCAGACGCTTTTTCAGTTTCCGGCGCTGGGCAAACTCGGAAGGTGAATGCGGGAATTGGTTGACACTTCCAAATGAAGATTCATATCGTATTCCACAGAGCGGAACAGTGTTTCAAGAAGTGAAGCGACCGCCATCACCGATAAGCCGCCGTTTGAGCGACAAGACGTCGGAACCTAGGGAGAGAGAAATGAAATACATTGCTTCAACATTTGCAGCATTGAGCCTGTCAGCCACTATGGCGACTGCTCAGGACATTGAGCTGCCAAAGCAGCTTAACTGGACTGCCTATGACACCGGATCAGCCGGTTATAACCAAGCCGTAGCCATCGGCGCGGCCTTGCAGGATGCGACAGGTGTGAACCTGCGCGTGTTACCGGGCAAAAACGATGTGTCGCGTACAGAGCCACTGCGTCAGGGTCGCGTCCAGTTTTCAGCGACCGGCGTTGGTGGCAGCTTTATGGCCCAAGAAGGTGTATTCGACTTTGGTGCCCAGAACTGGGGCCCGCAGCCTATCCGTGTCCTGATGGCCAACAATGGCGGGGCGATTAACCTTGCAGTCGGCGTAGCCGGTGATCTGGGTATCAAGGAATTTGCCGACCTGAAGGGCAAACGCGTAGCCTATATCGTCGGTGCACCAGCACTGAACGTAAACACCGAAGCCTATCTGGCTTATGGTGGTCTGACGTGGGACGATGTCGAACGGGTGGACTTCGGTGGCTTTGGTGCCAGCTGGACGGGTCTGATCGAAGGTCAGGTCGATGCGGCATTTGCCTCCACCAACTCTGGCAAAGCCTATGAGGCTGAAGCCGGTCCGCGTGGTCTGTTCTGGCCACCAATTGATCCCGAGAACGCTGACGGCCTTGCCGCGATGCAGGCCATTGCGCCGTTCTTTAGCCCGAACAAAGCAGTCGTCGGTGCCACCATTGATGGCACGGATGGCTATCAAGGCGCTGGTTATGCCTATCCTGTTTTGACAGCGATGGAGGCCACTGAGGCCGATCTTGTATACAACATGACCAAAGCGATGGTTGAGCTGTTCCCGAAGTATGACGGCAATTCACCCGGTATTGGTGGTTGGGCGCTCGACAAGCAAAACATGGAATGGGTTGTTCCCTACCATGAAGGTGCGATCCGCTACTTTACCGAAGTAGGTGCCTGGAACGATACAGCTCAGGCGCATAACGACAATCTGGTAGCACGTCAGGCGGCTCTTGCTGCGGCGTGGGAAGAAACCAAAGCAGCCAACCCCGACGACTGGGAAGCAGCTTGGGCTGAAGCGCGCCGGGAAGCACTGAAAGCAGGCGGTTTCCCTGTAACTTTCTAAGCTTCGTCACGTGATTGGATCGGCCAGCTTTTTCTAGCTGGCCGATCTGTCTTGTTCCTTTGCAGATACGGATGATTCAATGACCGATCAGAACAATGCCCCCGCTGACGCAAAGGGGTTCGAACAGGTTGCCATCGACGGGGAAACCCCGTCAGAGCGGTTGGCGGGCACAGCCCGATGGGTTGTTATCATCGGCACGCTGTTGTCGCTTGTGCTGGTCATCAACCAGCTGTTCAATCTTCAGCTGATGGGGATCGTTCTGATAGAAGGGCGCTATCTATATGTCCTTGGTGGAATGTACCTCGCGCTTAGTTTTCTGATTTTCCAAATGCGTGGCGGAAAAGGTGGCGTGCCTTCCTTGCTGGACTGGGCGCTGTTCGCGATCGCTTTGGCCTGCACGGTCTATCTAGCGCAAACTGCGCAGCTGAACCTGTCGCAAGGCTGGGAATACGCGGCACCTTTGACGGGGCAGTATGTCTCTGTGGTGTTCTTTGTACTGGTGCTAGAGGCGACGCGTCGCGCGGGCGGGTTTGTGTTGTTCTGTATTGTCACTTTCTTTGCATTCTACCCTACCTTTGCCGGCCATGTGCCGGATCCGTTCTCGGGCTTCGAGAGCACATTCATGCAGACGGTCCCTTATCATATTTTCTCGGCCGAAAGCTCTTTCGGCATCCCGATGAAAGCGTTTGGCGGCGTTGTGATCGGCTTTATTCTTTTTGGTGCGGTGCTGCAGCGGACCGGTGGTGGACAGTTCTTTAACGATCTGGCGCTGGGCCTTGTCGGAGGATACCGCGGCGGTGCCGCAAAAGTGTCGATCTTTGCCAGCGGTTTCATGGGGTCGATGTCCGGTTCAGTTATCTCGAACGTGTTGACCACGGGCGCTGTATCAATACCGGCAATGCGCAAAACCGGCTTCTCAGCCAAGACTGCCGCCGCGACCGAGGCATGCGCTTCGACCGGTGGCGTGCTGATGCCGCCCATTATGGGGGCCACGGCATTTATCATGGCCTCGTTCCTGTCGCGCCCATATGTCGAGATTGCCTTGGCCGCCGCCATCCCCAGCATCCTGTTCTATTGGGGGCTGTTTACGGGCATTGACGCCTATTCGGCCAAACGTGGCCTGCGCGGTCTGCCCAAGCCCGATCTGCCACGTTTGCGCGAGGTGATGATTGAAGGGTGGCCTTACATCTTCGTCTTTGCCCTGTTGCTTTATATGATGATCGGCCTGCGGCAGGAATCCTCCGCGCCTTTCTACGCCACCGCATTGCTGCTGGTGGTCAACCAATTCCGTGCGCGCTTTCGTCTTAACAAGCAGCGTCTGGGTAATATGATTGTTGGCGTCGGCATGGGGCTGGCAGAGCTTACGGCCATTTTGCTTGGCGTTGGTCTGATTGTTGGATCATTTTCGGCCACGGGGTTGGCAGGAACGTTGGTGAACGAGCTTGTGTTTATGGCTGGTGACAACACGCTGGTCTTGTTGTTGATGGGCGCGCTGACGGCCTTTATCTTTGGCATGGGGATGACTGTAACAGCTTGCTACATCTTCCTTGCCGTTGTTCTTGCCCCGGCGCTTGAGGCTGGTGGCCTAAACACACTCGCGGTGCACCTTTTTATTCTCTATTGGGGCATGGTCAGCTTTATCACACCACCTGTTGCGCTGGGCGCGTTCGCAGCCTCGACCATGGCGGGGTCAAATCCGATTGCCACGGGCTTCGAAGCGATGCGGCTGGGCGGCGTGATCTATATTGCACCGTTCTTCTTTGTTCTGAACCCGGCACTCATCGGGCAGGCTCCTGCATGGGAGGTCGTGATTGCCTTGTCCTCTGCCTTAGTCGGGGTGGCGCTGATTTCGTCCGCCCTACAAGGTTACATCAGCCTTGTAGGTCCGCTTGAAGGAGCACTGGGCAAGCCGTTGCGTGTTTTGCTGTTCTTTGGCGGTGTGTTGATTGCGATGCCGCAGAATGCTTTGGTACCGCTTGGCTATGCGGCTTCCTTCGCAGTTGGGGCAGCCCTGTGTGTAGTGCCCATAATTCTGGCGCGGCGTGCCAATGCTGTTGATCCGAGAGTAGCTTGAGCCATGATTGAGATAACACCTCCGATGGCGGACAATGCGCCGACCGAAACGATAGTTGAAAGGGTGCGCGCCAACGCCAAGGCCCATCCAGACTCTCTTGCATTGGTCTGCGGCGCAGAGCGCGTGACGTGGGGTGCGTTCGATGCGCGCATCAACCGTGTGAGCAACATGCTTTTGGCTATGGGGCTGACCAAGGGTGACAACATCGCTGTCATCTCGGCGAATTCTATTCCCTATGCAGAGCTTTTCATGGGCATTTTGCGCGCAGGTCTTTGCGTCACGCCGTTGTCTTCGATGGCGTCGCCGGATGCCCTGCAAAAGATGCTGGTCGATTGCGACGCCAAAGCCATATTCGTGGCGCAGCAGTATCTAGATTTGGTTGCAGGTTTTGTGACAAAGCTACCGCTGGAACGCTTTGCCATAGATTTCACACACCCGGACTTTACTGATTACGAAGCCGCGCTTGCGCAGGCCGGATCAGATGATCCGATGATTGCGCTTGAGATGTCGGATGCTTTCAACCTGATCTATTCATCCGGCACCACAGGCACCCCCAAGGGCATCTTGCACAATCACCTCATGCGAGCGGCGCAGATGGATCGTGTTTCGCCCAATGGCTATGATGATAATGCGCGGACGCTGATTTCGACGCCCCTGTATTCCAACACCACAATCGTCGCTTTCCTGCCTACGCTTTTTGGCGGCTCTACTGTGCACTTGATGCCTAAGTTTGACGCGCGGCAGTATCTGGAGATTGTCGAGCGTGAGGCGATCACCCACACGATGCTGGTGCCGGTCCAGTACAAGCGGATCATGGATGTGCCAGATTTTGACAGCTTTGACCTATCGTCCATGCGGATCAAGTTTTCGACGTCTGCGCCCCTGCGCGCGGTACTCAAGGCCGATGTGTTGGCGCGCTTTCCGGGTAAGCTGATCGAGTATTACGGCCTTACCGAAGGCGGCGGCGTCACCGTGCTGGTGGCCGATGAAAATCCGACCAAACTACACACTGTGGGTCAGCTTGCCCCTGGAAATGACATTCGTCTGATTGATAGCTCCGGTTGTGAAGTGCCGCAGGGTGAGGTGGGGGAGATTTGCGGCAGAGGTCCAACCATGATGGCGGGCTACTATGGCCGCGATGACCTGACGGCTGACTACATCTGGCGCGATACGGATGGGAACGTCTATTTTCGCTCTGGTGACATGGGATCATTTGACGAAGACGGTTTTCTGGTTCTGTCCGACCGCAAGAAGGACATGATAATTTCCGGCGGCCTAAACATCTATGCCAATGATCTTGAGCTTGTCTTGCTGCAGGACCCGGACGTGACAGACGCTGCTGTCATCGGTGTCCCTTCGGACGCATGGGGTGAGACGCCTCTTGGCCTTGTCGTTGTCCGCGAAGAGACTGTGCGCACGAGCGAGGATATCGTACAGAGAGCCAACGCAACGCTGGGCAAAAGCCAGCGCCTGTCGGGGGTGGAAATCCGTGAAACCCTTCCGCGCAGCACCATTGGGAAAATCCTCAAGAAAGATCTCCGCACGCCGTATTGGGAAAAGGAATGAACGTGACAGATACCAAGATGAACGGCGCAGAAAGCCTTGTGCACACACTGCTTGCGAACGACGTAAACGTTTGCTTTACCAACCCCGGCACATCCGAGATGCATTTCGTGGCTGCCCTTGACCACATTGCCGGAATGCGATCGGTTCTTGTGTTACAAGAGAGCGTGGCAACCGGTGCTGCGGATGGCTATTACCGCATGGCGCGAAAGCCTGCCTCAACCCTGCTACATCTGGGACCTGGCCTTGCGAACGGTCTTTCCAATCTGCACAACGCCAAAAAAGGCGGCTCCGGTGTGGTCAATATCATTGGTGAACATGCCTCAACACATATTGCGCTGGACGCTCCGCTGACGTCGGATATCGAAGGTATCGCCCGTCCGGTTTCACATTGGGTGCATACCTCGCACTCGGCGGCAGATGTTGGCGCGGATGCTGCTCGCGCAGTGCAAGCGGCGATGGTTAGTCCGGGGCAAATCGCCTCGCTTATCTTGCCAAGCGATACCGCGTGGAATGAGGGCGGCCAACCTGTGGATGCGGTTGATCTGCCTTCACCCGATCCCTTTGATGCAAGCCTGTTGGAACAATCCAGCCGCGCATTGGACGGACCAGAGACATTGCTGCTGCTTGGCGGGGAGGCGCTGACAGAAAACAACCTTGAGGTTGCCGGGCGGATTGCCGCCAAAACCGGCTGCAAACTTCTGTCCGAATGGTCCAACGCGCGCTTGGAGCGCGGGGAAGGCCGGGTCTATGTCGGGCGCGTACCTTACCCGATTGATATTGCTCTAGAGGTGTTGAAGCCATTCAAACGCATCGTTCTGGTTGGGGCGCGTGCGCCTATTGGATTTTTTGCCTATCCGGGAAAACCTGCAATTTTGACGCGCGAAGGTGCTGAAATTCTGACACTTGCAAATGCAGGCGCCGATCTCACCGCTGCGCTGGTCGCGCTATGTGAGGCAGCCGGTGCGATCGATACAGCTCCGGCGTATGTGGTCAAAGCTTCGCTGCCAGAGCGGCCTACTGGTCCAATTGATCTGGATACACTTGCTGCGGTAATTGCGCGTGCAATCCCGCAGGACGGGATTGTGGTGGACGAATCCGTAACAACGGGCCGTGCGTTTTCCCCAGCAACCAAAGGTGCTGCACGTCATACGTGGCTCAACAATTGCGGCGGCTCTATCGGGTATGCGATGCCTGCGGCCGTCGGCGCTGCCATTGCCTGCCCCGAGCGTAAGGTCCTGTGCATGACTGGCGACGGATCGGCGATGTATACGGTGCAATCGCTTTGGACGATGGCACGTGAAAATCTGGATATCACGGTGCTGATCTTCGCCAACCGAAGCTATAAAATTCTGCGTGGAGAATTGACCAACGTTGGTGTCGGCAATCCCGGACCCAAGGCGATTGATATGCTGTCCCTTGACCGTCCGGCGCTGGACTGGGTGCAAATGGCGCGTTCGATGGGGGTAAACGCACAGTGCGTAGATAGCTGTGAAGCGCTGGAGGCCGCACTTGAAGACGGTCTTGCAGGGACAGGTCCCAACCTGATCGAAATCACGCTGTAAGAACTGCTTACTACGCATGCTTTCTGCCTGAGAGCTTAATCGCAATTCTTATCGAATTGCGTGTCCATTGCGATGCGATTTTCCCAGTATAGGTACCCATTAGATTTGCGGAACTATGTTCCGTCTTGCGGTATTGCTGTCTGCGAATTTTCATCCTAGGCTCCACCAGTGATTGAGTCGTGTGTCTTTGGGAGAAAGATATGCGGCCTGCAATTTTGCGATATCTGTCAGAGTTTTGCGCTTTGCATGGCCGACAGAAATGGCACGTGGAGGGTGCCGGATTTATTCCAGAAGACCGATCTTTGATCGGTAGTAAACCTAGCAGTCATCGGGCGCTTTTCTGTCAGATCGGCATTTTTGAGATCGTTGATTTCATTACAGAGCAACTAGTGAAAATCATAACCGGGAGGATATTGAATGAGAAAGTTAAATAAATCCGTGAGGCTTGGCCTCGGGTCTGCCTTGGTCACGCTTGGCCTATCGACCGTAGCGATGGCACAGGACTATGACTGGCCGCGCCTGCTTGTTATCGGCACGCCGGGGACGTCATCAGGCAGCTTCGCATCGACAAACGGCTGGGGGCCAACGCTTCAGAAAGAGACGGGCACAACCGTGCGGATCGTCCCCGAAGACAGTGAGCCAATGCGCTATAAGCGCCTCACAGACCGTGAAGATATTGCAATATCTTCTGTGTCAGCCTCAGAGATCGCGTCACAAACCGAAGGCGTTGGCGGCTATGCTTCTGCAAAGCCAATGGCGCAACGCATTTTGTGGCACCATAACGATACGCCATGGGGTTTTGTCGTCGCGGGGGATTCCGACCTTAATAGCCTTGAAGACATTGCAAAGGGCGGCGTGCGCGTCACGTCTGGTGTGTTTTCTCCGGCAATTGTCACGGCTGTCACCCAAGCGTTGCCTGCCTTTGTCGGCCTGACGCCTGAAGAAGCTGCAGAAAAGATCACGTTTGTGCCCGCATCCAGCTACGGCGAAAACTGCCGCTCGGTTGTCGAGGGCAAATCTGACGTCGCTTATTGCTCGCCGATCTCGTCGGTGTTGTCAGAAATGGAAGGCGCCCCCGGCGGCATCCGCTGGCTGGCTATGGACCCTGAAAATAAAGAGGGTTGGGAGGCTTATTTGGCATATCGCCCCATGACCATTCCGACAAAAGTGTCACTGGGCGTCAAAACTGCGCAAGGCGTTAACTCTATGACGTCGAATTTTGTGTATTCCATCGCCGAAACAGCAGATGTCGATTTCGCTTACAACATGGCGAAGTGGATTCACCAATCACATGATGCTTACAAAGGGTCTCATGCACTGGCGGCACGGATGTCTGCTGATCTGTTCCGCGGATACTTGAACAGCAATCCGATCCCAATTCATGAAGGTACTGTGAAATACCTACGTGAGATCGGCCATTGGACCGACGAAGACGATGTGTGGAACAACGCGGCCATTGAGCAAATGGATCAATGGATCGCTGCGCGTCAGGCCGGCATGAAGGCCGCGATGGAACAGGGCGTAGAGATCAACTTCGAGAACGAAGCGTTTCTGGAAATCATGGCCAAGCATACCGAAGGCCTGAAGGTTTTCCGTTCGCGTCTGTAAACGTGGTTATCTCATGACAATTGACAGCTGCCGGAGCGGTGATCCGCTCCGGCATCCCCTGTATCTCTCTTCCACTCACATATTTCTCGGGATTACCTCATGTCGGATACTCAAACACAGACGGTTTCTGATTCTGATGCCGAACACAGATCGGAAACGACGCGGCTTGGGTCTTTGTTTTCATGGACCAGTATTGCGTTTGTTTTGCTTTGCACCTGTGGCTTGGGCATGGGGCTTGCCTATGTGTTTGGCGTGCCGATTGGCGGCAAGCGCCTGATTGAAGGCCAGTACTATTGGTTCTTTATCGGCATCTTCCTTGCTGCGGCATTCATCGCACTGCCAGCAACCAAGAACCAACGCACAGTCCCGATCTATGATGCGATTGCAGCCGCCATCGCGCTGGGCATCTGCCTGTGGTTTTCGACCCACGCATGGGACATCGTCCAAGCCGGTTGGACCAGCTACCCGGCAGGCGTAGTGCTGTGGATTCTGATGCTGGAAGTTGCACGCAGGTCGGGCGGAGTTCCATTCCTGTTGGTTGTGTTTCTGCTGGGGCTTTACCCGCTGGTCGCAGATTATTTTCCCGGCCTGCTTATGGGCATTCCTTATACCTTTGAACGTATGATCGAGGCGCATGTTTTCCGAACCGAAGGGTTGATGGGCATCACGACCAAGATCGTCGCCGAGATTGTGCTGGGTTTCCTCGTTTTCGCCGGCGTCCTGATCGCGACTGGGGCGGGGCAGTTCTTTATTGATCTCGCAAATGCGGGCTTCGGCAAATACCGCGGTGGTCCTGCAAAGGTTTCTATTGTCGCAAGCGCGTTTTTCGGATCGCTCTCCGGCTCAATCTTCTCAAACATTGCGGGCACCGGATCAATCACCATTCCAACAATGAAAAAGGCTGGATACCCGCCGCATTACGCCGCCGCGATTGAGGCGTGTGCCTCTACAGGCGGGGTGGTTATGCCGCCCGTAATGGGGGCCATTGCCTTTGTCATGGCGATCACAATTGGCGTGGATTACGCGACCATCATGGTGGCGGCGATCCTGCCGTCCTTGTTGTTTTACTTTGGTCTGATCTTGCAGGTTGATGCCTATGCCGCCCGCAAAGGGCTGGTCGGGATGACGCCGGACAGGTTGCCATCAGCGCGGGCGGTTCTACAGCGGGGCTGGCCCTTTTTGTCGGTCATGGTCTTCTTGGTCTGGGGGCTGCTGTATATGCGCTGGGAATACTACGCCCCATGGTATGCCAGTGCACTTATGATCGCGCTTAGTTTCCTTCAGCGCGATACGATGATGACACCCACGCGTCTGTTCGCGACCCTGCGACAGGTTGGCGTCTTGGTGACACAAACCGCAGCCATCATCTTGCCGATTGCATTTGTTGTGAGCGCTTTGACCATCACTGGCGTGACCGGCTCCATGACATCGGGCCTTGTCGCTTTGGGCGGGGACAATGTCTATATGATCATCGCTCTTGGTGTCTTGGCTTGCTTCATCATGGGGATGGCCGGATTGGCCATCGTCGCCTACATCTTTCTTGCGGTAACCTTAGCCCCCGCTATCATCGAAATTGGCGGGCTAAATACTGTCGCTGTGCACTTCTTCATTGTCTATTACGCGATGCTATCCGTCATCACGCCACCTGTCGGCGCGGCGGCATTCCTTGCTGCAACAATTGCGGGCGCCAAGCCTATGCAAACATCCTTTACGGCGATGCGTCTCGGGGTTGTGATTTACTTCGTGCCGCTGTTCTTCTTGTTCCAACCTGCGTTGGTGCTTCAGGGTGATTTGACCCCGCTCATCTATGTTCTGCCATCGATCATCATCGGGATTGTTCTGCTTTCGGGCGGACTGGAAGGCTACTTGTTAGGCGTTGGATTGGTACGGCCTTGGATGCGCCTTCCGCTTGCGGCAGCCGGGTTTGCCTTCAGCTTTCCCGGACTGATGACAACCATCATCGGTGGTGCTGCGTCGGCGCTCATGGTCGCGATCATCTGGCGGGAAAACAACAAACCTCAGCAGGCGGCCGCATAGCCTCCTAAATCTACAAAAAGCCGGATTCGGCCTCAATTAAGGAAATACTTATGTCTATTGTCCATGTCGTTGCAGTTATCACAACAAAACCTGGCGTACGCGCGCGCGTATTGGAACTGTTCAACGCCAATGTCCCTGCCGTGTTGGCGGAGGAGGGCTGTATCGCTTACGAGGCGACGATAGACACCGAAAACGCAGGTCCGATGCAAGCTGCGTTTGGTCCGGATACATTCGTTGTCATCGAAAAGTGGGAGAGCATGGAAGCCCTTGGCGCACATGCCAGAGCGCCTCACATGAAAGAGTACGGCGCAAAAACGAAAGACATGCTGGCAGATCGCAAGATTCACATCCTGTCGTCAGTTTAGCGGCAGAAACAGGTTCAGCACCCTTTAAATGGGTCAAAGTCGAGATGCCTGCGTTAGTGATCCTCCCAAACTACTGGGTGGTAAGAGTATCTATGCAGCTGAGTTAAAAATGGCTTGGCTTCTTCTGTATTTGCCCAAGAGCCATATTAGTGTGCCTCGGGATGATGATCGGCATTATCTTTATCAGTTGCCGCAACCTATCTCAAAGGATGTCGCAAGGTGCCCGGTTCGCCGGGCAACTTGGACGCGAGGACACCAGATAGCGCGCACCAAGAACGGTGTGGCTGCGAAGCTGCCTGCCTTATCTGGCGCTATTGGGCGGTCAATTCGCTTCGTCAAGAATGCTGTGACATCGCGGCCACGATCCGGATTGGCTTCGTGAGGAGTTTGCCACCACGGGAATAGCGCCCTGCATCTTCTGGACGAAAGCCACGCACAAGGTCCTGAAAGATATCAAACGCACGACGCGCGGCGCTATTGATGGTACAAACGCAACAAGGCCCGCCTGATTGGCGGGCCTTGTTGAATGCGATACATCGCCGAATTTGGTTGCGGGAGTAGGATTTGAACCTACGACCTTCAGGTTATGAGCCTGACGAGCTACCGGGCTGCTCCATCCCGCGCCAATTTCGTTTGGCTTTACTATGCCCGCCGAACAGAGAGTACAAGCGCAAACCGGTACGAAAACCAGAAAAATTTGCACTCGCAGCATTTAGGGGGAGGATGCCAAGACCTTGTTCGCTAAATAGAGGTGATCGGAGTGACGGTTGTGTCGCTTTCCAGCGCGTCAATCATGATTCTGCTTGTTGAAAGATCCTCCAACAACGCAGCGCGCAGGTTTGCACTGTCGGGGCTGCGTAGAATCGCGGAAGGGTGTACAGAAATTAGCACCGGTAGGCCTTCTAGGCTGGTTTCGATTTTGCCGCGCCGCGCCATGATCTGCGTGCCGTTCCCCGTCAATGCCTGAGCCGCCGTCGCACCTAAGGCGACGATAAGTGCAGGCTTGATCGTCGCGATCTCTTGGGTGAGCCAGACACGGCATGCTGATATTTCGGATCGGTTCGGGCTTTGATGGATGCGCCGTTTTCCGCGGGGCTTGAATTTGAAATGTTTGACCGCGCTCGTGATGTAGGCGGCGCTGCGGTCTATTCCTGCTTCGCGTGCGATGGAATCCAATATTTGTCCTGCCGGTCCTACAAACGGCTTTCCGCTCAGGTCTTCGTGATCGCCCGGTTGTTCTCCCACAATCATAAGGCGCGCGGCGTCCGGTCCGACCCCTGCCACAGCCTGTGTGGCTTGTGCGCCTATTGGGCAACGGGTGCAGGCATGGATGTTTTCGGCCTTCGGGCGTGCAGGCAGCCGTTCAAGAATACGTTCGGCGCGCATCGGTGGTAGCGTGGGCGCGTCTTGCTGCATTTGATGCACCCGCGTTTCGGCCTGCGCGATGAGATCGGGTATCAGGTCAGCCTCTGGTAAGTTCTTCCAATATTTCTTGGGCATTTCCGACTGCATCGCTTTGATCTTAAGGCGGGCCGGGTTGAAGATGTTCGCGTAATATGTCCGCCACAGGTCTTCGGTAGCATCGCTTAGGTTAAGGCGGTCACTGGGCAAAGCTTCTTGGCTCAGAAAACCACCTTCGAATTTTGTTGTTACTTCGGGCGTTACGATCCCCCAATCCATATCAGCAAAACGGCGGGTGAAAAATCCTGCTATCAGCTCTTCAATGCGGTGGTCAGGTTCAAACCAGCTGATGAACTGGCGGCGGTTTGCCCCTTTCGGTGTCACCTCACGAAACCGCACGAAGGCTTTCATTTTGTGCATGTCGCGGCGAATGTTCTTTGCCAATGCCACCAGTTTCTGCACCTCTGTATCCGCGCGATTATCGAGCAGGGCAGCATTGCCGCGACAGCGCAGCAATACGCGGTATAGAAGGTCATGGGCGCCAGTGGTTCGGCTGGCACAAACAAGCTTGGCCAGCGGCAAAAAATCTTTCGGCACGGTCATTGATTGAGCCGCGGGTAGGGCCGCGCCCGACCCGAAAAGGCTGCATTCAGCCCCATCCATTGTCCACTCGATCTGGTCGGCGTCTACACCATTGCTGGCGAGCGCGCGCGCAGCATCCCGCCATGCGTCAAAGGTACCCAGACGGGGCAGGCACGGGGCGTATATCACAAAAGGCTCAATTGTTCGGGCGCGGGCGCGAAGCGTGCGCGCAGGTTGGCAGCGTCGGTCATGCTGCCCGGCGACCAGTCCCGCGTAACAATGAACGGCTTGGCCTTGTTCACCAGCGCCCCAATTCTGGTGAGATCACCGAAGCCCAACGCGCCGTTCCGCCGCGCAGAAAGAATCCGAGCGACAGATTTGGTTCCGAACCCGGGCACCCTTAGCAGCACATCACGCGACGCGCGGTTGATGTCGACCGGAAACATGTGCCGGTTGGAAAGGGCCCACGCGAGTTTCGGGTCGATCTCCAGATCAAGCATGCCCCCTTTTGAGGACGCAGCAATCTCATCTGCTTGATATCCGTAGAATCGTAGCAACCAGTCTGCCTGATAGAGCCGATGCTCCCTCACCAGTGGTGGCTTGATCAAAGGCAGGGTCGCGGCGCTATCAGGAATGGGAGAGAATGCAGAATAATAGACCCGCTTGAGCTTATAAGAACTGTACAGACGGGTGGAGCTGTTCAGAATTGTCGCATCATCAGCGCCGTCCGCGCCTACGATCAGCTGCGTGCTCTGACCTGCCGGTGCAAATTTCTGGGCCTTTCGCCCCGTGTGCGTCCGCTCCTTTGCAGCTTGCTTGCGCAGCTCCACACGCCCCATGGCACGACGGATTTCATCACCGTTTTTCTCGGGTGCATAGGCCTTTATGCCGGCGTCAGTGGGTAGTTCGATATTCATCGATAGACGGTCAGCCAGCAGGCCTGCCTCTTCGATCAGTTCTGGAGCGGCATCGGGAATGGTTTTGAGATGGATGTAGCCGCGGAAATGGTGGGTATGGCGCAATTCACGGGCGATACGCACCATGTCTGCCATCGTGTCATCAGGGCTTTTGATAATCCCCGAGGATAAAAACAGACCCTCAATATAGTTGCGGCGATAGAATTCGGTGGTCAAGTGAACGACCTCTTCCACTGAGAAGCGTGCACGCTGTACGCTCGATGAAACGCGGTTGATGCAATAAGCGCAGTCATAGATGCAAAAATTGGTCATCAGGATTTTCAGCAAGCTGATACAGCGCCCGTCCGGCGCGTAGGCGTGGCAAATGCCCGAGCCTTCGGTGCTGCCCAGTCCCTTGCCGTCTGAACTGTTCCGCCGCGTCGTGCCTGATGAGGCGCAGGACGCGTCATATTTTGCGGCATCACTGAGTACCGCAAGCTTTTCCTGAAGGGTCATTTTTGTCATGGTGTTCTTATAATGTTCTCACGCGCTCGCTGGCAATAGCAGAGCTGACTCAAGCTTTTTTGCCGCAGGTGGGAACTTCGCGCAGGGATGCGCGTTTGTGGTCATGATCAAACATTTCCTCACCGCTATCATCCTCTCCTTTCCTGCTGCCTTATCAGCGGAGGTCGTAGGCGAAGTTGACGTCGACTGGCTTGGAAACGATCTGATTATTGAGGCGCTTGCCGACCCTGAAGTCCAAGGTGTGACGTGTCATATTACCTATTTTGAACGCGGCATTATTGACCGACTGCAAAAGGGTAACTGGTTTGAAGATCCCTCGAACTCTTCCATATCCTGTCGCCAGACCGGTCCAATCATTATCGGTGATATTGACCGCAGCGACGAAGGCGAAGAAGTCTTCCGCGAGCGGCGGTCAATTGTGTTTAAATCGCTGCGTGTGAAGCGGATCTTCGATGAGAAGAACCAAACTCTGATCTACATCAGCCATGCGCGGGAAATCCAAAACGGTTCAGCAAAGATGTCGCTGTCTACAGTGCCGTTGTACCAGCCATCACAGTCTGACTAAAAGTTGGCAAAGCGCCGCGCAGGGATGCGGGGTGCTTTCATGACCTGTTGCCTTGGTCATCCAATAAGATAGCATACGCACAAAACCATAACTCCACGAACGGGGCAGCAGTATGCAATTATCACGCCGGACTTTCGCAATGGGCCTAGGTGCCCTGACACTATCAGCATGTAGTGGCGCGCCCGCCATGCGAAGCAGTGCAAACATTGGCGGTGCATTGCCCGCCGACCTTCTGCCAACGCCCAATGCCGGTTACGACGCATGGGTTTCCAGCTTTCGCGGGCGCGCAGTCGGGCAGGGCATCAGCCAATCCACGCTGAACAATGCATTCCGCGGCACGGGCTATCTGCCGGGTTGTGTCAAACGTGACCGCAACCAGACTGAATTCAAACGCAGCCTTGAAGATTACCTGGCTATCGCTGCTTCGGATGAGCGGATCAGCAAAGGGCGCGCTGCATTTGCGCGTCACCGCGGCACTTTGCAGACCCTTGAGGGACGCTACGGTGTCAATGCAGAGATCATCTGTGCGATTTGGGGGCTCGAAAGCTTCTTTGGTGAGCGTCGCGGTGATGTGCCTGTGATCTCGGCCACCTCGACGCTTGCTTTTGACGGGCGTCGCGGAGCGTTCTTTGAAAAGCAACTGATCGCGGCCCTGCGGATTGTACAGAACGGTGATATCTCAGCTTCGCGGATGACAGGATCATGGGCTGGCGCGATGGGCCACACGCAGTTTATCCCGACATCCTATCAAGCATTTGCAGTCGACTTCACCGGTGACGGTCGGCGCGATATCTGGTCCGAAGACCCCACAGATGCGCTGGCCTCCACTGCTGCGTATTTGCAGCGCAACGGCTGGACGCGCGGAGTCAAATGGGGCGGTGAGGTCGGGAATGGCGCGCCACAAGGCAGCATCATTCAGCCACAACCCGGCGGGCCCCGTTTCGCGGTGACAAGCAACTTCCGCGCAATCAAGCGCTACAACAATTCGGACGCTTACGCGATCGGTGTCGGCCATCTGGCAGACCGGATTGGTGGTGCAGGCCCGCTTCGTTCCAGCTTTCCGCCGGATGCCAACGGTTTGACCAAAGATGATCGGGTCGCGCTCCAGCAGCGTCTGACAGCGCGCGGCTTTGATACTGGCGGTACCGATGGCGTTATTGGTCCAAACAGTGAAAAAGCGATCAGCGCCTATCAGGCCAGCAAAGGTCTGCCAGCCACAGGAAAGCCCTCGCAGGAATTGTTGCGCGCGCTGGGCTAGGTCCTTGTCCCTCTGTAAGGCGTCCCTTTAGCCGGATTTCAGTGGGTAAAAGGCGGTTCGGGCTGAGCAGACAAGGCTTTGGCAAACGAAAGATCGCGGCCATTATGCGTGCCGCGATCCATATGTGCAGGTGCAGAACACTATGCGAAGCCGTAAGTTTCTAAAAAGAGGGTAATCAAGGGTGGCGGCGACGCGGTCCACGCGCAAAACGATGCTGATCCAGTATTAGCAAAGCAGCTAGAATTTTCAACCTGAAGCTGTCTGTAACCTTATGAATTTAAAAAGAAACAGAAATTTACACGCGCAAATTGAAATCGGATGATTTTGTCTCGACCTGCCCTTTTTTGACCTCATTCCGCGATTAGCGAGAATTTGGAAACAATCTGGACTTTTCTCTCATGCGTAAAAATATGTGCCGCCTCTTTCCTCTTGCCCTTGTTGCGCTGACAGCGTGTGGTCCCGCGCCGGATGCCCACTCAAGCCGGTCTGACGTTTCATTGATGAGCTTCTCTTCGCACGGCGCTGGGACGGTTGATCAAGGTGAGGCGCTTGCGGCACTATCCCGTAGGATTGTTATGCAGACAACGCTCAAAGGGGCGGGGATCGGCGCTGCGCTGGGATGTGGCATCATGGTTGTATCGGCAGGCAATGCTCAAAACTGTCTGATCGGCGCGGCGTCAGGTTCCTTGGGTGGCGCATTGGTTGGCCATGCGGCGGGCAAGCAGAAAGTCACGCGGCAGATTGAAAAAGTGTCGGCCAGCGCCGTGGTTCGGACACTGCGGATGACAAACACCCAAATGGCATTGGTGCAACAAACCCTGCCCGCGCGACTTGCCGCTCAGGATGAGGCGCTTGCGCGCTTTGATCTTCAGTATGCGTCGGGTGCGATTAGCGCAGAGGAACATAGCAGCGCCCGTGCCGCCATTCAGGCAGAGCGAAGCGCGATGGCCGAAGCCCTGATCGAAACCGAAAATAATGCCATCCGCGCCGCCCAAAATCTGCGGATTGCCCACAGTGAAGGGCAAGCCGGGTTGGATTGGCATATCTCTGCATCAGAAAGTCTGGCCCGCATAGCAAGCTCCGCCCGCTCGGATATTTCGCTGCTCTGACGGGGTGTGCCTTGCTCCGTAGCTGCTGTTTTGAGCTTGCGAAAATCGGGTCAAAACGTCACCGTCAGAACGCAAATATATCCTGGAGGAGGAGTTCTGATGAAAACCCTGATCAAGTCAGCAGTGGCAGCCCTTGCACTGACAGCCCTAAGCACAACTGTCGCATCTGCGGAAACGCGTATCACATATAAATCGGCAAAAACCGGTTCGTCCTACTTTCAGATGGGCGTTGAACTGGCGGAGGCGATGAAGTCCGGCACTGATGGCAATGTGATTGTCACAGTCGAAGAAAGCCAAGGTTCGGTCCAGAACGTGATGGAGACACGTGCGCGTGGCGGCGACTATGTCTTCACAACACCGCCTGCACTTGTTCGCCTAGCCCAAGGCGGCAAGGCTATGTTCGAAGGCAAAGGCGACCCCAAGTTCGACGAAATTCGCGCCCTGTTTCCGATTCCGTCCCTGACCATGCACTTCGTCATGTCCAAGGACAGCGGCGTGACCGATATCACTGGTCTTGAAGGTAAAACCATTCTGCTGGGCAAGGGATCGTTCGGGGCGACCGAAGGGGAGAAATACCTTGGGTTGTTCGGCATGGCCGACAAGGTAAAGATTGCCGATGCCGAACTGTCGAACGCGGTTGCCGCGCTGAAGAACGGGCAGATTGACGGGTTCGTGACGGCAGGTTCATGGCCTGCGCCAAACGTGATCGAAGCGGCGGCATCCACGCCGGTTACCGTATTGTCGCTGACAGGTGACCAGATCACGCAGACCAAACGTACCACCTTAACAATTCCTGCCGGTACCTACGCAGGGCAAGATGGCGACATCACCACAACATCGCTGCCGGTTGTCGCCTACACAACGACAAGTATGGACGATGACACTGCGTACCAGCTGACCAAAACTTTCTGGGAAAGCAAATCCACGCTGGGTGAAAACGCACCATGGTGGAATGGTGTGAACGAGGGCCTGATGGGCACAATCGAAGGCACGATCCATCCCGGTGCACAGCGTTACTATGAAGAGGCAGGGATTGCTCTGACCGACGCGCAGAAGTAACAGCCCCTAGCAGGCCGGACCTCACGTCCGGCCTGTCTTAACCTATCTACGACAAGGCCAATCCGCCATGACAAATCTCTCTGAAGGCCGCTTGCAAAGCGCGCTGTGGTTGCTGCTTGCCACTTGTCTGGTTGGCTATCACCTGATGTTGGTGTTTTCCGGTCTTATCCCAAATCTGGTAAGCCGCCCCCTGCACATGGCGTTCATTCTGCCTTTTGTCTTGGTGCTCGGTGCAAAAAGCCGCGCTGCGCTGTTAAGCGGAAGCGTGCTGGCCGCGCTTGGCGCCGCGGCCGCTATTTGGGTGGCTGTGAACAGTGATAGCCTTGGGGACCAATACGGGTTCCTTGAAAGTAACTTTCAGACACTGGTTGCGATTGTCTTGCTTGGTGTGACCCTAGAGGCTGCACGACGTGCGATCGGTTGGCCCCTTCCTATCGTTGCAGGTCTTGCGCTGCTTTACGGTCTGTACGGTCAACATATCCCTGGTCAATTCGGCCATTCTGGTACGCCGACCGCCAGTTTTCTGGGAACGCTCACCATTGCCGAAGGCGGGATCTGGGGTTCTCTTACGGGCGTTTCGGTGAGTGTTGTGGCGATCTTTGTGATTTTCGGCGCGGTGCTGAACGCAGGCGAAGCAGGGCAGGGTTTCATGAATGTTGCCGCTGCTGCTGCGGGACGACTGAAAGGGGGCGCGGCCAAAGTGTCGGTGATCTCATCTGCACTGTTCGGTTCTATTTCAGGTTCCGCATCTGCCAATGTCGCGTCTACCGGCGCTGTGACTTTGCCGGCTATGACCAATCTAGGCTACCCCAAGCGGCTGTCGGCGGCTGTTGAAGCCGTTGCATCATCGGGCGGGCAGATCATGCCGCCGCTGATGGGGGCCGGTGCCTTTGTGATGGTTGAGCTGACAGGCGTTCCCTACACGTCCATTATGGCTGCCGCCTTGCTGCCGGCGTTTCTTTATTTTCTGGCGGTGTGGTTTGGCATCAATGCCTATGCAGGACGCTTTGACCTCAAAGGCGTCGCCGCCGAGGACCGCCCCGAACGCCGTGACGTGATCATCACATCGTTGTTTTTTCTGGTGCCGTTTTCTGTGCTTCTTTGGGCGATGTTTGTGGTAAAATATACGCCAGAATATGCCGCCGCGCTCGCGATCCTTGCAGGGGCCCTTTTGCTCTTTATCAACGGTAATCTGAAAAGCCACCGCGCCCAGATCATTGAGCGGTTTACCAGCGCCGTTATGAATGCTGCCAAGCAAGTATCGATGATTGCTTCCATCATTCTGTGCGCGTCGATCATCATTGGCGTGCTGTCCATCACAGGTCTGGGGGTAAAGCTGACCTCGCTGATCCTTGAAGGCTCGGGCGGCTTGCTCTGGCCATCGCTCTTGCTGACTGCGCTGGCTTGCCTGCTTCTGGGGATGGAAGTGCCAACAACGGCCGCCTATGTGATCTGCGTTTCAGTTGCGGGACCTGCGCTGATGAAGCTGGGGTTGGAACCGTTGCAGGCGCATCTATTCGTGTTCTGGTTCGCGTTGTTGTCCACAATCACACCTCCGGTCTGCGGGGCGGTATTTATCGCGGCAGGCATGGTCGGGGAAAACTGGCTGAAGGTCGCGCTGACAGCGATGGCGCTGGGCGTGGGGCTGTACATCATTCCGCTGGGCATGGTTGCGAACCCCGACATCCTGCGATTGGCCGAAGATCCGATTGCAGCGCTTATTGCGATGCTGCGTATCGCAGCGGGGTTGATGCTGGTATCTTACGGCTTGATCGGTGCGCGGCGCGTTCTGCCGACAATCCTGATGGTTGGAGCCGGTTTGGCGATCGTGTTTTCCGGACTACTGTTCTGACACCCTAGCTTTTTCGAAGGTGATTTTTCCTGCGTATCTTGCAGGGCTGACTACCGGATTTTGGCGCGTACAGCTCATAACCAAAACTCGAACATTATTTCTCTTGCTGGCTGTGATGGCTGGGCCGGTTTCCGGAGCCGCGCGCAAGAAGCACGACCTCCTGCTTCGGTCACAGTCTTCACGCTTGAAAAGCAGAATGTGACCCAAGCGCGGGTTCTGATCGGCCGTTTTGTTGCGACTCCGTGCGTGCTGGTGATTGCCGCGCAAGCAGATACTCTGGCTGTTATCCGACAGATTGATAGGGTTTTTGCCTGTTCTACCTTATCTGATGCCGACAACGCGCGCCGACAACGCGCGGCCAAACTGGTAGGCGGTGACGATGCCATCCCTGCCAGCTCGGAACAGGGCGAAAGCTTTGATCGTCGCGGGAACCGATCGCGCTGTTTATAGCCGCCGAAAACGGCTTTGAGTTGCGAGCCCTAAGGGGTGATGGGGCGCATGGCAGAGATGGGATCGTCACTGACGGCTGGCCGCAATGGATCGGATCATTGTGGCGGGTCTTCAAGAGGCAGCGCCGGGCGCAGTGGTGAACCCGCAGAAACAGACCCGGATATCGCGGAGGTTCAGATGAAAAAATAAGCTAAGCTAAGCTAGGCAGCCGCTCTTTTGCCCGAGGCAGTGCAGCGGCAGGGCATGACCGTCAGCACATCGGCGGCGGCTTTCTGATGATTGTGGCACTGGTATCCGAAGTTGGCACGCTGGATTCCGCGGGTTTGTTGGACTGCCTCGTGACCAATCTTGTCGATGAATTCAGCCGCCTCGAAGGGGGCGGCAACATGCAGGTTTTCGGTGCGCAATACGCAACACTGACAGGTATCCGCCGGGTCATTCGGGTCACTTCCCACTGTCGAAGGGCAACCGGTCCGAACGCGCTGCCCATAGCCAAACTGGTCGAAGAGCCGCTGGAGCCTGTTTCGGAATTCTTTCCGGATGGTATGAAACGTGTAGTCCCCTACGATACGTTTCCCTTCGTCGAACGTTCGATCAAAGAGGTGGTCGTCACCTTGTTTGAGGCGGTCGGGCCGGTTTGTTCTGTGATGCTTCTGTTCAGCCGGAACCTGCGTGCAACCCTGATCCCGACTTTGACGGTACAAATGGTGCTGCTCGCGACCTTTGGCGTGATCGCGGCTTTTGGCATCTCGATCAACTCCCTGACGATGCGATCTTTGTGGTCGAAAACGTAGCGCGCTTGATGGAACGATATTTTGATCCCTACGTGGCCAGCAAAAATACAAGGGGTCAGATCGCAGGCCAGTGCGTGTGGGTACTGCCACGAACCGCGTATTGGAAAAGGTCTCGGACCACTATCTTGATAACAAATTCTATCGTTCAAGTCCGTCTTCACCGTCAGCGGGTTCAGCTTTGCCGGTTAAGGTCAAAACATGGGCCTTGCGTTTATTGGCCTGAAAGAATGGTCAGAACGTGAAGCCGTAGGCCAAAGCGTATCGGCCATCGCCGGACGTGCATTTGGCGCATTCTCGCAAATTCAGGAGGCGCTTGCCTTCCGGATTGTTCCTCTGGTCGGGATTGAACTCGGCAACGTCAGCGGATTTGACTTCTACCTTCAGGCCCGCTGCCGTCGCGGTGGGCCTGTAGGAATCTGCGGTCGGGGACATGCTTTCGATCGCATGGGCATGCCACTATGTGAACGACTTTATGGATAACTGCCGCGCAAAACGTGTTTATATTCAGGGTGATGTGCCATGTCACATGGTGCCCAAAGACCTCGAGCACTGGCGGGTCCACAACGCGACAGGCGGATTGGCCCCGTTCTCGCCGTTCTCAACGACAAGCCAGAAGTACGGTGCGCAGATGCTCTACCGGTACAACGGGGTAGCCGCAGCACAGCTTCAGCGCAGTCCGGCTGAGGGCGTCATGACCGGCGAAGCCATGGCGGAGATGCGGCCTCTGGCCGCCCAACGGCCGTCTGGGTTCGAATTGTCTGGACGGCCATTGCGTTGGAGGAAATTGAGGCGGACGGCTAGGCAGGCGTGCTTTATGCGCTGTCGCTTGGGGGGCTTCCTGTCCCTTGCTGTTTTGTATGAAAGCTGGTCGGCTCCCTTTGCGGTGATGTTGGCGCGCTGGTTGGCGCATGGCTAGGTGGCTTTGCGAATGGTGTGTATTTTCAAGTATCTTTGCTGACGGTGATTGGTCTTGCCGGCAAAACTGCGATCCTGATCGTCGAGTTCGCCTGCGAACAGGCCAACGTTGGCGTTGCAGAAGCGGCGAAATAGCGGTTTCGTCGTATCCTTATGATATCTATGGCGTTTTCTTTTGGAGCCTCGTCGGTTGTTCTGCCCTCTGGCCGGACAGCGATCGGGTCCGGCGTTCTGAGCGGGGCAATCTCCGGGACGTTACTGTGTGTTTTGTTTGTGCCAGTGTTCTTCGCCGTCATCCATCGGCTGTCGCGTCAAAGAACCTGAGGCCCTCAGTAAGGAGCCCAATTTCCCGCCTTTTTAGGGTCGGAAATGCGCCCACCCTCTTTCTTGAGACCACAGATTTCATCCAACTACATGCTGCGTTCAGGTCGGAACGCACCGCGCGATAGATCTGCGACCAGCCGGGTCCAAAGCTTCAAATCAATAAATGTTCTGGGAACATGGTGCTGCTGGAGAGAATCGAACTCTCGACCTCTCCCTTACCAAGGGAGTGCTCTACCTCTGAGCTACAGCAGCGCCGATAGCGGGCTGATTAGCTTCTATCCGTCGCTTGCGCAACCCAAATTCGCGCCTAATCTGGACCCCGCGCAGTACCTGCGCTAGACAGGCGCTATGGCAGACAAACAGTCCTCTCACACTCCGGCCCAAACACCTAAAGCGGCAGAAGCTGCGCGCAAGCAGGCGCGGCTGTCTCAGGCGCTTAAGGCTAACATGGCGCGGCGCAAAACGCAGGCGCGGGCGCGGGCGACGGATACGTCAGAGGGCAGCACCACAGGCACAGCGCAAACCGCGCAAGACAAGGAATCCTAAAACATGGACGCAATTCTGGTACGGGGCGGTGGGCCGCTGGCGGGCTCAATTCCGATTGCGGGTGCGAAGAACGCCTGCCTGACGCTGATGCCTGCGACACTGCTCAGCGAAGAGCCGCTGACGCTGACCAACGCGCCGCGCCTGTCCGACATCCGCACCATGACGCAGTTGTTGCAGTCTCTGGGCGCTGAGGTCACTTCCCTCCAAGAGGGCAGGGTGATTGCCATGTCTTCCCATGGTGAGATCAACACTCGAGCGGAATATGACATTGTGCGCAAAATGCGTGCCTCCAATCTGGTATTGGGGCCGCTGCTGGCGCGTGAAGGCTATGCTGAGGTGTCTCTGCCCGGCGGATGCGCAATTGGCGCGCGGCCTATGGATATTCACACGGATGGTTTGGCCAAAATGGGCGCGGAAATTGATCTGCGCGATGGCTACCTGTACGCAAAGGCTGCTGGTGGGCGCCTTAAGGGGGCTGTCATTGATTTCCCCTTCGCCTCTGTTGGCGCGACCGAAAATATCATGATGGCTGCCACGCTGGCCAAGGGAACCACAGTAATCAACAATGCCGCGCGTGAGCCGGAGATCGTGGATCTAGCGGATTGCTTGCGCCGCATGGGCGCGCAGATTGACGGCGACGGCACATCCAGCATCACCATTCAGGGTGTGGACCGCTTGGGCGCTGCGACGCACCCTGTTGTCACGGACCGAATTGAGCTGGGCACTTACATGCTTGCGCCCGCCATCTGCGGTGGTGAGGTTGAGTTGCTGGGCGGACGCATCAACCTGATTGGCGCTTTCTGCGAAAAGCTGGACGCCGCGGGTATTGAAGTGACCGAGACGGACAAAGGCCTCAAGGTGAAGCGTCGCGGGGACCGCGTTAGCGCAGTTGATGTGACAACCGAACCCTTTCCGGGTTTCCCGACAGACCTGCAGGCGCAGATGATGGCGCTTTTGTGTACGGCCGAAGGGACATCGACGCTTGAGGAGAAAATCTTTGAGAATCGCTTTATGCACGCGCCGGAGTTGATCCGCATGGGCGCGAAAGTGGACGTGCACGGCGGTAAGGCCATTGTGACCGGCGTAGAAAAACTCAAAGGTGCGCCTGTTATGGCGACTGACCTGCGTGCCTCTGTTTCGTTGATCCTTGCAGGCATGGCTGCTGAGGGTGAGACGAAGGTTTCCCGTGTCTACCATCTGGATCGAGGGTATGAGCATGTGGTGGCGAAACTGTCCGGCGTTGGGGCCAATATTGAGCGGATCAAAGACGAATGAATGATGATGCACGCTTTGAAGATGGCGGCGAAGCACCGCTGAACCTCGGCGCTTTGGACGCCGACGATCTGGTAGTCATTTCCTCGCTTGTGCAGGACGCGGTGTTTCCCGCGTCCGAGATGCGCTGGCTTAAGCGCGAAGGCCGCTTTGCCCTGCTACTGAACCGCGTACGCTGGGAAGACGCAGGTGCCAAACGTCATGCGCCAGAGCGTGTTCAATCGGTATTGATGTTCTCCAATGTGCAGGCGGTTGCCTCTCAGGGGGTGCCGAAGGGGGATGCCGACACGGTGCTGTCTCTTTTGCACATGGCGTTTGACGAAAGCGAAAGCCCCTCGGGGCAAGTCACCCTGACGCTTGCCGGAGACGGGGCTATTCGCCTGACTGTGGAAGCACTGGATGTGACACTTAAAGACGTAACGCGCCCCTATGTGGCACCGTCGAAAAAACGTCCGAACCATCCAGACTAAACCATTGCCCGTAGCTGTATTTGCAGGACAGCGTTTTGCTCTAACTCCCTTAAATACTTGCACCCGCGTCAAAATGCAGCTGCCGCTCGCCCCTTGAGGAAAGCGGCGAACGCCGCTACCTGCTTGAGCCAACACAGGAGCTTGTCCCATGCCCGTATTCCTTGATGCCACTGATGCCGATTTTGAAGCATCCTTCACAACGCTACTGAACGCCAAGCGCGAAGACAGCCCCGATGTGGATGCCACAGTGGCTGGTATCATCGACGATGTACGTATGCGCGGTGACGCAGCGGTGATTGAATTAACGGCAAAGTTCGACCGGATCACACTGACACCGGACAGCCTGCGCATCACCAGCGAAGAAGTCGCGACAGCATGTCATCAGGTTTCGGCCGAGGATAGGGCCGCCTTGGAGCTGGCAGCCGCGAGGATACGCTCCTACCATGAACGTCAACTGCCCGAAGATGCGGAATGGACAGATGAGGCCGGAGCCACGCTGGGATGGCGTTGGTCGGCGGTCTCTGCCGCGGGCCTTTACGTGCCGGGTGGGCTGGCCAGTTACCCCAGCTCGGTTTTGATGAATGCGATTCCGGCCAAAGTTGCCGGCGTCACTCGCCTTGCCATGGTCGTGCCGACACCAGACGGGGTACTTAATCCTCTGGTTCTGCTGGCTGCGCAAATATCAGGCGTAGACGAAATCTACCGCATTGGCGGCGCTCAGGCCGTGGCTGCGCTGGCCTATGGTACCGATGCAATCGCACCGGTGGACAAGATCACCGGTCCCGGTAATGCCTTTGTCGCCGCAGCCAAACGCCGCGTCTTTGGCAAAGTGGGCATCGACATGATTGCCGGTCCGTCAGAAATTCTTGTTATCGCGGATGGTGACAATGATCCGGACTGGATCGCCCTTGATCTGTTGTCGCAGGCTGAACATGACGAAAGCGCGCAGTCCTTGCTGATTACAACCGACCCCGCCTTTGGCAAAGCCGTTGCCGCAGCGGTCGAGCGGCGACTGGAGACATTGCAGCGTGCGCATATTGCGGGCCCCTCGTGGCGTGATTTCGGTGCCATCATCACTGTCCCTGATCTGAACACGGCCGCGCGCCTAGCAGACAGGATTGCCCCTGAGCATCTTGAACTTTGCGTGGCTGATCCGCACGCTTTGAGCGCAAGTATCACGCATGCCGGTGCGATCTTTCTGGGTCAGTGGACACCGGAGGCGATTGGCGACTATGTGGGCGGCCCCAACCACGTGCTTCCGACTGCCCGTTCAGCACGCTTTTCTTCAGGCCTTTCGGTGCTCGATTTTATGAAACGTACAACGCTGGCGCATATGACGCCCGAAGCCTTGCGCGCCATCGGTCCTGCCGCAGAACGGCTCGCATCGTCCGAAAGCCTCGAAGCGCACGGTCTTTCGGTGACGGCGCGGCTGGATAAGCTGAACCGATAAGGGGCACTAGAGCGGTTTGCACAGACGACAGCAATGATACCGCCGATCTCAAGCGGTCCGCATTTGACATGAAAAGATGCGCATCCATTGCCACGCCGCGCGTGCTGGCGTATTCAAGCCGCTAAACCTCTCGCAAAAGGATGCGCCGATGTCCCGCATCGTTCAGATCAACCTTGATGACGCCAACCTCCCCCCGCCTACAGCGGAGATCGAGCAGGAGCGCCGTGTTGCTATGTTTGACCTTTTGGAGGACAACACCTTTGTGCTTCCTTCGCGCGAAGGGCGTGCCGTTCCGCCGGGGCCATACCATCTGGATCTATCCATTCGGGACAAGCGACTGGTATTCGATGTGAATACTGAAGATTCCGAAAAAGCGGCAGAATTCCATCTATCACTTGGGCCGTTTCGTCAGGTGGTCAAAGATTACTTTCAAATCTGCGAGAGCTATTTTGACGCCGTGAAAAAGCTGCCGCCGGCCCAGATCGAAACGATCGATATGGCGCGCCGCGGTATTCACATGGAAGGTTCTCGTGTGTTGCAGGAACGGCTGGAGGGAAAGGCGGAAATCGATATTGATACCGCACGCCGTCTGTTCACCCTCATTTGTGTTCTACACTTCGGGGGCTGACGTGACGCAGCAGCTGCCGCAATCAGTCCTTTTTTGCTGCGATCACAATGCGGTCCGTTCCCCCATGGCCGAAGGCCTGATGAAGAAATTCTTCGGCATGGATGTTTATGTTCAGTCCGTTGGGGTCAAAAATGACCTTGAGATTAACGGTTTCTCGATAGCGGTCTGTCAGGAGATGGGTGTCGAACTGTCACGCCATCGCTCGCGCAGTTTTGACGAAATGGAAGAGTGGGGCGATGACCTTAGCTCTTTTGATCTGGTCGTTGCATTGTCGCCTGCATCCCAACGCCGCGCGCTTGAGCTGACGCGGTACTTTCACTTGGATGTTGAATATTGGCCGATCCTTGACCCGACAGGGCTGGGGGATGGACGTGAAGCCACACTTGCCCAATTTCGCAACGCGCGCGATCAGATTGCGACGCGACTGCAAGATCGGTTTGGTCCGCCAACGCAATCGCCTGTCTAGAAATAGGAAAACACGCAAGCGCCCGCATGCGCTGCCGTTGACCTGGTTTCCATCAGTCCGAACGAAATCTGATCAAGAGGTCTATGCGACGCAGTGCAGCCCGGTCTTAGGAACAGACGGCGGCGGCGGTGCGACCAAACGCTTTCCACGTCGCCCAGAAGGCATTGTCAGAGGCGCGATCGGACTGGCGCCATACCTGCACCTTATGTGGGTCTTTGAACGCTTTTACACCGCGGCGTTGATCAGATGAGGATAGCTGTTGATCAGCGACAGCCTGAACGCAGCCACACCGTTGTGAACTGGCGGCCTTGCGTCCTTGCGCCATACAGGCGCGTTGGAGTGGGCCCGTCGCATAAAGCTGCGTCGGGGTAAATGCCCCCCGCGTGGTGTAGTTTGACGCTTTGCCACCGCAGGCGGCAACTGTGGACAGCGCTACAAGCGCCAAAACCATTGGTTTCATTATCTCTGCCTTTGTCTCATGCCGCGAATGGGGTTTTCCCCTTTGGGTGCGGCTTTATCTGCTCTGCTGCCTAGTATGCACAAGTTTGAGTTTTCTTCAAATCACAAATGAAAACGCCACCCCAGAATTTCTCTGCGGTGGCGTCAGGAGCTGGTATTTTAGAGTGTTTAGAACTTCCAGCGCGCGCCCACGAATGTCACGTCAACATCGTCAAAATTGCTTGTGCCGCCATCAACTTCAAAGGTCCGGTATGTCGCGTAAAGTTCGACGTTATAGGCGTCGACCTTTTGCACGACCGCAATGCCGAAAGATTGCGAATCGCTGCCTGCAAATGCGAAATCCGACCCGCTGTAAAAATCGGCAGAAAGATATGTGCGTCCGAAGGATACCCAGTCACGCTGATAGCCTACTTTTGCGTAGGCGTAATCTGTATCCGCTTCTCGGGATTGACCGGCAGCCAAGGCAAAGCTCAGGCCTGTGGGCTCGTGCAGGACTGCGGCAGAGGCCACGGTGAATGCTTCGGCGCTGTCGCGGATCGAGTGGCCCAGACGCGCTGCGACTTTGTAGTCGCCGTAGTCTTTGTCGTATGACAGGCCAAAGTCGTAGAATTCATCATCGTTGCCGCTGGCCAGAACTTCCTGACCTGCCGACACTGCGAATCCGAAGCCATTATAGGTTGGCGTGTCATAGCGGATGCGGAAGCGACGGCCGCCGTCAAAGGTTTTGAATGCATTGCCGATGGAAGTGCCAGAGATCGTCCCGTCAGTCAGCGCAAGCGATTGGCTGCCTGCAAGGTCGCTTGTGCCGGCATAGGCAGCAACGCCAGTGCCTGAAAAGTCGGCCTCACCCGAACCGTCTGTTGCGATGCTGCCTTGACCGAACGAGAATGTACCTATTGTGGCTGTTTGATAGATGATTTCCAGCTTGCGCAGTTCACGACGGTTGTAACCGGCATCCAGATCGTTGTCGTCGCCATTTATGGCGCTTGATCCGGTCAAGCCGAGCGCGGTTTCAAAGTTGAACCGGAATTGACCGCCATTGGCCAAATCCTGCCGAAAGGTCACACCGACACGAGAGTTCGAATTGTCGTTGTCGATCAGGGCTGTCTCTGTATCTACGCCGTTATCAACATTGATAATTCCAAGGTTCAGTTGCCCGTAGAAGTCCCACTCCGGGGCGGTGTCCTGAGCGGCAGCAAATGTTGGAAGAGCGAGCAATGCAGGCACGGCTAAACGATTGATCGGGCGCATGGTTTGTCCTTTTTGGGTATTTTTAGAGAGGCGGCGAAATTTGGCCGTCGCGCCCCCTATGCGCCTCCTTTTTCCGGATGGAAATTCAAGTGTGAACACAATAGATCACGGAGCTGTGAGTGGGCTCGTGATCTGTCTTTGGGGGCGTCCGCTGCGTCATGCTGTCCCGCGCTGGCGGCGATCAACCGGATGTCTGGCGTACGCGCGTCATAATTGCACGCAAAAGCAGTCCCCCAAGGATCATCATCCACCTTGACCGCCCTTCAAAACCCCTACATATCCAATTCATGACACCACTTTCACACATCCGCAATTTCTCCATCGTCGCGCACATCGACCATGGCAAATCCACCCTCGCTGACCGTCTCATCCAAGAGACGCAGACCGTCGCCTTGCGCGATATGAAAGCGCAGATGCTGGATAGCATGGACATCGAGCGTGAGCGGGGCATCACGATCAAGGCCCAGACCGTGCGGATCAACTACAAGGCGCTCAATGGTGAGGAATATGTCCTCAATCTGATCGACACGCCGGGTCACGTCGATTTTGCCTACGAAGTCTCCCGCTCCATGCGCGCGGTTGAAGGTTCGTTGCTGGTTGTCGATTCCACGCAAGGCGTCGAAGCACAGACGCTGGCCAACGTGTATCACGCCATCGACGCCGATCATGAGATCGTGCCGGTCCTGAACAAGATCGACCTGCCCGCCACCGATTGTGACCGTGTGGCTGAACAAATCGAAGACGTGATCGGTATCGACGCGTCTGGCGCGATCCGTGTGTCTGCGAAAACCGGTGAGGGTATTGTCGAGACTCTGGAGGCCATCGTTCACCACCTGCCCGCGCCAAAGGGTACGCTGGATGCACCGCTTAAGGCGATGCTGGTGGATTCATGGTATGATAGCTACCTCGGTGTGATCGTTCTTGTCCGTATTATGGACGGGCAGCTGAAAAAGGGCGACCGCATCACGATGATGCAAAACGGCTCCGTCCACCACGTGGACCGCATCGGCGTGTTCCGTCCGGCCATGACGGAAATTGACGTGCTTGGCCCGGGCGAGATCGGCTTCCTCACCGCCTCCATTAAACAGGTGCGCGACACGCGCGTGGGTGACACCATTACCCATGAGAAAAAGCCGTGCGACAAAGCGCTGCCGGGCTTTAAGCCGTCCCAGCCTGTGGTTTTCTGTGGCCTATTCCCCGTGGACGCGGCCGAGTTCGAAGACCTGCGCGACAGCATTGAAAAGCTGGCGTTGAACGACGCGAGCTTTAGCTACGAGATGGAAACATCCGCCGCACTTGGCTTTGGCTTCCGCTGCGGGTTCTTGGGCCTGCTGCACCTCGAAGTGATCCGCGACCGGATCGAGCGTGAGTATGACATCGACCTAATCACCACTGCGCCGTCGGTGATCTATCACATCCACATGCGCGACGGCTCCATGCAGGAACTGCACAACCCCGCCGACATGCCCGACCTGACGTTCGTGGACCACCTTGAAGAGCCGCGGATCAAGGCGACGATCCTTGTGCCCGACGAATACCTTGGTGACGTGCTGAAGCTGTGTCAGGACCGCCGTGGCATCCAAATGGATCTGACCTATGCCGGTTCCCGCGCGATGGTGGTCTATGATCTGCCGCTCAATGAGGTGGTGTTCGACTTTTACGACCGTCTGAAATCGGTGACCAAGGGCTATGCCAGCTTCGACTATGCGATGATCGGCTACCGCGAAGATGCGCTGGTGAAAATGAGCATCCTTGTGAACGACGAACCCGTCGATGCGCTTAGCACGATGGTCCACCGCGACCGCGCCGAAATGCGCGGCCGTGCGATGGTCGAAAAACTAAAAGACCTGATCCCCCGCCACATGTTCAAAATCCCGATCCAAGCGGCGATTGGCGGCAAGGTGATCGCGCGTGAGACCCTGTCTGCCATGCGCAAAGACGTGACCGCCAAATGCTACGGCGGCGACGCCTCGCGTAAACGCAAACTGCTGGATAAGCAGAAGGCGGGTAAGAAGAAGATGCGGCAGTTTGGGAAAGTGGATATTCCGCAGGAAGCTTTCATCAGCGCACTTAAAATGGATGGCTAAGCAACAAAAAACCGTCAGCTGAAAGCTGACGGTTTTTTGTTGACGGTGGGAGGCAGCGTATTGCAAAGCAATGCGCGTTCCCACTGGGTCAAGATGGAGTGCCGCGGCTAAGTAAGTTATCTTTGTCTCATGACATTCATTTTCAAAAATGGAATAGACTGGCTATGAATAACTTTAACGAGGCGATCAGATGGTCTCGATTGGCACGTTTTGGCAAAAGCAATTTGGCAAGATTGACGATTGTTGCGCCATTTCTTGGCTTTCTGGTCTTTCTAAATACAGGCTTGGAAAACTATATATTGCTGGGTCCTGTTGAGCTCTCAGAGGGTTGGCTTAAGTACTTAGCGGATCGGCGAGTTGAGATTTTGTACATTGGACTGTCGCTTCTGGGTGCGGCGACCGGCATATTTTCACTTATCGCGCCGGATACAATAAAAAGTTCAGAACAGTATTCTGATTTCATTCAATTCAAAGAAAGTACAAAGACAGATAATGCCGTCATTGGTAGCTTCGAAGAAACGATTGAGGCTTGTGAAACAAGACGTATTGAGGTTGTGGAATCCTTCCATGATATTCCAGAAACTTGGAACTTTCCTGCGAAGATTAAATCGTCAATCTATCGATTAATAATTGAGGTTTTTAAAAAAGTGAAGATTGGATTAACCATAATCCAATTGAGAAAATTAAAAACGAAGGCGCCGATGAGACAAGCTTCTACATGTTCAATGGGCTTCCTGATATCGACCCAATTTTTGACTGTGTGGCGAATCAACGCAGGGTGGAGTTTGCAATTTGGAAATCGTTTTTTGCAACATCTCCTGATTTTTCCATCGATGTTTTTCGTCTTGAGTACCTGATAAAAGACTATTCCAGCCCACGGTTAAGATGCTTCGTATTTGCATTGCTTGCAGTCGGTTCAGCCATTTCGCTTTTGCCAACAATGGTGTCAGTTTGGTTAGTGTTTCAGTACTCGTTTTGATTTAGGACTGCCAAATCTCTGAATTGGCAGCGCCCGTGTCCGGTGCTTATCACCCACCCCCACGCCTCCGGCGCACCACCCCATTTGAACAAACCCCCAAGCGCCCTATCCTCTAGACCACAGCCCAGAGGACCCGCGCCATGCTCCACTTCGCTTTCGCCATCTACTCCATCGCCTTCTCCGTCACCTCGGGCGCTATCGCCGTGGCCATCATCATGGCCGGTTTCTTCTCCTTCCCCACCATGATCGGCGCGCTTATCGCAGGGGCGCTGATCTCCCTTCCGCTCAGCTATTTCATCCTCAAACAAATGGATTGGTCCGAGCCTGACAAACGACATGCAGCGCGCCCTGATCGGTGGTACATCCGCTGACAAACACGTCAGCCCAAAGGACCGCCCATGACCTGCCCCCTCTGCACCACAGATGCTCCGCTTATCGACACGCCCGTCTCCGGCGGCCCGGCAGAGGCCAGCATCCAGATTTGTGCCCTTTGCGCTGACCCTGCCACTCCCGCCGATCATTTCCGGCCCATCGCATCCACCATGTGGTCCGAGGACCACGCGCTGCAAGTCTATGCGATGCGTACGCTAAAGCGGCTCGATACCGATTGGTCCCGCGATCTGGCCGAACAGCTTTACCTCGATGAGGAAACGCAGGCTTGGGCCGACAATCAAGCCGCCGAAACGAACCACAAAGACAGCAACGGCGTCCCGCTTGCCAATGGCGATACTGTGGTGCTGATCAAGGATCTGAACGTCAAAGGTGCGGGCTTTACCGCAAAGCGTGGCACGGCGGTGCACCGGATTTCGCTGGTGCAGGACAACGATGCCCACATCGAAGGTCGCGTGGAAGGCCAGCGTATCGTGATCCTGACAGAGTTCGTAAAGAAGCGCTGAGCATTGACCCATATCAAGGTTCCTTGATTCCGCCAGCGCTATGGTCCGCGTGACCAAACCCGCGTGAAAGGAACGCTTCATGATCCGCCTTGCCTCTATCCTGTATTCGATCATCGGGACGACCCTTAGCGGGATCGGTATCATTGCGGTTCTCACAGCTGGCTACGTGTCACCCACGGCGATCATTGTCGCCGCGGCCATAGGTGCGGTGTTGGCGTTGCCGGTCTCCTATCTTGTTGCACGCAAGATCAAGGCGCTGACTGCGACCTAGGGTAAGGTTTTCTAGGGCGTCCTGCGTTGCTGCCGTATACGGGGCGCGTTGGCGTGGTATAGATAGGCTGACATGTCTTTTAGCTGATCCGAGGTCCATCATGACACCCTGCATCCTATGCGTCGCCATCACTGGCTCTGTTCCGACAAAAGCGGCGAACCCCGCCGTGCCCATCACCATTTCAGAGCAGATCGAGAGCACGCATGCCGCCTATGAGGCAGGCGCCAGCATATGCCATGCCCATGTGCGCAATGCGGATGAGACACCGTCGTCAGACCCTGAGAAGTTCGCAAGACTGCAAGAGGGGGTTAAGGCGCATTGCCCTGATATGATCATACAGTTCTCGACCGGTGGGCGATCGGGCGCGGGGCATGAACGGGGTGCGATGCTTTCGCTGCGGCCGGATATGGCAAGCCTGTCTGTCGGGTCCAACAATTTCCCGACCCGCGTTTATGAGAACCCGCCAGAGTTGGTGGACTGGCTGGCGTCCGAAATGCGCACCTATGACGTCAAGCCCGAGATCGAAGCATTCGACCTGAGCCATATCCACAAGGCCGCCGAAATGAACCGGGATGGCCGCATCCCGGGCCAGCTTTATATCCAGTTCGTCATGGGCGTGAAAAATGCCATGCCCGCTGACCGCGAAACATTTGATTTCTACATCAAGACTGTCGAGCGCCTTGTGCCTGACGCGCTATGGTGCGCAGCGGGAGTTGGCCCGAACCAGATCGTTTTGAACGATTGGGCCATTGCCGCAGGCGGTCATGCCCGCGCGGGACTAGAGGATAACGTGCGTCTGGATAAAGACACGCTCGCGCCCTCGAATGCTGCGCTTATCAAACGCGCTGCGGATCTGTGTGAAAAGTACGAGCGTCCTGTCGCAACTCCGGCTCAGGCGCGTCAGTTGTTGGGGCTGCGTCCCGCATAAAGCAATGCGCGTAGGTCGGCGGGGGTGGCTCCGCCGTCCAGTAGGACGCGCATCACATCTTTGCTAAAGTCCCATACATCATCCGTGTGGACCAAATGATGCGTGAGCAGACCCAGCGGCTCGGCCACATCCGTACGCCCCTCGCGACGGTCACGGAGAGTACCGACAATGTCGGCCAGTAGCTTTTCTGGTGGCACCAACCCGCGGTGCCCGCGCCAGTAAATAGGATCGATATGCGTGTTTACCTGCACTATAGCAGGCGCATCAAAAGATACTTCGCGCGGTCCGTAGGTTGATACACCAGCATAGCCGAGCTCTGCCAAGACGGGCAGCAGTCGTGGTTCTATCCGGTTCCAAGGTGGCACAAACAGCGACAGCAGGCGTGAACCGAACTCTTCGTTCAACTGCGCGATAGCTTGGCGAAGCTCGGCTTCGGCCTCTTTCCGTAGTTGTCCGAACTCGGCGTTTTTCTGACCCTTTGGCGCGTGGCTTACGTGCTGCCAGCCGTGGACCACAGGGATAAGCGTGGTTTCGGACGCTATTACGGCGCTCAAAGACGCTTCGGCGAAATGAGGGATCACCGCAAGATGTACGGGGATGTTTACGTCTTTGGCCAAAGCGGTCAAACGCTCCAACGCAGGGGTCGCAGCGACGGCATCATCATCCCGCCACCACACGGGCAGCTCAAGGTCTGCGCGCCGCCAAAGCGCCAATTCTGCCTTCAGTGGTGTCCAGTCAATTCTCATGGAGTTCTCCGCGCGTGGGTGAAGGCAACTGTGCGCGCAGCTCCGTCAAACAGACTTCCTGCGCTTGATCGGAGGGGCGCAGCAATCACGTCGTCCAGCGCGGCGCAGAGACTCTCTGCTGTCAGCTGCGCACGTGGCAGTGATGCTATGCCTGATTGGGTGGCCAATGCAGTTGCACGCAATCCTTGCTCGACTTCGCCACCCTCGTCAAAAGGTACAAAAACAGCGGGTGTTCCGGCCTGCAAGATATCCAGTGCGGTATTGTATCCACAAAGCGAAACAGACGCCGCCGCATGATAAAGCATTTGTCTGAAATCCGGACGTGCAGCTTCGACAATAACGTTTTGGGGTGCGTGACGGCGGAGCGCCTCAATGCGTGAATGCGCGGTAGCACCTCCGACAAGAAGGCGCATCGGCCGATCCATCAACGCCGCAGCTGCTATGGCAGCTTCATAGACCGGACCGCCGACATCGCCTCCGCCCGCACTTACAATTACTTCGCCTGAACCCTCTGTCGCAGGACCGGGTGTTGCCGGGGCAGGTGCCACGAAACCTGTATAGTGAAGATAGGGCCGCAATTGCGCCGAAACGGGCCAGCTAAGGTCCAGCGGGGTGAGAGCCTCATCCGAGTGCACCAGAACTGCATCATAGAATTCGGCAATCATTTCGTCGGCAAAAACAGCTTTTTTGGGCTTGGAGGGGGGCGCAAGGATGTCACGGATGGATGCGCAGACAAGCGGCGCTGTCGGCAGCGCGCATGCTGAACTCAGCAGGGCTGTAAACTCGGATTTTAGTATTCGGCGCCCAAACGGGAACAGCTCTGTGATCAGGATGTCCGGTGCGAAAGACGTGAAAGTTTCCAATAGAGTTTTTTGTCGTGACGCAAGATAAGCCTCTTCTACAATGTCCCCGTCAGCGTCCAACAGGCGTGAAAAATCCACCCCGTCAGAGCGAACAGGCTGCAATTGCAACATGGGAACATCATTATGCTGCAGCAGTGGTGCGGGCATACCGCCAGAGACAACCTGTACGGTGTCGCCTGCAGCGATATAGGCACGCGCCAGTGTCAGTGCGCGGGCCAGGTGCCCCGTTCCAAGCAAATGGGTGACAACGATCATGACCTTCACGGTGTGGCCTTTATCAATCGGACAGGGTCCGGCAACAGGCGCCAGTTGTTGTTGTCGATTTCAATGATGAATAGCCGGTTGCGTTTGACCGCGAAGGGGGCAGGCCCGTCAAAATTCCACCCCGAGGCATGAGCCATCAACACACGCATCACCCCGATATGGCACACGGCAATGGTGTCCGTTTTCAGCGAATTTGCCCAAGGCACCAAGCGATCACGTAACGCCGCAGGGCTTTCTCCATTCGGTGGCGTATAGTTCCAGCCCCATGTTTCAATGTCCCGATGATCGCAGGCAGGGTCATTGCGTAGCTCTTGCGCAACTCGGCCCTCCCAATCGCCCCAATTCATCTCGGTCAACGCGGGATCAGTACGTGCTGATCGTAGCGCGACCAGTTCTGCAGTTTTGGTCGCTCGTTTGAGGGGGCTGGACCAAAGTGACGCCTCATCCCACGGGGATGGAAGGCGCAGCGCGCTCAGGTCGGAAACCGCGTTGTCGTCTAACGCGATATCACTGCTGCCTTGCACGCGGCCTTCTCGATTCCAAGAGGTGTGGCCGTGACGTAACAGGGCAAGGCGGATCATGTCACACCAGCCTGTGCCAATCCGCCACGAATGGTATCGGCAGCTGCAGGCAGCAAGTGTCGCGCGCGGATATAGTCCTGGATATCCTGCTGCGCGGGAGGTTTAGACAGCGCAAAGTCGGCAAGCCCTGCTGCCCCCTCATCAACACGAGGATAGGGGCGCGGATAAAGGACGTCGCGCACACCGGGGCGGTCTTGGGCGATGATGGGTAGCCCGTGTGCCTGTGCTTCTAGATAGGTCATGCCAAACGCCTCATCCACACCGGGCCAAATCAGTTTGCCGGCCCGATCATAGGCCTTTGCCAACGCGTCCGGCTCCAACGCACCCAGAAACCGGACACGTGTGCCAAAAGGAGCCATCAGCGCCTCAACCTGCGCACGTGCCGGGCCGTCCCCGACAATAACAAGCTTTGTCTGCGCTGGCAGCAAGGAAAGCGTTTCGGCGATAAGCCGATAGGACGGCAGCTTTGCCGCTGTGCGCATCATGCCAACGGCAAGTAGGTCTGTGCCGCTTGCCAGCGTCGGCAGATTTGTTCGGGGCAGAAAGGGGGCAAGGTGTACAAGCTTCTGCTGAGCGGGGGCATGTGCGGCCAGTGCCTCGTGATCCCTATCCGTAAGGTAAAACACCACATCTGCCGCATCGCAGGCAGCTTCCGCCGCTTGTGCAAAGGTCTCCCACGGTCCGTCCAAACGTTTGCGCGCGCGTGTCGCTTCGATCAGAAGATAAGGAATGCCAAGCGCGCGTGCAGCAGCGGGGCCAATCAGATCGGGCGCCTTATAGTAATTGTGATAGGTGATCCACGCCTGCCAGCCCGCGCTGCGACCGCGGGTGATGATGTCGGGCAGCAGATGTTCAGCCTGTTCCATCAGTGAAGTCTGTAGCTGCGCGTCACCTTTTCCATCCCTGCTGCGCAGGTTGGCAGCCAGATCAACCTGCGCCCCCATGTGGTCCAGTGCCAGCATTAATGAGCGTGCCATTGCGCGGTCACCGGAGGGAACGGGGTGCGCAGGTGGCTTGAGAGGAGCGTAAAATGCCAGCCGCATCAGATGCTGGTCAGGATGCCACGCAGGCGCTTGGCCAAGTGGGCAATGCCCGGTGCCATTGTGAACTCTGAATGCAAGCGCTTGTGTGCGGCATCAGACAAATTTGGCCCAAGCGTAGGGTCTGAAGCGACCTTCATCATTGCGGATGCAAAGGCCTGTGGCGTGTCTTCGGCCAGCAGGCCATGCTGGCCGTTCGTGATGAACTCGGGAATGGCCGAAACTGGTGTGGACAGGATTGGCAGCTTCTGGCTTGCCGCTTCCATCAACACATTTGGCAGCCCGTCGCGGTCACCGTCCTCGGCGATGCGCGACGGCAGAACAAACAGATCGGCCGCGCGCATGGCATCGATCACGTCAGGCTGGTCGCAGGCACCGCGCCATGTGATCCTATCGGCGACACCAGCGGCTTGCGCCCTTGCCCGCATCGCAGAGTCCAAAGGCCCGCCCCCGATGTGGGTCCAGCTCCAGTCCAACTCAGCGGGAAGCAGAGCCAGCGCATCAATCAGCGTGTCAAAACCCTTCTTCTCGACCAGACGGCCAACCGACATCATAGCCAAGGGAGAACCGGAGGCGCGCGGCGTTCGGGCAGGCGCTGTGGGGAAACGCTTAAGATCCAGCCCGTGATAGACAAGGTCAACGCGTGCCGGCGTGTCTGCCAAGGATTGCAGGTACTCTGCGCCAAAACCTGTGCAGGTGGCCCCGAAAGCCGCGCCATAGGTATCTGGCGACAGCTTTTCGCGCAGTTCCCATTCGGGAGAGGTCCAAATGTCCTTCGCGTGTGCCGAAAATGACCAAGGCAGGCCGCGCAGGATGGCGGCATAGCGCGCCACTGAAGATGGTGTGTGCAGAAAATGCGCATAGAGCGCTTCCAGGCTTTCTGGTGCTTCATGGGCAAGGACACAGGCCTGACCCCATCGACGACGGCGGTTGGCCGTATCATCGCGATCCAGATCACGGGCATAGGCATCGGCCGCTGCGTCAAATCCGGGCAATGCGGTGACGGCTCCCATGGCCTCATGCACCCGGCGCGGTTCTTCATGCAGGTATTCGGGTAGATAGTGTACTTTCGCTTGCAGGCGGTCGTGCAATGGATGGGTTTTGATATCGGTGGGATGGCGCAGGGACCACAGATCAAAGCGCAATCCCGCTTCCTCCAGCGCGACAAGTTCTTGGGCGATGAAGGTTTCCGAAAGCCGGGGCCAGCCTTTTACAACGACAGCTAGGGGGGGCGTGCTCATCTCTGGTTAGTCCTTTTGGTCCATAAGGGCGCGACCGCGTTGCACCACCATATCAAGTCCATCGAGCAGGCCATCGGCCCCCGCATCCGATGGTTTTTGTTGCGTCGGCAGCGCCCGGATCGCTTCGATCATCGCCTCGACAGTCATGCCGTCGCGGCCATCGTCCAGCATACGCACTAGCCCCAGTTCTTCAGCACGACTGGCCCTGATCCATTGCTCTAGGCGTGGCACTGTGCGCGGTACGATCACCGCACGCTGGTCAAAGCTGAGCACCTCGCAAAAGGTATTATAGCCGCCCATGCAGACGACGCCCTCCGCGCCGGCAAACAACGCTTCGATCCGGCTGTCGAAACCGGTTGCCGTGACACGACCGCCCAAGGCGTCGACGCGGGCATCAAACGCATCGCGCACTTCGCCGGACAGAAACGGGCCGTATACCAGCATCGCGTGCGGGCCCAGATCCGGATCGGCCTCATAGGCATCCAGCACCAGCGACACCATCGCGGCACCGTCACCACCACCGCCCGGTGTGATCAGGATGTAAGGTTCGTCAGGGACATCGGCACTGTCGGTCATTTTACGGCGCAGATAGCCCGTGTAGTGCATGCGCGCGCGGGTCGCATCGCTAAGGGGCAATCCCTTTGTCGGATCATATATATTTTCGACACCGTATACCCAAAATTCGTCATAGTAGGCTTCTGCAGCAGCAACCGCGCCTTTGCGCGCCCATTCTGCGGCCAGCACCTCTGGCTCGTCCAGCACATCGCGCAGGCCCAGAACCACGCGACAGTGTCCTTGTTCCTGCAGCCATTCCAGCGTGGTTAGAAGTTCGCCGCGAAACCCTGTCGGCTCTTTGTCGACGATCAACAGGTCGGGACGGTATTGTTCTACTGCGGACTGGATCAGGCCGGCGCGCAGATTGGTGGTGGCATCGATATTTCCCCCAAGCGTCGAGCTGATGTAGGAGCCATCGGGCAATTTCGTGACGCCCGGCAGTCGGATGTGATCGACCCGCTCGGGGAAAGTGAACCGGCCTGCAACGGGTGAACCGGTAAGAATAATTGCTGACGCAGATGGATCACCGGCGGTCAACGCTGTCGCCAACGCCCGTGAACGCCGCAAATGGCCCAATCCAAATGTGTCATGACTGTATAGCATGACCCGTCGCGAAGGGGCGCGGGCGTTGGCTTGGGCGATGGTATTTTGCGGCATAGGATTTCTTTCTGTCGTCACCGGCAAGCTCACAACCTTAGGTCGCTGCCAGATTTGCCGAATATTCCCTTGATGTCATACAGTACCGCGCCTTGCCTTCCGAAGGCCCGCACTGCATCGCTGCCCAGTTCGACATAGTCGCGATGGCCGACAGCGACGATAATCGCATCATATGCACCTTGCTCAGGTGTATCGATGGCGGTCAGGCCGTGCTCTGAACGCAGCCGCTCTGCACCGACCCAAGGATCGTGCACCACAGCCTTCACGGCGTATTCGTCCAGCTCTGCCACAATGTCCGCGACCCGCGTGTTTCGCGTATCTTCGCAGTTTTCCTTGAAGGTATATCCAAGGATCAAGACCTGCGCTCCGCGCACGCCGATGTTCCGTTTCAGCATATTCTTGATCAGGGTTTGCGCCACATGCGCGCCCATCGCATCATTGATGCGGCGGCCCGCAAGAATGACTTCGGGATGATAACCCAGCTGTTCAGCACGGTAGGTGAGGTAGTAGGGGTCCACTCCGATGCAATGACCGCCAACAAGGCCCGGCCGGAAAGGCAGGAAATTCCACTTCGTTCCTGCTGCTTCCAGTACCTCAGTCGTATCAAGGCCGAGCCGTTCGAAGATCAGCGCGAATTCATTGACCAAAGCGATATTCAGATCCCTTTGTGTGTTCTCAATGACCTTGGCAGCTTCGGCTGTGGCGATAGAAGATGCGCGGTGCAAACCGGCCTTGACCACAGGGGCGTATATCGCCTCAACACGATCAAGCGTTTCAGCATCCTGCGCGGCGATGATCTTGATCACATTCTCCATCGAATGCTCCGCATCACCGGGGTTCACCCGTTCGGGACTATATGCCAGCTTAATCTGCGTGCCTGCTGTCAGGCCACTACCAGCGGCAAGCGCGGGCCCACAGATTTCTTCTGTCACACCCGGATAGACAGTGCTTTCCAAAACAACCAGCGCGCCATCTGTCAGATGCGGTGCGATCGACGCGCAAGCGCCAAGAACCGGACCAAGATCAGGGGCTTTGGCATCGGTGATCGGGGTTGGTACTGCAATAATAAAAGCGGTCCGGCCTGCCAGGTCCGCAGGATCATGCGAAAACCGCGCGGTGCTGTCCGCCACTTTTTCACCAGCGATCTCGCCGTTGGGGTCTCGGCCAGCGCGTAGGGCTTCAACGACAGGCGCATGAATGTCAAAGCCCAAAACGTCAAACCCGCCGCGGGCCAGCGCCAGTGTCAGGGGCAGTCCCACATACCCTAAGCCTAATACGGCGATACGGTCGGCAATCGGGGTCGCGGTCATAGACATGTCCTTGGGCTGCGCGTCAGAGGGGCGCAAACACCGCAACCCCATTTCGCTATGGCACGAAAGCCTAACGCTTGTAAAACATCATGAAGATCGAGCGTTCGACCAAGTTGAGCACAGAAACTGGGCACTCGAGTGACAATTGCAATGCGTGGGCCGAGCCCGTAGCGTCACAACATAGTGACTGCTGACCAACGGCGCACGCGCGTGAGGGACTAAAATGATGATATATCGCCTGCTTCTGGCTGTTTTGGCGCTAATGTTTTTGGTGCTTTCGCCTGCATCAGATGTTCGGGCGCAAAGTCTGGGTTCACTGCTGAATCTCAGCAGCACCGAAAGCGCCGACGCTGCAGACGAAACATTGGCCGAGACTTTGCGCAACGCAGCCCGCGATGGTGTAGGGATCATTGTGATTAACAGCGACGGCACGGTTATCACCCAGTCCGAACCTGCTCCTGATCTTGTAGAACAGAGGCCGGAGAAGTCAGAGATGTCACGTTTGATGAAGGCGCAAGAGAACGCCGACTTGTTTCGCGACGCGTTGATTGAGCGGCTTGGCCAGATGCCGGTTGCGGTAAACGAAGTGCTTTATATTTTACGCGCAGCCTCGCCGGACGGCACGATCATGCTTTTCGTGAAAATTCTGGGGATGAGTTTGCTGCTGTTCGGCATTGGTGTTCTGGTTGAACGCGAGGTGTTTGGCAAACGGATCGCCAAGCGTTTTGTGGTCAGTCGCGTGCTTGAAACGCCCACGGGATATGCCGAAAAGATGCCATTTCTGGTGTTTCGGTTCTTCATGGGAGTCATCGGCATCCTTATCTCGATGGGGGTGGCATATGTGATTGGAGTGATCTTCTTTCCGCCGCTCGAGGATAGCGCGGTGCAGTTCACCGTCACTCTGATCAATATCGCCTATTTCTGTTGCCGTGTGACCGCAGGTTTGTGGCGGATGATACTCTCCCCGTTCCTGACGCAATACCGTATTCCTGTCTTTTCTGACCGCGATGCAAAGCGACTGCACCGCTGGATGTGGGGGCTTGGCAGTTTTGACATCTGCGCGATCCTTTTCGGCATCTGGATCGGAGAGCTTGGGCTGAACTATGACGTCTATGCCTTTGTCGCGGCCGTGTTGTCGGCGGCAGTTGTTTTGCTGAATGTGCTGTTGGTGGTGGTAAATCACAGGGCTATCTCCAATGCCTTGCGACAGGGCAAAGAGATGTCCGAGGTCGGCATGTTGATACGGTTCCTCAGCCGTACCTGGGCGCCCGTCGTGATCGCCTATGTGATCTTTGCCTGGTTTGAACTGACCATTGATCTTGTGCTTGAAAAACCCAGCTCAATTCCGCTGATCGCGGGGGCATACGGAATTCTGATTTCGATCATCGTTGTGTATGGAGTGGTGAACTACCTGATCGAACGAAGCTTTGCGCGCGCTCGTGTGGTGCGTCTGATGCGTGAAAAACAGGCAGAATTCGAGGCGTCAGAGCAGGCGCGCCTTGAGTTAGAGGCCCGAACGTTACGTGAGTTGCGCGAAGACGGGCCCGATCCGGATGCGCCTCCTGAAACATCACTCGGGGCGGGCAGTGACGCAGGCCCGTTGGCTGCGCGGATTGAGCAGGCGCATGTTCCGACCCCTCCGACGGAGGCAGAGCTGACAGAAGCCGAGCATGAGATGCTGTCAGCTGCTCATGGACAGCCCGTGCACGTGCTTAGCAGTTTTGAGGCGCTGGCGCGGCGGGTGGCCGGTATTCTAGCCTTTGTCGCAGGTGCCTACGCGTTTTTCTACATCTGGGATAATGACGGCGCGCGCATGGTCGAATCCGTGCTGGACCGCCTTCTCGACATTATCATCATCATCTTCATCGGTTACGTGATTTATCATGCGTTCCGCATCTGGATCGATACCAAGATCGCCGAAGAATCCGGTGATGAAGAGGAAGAGGCAGAGCTGGGGGATGAGGGCAGTGCGGCTTCTTCGGCATCCCGTCTGGCGACACTGCTGCCGTTATTCCGGAACTTCACGTTGATCGTTGTGGTGGTCACAATTATCCTGATTGTCCTGATGGAAGTCGGCATAAATGTGGGCCCGCTGTTTGCTGGTGCAGGTATTGTTGGCGTTGCTGTCGGCTTTGGCTCTCAGGCGTTGGTGCGTGATATCTTTGCCGGCGCTTTCTTCTTGTTCGATGACGCGTTTCGCAAGGGCGAGTATCTGGACGTAGGGGGCGTGAAAGGCACGGTCGAGAAAATCTCGGTTCGGTCATTCCAGCTACGCCACCATCTGGGTGCGCTACACACAATTCCTTTCGGTGAATTGCAGGTCATGACCAACTACAGCCGTGACTGGGTCATTATGAAGCTGCCATTGCGTGTGACTTACGACACGGACGTGGAAAAGGTGCGCAAGCTGATCAAAAAGCTTGGCATTGAATTGCTGGATGATCCGGTTATCGGGCAAAACTTTATCCAGCCGCTGAAGTCGCAAGGCGTGATTGAAATGCAGGACAGCGCGATGATTATCCGCGTCAAATTTATGACCAAACCGGGCGATCAATGGCTTGTGCGCAAACGGGTGTATGAAGAAATCCGCGCTCTGTTCGAGCGTGAGGGGATCAAGTTTGCCCACCGCGAAGTAACTGTACGGCTGGCCGATGGTAAGGCCGAAGACCTGACAGAAGAGCAAAAGCAAAAAGTGGCCGCCGCTGCGCATGCGTCTATCGAGGAAATGACAGAAGAGGCGGAGGGCGCTAACACGGGGGATGATCGGTAGCTCTTGATCCTTAGGCGGTTAGCTCTAGCTCGCAATGAATAGAGCATTCATTTTAGGAGCCAACATGTCTGACATCGCTATTCCTTCCCGCCGCCAGTTCTTGATGACCACCGCAGCCGCTGCCGGCGCGGTAACAATCCTGCCATATGCTGCCTTCGCAGCGGCCCATGGCGCAGATTCATTTGAGACACCAGCAGGGCCGATCACGATCACGCCTGTGTCCCACGCCTCTTTTGTGGCCCAGACCCCGGTCGGCGTAATTTACGTAGATCCGGTAGGCGGCGCAGACAAATATACAGACTTCCCCGCGCCTGATCTGGTGCTGATCACACATGAGCATGGTGATCACTACAATCAGGAAACGCTTGATGCGATCGTAGCTGAGGGCACGCAGATCATTGCCAACCCCGCTGTTTTTGCGATGTTGCCCGAGACGATGCAAGCACAGGCAAGTGCCGTTGAAAACGGTGGTGCAGCTCTTTTCAACGATCTGAGCATCGACGCCATTCCCGCCTACAACATAACAGAAGAGCGTAAGAACTTTCACCCGCAAGGGCGCGACAATGGCTATGTGCTGAACTTTGAAGGTTTCCGCATGTATGTCTCGGGCGACACGGAAGATACGCCAGAAATGCGCGCGCTGGAAAATATCGATCTGGCGTTCGTCTGTATGAACCTTCCATTTACAATGGACGCGAATGCAGCGGCATCTGCAGTTGCAGAGTTTAAACCAACGTACGTCTACCCGTACCACTATCGTGGCCGTGACAACGGCACGCAGGATCCAGCTGAATTCGCCAAGATGATCGGCACTGAAACAGAAGTGAAATTGGGCGGTTGGTACGCGGAAGGCGAACTGGGCTGATTTTCGACATCGGTCTTTGGCTGACGTAAAAAATGCGAGAGGCTCTGCCTCTCGCGCCTACCGGGATATTTATGGCCAAAAGAAATAGGGGCGCGGCAGAAATGCTGCGCCCGTTTTACGTGCGGTAGGGGTCGAGAGACGCCCGCAGGCCATCACCGAGGAAGTTGAACGCCAGCACGACCACGATGATCGGCAGCATAGGGATCGCGGTCCAAGGGTAGATTTCGATGCTGGCAAGGTTTTGTGCATCGTTCAGCATAACCCCCCATGAAACCGCAGGCGCACGCAGGCCAAGACCCAGAAAGCTGAGCGCGGTTTCGCCAAGAATCATAGCGGGAATTGAGAGTGTGGCGCTGGCAATCAGGTGGCTCATGAAATTGGGAAGAAGGTGACGCCGGATCACGCGAGCGGGCTTTGCGCCCATCATCTCTGCTGCGCGGACGTATTCCTCTTCGCGCAAGCTCAGGAATTTAGCGCGCACTGCACGGGCAAGGCCGGGCCAATCGAGAATGCCGAGAATGATCGAGATAATGAAAAAGACCGATACCGGGCTCCAATTGGAGGGCACCGCTGCGGAAAGCGCAAGCCAGAGTGGCAGCTCTGGCAGGGAGCGGAGAATTTCGATCACACGGTTTATTAGCCAGTCGGTTTTGCCGCCGAAGTAGCCTGCTATGGCTCCGAAGAAGATCCCGAGGACAAAGCTGACGGTAATGCCGATGAGGCCCACGGTGAGGGACAGTTGAGCGCCATACAGGATGCGACTGAAAACATCGCGCCCCAAGCGGTCACTGCCCCAGAGAAAGACGGTAGCGCCGCTGGGAGCACAGAACAGATGCGTGTCCGAAGGGATAAGCCCTGCGACTTTGTACTCAGCGCCCTCGCAGAAAAACCTGAGCGGCATCGGTTGGGTTGTATCGAGCGTGTAGCGCCAGCGATAGTTTTCAAGGTCTGCGACGGCTGTGGTGGGGTAGACAAAGGGGCCGATGAATTCGCCTTCATGCCACAAATTGATCTCTTGTGGTGGATGATACAGATAGTCGGCGCTGCGTTCATTGGCGGTATAGGGGGCAACGAAGCCTGCAACTGGCAGGATCAGATAGCAAAACAGCAGGAACAGGCCGGAGATCAGCCCGAGTTTATGGCGCCGAAATTTGCGCCAGATAAGGATGTAGCTGGGTGCGTCGAATTCAGCGCGTTCCGGAGCAGAAAGGTTTGCTTCATCTGACCACGGGGCTGTGTCGACGAAGCGGTTGTCAGGTTGGATGCTCATGCGTCTCGTGCTCCCATGCGGATGCGCGGATCAAGCAGCATCAGTAGCACATCAGAGATCATAGTGCCGATGAGTGTGAGCAGGGCCACAAACATCAGTACGAAGGCCGCAAGAAACTGGTCTTGGGATTTGAGCGCAGTGAGCAGGTAAGGACCAATGGTTTGCAAACCCAGCACCACAGAGACCAGCACCGACCCTGATACCATAGCAGGCAGCAGGTTACCGATGTCGGCCACGAACGGGTTGAACGCCATCCGAAGCGGGTACTTCCTTAGCATTGCGGACGGCTTCATGCCCTTGGCAATGGCCGTTTCGACGTAGGGCTTGCTCAACTCATCCAACATATTGGCACGCAGGCGTTGCATCATGGCTGCCGCGCCAGATGTGCCGATGACGAATGTCGGAACGATAAGGTGAACCAGGATTGATTTCACCTTATCCCAAGTCATTGGCTCACCTTCGAATTCCGGCGCCATCAACCCACCGATAGGCAGGTCAAAATATTTGTGTCCATAGTAAAACAGGATCAATGCCAGCAGGAAGTTTGGAGTGGCAAGCCCCAGATAACCGACAAACCCTGCTGTGTAGTCAACCCACGTTTCCGAACGCGCAGCGGCGAGCACACCTAGAGGGAGTGCTACGACATAGACGAAAAGCACGGCTGCAAGATTGACCAGAACCGTCAGCCAAAGCGCATCGCCAACAATCTCGGCGACGGGGCGGTCAAATTCGAACGACCAGCCAAAGTTTCCATGGATCAGCCCGGAAAAGCCCTGAGGGCCGGGCATAAACCCTGCCCAAATCATGTATTGCTCCCACAACGGTCGATCGAGCGCATATTCCGTGCGCAAGAACTCAGCTTTGGCGACGCCCGCCGCTTGTCCGGTGGCACGCAGTTCGGAGATCTGGTTGCTTAGGTAATCGCCCGGAGGCAGATTGATGATGGCAAACACAAGTATCGACACGATCCAGAGCGTCAGCAGCATCGTTGCAAAACGGCGAATGGCATAGAGAAGTATTCTCATTGGCTGACCTGCATGAACGCGTCTTCAAAGTAAAATTCATCAACCCGGTGAATGCCGAAATGCGCGCCCGGATCATAGGCCCAGATGCCAATTTCCGGCACGTTGCGAAGCCGCTCTGAAACGACGACGGGTTGAGGCGCGCCAGATAGAATGCCGATGGCAAATTGCTGTTGCGCGTGGATGTCCAGCATTTCGGCCCAGATCGCTGCACGCTCATCGGGATCGGTGGTGTGGGCCCAGTCATATTCCAGTTGCAACAACCGTTTCGGGCCTTCCATGTCGGGCGCTTCACCGGTTTTGCCCATCGTTTGATAATACTGCCCCCATTTCGGCCAGGAAAAGAATTCCTGCTGGGTTGGTGCAAGGTATTTGGGCGATGTTTCCGCGCGGGGCAGGCCGTTGTCCCAGCCATACCATACGGCAGCCATGCCGGTCCCCGCATATATCCGGCTGCGCAGAATGTCGCGGTCCAGAGGGCGCATAATCAGGCGGATGCCAAGCTCGCGCCAGGTGTCTGTAATGATGGTGAGTGCATTTTCTTCTTCCTGCCGTTCGCCAGCCGTCTCAACGACGAATTCCATCGGGCGACCATCAGGCAATAGGCGCAATCCGTTCGCAGCGCGTTCGGTCAGCCCCATCTGGTCCAGCAGTAAGTTGGCATAGTCGATATCCAGCCGTGACCAAGCCAACAGGTCTTCGGGATCATGTAGCGGGCTGCGCGGAAGCGCGGTCATGCCGCCTTCATTGGCCAGACCGAAATAGAGGGCTCGGTTGATCATGCGGCGATCAATGCCAAGGCTTAGGGCGCGACGGAACCGGACATCGCGCATGACTTCGCGCCATACCGGATCTGCGAAGTTGAGGTTAGGGTAGATGGCGATTTGGCTGGCGGTACCATTGAGCCACAGCAGGGTTCGGTAGCTGCCGCTATCTGCTTCGCCCTTCTTGAGAATGGGTACATCACGGAAATCAAGGCCGCGAGCCTGGAGGTCAACCTGACCCGCGTTGGATTTGGCTGCGACCAGACCACCGCCCACAACAGTCATCTCGACCACGTCGATGTAGGGCAGTTGGGTGCCAACAGTATCGATGCGGTGGAAGTACGGGTTGCGGACAAAGATGTTGCGCGACGAAGCGTCACCAGAGGCATTCATCCACGGTTGCAGGGTCGGTTGATCGGGGTTGTCAAACTTGTACATGTTGTCGCGCTTGTTATGCAGCGCGGCCCAGCTTCTTACTCGGGTTTCTCTGATTTGTTGTTTCAGAAATGCGGGATCAGCAAAATCGGCATGGAACTGCTTTAGGTAATGCGCAGGTCTGTAGATGAAGGGGGGGCTGGCTTGGGCCAGAAGCGGAAGGAAATTCGGGTTCGGTGTTTCCCATTCGAACACAACCGTATGTGCATCTGGGAAACTTACCGTACCAATCTTGCCATCAACCGTCATCCAGTCAGGCAGACCAGAGGGCGATATCTTTGGATTGTTGGCCACATTGTTCCACCAATAGGCAAAATCGGCAGAGGTAAAGGGTGCGCCGTCAGACCAACGGTGGCCCGGACGCAGATGCAAGGTAAAGCGGCGGTCCTCCACGATATCGACCGCTCGCAGAATATCCGGTTGGAGTGAGTAGTCCGGCGCATAGCCAACAAGCCGCGCATAGCCATAGACCACCATCTGGCGTATGTCTTTGCTCCGCGATACAAGTGTGCGTAGGGTGCCGCCCTGCTTTCCGAGCGTGCGGCCTTTGGCTTCGATATCTACCACCAATGGCTCTGTCGGAATGCGCATTGCGGCAGGGGGCAAATCACCTGCCTGAACTTCGCTCGCCCAAAAGCGGCTTTCCTGCACAGGTACGTGCTGTGCAAGGGCAGGAACGGCCAGTAGGGCCAGCGCCATACCTAATGTGATCAGTCTACGCATGACATCGCACCTTATGTCCGGGTTCCAGCTCTCGTAACATCGGGGCGTCTTGCCCCTCAAAGCGGAACATTTCGGGCCAGCCCTCGGGGCTTCCCGCCCCTTTTGCGACCAGATCAAGGTCGATGGGGCGCGTGATATCCGGCTCCGGCTGGGCGGCAATCAGTGCTTTTGTATAGGGATGTTGCGGATTGTAAAAGAGCGTGTCGGGTGACGCTTGTTCGACGATCACACCGGCGCGCATGACGGCAACCTCATCCGCGATCCGCGCCACGACAGCCAGATCATGGCTGATGAACAGGTAGCTGAGGCCAATGCGGTCACGGATATCTTCAAGGAGACCAAGGATCTGGTCCTGCACCGAAACATCAAGCGCCGAGGTTGGTTCATCACATACAAGAAGCCGCGGATTCAGCGTCAGCGCGCGCGCTATTGAGAGGCGTTGCCGCTGACCGCCGGAAAAGGCGTGTGGAAAGCGCGGTAGCATATCGGGGCTAAGCCCGACCATGCGGATCATTTCGGCGGCCTTTTCGCGCCGCTCTGCTGCTGTGCCAATACCGTGGATTTCAGCAGGTTCTGTCAATGCTTCCTGCACCCGCATCCGCGGAGACAGCGAAGAATAGGGGTCCTGAAACACCATTTGCGCATCGCGCTGGAAACTACTGCGCTGGGCTGATGTCAGGTCATGGACGTTGACCGGCGCCTCGAATTTGCGTGCAGAAAACAAGACCTCGCCACCGGCGTCCGGCTTGATGGCGCCCAAGGCAACCCGCGCGCATGTCGTCTTGCCCGATCCGCTTTCACCGACCACCGCCAAAGTCTTGCCGCGGGGCAGCTGCAAATCCACGTCGCGACATGCTGTGATGACGCGGGGTGCGCGCCACCCGCCGGTTCTCAGGGCAAATGTTTTTGTGACACCGCGAATGTCGAGAATAAGGTCAGTTTTCGGTTCAATGCGTCTGGGTGCTGCCACTTCGGGGATCACAGGGGCGGCGGCAAAAAGCTTTTTGGTATAGCTGTGCGCGGGCGAACCGAGCACCTGTTCGGCGCTTCCTGATTCCATCACGCGGCCCTTGTTCATGACAACAACCTTGTCAGCCATGTTGGCGACGACACCCAGATCATGGGTCACAAGGATGACGGCCATTCCTGTCTCGGCCTGAAGGTCCTTAATCAGCCCCAGAACCTGCGCTTGCGTGGTGACATCCAGCGCGGTTGTCGGTTCGTCAGCGATCAGCAAATCGGGTTTGGAAACCATCGCCATGGCGATCATTGCGCGTTGTCGCATGCCGCCTGACATTTCAAACGGATAGCTGCTCCATGCCCGCTCCGGATCAGGAAAGCCCACTCGCTCGAACTGGGCAAGCACTTGCTCTTTTGCATCTTGTTTGCCGATGCTGCGGTGCAGGTGCAGGACTTCTGCAACCTGATTGCCCAATCTGTGCAACGGCGAAAGCGAGCGCATCGGCTCCTGAAAAATCATCGAGATACGATCACCGCGCAGGTTGCGCATCTGGCGCGCTCCGACAGTGACCAGATCGCAACTCGTTTCGTCATGTTCATAGCGTATCGCGCCACCGCGCAGCTGTGCGCCCGAGGGTAGAATGCGCAACACAGCACGACAGGTCAGCGTCTTGCCCGACCCGCTTTCACCGACCAACGCGAGCGTCTCTCCGGCGTCGACGGCAAAATTGACGCCGTCAACGACAGGCGCGGCTTTGCCGAAGCCGATGGTCAGTCCTTTCACATCCAGAAGCGGCATGAGTGATCCTTGTCCGTTAATCTGAGTGAACCTTATTAATCCAGCGCCGTCCAGCGCTGTTCCCGTAAGGTCAGGTTGCTACAGGTAATGCCCGCGCTCAAGTCAGTGCCTAGGTGGAATTTACTGTCGGGCTTTCAGTAGGGCAATCAGCGCGGTATCCCGCTGTTGCTCCAAAGTAGCGATGTCGCGCCCTGCAGCTTCTGCCGCTACTCCGTCGACAAGGGCTGTGCACACATCCTGCGTCAGCGAAGGCACCCCAAGCGATGCCCAGCGACGTTCCTGACTGGGGCCAAGGTGCGAAAGATATCCGGCCATGCCGCCTTCGCCACCGCCCAAATGATAGGCCATATGTGCCCCAATCACGGACCAGCGAAGCCCCGGCCCATTTACCAGCGCCGCATCAATCGCCGCGACGTCTGCGATTCCCTCGGCCACCATATGCACCGCTTCGCGCCACAGCGCAGAGGACAGACGGTTCGCAATATGGCCGGTGGCGTCCTTGTTCATCCGGACAGGCACGCGACCGGCTGCGCGGTAGATCGCCTCGGCGCGGTTCAACCGGTCAGCGTCATGTCCAAATGTTTCTACCAGCGGAACAAGATGCGGTGGATTGAAAGGGTGAGCTGTAATCAGGCGATCAGGGTCGGAGAAGCCGGAAGCGAGCTCTGACCACGTGAGCGCAGATGTGGAAGAGGCAAGGATTGCATCCGGTGCCATCATCGGCTCAACACGGGTGTAGAGGGCGTGCTTTAGGTCAAGGTTCTCAGGGCCGTTTTCCTGAATTAGTACAGCGCCCTCGACTGCTTCTTCGACCATATCATGGTAGACCACCTTGCCCTGACTGGCAGACTCCGGCTCCAGTTCTTTCAACTGAGCCAAAGGGCGTGTCATCCGCTCGGCCAGTTTGTCGAGCGCTGTACGCTGCGGATCCCACACGCGGACAGTCGCGCCGTGATGGACAAAAAGCGCTGCCCAACAGGCACCAATTAGCCCCGCACCCAAAATCGCTATCTGAGTATCTTCTAGGTCGGCTGTCATTCCATTATCCATTGGTGTGGAGGAAGCATGGCTTCATTCCAGCATTATGGCAACACGCGTCCTGACAGGGAGCATAAGTGTTTCGACAATCGGGCGGTCAAGCGAGCGAAAGCCGTTTTGACAACTGTCACCATCCACCAATAGACGCGGATATGTTAGTTGCAGGATGTTTCTCGGTGTCATGGCTGATACAGCGACCAATGGATGGACCCGGTTTGCGGTTGTGTGCGGGCCATGTCAGAGCAGATTGAAGGACGTTATCAATGCTACATGCCTTGTTGATCGGAACGCTGATGATCATCGCGTTGCTTGCTGTCTCAATCGCAATATTTGCCGTTGCTGCACGGATGCTGCGGTGGCTGGATGAAACGCATGCGTTCGGATATGCGCGGCTGCCGCTGGCCTATGATCTTGGCATCGCTGCGATGTGGATACTTTTCGCCCTGACCTGCTCTGTCTGGGGATGGGCGCTATTGTATATGGCGCTGGGGCTTTTCGACAGTCTTGAGCCTGCGATCTATTTCGCAATCGCGACGTTCACCACGGTTGGCTATGGGGATATTGTGCTGGGCACAGACTGGCGACTGCTTGCAGGTATGACAGCCGCCCACGGGTTGCTGACCTTTGGCCTTTTCACGGCGTTTCTAGTTGAAACATTCAACTTTCCAACCCGACACAGGCGTGGCTGAGCGCGGCCAGACAGGCCGCGCCAGTTTCTATTTCTGGATCGCTTCAAGATAGTCGAGAAGATCGGTGAAATCGGCTTCAAGCACTTCACCATCTGCGCCACCATCCGGGTAGACGTGTCTAAGGCCAACCTGAGCGAACTCCGGCATTGCCGCGTCAGGATCGTCTTTTTCCAACAGGCCCATCACGAAACGCCGCACGAACTCCCGCGGGAATGCGCCGTCATTACGCGCGCTCAACCCTGTTAAATCCGGTGGGGCAACTCCAATACCCAGAGATTCCGGGCCGGCCCCTTCGCCGTTCACCCCATGACATTGGGAACACTCTTTCGCATAAATCACCTGTCCGCGCTTAATCGCGTGCCTTGTGTCGATGGATGTCTGCGTACAGGCGGTCAACAAAATGGCGCAAAGGCCACCTGTGAGGATTGAGCGGGCATGCATGTGACTGATGTTCTCCGTTATATGGCGGGGCGCATCTGCGCCATTTCTTCTGAGCCTATAGTTATCGTGAACATTAGCATAGGGTGTGCCGTAGTTGTTTGATCTTTATCAAGGTACATGCGAAATCTGGACACTACACTGCCGCTGTTTGCAGTGTGCCCGCCTTGGGTCATAACCAGTGCCGAACATCAACTGACCTGCCCGAACCCAAACCCCGCATCGGGGATATAGGCGCGCAAAGGTCTTTTACGGAGCTTTAGATGCGAACCCTCCATGGCAGCGCTGAATGAGCGGGCTTAATTCATTGCAGAACAAAACTGTCAGCGTGTCGCGGGACGATGGCAAACTTGTGCTGTCGGGGTGCTTGCTCATTGATACGATAGATCAGTTGAGCGCTCAGGAACTGCATGCAGATGCTTTGACCGCTATTGATGTCAGCGGACTCAGCCAGATGGATACGGCGGGCGCGTGGTTATTGGTTGACCGGCAATTAGCGGCTGCGAACCTTGGTCGCGAGGTGCCGATCACCGGTGCAAGCGACGCACAGGCGCAGTTGATTGACACCGTGCGAAAGAACATGCCGCCGACAGAGGCTGAGCTTGCGAAACCGGTGAACATTCTTGATCGTTTCGAGGGCTACGGACGCAAAGTGGTCGATGGCCTTCGCAAGGCAACCGAGCTTGTCTCTTTTCTGGGCCAGGTGATTGCAACATTGGGCGGGATTATCCGCCATCCAAGCCGCCTGCGGCTGACCTCTGTTGTGCATCACTGCCAAGAGATCGGCGTGAATGCGGTGCCGATCGTGGCGCTGATGGCGTTTCTGATTGGTGTGGTTCTGGCATTTCAGGGCTCTGCCCAATTGCGTCAGTTCGGGGCAGAAGTGTTTGTGGTAGATTTGATCGCCATCTCTATCCTGCGAGAACTTGGCATCTTGCTGACGTCCATCATCGTCGCGGGCCGCTCTGGTTCGGCCTTCACCGCGGCGATCGGGTCGATGAAAATGCGCGAGGAAATCGACGCCATGCGCACGCTTGGCCTTGATCCTGTGACGATCCTTGTGGTCCCCCGCGTTCTGGCATTGATGCTGATGCTTCCTGCGCTGGGGTTCATCGCTGATATCTCGGGGCTTGTCGGCGGTGCGTTGATGTCATGGATCGAACTGGGTGTCTCTCCGGCTGTGTTCCAGACCAGATTGGTCAACAACACGGATGTCTGGCACTTTGGCGTTGGCATGATCAAGGCGCCATTCTTTGCCCTGATCATTGGCATCATCGGATGCTATGAGGGGATGAAAGTTGGCGGTAACGCAGAGTCATTGGGCCGCTTGACCTCCGCTTCGGTTGTTCTTTCGATTTTTATGGTCATCGTTATGGATGCGCTGTTTTCAATCTTTTTCGCCATCGTGGGGGTGTAATAATGACCGAACAAGACCCCATCATACGCGTCCGCAATCTGGTCACACGCTTTGGCACGCACACGGTACATGACGGTCTGGACCTTGATGTGCGGCGCGGCGAAATCATCGGCGTCGTTGGCGGCTCTGGCACAGGCAAGTCCGTTCTGCTGCGTGCCATTGTCGGATTGCTGGAACCGAACGAGGGCCAGATCGAGGTGTTCGGCGAAAGCGTCCGGTCAACATCCGAGGCGCATTACCGTGCGCTGCGTCGACGGTGGGGCGTGATGTTTCAGGACGGTGCCCTGTTTTCGTCCCTGACCGTGCGCCAGAACGTCGAAGCGCCCATGCGCGAACAGCTCGACCTGTCCGATGAAGTGCGCGAAACCCTTGCGGGTATCAAGGTTCGCATGGTGGGGCTGCCCGAAAACGCGATGATGAAATACCCGTCAGAGCTGTCGGGCGGTATGCGCAAACGGGCAGGTTTTGCCCGCGCAATCGCAATGGATCCGGAAATTGTGTTTCTGGACGAGCCGACAGCAGGTTTGGATCCGATTGGCGCTGCGGCTTTTGATATTTTGATCAAGCAGCTACAAGCGGCGTTGGGGCTGACAGTTTTTCTGGTGACACATGATCTGGACAGCCTTCATGCCATATGTGACAGGGTTGCTGTGCTGGCGGATAAGAAAGTTTTGGCGGTAGGCACTATGGATGAAATGCTGCGCGTTGATCACCCTTGGGTGCATGAGTATTTTCACGGGCCACGCGCCCGGGCTGCTCTCTCTTCCTCGGCCAAACAGGAAGGGGTCGCCTGATGGAAACCCGTGCGAACTATATTCTGATTGGCGTTTTCACGCTTTTGGCCATTCTGGGGACGCTGGGGTTCTTTATATGGCTCGCCAGTGTGCAGGTTAACAAGCAATATCAAAACTACGGCATCCTTTTCGATGATGTCTCCGGTCTTGATGCTTCTGGCGATGTTCTGTTCAACGGTATTTCAGTGGGACGTGTCATAGGGTTGCGGATTGATGACAACGATCCTGCCAAGGTATTCACCACCATTGAGATTGAAGCGGATATTCCCGTGCGCTCGGATACGGTGGCGCAACTGCAGTCCCAAGGGGTGACCGGGGTTTCCTATATTTCGCTTTCCGGTGGGACGCCGCAGGCGGCGCCGCTTGCGGTAAATGACGACGGGGTGATGATTATTCCGTCGCGCCGTTCGACTGTGCAGACGTTGGTGCAGGAAGCACCGGATTTGCTGATTGAAGCAACAAAGCTGATGGAGCAGTTCCAGAAGCTGGCAGGACCGGAAAATCAGGAATATGTGACCAACATTCTGCGCAATCTCGATGCATCATCGGGGCGGCTGGATGAGGCAATCAACGATTTCTCGGAGATTACCGGCACCGTTCGTGAAGCAACATCGCATATCACCCAGTTTACTGAGCGGCTGGATGCAATTGGAGCGACAGTCGCAACCACGCTGGAGCAGGCAGATAGCACGCTGATTGCCGCGACGAGCGCGTTCGAGAGTGCTGATACAGCGCTAGCAGGATCAGCCGATGCTATCGCCAAAGCAGAAGGCACGTTCGATCAGGCGCGCCAGATATTGGACGAAGATGTTCCACGCATTCTTGCGCAGCTTTCGGATGCGGCCACTTCGACCAATACCGCCATAGCCGATTTGCAGGCGCGCTCGGGCGCAACGCTTGACGGGTTCTCCGAAACTGCAACGCTGCTCAATGCACGGTTGGCAGAGTTGGAGCAAACGCTGGCTGAAGCCAACACAGCGTTTATTGCTGTGACAGAAGCATCAGACGGGTTCGACAATCTTGTAGAAGGCGACGGTACTGCCATGGTTGCGGAGGCAAGGCTGGTTCTTGATGATGCCAAACGTGCGATCACGACGATTGAAACCGTTGTGACCAACGATGTTCCCGTCATCATGACTGACATTCGCACCGGCGTTGCGCGCGCCAACAAGGCAGTCGAAGATGTCGCCGCAAACCTGACCAACGCTACGGATCAGTTGGATCCAATGGCAGAAGCGGCGCAGGAGGCTATTGCCTCTGCTAATGCGCTGTTTGGCAGAGCGCAAAGCAGTCTCGCGACGCTTGATACAACTCTTACGACGGCTCAAGGCACGCTTGGTTCTGCGCAGACCAGCTTTGACGCGGCGACCAATGTTCTTGATACGGACCTTGGCCCGATGGTGGCGGACATTCGAAGTGCCTCGGACCAGATCACACAGGCCGTTACAGAAGTAAGCCGTGATGTGCCGGAGATCGCCGCAGAGCTGCGTGCGCTTATTGCACGGAGCGATGCCGTTGTTGGCCAGATACAGCGTGCCGTTTCCCAATCCGCACCTGCGGTAGACAGTTTCGCCAGCCGCGGTCTGCCAGAGATCACCCGACTTGCCGCTGACGCGCGATCGCTACTGAAAACGCTTTCCGACATTAGCCGCAAGATTGACCGTGACCCGGCAGGATTTATCCTTGATGGCCGCGTGCCCGAATACAGGAGATAGAGCTATGACTTTTCCAAGCCGCAGAACGGTACTGTTGGGCAGTATGTGTGCCCTTGGCGGGTGCAGCACCCTGTCTTCGCTTAATTCGGCTTCAAAACCGCTGGATACCTATGATTTGCTTGCCGTATCCGGCTCAAAAAGTGGCCCTCGCACCTCTCGTACGTTGCTTGTCGCTCAGCCACAGGCCTCTGCGGCGCTAACAAGTGACCGGATCATGATCAAGCCGGCTCCGGCCTCTATCACCTATCTGCCTGATGCCCGTTGGAGCGACGAAGTGCCCGCCGTGGTTCAGTCACTGCTGATTCGAAGCATTTCCGAAACCGGGCGCATCGCCTATGTTGGTCGCACCGATGCAGGCCCGATCCCTGACAAGGCGTTGCTAACGCGTATCGACGCGTTCGAAGTCAACCGGTTGGTCGATGCCACCCTTGAGGCACGCGTTGATATTAACGTTACAATCGTCAACGACGCCGATCAGCGCATTGTCGCATCGCGCCGTTTCACACAGGCCGCATCAGTACCAAACGACACGCCAGCGCAAATTGTAGAAGTCTTTCAGCAGGTGATGAATGTGCTGCTTCCCGAGATGGCTGATTGGGCGATCCGGCAGGTCTGACCCGAAGCCGCAGTTTCCGGGGCTGGGATGCGCCGGTTCCGTCCCGTAGTTTGCATTTATAGGCCTGTCCCCTTGACTTCACAGTCTGCGCGCGGTGTAGCTGCGCGCGATATATTACTATGCTTGTGGCGTCGCCCACAAAGCATTCACCGCCACAAGAGGAACCGTCATGCACGCTTATCGAAGCCAGACCTGCGCTGAATTGAACGCCAAGGATGTGGGCAACACCGTCCGCCTTTCAGGGTGGGTTCATCGTGTGCGAGATCACGGCGGTATTCTGTTCATCGACTTGCGCGACCACTACGGCATGACGCAGCTTATCTGCGATCCGGATTCGGCCGCATTTAGCGACGTTGAAAAGGTTCGTTCGGAATGGTGCATTCGCATTGATGGCGAAGTAAAAGCGCGCGATCCCGAGCTGGTGAATGCCAATATCCCCACAGGCGAGATCGAAGTCTTTGTTCGCGAGATCGAAGTCTTGGGCAAGGTGAACGGCGATCTGCCCTTGCAGGTGTTCGGCGAGCAGGAATACCCTGAGGAAACGCGCCTGCGCTATCGTTATCTGGACCTGCGCCGCGAGAAGATGCAGCGCAACATGATCTTGCGTTCTGACGTGGTTAGCTCAATCCGTAAACGGATGTGGGACCAAGAGTTCAAAGAATTCCAGACACCGATTATCACAGCCTCCAGCCCTGAAGGCGCGCGTGACTTTCTGGTGCCTTCGCGCCTGCATCCGGGCAAGTTTTATGCGCTGCCGCAAGCGCCGCAGCAGTTCAAACAGCTGCTCATGGTTTCCGGCTTTGATAAGTATTTTCAGATTGCGCCCTGTTTCCGTGACGAAGACCCGCGTGCAGACCGCTCGCCCACCGATTTCTACCAGCTCGACCTTGAGATGTCGTTTGTTGAGCAGCAGGATGTGTTCGATACAATCCAGCCCGTTCTGACAGGTATCTTCGAGGAATTCGGTGGTGGCCGTCCCGTTGATCAGGAATGGCCGCAGATTTCCTACAAGGACGCGGCGCTTTGGTATGGCTCGGATAAGCCCGACCTGCGCAACCCGATCAAGATGCAGGTTGTGTCCGAGCATTTCGCGGGCTCCGGTTTTGCCATCTTTGCCAAGTTGCTTGAGCAGGAAGGCACCGAAATTCGCGCCATCCCCGCACCGAAAGGTGGCAGCCGCAAGTTCTGTGACCGCATGAACGCCTTCGCGCAAAAAGAAGGTCTGCCCGGCATGGGCTACATCTTCTGGCGCGATCAGGGTGAGGGCATGGAAGCAGCAGGACCGCTGGCCAAGAATATCGGGCCCGAGCGTACAGAAGCGATCCGCGTGCAGCTTGGTCTTGGCGTTGGCGATGCCGCGTTTTTCCTTGGTGGCAAGCCAAAGGCGTTTGAAGCTGTCGCTGGCCGTGCGCGAAACGTCATCGGCGAAGAATTGGGCCTGACCGACAAAGAGCGTTTCGCGTTTGCCTGGATCGTGGACTTCCCGATCTACGAGAAGGACGAGACGACAGGTAAGATCGACTTTGAACACAACCCGTTCTCGATGCCACAGGGCGGGATGGACGCACTTCACGGTGATCCTCTGGATGTGTTGGGCTACCAGTACGATCTGGCTTGTAACGGGTATGAGCTGGTGTCAGGTGCGATCCGGAACCACCGTCCAGAAATCATGTTCAAAGCATTCGAAATTGCCGGTTACGGCGAAGATGAGGTGCGCAAGCGCTTTGGTGGTATGGTCAACGCCTTCCAATACGGCGCTCCGCCTCACGGTGGTTGTGCGGCCGGTATCGACCGGATCGTGATGTTGCTGGCGGAAGAAAACAACATCCGCGAAGTCATCCTGTTCCCGATGAACCAGCGTGCCGAAGATATGATGATGAACGCTCCAAATGATCCGATGCCGGATCAATTGATGGAGCTGGGCCTGCGTGTGATACCGCAGGACTAAATGCAAAAAGCGCCGCAGGAGACTGCGGCGCTTTTTCGTTTCGGACTAGTCTTCGAGGCTGTCTTCCCGTTTCTTGGCAATCAGGCCTCGCTCTTCTTTCTTGCGGGTCTCGAAATCTTTGCCAAAACCTTCGTTGTGCTCTTCGCCGATCACCTTTTTGGCACGCTCGAATACTTCGGATTCTTCCTCTTCCATGTGATGCTCGTAATCATGTTTGAGAGTCTTGAAGCGGGTAAGCCATCCTGAAGATGACATGTCTGTCTCGTTCAGCTCTTCCATGAGGTCATCCAACTGCTGGTGTTCATGTACCGAGTGGCGCGCCGCGTCTTGTCCCCAAGTCTCGGAAATCAGTTTTGAGTAAAAGGTCTCTTCTTCTGCGGCAGCGTGGGATTTTACATCTTCATAAAACGTGTTCCATGCTTCGCGGCGCTCTGGGCTGTCGCCGCTCGTCTGCTCGATTTTATTGAGCAATTCGCGATGGGAGTCGTGATCTTCTTTGATGGCGTCATAGATGGATGGCATGGTAGTTCTCCTCTTGGATGTTGCTTTGCAAACGCTCCACGGAGGCAAAGGTTCCTACGCAGCAGTATCGAGAGGATCAATCAATGCTTGGCGCGCAGCTGTATGCGCCCTATCACTCTGGTATGAATGTATCTGTTTCTTCCGCGCCTGTAGGCGCGCCCGTTCACGACTGGACCCCGCCTCCCGCGCCTGATTGGGATGTCCTTGAGGGGCGATATGTGCGCTTGGAACGGTTGAATGCAGATGCGCATGCTGCGCTTTTGTACCGCGCTTATGTTGGTCACGATGGGGTCTGGGATTACATGCCCTATGGGCCGTTTTCTTCAGCCGCGCAGTATCATCGCTGGGTCCGTGATCATGCAGGGCTACATGATCCATGCTTCTATGCGATCAAGAATTTGCAGACCGGTCATTGGGAAGGTGTTGCCAGCTATCTGCGCATAAACCCCGAAGCGGGTTCTATTGAAGTCGGGCACATCTGCTATAGCCCTGCGTTGCAGCGCACTGTTGCGGCAACCGAAGCCATGTATCTAATGATGTCATGGGCATTCGACGCAGGCTACCGGCGCTATGAGTGGAAGTGTAACGCACTCAACCTCGCATCGCGCCGTGCAGCTGAACGACTTGGCCTGAGTTTCGAAGGCGTGTTCCGGCAAGCAATGGTGGTTAAGGGGCGTAATCGCGACACCGCTTGGTTCGCCGCGATCGATCCGGAGTGGCCTGCGCTCAAGGAAGCATATGCAGCCTGGCTGTCACCAGCGAACTTTGACAGCAACGGGCAGCAGCGTGAAAGCCTTGGTGATATGACCCGCCTTGTACGTGTCACCGATGACCCAGCGCTCAAGTCACGCTAGATCGCAATTTTCTGAGATAACCGCTGCTGGATTAGGCCTGCAATTTGGGCCGCTTCTGATGCGGTTCCTCTTCCTTCAGCGCGCTTTCCCTCCAATGCGATTGCTGCTTGCTCCATGCGACCATCCTCGACCGAGCGTGCAACCCCCTTTAGGAACTGCGCAATATAATCCAGCGCCTTATCATTGGGGAGGTTTTCCAGAAGTTCGGCCGCATAGTTTATATCATCATGATACGCGAGCTCGTCCGGCGATACCTGTTCATCCTCAATAAGGCGCAAGCCTGAAGGCTGGCGGTCTTGGGGTAGGGTGGCAAGGATCATCTGCTGGAAAACGGCTAGAGATGTGATCGGTTTGCTCAGGAAGCCCTGTGCACCTGCTGCCATCGCCTCCTGCTCCAGCCCGTCATCACCGGATGTGGCCAGCACCACACTTTTTTCCGCGTCTGCTTGTGCCAGTTCTGCAATCAGATCCGCACCGTTACCATCCGGCAGGCCCATGTCCACAACAACAACCGATGGCCGGTAGACCTGCAAATGGCGGCGTGCTGAGCGGATGCAGTCCGCCCGTCTGATGCGCGCGCCAGAGCGTAGGCACAACAGGCGCATCGCCTCACAGGCGTACCTGCTGTCTTCAACGACCAGAACGGTCAGACCCAGCAGCGGGCGTGCCGCAGTGGGCGTCGGGTAGTTGGCCGCGAACGGATCGTTGGTCTCCATGGTGCTCTCCGATTCCATTAAACTTGTCATCAGATTACGAACCCATACCTAAAAGAGAGTTAACGCGTCGCATTGCATGCCCCGCCTATGCATCGCATAAACGCGCCAGATTGATGCACTGAGGAGAAATTCATGATCGGACGCCTTAACCATGTAGCTATTGCCGTGCCGGATCTTGAGGCAGCGGCGGATCAATACCGCAACGCGCTGGGCGCGAATGTCGGCGCACCGCAGGATGAACCTGACCACGGTGTCACGGTTATCTTTATTGAGCTGCCAAATACCAAGATCGAACTACTCTACCCGCTGGGAGAGAACTCTCCGATCCAAGGGTTTCTGGACAAGAACCCTTCAGGCGGCATTCACCACATCTGTTACGAAGTCGATGATATCATCGCGGCGCGGGACCACCTGAAATCAACGGGTGCACGTGTGCTGGGCACTGGCGAACCAAAGATCGGTGCGCATGGCAAGCCTGTGATCTTCCTGCACCCCAAAGATTTCAATGGCGCGCTCGTCGAACTGGAGCAGGTTTAAGTCATGGGCCCGGTCTCAGCCATCGTTCTGTATGCAATTGTCTGGTTCATGCTGTTCCTGATCATTCTGCCCATCCGCGTTCAGACCCAAGGTGACCTGAAAGACATCGTGCCCGGCACACATGCAGGTGCGCCTGAACATCATCATTTGGGTAAAAAGGCGCTTTGGACCACAGGCATCGCTTTTGTGATTTGGGGCAGCTTTGTTGCGATTATTCTTTCAGGTGTGATCAGCGTGGATGATCTGGAAAACTGGGTGGGGCGGGGCGCCCCTGCGGCAACATCTGGAACAGGTGAGTAAACGTCGCGGCCCCTAGAATCGGAATGACGAGGTTCAGAAAAGGGATGGACAGCGGTATCGCCATCAGCGTTCCCGCTGCCCAGATTGTCACGAAATGCTTGCGTCGCAACTCTTTGGCCCGTTTGCGCCCGACACGGCGCATCGCCGCTAGGGTGTAATACTCTCGCCCCAGCAAGAAACCGTTTACGGCCCAGAAGATGAAAATCGCCACCGGGGCAAAGACGACATAAAGGATCAGGGCCAGCGCGTTGACAGCCACGATCACCCCGAGAAAATTCACTGTGTCTCGCAGACCATCCCAAAAGGGCGTGCGCGGCTGTTGCGGGATTTGCGGATAATGCACAGCTTCAACAGCATCGGCCACGTCGTCCAGAAACATCGACGTGATGGCAGAAGCCACAGGGATCATCAAAAACACCGACAGAAAAAGCAGCAGGAACACTGCGCCCCAGCTGAACAAATCGTCCAGCCACTGAACCTCTCCCAGTACGGGGAGCCAGACGCTGTCTCCTGCCACCCAATTGATCAACCAGACAAAGCCTGCCGATGCGCCGACCAGTAGCGCTATCGTCAGGCCTACGCCCATCAGCAAGACACGCTGAAAGCGCGGATCGCTCAATTGGCTGAGCGCCAGACTGAAGGCGGTGATAATCGTACTCAAAGCCATGTCGTGATCTTTTCCAGATCGGGGCGTGGACGGTCAGGGGGTGTGCTGGTCTCGGTGCCGATGTGGATGATGCCGGCAATCCGTTCATGCGCGGCAAGGCCAAAGCCTTGTTCCATAAAAGCGCGGTCATGGCTGGCCCAACCACTTAGCCAGTTGGCCCCCCATCCGGCTGCAAGCCCAGCGTTTACAAGTGCCAAACAGACAGCGCCTGCTGAATAAGTCTGCTCAAGTATCGGAATTTTAGGGGAGTCTTTTTGAACCTCGATCACCGCCACGGCCAGATTGCCCTGATCGAACTGCCCGCGACCTTTGACGATCTGTTCGGAATCCAAGCCCAACGCCTCGCCGCGCGCCTGTGCCAGTTCGGCCAGCGGCGCCATTGCGGCGCGGTCGATCACAATGAACCGCCATGGCTCAAGTTTGCCGTGGTCCGGCGTGCGCGCTGCGGCCTCAAGCAATGTCTGCAACGCTGCGCGATCAGGAACCGGCGTCGTCAGTGTCTTGGCAGGGCGGGATCGGCGCGTGAGCAAAAACTCCAACGCTTGCGGGTTCGGTACGGGCATAGTCTAAAGTCCTAATTCTTTTGCCATATCGTCTATCAGCTCTTTCTGGAACGCTGCAACGCGTGGATTTGGCTGTCGGCGGGTTAGCACATGATCCATGGGGTCGGCAGCATGGATATAGCTGCCTGACAGGGCCTCTATTACCGCATGTCCACAGAACGGCACGTATACCTCGGAATAGCCGCCCTCATGTACAACCACCAGCTTCCCGCCGCAAACCTCTTCGGCGGTTTGCTTGATGCGGGTAGTCATATCGCCAAACGTTCGCGCCATCGCCAGCATAGACCCAAGCGGGTCGGGTGCCGCGCAGTCATAGCCGCAGGCTACGATCATGATATCGGGCGCAAAGGCCTTGATCTGCGGGATTACAACAGTGTCGAGCGCGTGCAGATAGGCGTCATGTCCCGTACCGGGAGGCAGAGGCAGGTTCAGGTTAAATCCTGCACCATCTTCACAGCCTCGGTCATGCAACGCGCCTGTTTCAAGGGGGTAGTTGCCCTCTTGGTGCATTGAAATGGTGAGCACATCCGAGCGACCATAATACACCGCTTCGGTCCCGTTGCCGTGGTGAACATCCCAATCAAGGACAACTGCACGTGTGATACGTCTTTCAGCCAGTGCGGCCTCTAGCGCGATGGCGATATTGGCCATCAGGCAAAACCCCATCGGGCTTTCAGGTTCGCAATGATGACCGGGTGGACGGCTAAGCGAATATGCGTTGGTCAATTCACCGCTTGCTACGGCGCGTACCGCAGCCGTGGCCAGACCCGCAGATAGTGCCGCGATCTCATATCCGCCAGAGGCGAAAGGGGCGTGATGCCCGATCTCTCCGCCGCCAGCATCAGAGGTGGCCTTGAACGCATCAAGGTAAGAGGCGGGATGCACCCGCAGCAGGTCCTCGCGGGTGGCCTGAGAAGCGCTCCGCATATACAGATCGCGGGTGATGCCGGTGACATCCATCAGGTTTTTAAGGCGCCGCTTTGTCTCGGGGCTTTCGGGCAGACCTCCTGCGGCCAAGGGTTGTACCAACCCACCAACTGGCAGCGTGCCGGCATAGTTGCCGCCGGCATGCCAGAATGTGCGCTCGTCCCAGAAAAAACCTGTCGCCATGATCGCCTCCTAAGCCTAGATCAAGACAAGCAAAGCGGACGCGGATTGTCCACGGCTATCGGGCTTCGTCGATGATCGCCTGCACATCCAGTCGCGCATTGCCCATCTTCAGATTACCTTGTGCGTCATACTTCCAATCGTCGCGCGGGCGGTCGCGGTAAAGCTCTACGCCATTGCCGTCAGGATCGCTTAGATAGACGGCCTCACTCACACCATGATCGGCAGCCCCCTCAAGAGGGATGCCCGCAGCCAACACCCGTTTGATCACGCTGCCAAGTGCGGCGCGATCAGGATAAAGAAATGCGCTGTGATACAGGCCGGTATGGCCTGGTGGTGGCGGCGTCCCATCGCGGCTTTCCCAAGTGTTCAGGCCAATATGATGATGATACCCGCCCGCGCCCAAAAAGGCTGCCTGATCGCCCATACGTAGCGTCAGATCAAACCCCAATACATCGCGGTAGAAGGTAATCGCACGGTCAAGGTTTGCAACGCGCAGATGGATATGGCCGACTGTGGGATGGGACATGTCTGTTACTCCAGTTTACATGGAGCAACAGTTAAGCGCTTGCTTTTCGTAGTGCGAGGCTGAGGCACGCGCAGCACCTGTGCAAAGAAACACAGGCGCGACTGTTTGTTGAGTGGGCGCGGATCAGGCGCCCACCATTCCGACTATTTCATAGGTCTTTTTCAGAATCGGTGCGGTGATCTCTCGCGCTTGAAGTGCGCCTTTCGCAAGCAGCCGGTCAATCTCGGCAGGATCATTCATCAGCCGCGCCATTTCGGTTGAGATCGGGGCAAGTTTGGCCACAGCCAGATCCGCCAGCGCGGGTTTAAACGTACCGAACTGCTGTCCGCCAACATCTGCCAGAACCTGTTCGACCGTTTGCTCGTTCAGGGCGGCGTAAATGTTAACAAGGTTGCGCGCCTCGGGGCGATCTTTCAGGCCCTCGACCTCGGAAGGAAGGGCATCCGGGTCTGTTTTGGCCTTGCGAATTTTCTTGGCGATGGTGTCGGCATCGTCTGTCATGTTGATGCGGCTGGCATCTGATGCGTCAGACTTGGACATCTTCTTGGAGCCGTCGCGCAGGGACATCACACGGGTGGCAGCACCCTCAATCACCGGCTCGGTCAGCGGGAAGAAATCAACACCGTAGTCATGGTTGAACTTGGCCGCGATATCGCGCGTCAGTTCAAGGTGCTGCTTCTGGTCTTCGCCCACAGGCACGTGGGTGGCGTGGTAGATCAGGATATCAGCAGCCATAAGCGCAGGGTAGGCGAACAGCCCTAATGATGCGGCTTCGGCGTTCTTGCCGGCTTTGTCTTTCCACTGTGTCATGCGGCCCATCCACCCCATGCGGGCGACGCAGTTGAAAATCCATGCCAGCTGCGCGTGCTCTGGCACTTGGCTCTGGTTGATGAGGATGGACTTGTCAGGGTCAACGCCGCTTGCGATAAAACCGGCGCAAAGCTCGCGGGTGCTCCGCTTGAGATCTGCGGGGTTCTGCGGAACGGTGATCGCATGCAGATCCACCATGCAATAAATCGACTGCACACCTTTGCTCTGGGCGTCGGCAAATCTCTTGAGAGCGCCCAGATAGTTTCCCAGATGCAGATCGCCAGACGGCTGGATGCCGGAGAAAACGCGGGGGGTGAAGGTGGTCTCGGTCATGGGATGCTCCGATGGGGCTGGATATGCTGTCGCTGAGGGCTTACCCATGGCACAGGTTCCCGTCAACCAGAGCTGAAAGCAGTACATATGTCAGACCCCCACGACCCCGAGTTCGAACCGCCTTTTAACAAGCTACCAGCCGTGGTGGTTATCCTGTTTCTCATCATGGCCGGAATCGAAGCCATTCTGACCTTGGGCGAAGCTGGGCTGGTCGGTGGCCCGCAGGCGATTGGCTGGCGTTTGGCACTGGTGCGTGACTGGGGTTTCTCTGGCGATATCTTTGATGCCATGCTCGCACAGGGATATTGGTCATGGGATAATTTAGCGCGCTTTTTGACGTACCCTTTCATCCACCTCAGCTTTACCCATGCGTTGATCGCTGTGGTGCTGATGCTGGCGCTGGGCAAAATGGCCGCCGAAGTGATGGGCCAGCTTGCGATGCTGGCGCTGTTTGTGGTGTCGGGCATTGGCGGTGCGCTGACCTATGCATTGGTGCTGGATGATCCTGTATGGCTGATCGGTGCGTATCCTTCGGTCTATGGATTGATTGGTGGCTACAGCTTCTTGCTATGGCGCAAGCTGGCCGCAAGCGGCGGCCAGCAGCTTCAGGCCTTTACGCTGATCGCGATGTTGATGGGCCTGCAGTTGGTCTGGAGCCTGTTTGCCACGGTGGGCAATGGCTGGGTGGCCGAACTGGCAGGATTTATCTGCGGCTTCGCCCTTAGTTTTCTTTGTGCACCCGGAGAGTGGGCGCGCATTCTGGACCGGCTGCGTCAGCGGTAGGCCTAGCGGCCTCGCCGCATGGCAGCTTTGAATTCGGACAGTTTGAACGCGCCCATCATCTGGCCGGAACCAAAGTAGGCGATGGCACCCAGCACCAGCAGGATAAACAGGCCAAGACCGCGCCACCATGGCAGCGCAAGCAGCGCGCTCAGTTGCAGGTTAAAGAACCACAGGGCTGCGCCCATTACCAGTGATGCTGCGATGATGCGCCAGATGCGGGTACGGAAACGCGCATCAACCCGTGCCGTTTTGCCAAAGCCCCGCGCGCCAATAGCCAAAAGTGCGTACATAATCCAGCCTGCTGCGGTTGCGGCAATGGCAGGTGCAAGCCAACCGACCCACGGCGCAAGCCCAAAGGCCAGTCCGCCGTTGACCACCATGGCAACCAACGCAAAATAAAATGGTCGCTGCGTGTCGCCGCGCGCGAAGTAAAGTGGTTGTACGATCTTCTGCAGCACGAATGCGGGCAGGCCCAAGCCATAGATCATCACAGCCGTTGCAATCGCCGCCGTGTCATCGGTGCCTGAGGCTCCGCGTTCGAACAGCACAGAGACAAGCGTTAACGGGATCACCATCAACGCCACAGCCGACGGAATGGTCAGCGCAAGCGAGATTTCTGCGGCGCGGCTCAGAGCAGACTTTGCACCAGCGTCATCACCGGCTTGCAGGCGGCGTGAAAGCTCGGGCAGCAGCACAACACCCACAGCGATGCCCACAACGCCAAGCGGCAGTTGGTACAGCCGATCGGCGGCAAAAAGCCAGCTTACCGCATTTTCATATTGTGAGGCCACAAGTTGCCCCACGACCAGATTGACCTGCATAACACCGGAGGCAAGTGCCGCAGGCAGTGCGATAACGACCAGATCGCGCATGTTCTTGTTCCAGCGCGGAAGCGCCGGGCGCAGCGAAAAACCGGCGTTTGCCGCAGCGCGCCATGTCAACGTCAGCTGTGCAATACCCGCCAGCGGAACCGCCCAGACCAACCAGTTGATTGCTTCGGCTCCGGTAAGTGTTGCAATTGTCAGGGCGGAAATCACAAAGATATTCAGCAGGACAGGCGCTGCTGCAGCAGCCGCAAAACGCCCTGTGGCATTCAGGATGCCTGAAAAGAGCGCAGACAGTGACATGAACAGAATATAGGGAAATACGATCCGTCCATACCCGACCGTCAGGTCAAACCGGCCGTCGTCCGTGAATCCTTCGGCCGTCAGCCAGACAAGCGCAGGCATAAAGATCATCCCGAGCGCGGTCAGGAACGTCACGATAAAAAAGAGCCCCGAGAATGCGTTTTGCGCAAAGGTGTCGGCGTCGGCGCCAGCCTCCAGTCGTTTGGAGAACATCGGCACAAAGGCCGCATTGAACGCGCCTTCGGCAAAGAAGCGGCGGAACATGTTGGGCAAGCGGAAGGCGGCTACGAAAGCATCCATCAACGGCCCGGGCCCGATCAGTGAAAGGATCATTACCTCGCGCACGAACCCCAACACCCGGCTAAGCAGGGTCCAGACACCTACGGTGAAAAAACCGGACATCAGGCGGATGGGTTTCATGGAGCGGAGCCTTTGTTGCTGGTCTCTCTTGCCCTAGCGATTGACAGGCAGCGTTGCAAATGGCTTTTTCCCGAGGGCACGCGGGAGGCGGTTTTAGGACGGCGCGGAAGTTTGCAATTACGATCGGGTGGCTTGCTGCGGCGCGATCTGAACCCATCGTGCTGTAATTGCCAGACCCGTAAGCGCAAGCAGCCCCCCAACAGTATACCACCCCAAAATCCGTTGGAGATCATCCGCCGGCAGCAACCCTGCTTCTTGCGCGCTGGTCGCCGCAAGCAACAGTGTCGAGGCAAAGAAGATCTTACCCCCAAGACTTTTGAGTGAAAGATACGTGGCCCGCGTCTGGCTTTCCAAAAGCGGTTGAATGCGGGCGATAATGAAGGGATAGGCCAGCGAATCCGGAACGATCCGCAAAAGCAGCACACCGATCACCACCACTGACGTGCTGGTTGCCAAGGCACCCACCAGCGCAATTTGAAGACCAAACGCGCAGATAAGAAGCAAAGGCAAACCAAGAGCGCGCCGCAATCGCAGGGCAATAAGGGAGGCAAGCACCGAGACAAGCATCATCGCGCTGGTCACGGCCCCGCTCACCAGCGGCGCTTCGGCGGCAAGGTCCAACTCATCCAGAGCCGTCAAGATAAAAGGCTGGCCAAAAACAAAGGGCAAATGGCTGAAACCGTACATCAAGACAGTCAGCACAAAAAGCCATGCCAGAACAGGATGCAGCATGGCTGCTTTAAGCTGGCTGATCTGGGTGCCAAGGTCGGGTGTACTGTCGGAAGAACGCGGTGGTTCAGACATATAGGCGACCAATGCGGCGGCCACTGCGAAGGCAATCGCGGTTGCGTAGAATGGCGCGACAGGTGACCAAAAGCTCAGTGCGCCGCCGATCAGGGCAGACAGGGCAAACCCTGCAAGGCTGAAACGCCATGCACGCACTTCTTGCGCTTCAACCTCATCGGCTCGGCCTGTTGCTTCCAATGCCTCATAAAGCAGGGACGTATCTGTGCCGGATTTGAACGCTGCTCCTGCGCCGATAAGGCTTTGCCCCAATGCGAAAATGGCAAAGCTGCCGCCTGCAGCCAATGCCAGACATCCAAGCAGGCTGCACAGCGTCGACAAAGCAAGCGTCACCCGCCGCCCAAGCCTGTCCGAAAAGTAGCCAGAGGGCACCTCAAGGAGCGTGGTCGAGATGTCGTAGACGGAATAAAGAATGATCGCTTCGGCGCCGGACAGGTTGGCCTGAAAGTACAAGAACCACACCGCCTGCCAAAAAAGCAGGGCGTTAAAGAACTGAAACCAAGGCATTAACGTGACTGTACGGTGCAGGGTCAAATAAAGGGGCCTTTGTACACGCATGGCGAGGCAAATCAGCCACATTATTCAGGCTCAGCTGTCTGCCCGCGCCACACCTTCTAATATTGCTTCGCGCAAACGCTTCTCCAGCGTGCGCTGTTTGGCTTCGGAATAATACTTCAGCCCGAACATATCTTTCACGTAGAAGGTATCAACAACCTGTTCGCCGTAGGTCGCGATTACCGCGTTGGCAATATACACGTTCGCGCCCGCTAAGGCACGGGCCAGATCATAAAGCAGCCCTGGTCGATCACGGGTATCCACTTCGATGATAGTGTAGATTTCCGAGCCGTCGTTGTCGAAAGTGATATGCGTCGGCACGCGAAATGCTTTTTCGCGCTTCTTGACCTTGTCACGGGATTTAAGCGCATCGCGTGCAATCACCTCGCCGCGCAGCGTCTTTTCAATCATCTGGCGGAGGCGGGGCAGCTTGGACGCCTCATAGGCGTTGCCTTCGCTATCCTGTATCCAGAAGGCATCGGTGATGTAGCCATCTTTGGTCGTATAGCTGCGGGCGTCCACCACATTGGCGCCGACCAGCGCCAAAGCACCAGCCAGTCGCGAGAAAATTCCGTGGTGGTCCGGCATCACAAAGCACGCGCGCGTGGCGTCGCGGTCTTCATCAGGATGCAAATCAATCAGAACCGAGTCGGGTTCGATATCGCGCAAGAGGTTGGCAAAGGCGACATGGGCGGTGACGTGCAGTCCTTGCCAATAGGGATCATAATGCCGTGCAGTTTCCGCCTTGAGCGCTTTTTTGGGCCAGTCGGGCAGCGCAGCACGCAGGGCCTTCTTGGCCTCTGCGCCGCGATTCTTGCGGTTAAGGTCTTCAAGGCCGGTTTCAAGCGCGCGCTCGGTCTGGCGGTAGAGCGCGCGGATAAGCACGGCCTTCCAGTTGTTCCAGGTATCTGGGCCAACGCCGCGAATGTCACAAACCGTCAGTACGCAAAGCAAATCCAAACGTTTGACGGTCTGCACAGCTTTGGCAAAGTCACGCACCGTGCGTGGATCAGCAATGTCGCGCTTTTGCGCCATGTCAGACATCAGAAGGTGATACCGCACCAGCCATTCGACAGTATCGACTTCGTCTTGTTTAAGCCCGAGACGAGGGGCCACTTTGCGTGCGATCTGAGCGCCGAGGATCGAGTGATCTTCGGATCGACCCTTGCCAATGTCATGCAGCAGTAGGGCAACATAAAGAATTTTGCGGTTCACGCCGCGCTTGAGGATCGAGGACGCAACAGGAAGTTCTTCTTCCAGTTCGTTCTTTTCGATCATGGCAAGGTGGGCGATGGTCTGGATGGTATGCTCGTCCACGGTGTAGCTGTGATACATGTTGAATTGCATCATTGCTACGATGGGTTCGAATTCTGGGATGAAAGCGGCAAGGACGCCGAGTTCGTTCATCCGCCGCAAGGCGCGTTCCGGATTGCCATGCTTGAGCAGCAAATCCAGAAAGATGCGCTGGGCCTCAGGATCGTTGCGTAGAGTGTCGTTGATAAGATGCAGGTTTGCCTTCACGGTCCGCATCGCGTCGGGGTGGATCAGCATGCCCGTCCGTAAAGCTTCTTCGAATACGCGTAGCAGATTGAGCGGGTCGCTCAGAAAGGCCTCACTATCCTTTAGGGCGATACGGTTGTGCACGATGACATAGCCGTCTTTGATCCGCGGCCTGCGCCGAAAAATCCGCTCTAGCAGCGGTTCTGATTTGACGTGCATATCTTCCAGCTTTGTCAGGAAGATGCGGGTCAGATCACCAACAGCCGTGGCGTGGCGAAAATAGGCTTGCATGAAGACTTCGACCGCGCGGCGGCCTGCGCTATCCTCAAAACGCATGGCTTCAGCCACGCTTACTTGCATGTCAAAGGTCAGCTGTTCGGTGGCGCGGTTGGTCAACAGATGCAAATGCCCACGCACGGCCCACAGAAAGTTTTCGGCGGCTTTGAATGTTTCGTATTCGTCTTCGCGAAAGACGCCCTCGGCGACCAGATCAGCAGAATGTTCGACGCCGTGAATGAATTTGGCGATCCAGAACAGCGATTGAAGATCACGAAGGCCGCCTTTGCCTTCTTTCACATTTGGCTCAACAACATAGCGTTGGCCCTGCTTTATATGGCGACTGTCGCGTTCGGCCAGTTTGGCCTCAATAAATTCGCGCCCTGATCCCGAAAACAGATCCCGTTTAAGCGTGACATCCAGTTTCTGCGCAAGGTCAGTGTCGCCGCAGATATAGCGATGCTCCAACAGGGCGGTCTGAATGGTGAAATCTTCTGTGGCGAGCTGTACGCAATCGCGAATGGTACGGCTGGAATGACCAACCTTTAGCTTCAGGTCCCAGAGCAGGTACAGCATCGCTTCGATCACATTGCTTGCCCACGGGCTGATTTTTCCTGGTAGCAGAAATAAGAGGTCTACATCTGAAAACGGTGCCATCTCGCCGCGGCCATAGCCGCCGACGCCAATCACGCTGAGGGCGGGCGCGGTTGCAGGTGCAGGGTGAAGGAATTGCGTTGCCACCTTGAGAACCGACTTTACCATCCCGTCCGTCAGGTAGGTGTAAGAAACGGTCATCGCGGCCGCATCGAAAGGATTGGCGGCAAATGCCTCTGCGATTTTGGCGCGCCCTTTGGTCTGGGCGGTGCGCAAAATCTTTACGGTCTCTGCACGCAGTGCTGTTTCGTCAGAAATGCGCGCCGCAGCAGCTGCAATTTCTGCATCAACTTCGTCTTGGTCAAAAATCTCACAGGGTAGGGCGCTCAGGCGCGGCTGTAATTCCGCGCCCGAATCCGATGTCATTTGGTCTGTCACCGGCGCGCTCAGAAGCCCGCGCCGCCGAAGGCCTGTGGTGCAGCTTCCAGCAATACAACCTGATTGTTGCGCACTGCTGCCACGGCAAGCCCACGCTCGTTTGTTCCATCAGCGCGCAAACGGAAGATGCCGTTTGCCCCTTTGAAACCGGCGCCTTGCGTCAAGGCTGAGGTGGACAAAGCGTTTTTCTTACCACTTTTCACGAGTGATCCGATGGCTGCAATGCCGTCAAAGGCAAGTCCGGCAATATCCAGAGGCCGCTCGCCATAGGCTGCGTTATAGCGGGATGCAAATGCCGCGCTTGCACCTGGGTCAGGCAGTGCAAACCAGCCCCCCTGAATGCCAGGCAAAGCAAGTGTCTGCGCTGGAATGTCCCAACGTGTCAGGCCTATGTACTGGCTATTCTGGTTGCTGACGCCTGCGCTGGGCAGCATTTCTGCCAACAACGGCAATGCAGTTGACGAGTTCGCCGTCAGGAACAGCGCGTTCGCTCCTGTGCTTTGCATCGCGGATTTCACCTGCGGAACCGCAGCCCGTACGCCTTCCTGACTTAGCGGATATTCAACGGTGCCAGCCAATGTCGCGCCATTCGCGGCAATCGCTTGTTGAATGGCATTGCGTCCCAGTTGGCCGCCGATGTCATTGGCGTGCAGAACGACGATCTTGTCTTTGCCAGCGCGTTTTGCGTAGTTCACCAATCGGTTGGCAGTATTATCAAATGTGGGCCCAAGGACGAATACGTTGCCGCCCGCGATGGTTGTGTTGTTCGAGAATGACAAAACGGTCACGCCGGATTCCGCAACAGCCACACCTGCTGCATTTGCGGCCTCGCCATAGACAGGTCCGATGATGATTTTGGCGCCATCGTTCACCGCTTGCGCGGCGGCTGTGGCTGCTGGTCCGGCTTTACCGGCCGTGCCATAGACCCGTAGATCAATTTGAACACCGCCAAGGTCGCGGATCGCCAGACGCGCTGCATTCTCAAGGTTCTTCGCCAGAAGATTATCGGCGGCGGAACCTCCCCGCGGAACAAGAAGCGCCACAGGCACCGGCGCGTTAGGGTCAATCTTGGGGCCGCCTGCACCGCTCAAACCGCCAAGCGCAGCCGGATCACAGGCCGACAGCATCATCGCAAAAATCGGCAGCATTAATAGCCGGATCGGCTTTCGGATGGTGCGTAGGATGGCAAACATGGTAACAGTACTCCCCAGTCAATGGCGCAGGAACCCACCCGCGCTGTAATTTGCGCAATCATATCGTGTCACAGGGGCGGGTCCAGCGTTGAATATCCATAAGCAGAAGTTAGCGCCAGGAATTACCTTTGTCGGCGTGCCGATAGGGACTGCCCGCGACATCACATTGCGGGCGCTAGATGTCTTGGCCAGCGCGGATATGTTGGCCGCAGAGGACACGCGCAGCTTGCTTAAGCTCATGGATATTCACGGTATTCCGCTGGAGGGGCGTAAGATTACAGCCTTGCATGACCATTCCGGTGAAGGGGCTGTCACGCGCCTTATCAATGCAGTGAAGGATGGTAAATCAGTGGCTTATGCCTCCGAGGCAGGAATGCCACTGATCGCTGATCCGGGGTTCGAGCTGTCGCGCGCAGCAGCGCAGGCCGGTGTTCCGGTCACTTGCGCGCCTGGGCCCTCGGCAGTGCTGACAGCGCTTGCGTTGGCTGGATTGCCAACGGATTCTTTCCATTTTGCCGGTTTTCTTCCAAATGCCAAAGCGGCGCGGATAAGCGCGCTCGAAGGTCTGCGCGATGTTCGCGCAACGCTTGTCTTTTACGAATCACCTAAACGTCTGGGCGCGATGTTGCGTGATGCAAATACGGCGCTGGGCGGCGCGCGCGCAGCCGCTGTGTGCCGTGAGTTGACAAAGAAGTTCGAGGAAGTCCGCCGCGGGTCGATTGAAGAATTGGCGGATTTCTACAGTCAGGTCACACCCAAGGGCGAGATCGTCGTGCTGGTGGATCGCGGGGATTTAGAAACTGTTAACTCTGATGACTTAGAAACGTCGTTGAAGGCTGCTCTGGCAGAGCTGTCTATGCGCGATGCTGTGGATCTGGTTGCAAAGGCCCACGCTTTGCCGCGCCGACAGGTTTATCAGGCCGCTTTGGAGCTGAGTACGCAAAAAGGTTAAAGTGAATGGCACACCCGCAGAAAAATATTCATCGCGGGAGCATGTCATTTCACGCGGGTCTTGCCGCTGAAACCATCATTGCATCGGATTACGAACGGCGCGGTTTCACGATTGCGCACCAGCGCTGGCGTGGAAAAAGCGGCGAGATCGACCTGATCGTTCAGGACGGCGAAGGATTGATATTCATCGAAGTAAAGCAAAGCCGTAGCTTTGATCGTGCCGCACTGCGTCTAAGTCCTGCGCAGATCGGCCGTATCTACAACTGTGCAGCAGAGTATTTGGGCACGCAACCGCGCGGAAACCTGACAGAAGTCCGCTTTGACGTGGCGCTGGTGAATGGTCACGGAGAGACACAAATCATTGAAAACGCCTTCGGTCACGGCTGAGGGCATTGCGCCGGACGCCCTGCTTTGTCATCAAAGAGACAACAGCAAGGATACGCACATGAAAATCGCCTTTCAAATGGACCCGATCGGGGACGTTAATATCGACGCAGACAGCAGCTTTCGCATCGCCGAAGAGGCGCAAGCGCGCGGTCACTCATTGTTTTTCTATACGCCTGATCATCTGGCCTATCAGGAAGGCCGCATAACGGCACGTGGTCATGACATGACCGTGCAGCGCGTCGCAGGTGAGCCTGCCATTCTGGGCGAGATGCGCGAAGTCGACCTTTCCGATTTTGACGTGGTTTGGCTGCGGCAGGACCCGCCCTTTGACATGCACTACATCACGTCAACGCATCTGCTGGACCGGATTGCAGAGACAACATTGGTCGTGAATGACCCGTTTTGGGTACGCAATTATCCGGAAAAACTTCTGGTGCTAAATTTCCCTGATCTCACACCGCCGACGACAATCGCCCGCGATCTGTCAACGATCAAGGCCTTCAAGGAAAAGCACGGCGATGTCATTCTCAAGCCGCTTTACGGCAACGGCGGCGCGGGGGTCTTTAAGCTGACCCATGATGACCGCAACCTCAGTTCGTTGCACGAATTGTTCACTGGCTTTTCGCGGGAACCATTGATCGTCCAGAAATTCCTGCCGGATGTGTCCAAGGGGGACAAACGGGTGATCTTGATCGACGGTGAGGCTGTTGGGGCCATCAACCGTGTGCCTGCGGAGGGTGAAACGCGTTCTAACATGCATGTCGGCGGTCGCCCTGAAAAAGTGGGCCTGACCGACCGTGACCTTGAGATTTGCCAGCGCATCGGTGGTTTGTTGAAAGAAAAAGGGCAGGTGTTTGTCGGGATCGACGTGATCGGTGACTACCTGACGGAGATCAACGTAACCTCGCCCACCGGCATTCAGGAGCTTGAGCGTTTCGACGGCGTAAACATCGCTGCGAAAATCTGGGAGGTAATCGAGGCCAAGCGCGCATGAGCTTTGCGCTAGGTCTGCTTAATCCCTGGTTACGGGCTGTCGAAAAGCGGCGCATGCGCAACGGCTCTGTTCAGGTCTTGCGCAGGGCGTTTGAGGTTCAGGCCCGTGTATTGTTTCGCGCACCGCGTGGCGTACAGCGTCGCTGGACAGAATACGGTGGGGTCCCCTGCCTGGAGATGACTCCGCGGACCTGCATCGAGGGGCGGTATTTGTTGTATCTGCATGGGGGCGGGTTTGTTTTTGGCAGCCCGAACACCCATGCCGCTATGGTTGCGCAGTTGGCCTCGCGCGTTGGCGCACGCGCCGTTCTTCCGCGCTATCGCCTTGCGCCAGAAGCACCATTTCCTGCCGCGCCGCATGATGTGCGGGCCGCTTGGGATGGATTGATTGCGTCTGGTATTGCTCCCGAAGACATCGTGCTTGGCGGTGATAGCGCAGGCGGGGCGTTGGCCTTTGGCCTTATCGCTAGCCTATGCGCTGACGGGGCCGCTGTTCCGGCCGCCGCTTTCGGGTTCTCGCCTCTGACTGATCTGACCTACAGCGGTGAAAGTTTCGGACAAAACGCGCAGTGTGATGTTCTGCTTCCGGCAGAGCGTGCTACGGCGATGGCCGAAATGTTTCTGCAAGGCCATAGCGGGGATGATCCTTGCGTCAGTCCAATGTTTGCGGACTTTAACGGCGCGCCGCCAGCGTGGATCACTGTCGGCGATACAGAAATACTGCTGGACGATGCGCGCAGGCTTGCTGCGCGGATACGTGAAGGCGGTGTCCCCGCAGAGTTGGTCGAGCAGCACGATTTACCGCATGTATGGCCTTTGTTTCACACCTTATTGCCCGAGGCGCGGCGGACACTGGATGCGCTGGCGCTTTGGATTAAGCATCAACAAGGCTGGGCAGTCTAAAGCTCACCGCTTCAGCGATATGCGGCTTTCGCACATCAGTGGAGCCATCAAGATCGGCAATGGTGCGTGCAACCCGCAAGACGCGGTGATAGCCGCGCGCGGACAAGCCAAACCGCTCAGCCGCTCGAACAAGAAGCGTGCGCCCTTCGGCATCGGGGGATGCCATTTGTTCCAGCATTGCGCCTTCTGCATCGGCGTTGCACAGAATAGTGGGTGAAGCCGCAAAGCGTGCTGTCTGTCGCTGCCGGGCCTGTGCCACCCGCGCCGCAATCTCGGCTGAACTTTCACCAGAGGCAGGCAGGTCAAGATCTGAATAGCTTACCGGTGGGACATCAATGCGCAGGTCGAACCGGTCCATTAATGGACCAGAAATACGGCCCATATAATCCTCTCCGCATTGCGGGACGCGAGCGCAGGCGCGGGCAGGATCGGTCAGATAGCCGCATTTGCAGGGGTTTGCGGCAGCAACCAACATAAACCTGCAAGGGTATTTGACGTGGGCATTGGCGCGACTGATCATCACCTCGGAAGTCTCGATCGGTTGGCGGAGGGTTTCCAGAACATTGCGCGGAAATTCGGGGAACTCGTCCATGAACAGGACGCCGTTGTGGGCAAGGCTGACCTCCCCCGGTTTTGCGTTGCGCCCACCGCCAATAATGGCGGCCATAGATGCGGTGTGATGCGGTTCTCTAAAGGGTCGCGCACGGCTGATGCCGCCTTCGTCCAGCAATCCGGCAAGCGAGTGGATCATAGAGGTTTCCAAAGCTTCAGCAGCCGAAAGTGGAGGCAGTATTCCAGGCAGGCGGGCCGCGAGCATGGACTTCCCCGACCCCGGTGTGCCGATCATGATTAGATGATGGCGTCCAGCGGCAGAAATTTCTAACGCGCGCTTGGCGCGTTCCTGTCCTTTGACCTCCTGTAAATCCCGACTGTGATCAACTGGCGCTACTTCTCCGGGTTCTGCCGGAGACAGCGGGACCTGACCGGTGTAGTGGCGCACAACATCGCCTAAACTGCGCGCTGCAATCACCTGACAGGCGTTGACCCATGCCGCCTCTGCCCCTGATCCTTCGGGGCACAGCAGGCTGCGTTCTTCTTGTGCAGCGGCCATGGCGGCAGGCAAAGCGCCGACCACCGGTACCAATGAGCCATCCAGCGAAAGCTCTCCTAACGCGACCACCGTTTCCACCACATCTTTGGGCAGGATGTCCAATGCAGCCAACAGTGCCATCGCAATCGGCAAATCAAAGTGGCTCCCCTCCTTCGGGAGGTTTGCCGGGCTGAGGTTGATTGTGATGCGCTTGGAGGGCAGCGCAATCGCCATAGAGGTTAGCGCCGTGCGCACGCGATCGCGGGCTTCGGACACCGCCTTATCGGGTAAGCCCACGATGGAGAATGCGGGCAATCCTGGTGTCACGGCACATTGCACCTCGACGATGCGCGCCTCAACCCCTTGAAAAGCCACGCTATAGGCGCGTGCCACCATTTGTTCGCTCCATCCCTACCATTTGGTTAACGGTACAGCTGGAAGTCTTTAAGAATGGTTAATGCTTTAGGCTGGCCAAGGGGCAGTCTGGCCGACAGGCGGGTAGGGAAAAGGATCGTAAGTGGTTTTCAGTCCTTCGGCGCGCCATTCGCGGAAAGCAGGGTCTTTAATTGTGTTCTCACAGTAGGTACGCGCAGCATCCGACACGGGTAGGTTATATCCCACGATCCGCGCACAAACGGGCGCATAAAATGCATCCGCCAGCGAGTATTCTCCAAACAACCAAGGTCCATCCACGGCTTTTTCGCGGGCGAAATCCCACAGCGTCTCAACCCGCGCCAGATCGGATTTTACGGCATCGGATGGCGCAAACTCCGCATCCACATGGATCAATTGCATCGGGCAGCTTCCCCTCAGGGCACCAAAGCCTGCTGCCATCTCGGCGCAAAGCCAGCGTGCGCGGCTGCGGGCGGCAGGGTCGCTTGGCCAAAGCTTGGCTTGCGGGTGCCGCTCGGCAAGCGTTTCTGCCATGGCCATGCTTTCGCCGATCACTTCCCCCTCAGGTGTGCGCAGTGCCGGAACAAGCCGTGCAGGCGCAAGAGGGGCCATATCCTGCGCCATCGTGCCACCGTAAAGGCCGACCAAATGCGCGCGGTAAGGCAGGTTGAATTTATGCAGCATCAGCCAGCCGCGCAAAGACCAGCTCGAAAAACTGCGATCACCAATATAAAGTTCATATGTCATAAACTGCACGCTAGTCGGCTTATCCTCGCTCCGCAAATTCAATTGCGTGGGCACTGGCATCAAGGAAGATGATTGATCCGTGCTACGTCCCAGCGTTCATTTCCCAAATGCTGCAATGTGGTGACAGAAATGTTGTCGATCTTGTGCGACATTGCCTCATAGGCAGAGACGTGGAGCGCGCGTTGGACTTGCGTCAGGATCACTCCGAAATGTGCCACGGCTATGATGTCGCCTTGGGGATGGGCCGCATTCAGGCGATCTACCACGGCGCTCACCCGCGCCATTGTCTGGTTCCAGCTTTCGCCTTCCGGCGCGCGGATATCACCGGGTTTTTCCCAAAATGTGCGGCTCAGCTCAGGATCGCGGGCGGCCACGGCGTCAAAATGCATCCCGTCCCAAACGCCAAAGTCGATTTCTCGTAGGTCTGGTTCATGGGGCAGGCGTGTATGGTGCGGCGCGCTTAGCGCGTCGGCAGTGGCAACAGACCTGATCAGGTCAGATGAAACAACCACGGCATCCTCTGGCAGATGTGCACGCACGCGCCCAATCAGGGCGGTGTCGGACAGATCGGCAGGTACGTCGCGCCAACCGACAAAGCTTTTTTCGTGGGTCGGCCCGTGCCGCACCCAATGCCAAGTCGTCATGCAAGGGCCCCTTTAAGTATCTGCGGTATACCAGCTACGACCATGACGGCCAAATCTGCCTCACGCGCGAGAGCGATATTCAAGCGTCCCTGTGCCTCGCGGAACTGTCGGGCCAGTTTGTTATCAGGGACGATTCCGTGTCCCACTTCGTTTGAGACGATGACCCAAGGCGCAGGGCAGGCACGCAGCGCTTCCAGCAAATTTTCTGTCGCGACCGCAAGATCGGCTTCTATCATCATCTGGTTGCTTAGCCACATCGTGGCACAGTCGATCAAAACCGGTGTATCGGGCGCCAAAGCTGTCAGGGGACCGGCCAGTTCAAGCGGTTCTTCAACAGTCACCCACCGCGCGTCGCGCCGCGCTTTGTGCACGTCTACACGAAATCGTGTTTCATCATCTTCCGCGCGACCAGTGGCGAGGTATGTCACTGCTAAGTTTCTAGAAAGAATAAAGTTTTCGGCCCATTCCGATTTTCCAGAAGCCGCGCCGCCTAGAACGAATGTCCCTGTGGGCAACATTTTTTCCAACCTTTTTGTGAACCAATATCTCGCTTCATGCGTAATCCTATCAAAGCGTCACTTCAAGGTGACTACATGATCCAGGGAGATCAAACAGATGGCGACCGGAACTGCGCAGGACTTTTCACTCACTCGGACGGCGATGAAAGCAGAGCTTTTGGATGCCGAAACAGAGCTCAAACTTGCTTACGCTTGGCGCGACGAGCGTGACGAGGCATCGTTACATCGGCTGATCAACGCATACATGCGATTGGCCATTTCAATGGCATCAAAATTCAAACGCTACGGCGCGCCCATGAATGATCTCATTCAGGAGGCTGGTCTGGGTCTGATGAAGGCAGCAGACAAGTTCGACCCTGACCGCGGCGTGCGTTTTTCCACATACGCAGTATGGTGGATCAAGGCATCTATTCAGGATCACGTGATGCGCAACTGGTCGATGGTGCGTACCGGGTCCACTTCCTCGCAAAAATCCTTGTTCTTCAACATGCGTCGCGTTCAGGCGCGGCTAGAGCGTGAGGCCGCAAGTGCAGGTGAGACGCTGGACCGCCACCAGTTGCGGCAGATGATCTCTACCGAGATTGGCGTACCTTTGCATGACGTTGAAATGATGGAGGGCCGGCTGTCCGGCTCTGACTATTCGCTGAACGCCACCCAATCCGCCGAGGACGAAGGCCGTGAATGGATCGATGCTTTGGAAGACGACACCGCACAAGCAGCCGAGCGCGTTGAGGATAGCCACGACACAGCCCAATTGCGGGAATGGCTGGTTGCCGCGATGTCTGCGTTGAACGACCGCGAACAGTTTATTGTCCGTGAACGGAAACTGCGGGACGCGCCGCGCACTTTAGAAAGTCTTGGTCAGGAACTTAGCCTGAGTAAAGAGCGGGTGCGGCAGCTAGAAGCAGCAGCTTTCCAGAAGATGCGCAAGTCTCTTGAATTGCAGTCGCAGGAAGTGCACCATTTCCTTACATGAACATGATGTTACCATCTTTGCGAAATTTAAGCGTGGCCTTTGCGGTCGCGCTTTTTTCGTGTGGTGCAGCGGCCGAGATTCCCCAGACTGCACGGAATGCTCATGTGGTGGTGTTGGGCGAACAGCATGACAACCCTGCGCATCACCAGCGACAGGCAGAGTGGACCGAAGCCATCGCGCCAAAGGCACTGGTTTTTGAAATGCTGACCCCGGACCAAGCTGCCAACGCAAATTTCGCTTGGGTGGATCAAGTGGAACTAGACGCAGCAATCAACTGGTCACAGAACGGCTGGCCATCATTTGATATGTATTTCCCCATTTTCAAAGCGGCACAGGGCGCGATCATTTATGGCGCACTTGTGACGCGCGAAGAGCTACGTGCACAGCTTGAAAAACCGGTCTCGGAGCATCCGCTGTCAGCCACTTTCGGATTGGATCGGCTGGCCGATCCAGAAGAGCAATCCGCGCGCGAAGTACTACAAGCGAACGCACATTGCGGTGCCCTGCCGGAAGAGATGCTGCCAGTGATGGTGGATGCCCAGCGTTTGCGCGATGCGGCGTTGGCTGACGCCACTTTGCGCGCAGTGCAGGCCACTGGAGGACCGGTTGTGGTCATTACAGGCAATGGTCATGCGCGTAGCGATTGGGGAATGCCTGCACTGCTGGCTTATGCCGCGCCCGAGGTGCGGGTGTTTTCGGTGGCGCAGGGAGAAGATAGCGCAGAGGTTGATGGCGCCTTCGATCTGACACTGGACGCACCCTCACCGGATCGTCCCGATCCCTGTGAAGCATTCAAATAATAGGTTTGGCCATAGGGTCTGGTGCTGTGTGGACCTGCCGCTTATGTTGCGTGTGAATTAGCCACTTGAGGGGCGCATCATGCTTGCAGGCAAACACATTCTACTCATCATCGGCGGCGGAATCGCTGCGTTCAAGTCGCTTGATCTGATCCGCCGACTGCGCGAACGGGGTGCAGTTGTGACACCAGTCCTTACCCGCGCAGGTGAGGAATTTGTGACGCCGTTGTCTGTTTCTGCCTTGGCTGGTAATAAGGTTTTTCGCGATTTATTCGATCTGGGTGATGAGGCCGAAATGGGCCATATCCAGCTCAGCCGCGTTGCCGATCTGGTGGTGGTCGCACCGGCGACTGCTGATCTGATGGCGAAAATGGCAGGCGGGTTGGCCAATGATCTGGCATCGACCCTACTATTGGCCACAGACACGCCCGTTATGATTGTTCCGGCGATGAATGTGCGCATGTGGGAACACTCTGCAACCCAGCGGAACCTTGCGACCCTGCGGGCAGATGGCATTGCGGTCGTCGGACCCAACTCGGGGGATATGGCCTGTGGTGAATTCGGCCCGGGCCGCATGTCTGAGCCGTTGGAGATTGTGGCCGCTGTTGAAGCCGCGTTGTCAGACGGTCCGCTCAAGGGGCGGCGGGTGTTGGTCACGTCCGGTCCTACGCACGAACCAATTGATCCTGTCCGCTACATCGCGAACCGCTCCTCCGGCGCGCAGGGGACTGCACTGGCACGCGCACTCGCGCAGCTTGGCGCGCATGTGGTCTTTGTGACCGGACCTGCCGATGTGCCACCACCGGACGGGGTCGAGGTGATCGCGGTTCAGACCGCCCAGCAGATGAAGGACGCGGTCGAGGGGGCATTGCCAGTCGACGCTGCTGTCTTCGCGGCTGCAGTGGCTGATTGGCGGGTTAGCACGGCTTCTGATCGCAAGCTGAAGAAATCCAAAGATGGCTTGCCCGTGCTGGAGTTCGCCGAAAATCCCGACATCCTGCGCGGCGTTAGCCAGATGAAAAAAGGGCGTCCGCCTTTGGTCGTTGGCTTTGCGGCCGAGACCCACGACGTGATCGAGAACGCAACGGCGAAGCGCCTGCGCAAGGGCTGTGACTGGATCGTGGCCAATGATGTCTCTCCCGCTACAGGCATCATGGGGGGCAGTGAAAACGCTGTGACGCTGATCAGCGATGACGGGGCAGAGGAATGGCCCCGCATGGGCAAGGATGCCGTGGCGCAAAAGCTGGCAGCGCGCATCGCCGCCGCGATCTCGGGATGAGCAGTGTCGACGTCCGCATGACGTGGGAGGTCGACGCGGATCAAACGCTGGGCCTGCCGCAGTATGAAACCCTTGGCGCGGCGGGTGCTGATTTACGGGCAAACCTGCCCGATAAACGCGCTGTCACGCTAGAGGTTGGCGCGCGTGCACTGATCCCCACAGGTCTGCGCCTAGCTATTCCCGACGGGTTCGAGGTGCAGATCCGTCCCCGTTCCGGCCTTGCACTGAAGCACGGGATCACGTTGCCCAACAGCCCCGGCACGATTGATGCAGATTATCGCGGACCATTGGGCGTGATTGTAATGAACGCGGGCGATGCCGCATTTACGGTAGAGCATGGCATGCGGATCGCTCAAATGGTGGTCGCGCCGGTTGTGCAGGCTAGGTTTCAACTGGTTGAAAAGCTAGAAACCACTGCGCGTGGCGTAGGCGGTTTCGGCTCTACCGGAACGGAGTAATCGGGTGCTGGTATTTATTCTTGTTGCGGTGATCTGGGGTTTGGGGGCAGTGATGCGTACCCCGCGCGCTGCACGGTGGATCATGATTGGTTTACTATTGGTGGCGGTAATTGTCGTGCATCTGGTCTTTCCTGACGATCATCCGTTGCGGGCAGCCATCGGTGGCAATGCAGCGATATGGCTTATTTTTGTGACAATTGGCGGGTTGATTTGGGCCTATTCGCAGGTGATCTCGCGCTTGCGCACACGCACTGGCGTTGATGAAAATAAGCAGTCTCAGCCAGCAGGCCAACCCGGCAGCTTTTCCGAGACGGAGCTGAACCGCTATGCCCGCCACATCACTCTGCGAGAGATCGGCGGGGCAGGGCAAAAGGCGTTGAAGAATGCCAAGGTGCTGGTTGTCGGGGCAGGTGGGCTTGGCGCTCCGGCTCTGCAATACCTGTCGGCTGCAGGGGTCGGAACCATCGGTGTTATTGATGCCGACACTGTCGAAAACACGAACCTGCACCGTCAGGTCATCCACAAAGATGCGTCGATCGGCATGCCTAAGGTCTTTTCGGCTCAGGCCGAGATGGAGGCGCAGAATCCGTTTGTCACCGTGCGCCCGTATCATCGCAGGTTGGATGACAGCATAGCTGTCGAATTGATTGCTGAATACGATCTGGTACTGGACGGCACAGACAATTTCGAAACGCGCTATCTGGTCAACGCAAGCTGTGTCAAAGCAGGCGTGCCGCTGATCTCCGGTGCGCTGAGCCAATGGGAAGGGCAACTAAGCGTATTTGATCCAGCCCGTGGTGCGCCCTGCTACCAATGCATTTTCCCTAAAGCCCCCGCAGCCCACCTTGCGCCCAGTTGCGCCGAGGTGGGTGTGATCGGGCCGCTACCTGGCGTCGTGGGCGCGATGATGGCGCTTGAGGCAATCAAGGTGATAACTGGTGCGGGCGCTGCTTTGCGCAGCCAGATGGTGATCTACGATGCGCTTTACGGTGAAAGCCGCAACATCCGCATCACGCCGCGCAGCGATTGCCCCATCTGCGCGCATATCTCCGCCTGAATATTGTATCCCCCACACGGCATTCTTAGTTTGAGTGCAAAGGAGACAGCTTATGAACACCCTGCTGCAAGACTGGAAAACGCCTTTTGGCATCGCGCCATTTGACAAAGTCGCGGATGAAGACTTTGCACCCGCGCTCGAAGACGCGCTGAAAGCCCACACCGCCGAGATTGACGCGATCGCCAGCAATCCAGAGCCCGCTGATTTCGCCAACACGGTTGAAGCGCTTGAGACTGCCGGTCATCTGCTTGATCAGGTCTTGGGCGTTTTCTTCACCGTTGCAGGTGCCGACAGCACGCCGACGCGCGAGGCGTTACAGCGTGATTTCTCACCCAAGCTATCGGCCCATTTTTCCGAGATTTCCAGCAACAAGGCACTGTTCGAGCGGATCAATGCAGTGTGGGAAACACGCAATACGCTAGACCTGACTGACGAACAGGCGCGGGTGCTGATGCTGACACACCGTGGTTTTGTGCGGTCCGGCTCTGCGTTGACCGGCGCGCAAGAAGCGCGGATGAAAGAGATCAAAGGCAAACTTGCGGTGCTGGGCACCCAGTTCACGCAAAACCTGCTCGCGGATGAGCGGAGCTGGTTCATGAAGCTGAGCGAAGCCGATCTGGAGGGCCTGCCGGAGTTTGTCGTCGATGCTGCCCGTGCTGCGGGTGAAGAGAAGGACGCAGGCGGCCCGGTGGTCACGCTCTCGCGTTCGATCATTACGCCGTTTTTGCAATTCAGCCCGCGCCGTGATCTGCGGGAAGCGGCATTCAAAGCATGGGAAGCACGTGGCGCAAACGGTGCCGAGACGGACAACCGCGCGATAGCCGCCGAAACGCTGCACCTGCGCAAAGAGCGTGCCGCGCTTTTGGGCTATGACAGCTTTGCTGACTACAAGCTGGAAACCGAAATGGCCAAAACGCCGGATGCGGTGCGCGAATTGTTGATGCAAGTCTGGGAACCTGCATCGGCGCAAGCAAATGCGGACGCCGAGGTTTTGCAGCAGATGATGCGGGATGATGGCGTGAACGCCGAGCTGGCCCCGTGGGACTGGCGCTATTACGCAGAGAAAAGGCGCGCGGCAGAGCATGATCTGGATGAGGCAACCCTTAAGCCTTATTTCCAGCTGGACCGGATGATCGAGGCGTCGTTCTCATGTGCAAACCGTTTGTTCGGGTTGGAGTTCAAGCCGCTTGATGTGCCTCTTTACCATGCGGACTGCCGCGCATGGGAGGTCACCCGTGACGGGGCGCATGTGGCTGTGTTCATCGGTGATTATTTTGCGCGCGGTTCCAAGCGGTCCGGTGCTTGGTGCTCTGCCATGAGATCCCAAGCCAAATTCCCTGAGGTCCAGACGCCTGTGGTGATCAACGTCTGCAATTTCGCCAAAGGCGATCCGGCGCTGTTGTCCTATGATGATGCGCGTACGTTGTTCCATGAATTTGGCCACGCCCTGCACCAGATGCTGTCCAACGTGACCTACGAAAGCATTTCGGGTACGTCCGTGGCGCGCGATTTTGTTGAGCTGCCCAGCCAGTTGTATGAACATTGGTTGGAGGTCCCTGAAGTGTTGGGGGAATTTGCCACACACGCCAAAACCGGTGAAGCCATGCCGAAAGAGTTGCTTGATAAGGTCCTTGGTGCTGCCACCTTCGACATGGGCTTTCAGACGGTGGAATATGTGGCCTCTGCGTTGGTTGATCTGGCGTTCCATGAAGGAGAACCACCTACCGACGTGATGGAAAAACAGCGCGCTGTGCTGGAAAGCATCGGGATGCCATCGGCCATCACCATGCGCCACGCAACACCGCAGTTCGCGCATGTGTTTTCTGGGGATGGCTATTCCAGCGGCTACTACAGCTACATGTGGTCCGAAGTAATGGACGCCGACGCCTTTGAGGCGTTCGAGGAAGCAGGCGGAGCGTTTGATCCGGAACGTGCGCGTGCACTGGAACAGAACATTCTTTCCACCGGTGGCAGCCGCGATGCTGCGGAGCTTTATGTCGCGTTCCGCGGCCGCTTACCGGGAGTTGAGGCGTTGCTCAAAGGGCGTGGGCTGATCGCCGCTTAATAGCCTAGCGCGCGATCGACGAGGTTCAGATAGGCTTCGCCTGCTTCACCACGGCGGATGTTCTCGACGATCGCGCCGCTTGCCGTGCTGGCGCGGGTTTCAGCGGCAATGTGAGGGGTAACCGTGACATGGGGGTGCGCCCAAAAGGGATGCTCCTGCGGCAAAGGTTCAATCCGGAAGACATCAAGCGTTGCGTGCGCGATCTGCCCGCTGTCGAGGGCGTCTATGAGGGCTGCGTCATCAATCAGCGGGCCGCGGCCCGGATTGATGATGAATGCGCCACGGGGCATCAGGGCCAGCGTTTCGGCATTGAAGATGTCGGTTGTCGCAGGGGTGTCAGGCAGCAGAGTGACAGCAATATCTGCACGGCTGAGTGCTTCGGCAAAACCCTCCTCGCCATGCAGACAGGTAACGCCTTCTACGGATTTGGGGCTGCGCGACCATCCGGTTACACGAAAGCCAAGACCAAGAAGTGCGGCGGCACAGGCTGTGCCAAGCGCGCCCAGACCAAATATCACCACTTCACGTTCTTGCGCCAGCGGTGGGGCTTTTGTGCTCCATTCGTGAGATGGGTTCACGATATGCGCGTCCATCCCCAAATGATACCGCATGACGTGGCCAGTTACCCATTCCACCATCCCCTTTGTCAGGCCGGGATCGACCATTCGGGCAAGCGGGATGTGTAGTGTTGCGTTGCCCGTTATTTTCTCCACACCGGCCCATAGGTTCAAGACCGCCTTGGCGCGCGTATATGGGGTGAAATCCTGAAGATCGCTGTTGGGTGCGTAGATGATGTAATCCACCTCGGCAGGTGGGATGTCCTGCGCCAGATATGCGTCGATCCCGGCGGCTTTCAGGGCGCTGCGCAGGGCGGGTTCATAGGTTTCCCAACGTTCGGAACGGGCGGCAAAAAGAACATTGATCATTTCGCAAACGCTCCCTTCATATCGGCAAGCCCTTTGACTTCGATCGGGTTGCCTGACGGATCCATAAAGAACATTGTCGATTGTTCTCCGGGCTCACCGGGAAAGCGGGTCTGCGGCTCAAGCACAAAATCAATGCCTTCGGACAAGAGCCTGTCTGCCAATGCGCGCCAGTCCGCGAATTCAAGCACAACGCCGAAATGCGGCATCGGTACTTTATGATCGCCTACCAGTCCGGTGGCGGCCACGGAAAACGGAGTGCCCAAATGGCACGAAAGTTGATGTCCGAAGAAATCGAAATCTACCCAAGTATCTGTGCTACGCCCCTCTGCACAGCCGAGCAAGTCACCGTAAAATGCGCGGGTCTGGTCAAGGTCGACGACGTTGAAAGCAAAGTGAAAAATTGACATGAGCAAGCAGCCTTATCTGACGTGTTTCGCCCACAGATACCCCAGCATGGCAAACATGCAAAGACCCGCCTCAGCGCGGTCTATGCACGTGGGCTGATTGCACCAGACCAAACGCCAGCATCAGCACAAGCATGGCTGATCCACCATAGCTTACCAGCGGCAACGGCACACCCACGACGGGGGCCATGCCCATCACCATCGACATGTTGACGGCGAAGAACAAAAAGAAGTTCAGCGCAATGCCCAAGGTCAGCAAAGAGGCGAAGCGATCTTTGTTCATGATCGCAGATGCAACGCAAAACACGATGATCAGACCATAAAGAACAAGCAGGGATATCCCGCCAACAAATCCGAATTCTTCGGCCAGTGTCGTGAAGATAAAGTCAGTGTGTTTTTCCGGCAGGAAGTTCAACCGTGATTGCGTGCCCTGCATGAACCCACGGCCGGTCCAGCCACCGGAACCAAGAGCAATCTTGGATTGCGCAATGTGGTATCCGGTGTTCAGCGGGTCCGATCCGGGATCAAGAAAGGTATCAATTCGCCGGAACTGGTAGTTCTCGATCAGTTGCCATTCGGTGCCACGCGACTGGAATACCGCGGCAATCAGGGCAACGCCGGCGGCAATCACGGTCGCGAAGTAGGCCCAATGCACGCCGGCCAGAAACATGAGCCCACCCCCCGCAGTCAGCAGCAGAATCGCGGTGCCGAGGTCGGGCTGTTTCACAACCAGAAAGGTCGGAACGATAATAATCAGCACTGGCAATAAGACCCAAAGCGGACGCGAGATTTTCTTGGGCGGTAGCCAATCGTAATAGGCGGCTAGAAACATGACCAAGGTGATTTTCATCATCTCGGAGGGCTGCAGGCGAAAGAAGCCAAGATCAATCCAGCGCTGTGCGCCCATCCCCACTTCGCCGAATAATTCGACCCCGATCAATAAGATCACCGATACCCCGTAGGCAACACCGGCAAGGTTGCGCCACATCCAGATCGGGACCAACCCCACAGCAATCATCAAGGCCAAGCCAAGGGAAAAACGCTTCATCTGCGGTTCCGCCCAAGGGCTGTAGCTGCCTCCGGCTACCGAATAGAGCATTAGAAAACCGGCACCTGCCACCGCAGTCAGCAACAGGATCAACGGCCAGTTAAGGAACAGAACCTTGCGCAGGCCAGTCGGGACAGACTTTACCGTATACTCAAGATAACTCATGCTTGATCCTTGCCCTTTTTGATGCGGGCATCGGGCTGCACATCCCTCAGTTCGCGCTGCTGGGTCTTGATACGTGCCCGATCTGCTGTCGGATAAGCCTCAAGCGGGGGCTCGCCCTCATAGAGGGCCTGCAACATCACATCGCGCGCAATCGGCGCCGCCGCAGAAGATCCGCCGCCGCCATGCTCAACCAGCACGGCGCAGGCATATTTGGGCGCGTCATAGGGGGCGAAGGCAACAAAGAGCGCATGGTCACGCTGCTCCCATGGGACTTCACTATTGTTGACCACAGCAGAGCGCACCTGACTTGTGCCCGTTTTGCCAGCCATGCGCATGCCATCGGCGATGATACGGCTGCGATATGCCGTGCCACGTCGGTCGTTAACCACCGAATACATGGATTTGCGCATCTTGCGTAGGTTGCTGTCTTTCATATCCAAGGGGCCGTTGCCTTTGACTGGCTGCTCGATCCCGTTGACCGATTTGATCAGCCGTGGCGTCACCTCGCGCCCCGTGGCAAGCCGCGCCGTCATGATGGCCAGTTGCATCGGTGAAGCGAGCATAAAGCCCTGACCAATCGAGGCATTGACGGTATCGCCGATGACCCAGTCTTCACCACGTTGGCGCAGTTTCCAGTCTTTCGTCGGCGTCAGGCCGGAGTTTACAGAACTAAGCGCCAGATCGTGCTTGATGCCTAAACCAAAGCGATTGGACATGGCTGAAATCTTCTCGATCCCGACCTTCAGCGCCAGATCGTAGTAATAGACATCGCAGGACGATTTAAGCGATGTTTCCAGATCAACCCAACCGTGGCCTGCGCGTTTCCAGCAGTGGAAGCGGCGCCCGCCGACCTCAAGATGGCCAGGGCAATAGACAGTCTCGTCCGGTCCGATAATGCCAGCCTCGATCGCGGCCATAGCGGTCATCATCTTGAAGGTCGAACCGGGGGGATACGCGCCCTGAACAGTCTTGTTCACCAAGGGGCGGTAAATGTCGTTGAGCAGGGGATCATAGTCTTTTGACAAGATGCCGCCAATGAACAGGTTGGGATCGTAGGACGGGGCAGAGCAATTGGCGACGATGTCACCTTTCTCGCAATCCAGAATAACAACAGCAGCGCTTTCGCCGCTCAGGCGGGCTTGTACATAATTTTGCAGTTTTGCGTCGATTGTCAGTTGCAGATCCGCGCCGGATTGACCTTCGCGGCGCTCAAGCTCGCGCATGACGCGGCCTGTCGCGTTGACCTCAACCTGACGGGTGCCGGCCACCCCGCGCAGCAGCGATTCTTCGCGCGCTTCGACATTGATTTTTCCGATCTGGAACCGCGGGATGCGCAGCACCGCATCGGGGTTTTCCAGCGCTTCGAGATCTTTCGGGCTGACGCTTCCCACGCGCCCCACCACATGAGCAAAATCAGAGCCGCGCGGATAAACGCGGGTACTGCCCACCTCTGGTGACACACCGGGCAGGGCAGGGGCATTCACTGAAACCGCGCTGACGGCATCCCAGCTGACGTTTTCGGCAATTGTGACGGGCAGGAAGGGGGCGGAATTATCCGATAGTTCTTCAAGCGCCCTGTCGGTCTGCTCAGGCGACAGATTTATCAGATCGGCAACCCGCTGCATCACAGAGCGGTAATCGCCTGCATCTTCGCGCACCATGACAATCCGATAACTGGGCACGTTTTTGGCCAGCTGCATACCGTTGCGGTCAAAGATTTCACCGCGAACCGGTGGGATCAGGCGAATATTAATGCGGTTCTCTTCGGCGAGAAGACGAAACTGGTCGGCCTGATCTACTTGCAGATACCGCATCCGCGCCGCCAGCCCGCCCATGAACAACAGCTGTGCCCCGCCCAGCAACGCGGCGCGGCGGCTAAGCTTCGTGTGGCTTGCGTCTGTTTCGGCTCTGCTGCGTCTCATGCATTCTGCCCCATTATCATTCTACCCGCGACCGCCCAGCGAATCGAGTTCGCCGGGGGCGGCACGTCGGACACCCATTAATGTGCGGGTGACAAACACGACTGCCGGATAGAACAGTATCGTCATGCCCAGTTCTATCATGCTCAGCCTAAGCTGGGGTGGCTGGACCAGAAGAACAGATAGCACAATCCGGTTCATCAGCAAAATGCCGATCAGCAATAACGAAACCGCGATCCATTCCGCCCCGAAGGTCGCGTCACGCAGCGATTTGCTGCGGTTGCTCAGATTGTTGCAGGCCAGCAGCGCCAGCAAGGCCCACAAACCCGGTGGGCGCTGTAGCAGCAGGTCATTCAGCAAGAACAGCGCTGCCAACAGCAATGCCGGTACATAGTCAGGCCGCCGCAGTGACCAGGCAAAGGCAAAGGCGATCAACAGATCGGGGCCGACCCAAACGCGATCTGTTCCCTGATCCAGAAGCGCACGCAAGCGTGCTTCTGCGGGATCGATCGTTTCAAGTGGCGGAAATAATTCGGGCGAAAACAGGCTCACTGGCTGCGTATCAATTGGCAGTAGGTGAAAAAACAGCAAGAGCAGAGCCAAGGCAACAAAGGCACTGCGCATCAGCCAGAGACGGGCGGTAGAGAGATCGTCCATGGCCGTTAATCCGTAGCAGCGGGCGGTTCACCTTCCGCCGCTGGTAGTGGGGTGTTGCGTGGGGCAGTTGCGATGACCGAAGGCGAATTGACCACGGCGTCCGTGCCGTGGTGACGAAGCACGCGCAAGAACTCCAACCGTTCAAAATCCGCAGCAAGCCGGACGCGAAGCCGCCCGCTTGGGTCAGCGGCGATCTGTCCGATCAGCAGACCTGCCGGAAAGACGCCGCCGTCACCAGAGCTGATCACGCGGTCACCGGGGCGCACCAGATCGGGGTTTTCAAGGAAATCAATCGGCGGCGCGGCAGAGTTGTCGCCTGCAATAATCGCGCGCTGACCAGAAGGCTGTATCACTGCCGGTATGCGGCTCGACGTATCGGTCAACAAGATGACCCGAGCGGTGTTTTCTCCGACACCTGATATCCGGCCGACAAGGCCAATGCCGTCCATGGTTGCCCAGCCTTCAACCAATCCGTCGCGGGCACCTACGTTTAGCAGAACCGACTGCCGGAATGGCGATCCGGAATCGGCCATCACAACGCCGGTCACATAGGTTAGGCGCGGATCAAGCCGAACATTGTTGAGATCAAGCAAGCGCGCGTTCTCCTGCTCTAGCTGCAAGGCCGCTTCTTTCCACGTCTGCATCCGCCGTAGTTCCGAACGCAGTTCCTGGTTTTGTTCGGTCAGTCGCTGATAGCTTTGGAAATCACGTAGCAGGTTCACCGTGCCTGTGACCGGCGCCATGGCCCAATCAAGGTTTGGCACCAGCTTGTCGGTTACTTGGGCGCGAAAGCGTTCTACGCGCGGGCTGTCGATCCGCCACAGCAAAAAGATAGCCCCCAAAACCAACACAAGCACCGCCAGCAATAGGCGGCGCAGCGGGCCGGTATAGTCACTGGACTGTGATCGATCTCTGGCCATGACGGCGTGACGCCCTCCTCAGGCCTGCTTTAGCTGTCGTAGTCGATAGCGTGCCGCAACTGCTTCTCGTACTCAAGCGCTTTGCCCGTTCCGAGCGCCACACAATTCAGCGGCTCATCCGCGACAGAGATGGCCAGACCGGTCTGCTCGCGCAGCGCCAGATCCAGATCACCCAACAGCGCACCACCACCCGTCAGCATCACGCCGCGGTCAACGATATCGGCAGCAAGGTCAGGCGGCGTGGTTTCAAGCGCGGTCATCACCGCTTCGCAGATTTGCTGAACAGGCTCTGCCAGCGCTTCGGCAATCTGGGCCTGCGTGACTTCGATTTCTTTCGGTACACCGTTCAACAGATCGCGTCCGCGTACCTGCATCGAGGTGCCGCGCCCGTCATCTGGCATACGCGCAGTGCCGATAGATGTCTTGATCCGCTCGGCTGTGGTTTCACCGACCAGCAGGTTCTGCTGACGCCGCAAATAGCTGATGATCGCTTCGTCCATCCGGTCACCGCCCACGCGGACTGACCGCGCGTAGACGATATCGCCAAGAGACAGAACTGCGACCTCGGTTGTACCGCCACCGATATCAACGACCATGTTGCCGGTTGGATCGGTGATGGGCATGCCCGCGCCAATCGCCGCCGCAATCGGTTCGGCAATCAGGCCTGCACGGCGTGCGCCGGCGCTGAGCACAGATTGACGGATTGCGCGTTTTTCAACCGGCGTGGCACCATGAGGCACGCAGACGATGATTTTCGGTTTAGAAAAGGTCGAGCGTTTGTGCACCTTGCGGATGAAGTGTTTGATCATCTCTTCGGCAGTGTCAAAGTCGGCAATCACACCTTCACGCATGGGGCGGATCGCTTCGATGCTGCCGGGTGTACGACCCAGCATCAGCTTGGCATCTTCGCCCACAGCCAGCACTTTTTTCACGCCGTCTTTCACGTGATAGGCGACCACTGAAGGCTCTGACAAAACGATGCCTTTGCCCTTTACATAGACCAGTGTGTTCGCAGTCCCCAGATCAATCGCCATATCAGACGAGAACAGACCGCGCAGGTTTCCAAAGATCGACATGTGGGCAACACCTTGCAAAATACGAATTTGCCCGCGACTCTGAGATACGCAGGCTGCGTCCTTATAGGGGCGGGGTGCGGTGGTTTAAAGGGGGTGTTCGCCACGTTTCGGCGTCTTTGTGCCGCTTGAACTGTCGCGACAGCGGGTCATATTGGCGGATAAGATAGCAGAGGTGACAGAATGAAGAAGATACAAACACTTGGTGTACATCACATAACCATAATGGGCGCCGACCGGCAGACAAGTATCGACTTTTGGGAGGGTCTGCTAGGTATGCCGTTCCTGTTCGATCAGCCTAATCTGGATGATCCGGACGAAGGGCACCTTTATTTCGATCCCGGCGACGGGCGTTTGATCACCATCTTTACAAACGAAGATCGCAAGCCTGTTCACAGTCGCACGCCAACTGATGCTGGCTGCGTGCACCACCTCGCGTTTGAGCTTGATCGCGCGATGTTTGATCAGGCGATTGCGCGCCTTGAAGCCCGCGGCATCGGCAATTCGGGTGTCAAAGACCGCGGATTTATGCATTCGATCTACTTCAAAGATCCTCTTGGTCTGCTGATTGAACTGGCTTGCTATACCTTCATCCCGCCGCGCGGTTCCAGCCACGCCGAAGTGATGTTGGAAGCGCATAAATTGCGTGTTGCCCGTGGCGATAAGGCGATAGATCGCGAGCATTTGGCGGATGCGAGCGTTATGATCGTGGAGCGGTCGCAGGGCTCATTGAGCGAGGACCGCGGGGCGAAGAACCCCTACAGATAACGCTGGGGGTTCGGTCGAGGATATAAATCCTATCGCTGACGGCAGGACTGCGTTCAGCGCGGTCCTTACGGGTCTTCCGATGATACTTCGCTTGAAGTTCACCATGATCTTTTCAGAAGGTTGAACAATTCCGTGAGTATCGGGCTGTCTTTTCGGCGATCCAAAGTATCAAAGCACAGGCAGGCAGGCACCGAAACAGCATCGCACACTGCAAGGCCAAAGGATTGCTTTTGATGCAGCGCAATGGAGTCGCGGCACAAGCTTAGCCCGATACCGGAGCGAACCATTTCTAACATCGAAGCCTCTTCATCGACACATGCAACTACATCCAGTCGGTCGTCCACATCGTCATAAACTTTGGATAATAGGCGATGATGGACAGAGGTTTCGGGAGTTCCAATCCAAGGGAGTGTCGCGAGCGACGACCAGTCAGCGTTTTCAATCTTCTGTTGCCATCCGACCGGACCGATGACGCGGTAGGTGAAATCTGCAAGCTTGATGGCGTGTACGGGATCTTCGCTTTCTGATCCCATCTGCTGTAGATCGTCAGGTCCGCACAAATAAAAGCCCGCATCAACCCGGCCCCGTTTCAACCAGGCCAGAATATCTCCGCTGACACCATGCGTCAGTTCGGTTTCGATGTCCGGATGCTCTGTTCTCAGGCGGGCCAGCAAGCGGCCCAGCCGGATGAATTCCGGGTCAACGATCGTCCCGATTTTGAGCTTGCCGCTGACCCGACCAGAGCGTTGCCGGGCACTGCGGTGAAAATCGGTCATTGCTTCCAGAATATGTTCGGCCTTTGACAGCACCGCAGCCCCATCATGACTGATTTGTAAGCCGGTCGCTGTACGCGTGAACAACGCTATTCCCGTTTCCTCACCAAGCCGCTTTATCTGATGGCTGATCGCGGGTTGCGTAAGGTTAAGCACTTCTGCGGCGCGTGAAACGCTGCCTTCCCGGGCGACGGTCACAAACGCCAAGATGGTGTTAATGTTTGAAAATCGGTCCATATCAAATTTTCTAATATCGCTGTGTGGCAATTGTCATTAGGTTTTTGGGATGCTGTCGCTCACTGATCGCTGGAATTCGCGTTCCGGCAGGAGACTTTGCCGAAGGATTTGCTTTGCACGCAACCAGAACTGTCCGCTCGGCATCCCGCTCTTTGCGTGATCTAAACTGTAACGACTGATGGATGGGAGCGAAAATGTCCGAAGCTGCAAACAGGTTTGACTATATCGTAATCGGCGGCGGCTCTGCGGGGTGCCTGATGGCAAACCGGCTGAGCGCTGATCCGGAAAACCGTGTGCTTCTTCTGGAAGCAGGTAAGCCGGACACCTATCCATGGTTTCATATCCCCGTCGGCTACCTTTACTGCATTGGCAACCCGCGGGCCGACTGGATGTATAAAACCGAACCTGACAAGGGCCTGAACGGGCGTAGCCTTTTGTACCCGCGCGGCAAGACGTTGGGCGGCTGTTCCTCTATCAACGGCATGATCTACATGCGCGGTCAGGCGCGCGATTATGACAACTGGGCTAAGCTGTCCGGTGAGGAGGCGTGGAACTGGGAAAACTCCCTGTCCGATTTTATGGCCCATGAGAACCACTACAAACTGGATGATGGTGCCGATCCTGTGACAGGCGACAACAGTCGCTTTTCGGACATGCACGGCCATGGCGGCGAATGGCGCATTGAAAAGCAGCGTTTGCGTTGGGATGTGTTGGACAGTTTCGCCGATGCGGCCACAGAAACCGGCATCCAGAGAACCGACGACTTCAACAGCGGTGATAATGCCGGTGTCGGTTACTTTGACGTGAACCAGCGTTCCGGCTGGCGTTGGAATACCTCCAAGGCGTTTTTACGTCCTGTTAAAAAGCGCGAGAACCTGACCATCTGGACCGAAGCGCAGGTGGAAAAACTGACATTCGAAAAGCAGGACGGGGACAAGCTCCGCTGTGTGGGGGCCAAGGTCCACCGTGAAGGTATGCCCGTCACTGTAACCGCCGCGAAAGAAGTTGTGCTGTCAGCAGGAGCCGTGAACTCCCCGCAGATCCTGCAACTTTCCGGCATCGGACCCGCAGCTTTGTTGAAAGAACACGGCATCGACGTGGTCATGGATCAGCCCTTTGTTGGTGAAAACCTGCAAGACCATTTGCAAATCCGCGCAGTGTTCAAGGTCAAGGGCACAAGCACGATGAATATGCTGGCGAACTCTCTGGTGGGCAAGGCAAAGATCGGTCTGGAGTACTTGCTGAAGCGCTCCGGCCCGATGAGCATGTCACCCAGCCAGTTGGGTGCTTTCACACGCTCTGATCCAAGCCGGACACATGCCAATCTGGAATACCACGTGCAGCCCCTCAGCCTTGAGGCTTTTGGCGACGATCTGCACGATTTTCCGGCCATCACAGTCAGCGTCTGTAACTTGAACCCGACCAGCCGTGGGTATGTACGGATTGCATCTGCGGACTTCCGCGATGCGCCGAAGATCACGCCGAACTATCTGGACACAGCGGACGACCGCAAAGTCGCTGCAGACAGCCTGCGTCAGGTGCGCCAGATTATGGCCCAATCTGCGATGCAGCCGTATGAGCCGGAAGAATTCAAGCCGGGTGTCGCATATCAGACCGACGACGAACTGACGCGGCTTGCGGGGGACATCGCCAGCACCATTTTCCATCCTGTTGGAACCGTGAAAATGGGGCGCGACGATGATGAAACAGCTGTTTTGGACCCATATTTGCGGCTGAAGGGTGTTTTGGGGCTGCGCGTTGTGGATGCCTCCGTCATGCCGGAAATCACCAGCGGCAACACCAATTCGCCTACAATCATGATCGCCGAAAAGGCTGCTGGCTGGATTCTGGCCGGTCAGTAGCCGACCGCACCAATCAAAATTTTGACACCTTACAGGATGTCACATGCGTACTTCGTTTTCCAACTTGCCGCTTACCCGATGCCGAAGGACTGGGCCTACAAGGTTTCCGCGCTGATGAAAGAGGTCCACGATCCAGTCTATGGCGACATAACCAGTTCGGCCGCACTCAACCTGTGTTCAACCCTGCCATCGGCGCCCGAAGTCAACGGCGCAGTAGCAGCCGTAAAAACTGCGTGGCCCGGATGGTCAAAAACCCCTGATGATGTCGTTGGTAGGGTCACCCACAGGCTTGAAGTTCTGGAGTTCGCACCAAAACCTTCCGAGCATGTTCCGTCGGCATCGTTGAAGCTGATCAAAGAGACCTGCCGAAGGCGTGTTCAATGTGGTTTGCGGCGATAAGAAAGCCTTGGATGCACTGCTGCACAGCCTCGATGTCAAAGCCATCAGCTTTGTCGGATCGAACCCGATTGCGAAATAAACTCACCAGACCGGTACAGCCAATGGCAAACGCGTTCAGGCGCTAGATGGTGCAAAGAACCACGTGATTGTCATGCCAGATGAAGATCTGCAAATGAAAGCTAACGCCCTGATGGGCGCGGCCTTTGACCCCGCTTGCGAACGATGCATTGCGATTTCTGTGGCCGTGCTTGTGACAGATGCGTTGATCGAAATTATAATCCTGAAAATTATCGCGCTGAATGTTGCCCCAAAAACTGACAAAGCGTCTGAAACGGGTCCACTGGTCACTGAACAACATCTCGCAGAGGTGCGCGGCTATATCACACGGGTGAATCGGAAGGCGCAAAGGTTGTTAAGAACAGCGGTACGTCTAATCAGGATGTGCAGGGCTATGAAGGCGGCTATTTTCTTGGAGGGGCACTGTTGGACAATTCACGCCCGACATGACCTTCTCCCGCAGGTTTGAAACCTCAAAGTCCGAATTCACCCACTTGGCTTTGCGCAAGAAACCTACAGCGCTCCTCATAGGTGTCGTGCAAGGACAGGGCGAAATGCAATTTAATATAGGCCATTTCCGGTGTCGTATCGCGGCCGTCTACCACATTGTTGTCTCTCATAACCTGACCTGCGGCATAGGTGCCCAGTTTCATTCCGCCTTCGGGGCACTGGCTGACGGCGATGATTGGAATTTGCCGGTCGCGCGCGCGGCCAAGTGCGGCGCGCATCTCTGGCGTGTCGGGCGCGGTTCCGGACCCATAGCACCGCAACACCAGCCCGTCGCAGTGTTCGATGGAAAAAGCCAGAACATCAGTGAATGGCCCCGGCGTGACTGAGAAAACGCCGACCTTCTGCGGAAACAGAACATTCAGACCTGCGCGATCGGCGTCAATTAGCGGGGCAGCCGTGCTTGTCTCGGCCTCAAATGCGTCAAATGCGCTGGAATGGGATTTCCGCACGCGGGCACCATGCAAGAGACGTCCTGCAAATTGAACCCAAACCCCGGGTTTACCGGTGCCAGCGGCGTTCAGCGCGCCGCGCAGGTTGTCCAGACCATCGTTGCCTTCCACCGTCAGGGGCAACATTGAACCAGTGACGATCACCGGCTTGTCCAACCCCGGAAGCGCCAGACAAAGCGCCCCTGCCGTGTAGGCCAGCGTATCCGTGCCGTGGGTAACAACAACCGCGTCACAGGTGGCATGGGCATCATTGATACAACGTGCGATTCTGATCCAGTCAGCGGGTGTTGCTTGGGCGCTGTCGATCAACGGTTCAAGCGCGTGGATGGAAACGCTTGCCGCAATCTCTCCCGAAGCCGTCAGGCCTTGCACCGCATCCTCCAAGACGCCCGCCTTCGGGGCAAATCCATCTTTCGTTTCGATCATCCCGATCGTGCCGCCCGTATGGATCAGAAGTATGCGCATAGTGGTTCTCCGTGCTGTGGCTTTACAGCAAATGCTTAGGTATCCTTGCGTATCTGTCCTCAATCGCGCGCGCAATGCAGGCGCGACCAAGCGATGAAGAGCCGAGATGCTTCAAATCCTGACTTTGGATTGCCCGGATCAACTGGACATGATTTGAAAGCTCCGACACGGACGGTGTCAAAGAAAAGGAAGCTCAATGACATTTTCAATTGGCATCGGCCCGAATATTCGAAAATCAGCTTACTTTGATGCAACTGTGCGCGACGGTGTTCAAAGTTTCTCAGTCTACAATCACATGTATATACCGGCTCACTTTGGTGATCCTGAGGCCGAATACGACCGCCTGCTGAACGGTGTCGCAATGTGGGACGTTGCTGCGCAGCGACAGGTTCAGCTCGCCGGACCAGATGCGGGACGGCTTGCGCAATATCTGACGCCGCGCAACTTAGCCAAGACCAAGATTGGACAAGGTCGATATGTACCGCTGTGCGATCATGACGGCTGGCTGATCAATGATCCGGTGCTTCTGAAGTTGGCCGATGATCGCTATTGGCTGTCGGTGGCAGATAGTGACATCCACCTTTGGGCCGCCGCGCTGGGCCGTGAAAAAGGATGGGACGTTGAGATCACCGAGCCCGATGTCTCCCCTCTTGCGATACAAGGTCCGAAAGCGGTGGATGTGGTAGCCAAGCTATTTGGCGACAAGGTGTACTCGTTTCGGTATTTCGGGTTTGAAGAAATCACTCTGGACGGTATTCCGCTGGTACTGGCCCGATCAGGATGGTCCAAACAGGGCGGGTTTGAACTGTACCTTCAGGATCAGACCCGCGGCACCGAGCTTTGGGATAAAGTGAAGGACGCCGGTGCGGAATTCGATATTGGCCCAGGCGCGCCGAACGATTTGGAGCGTCTGGAAAGCGGGCTTATTTCTTATGGTGCAGATATGCGCTGGCAGACCTACCGCACAACGCCGTTTGAGATGGGGTTTGGCGCTTTGGTTGATCTCAAGTCTGGGATTGATTTCGTCGGGCGGGCGGCGTTGATGCGCATTGCGGCCACCGCACCCAAACGCCGCCGTGTGGGGTTGGTCATTGATGGAAATCCACCATTGGTGGGGCATCCGGTTCCCTTATCGCATAATGGAATAGAGGCTGGATTCGTCAGTGAATGGGCGTTCTCAAAGAGGGTGGGCAAAACTGTTGCTGTCGGAATCATTCAAGCCGATTTGCCTATAAGCTCGGATCAGCTGACCATCAAGATCGACGAAAAGGAATACGCCGCGCAAGAGCATGACATTCCTTTTGTGGCCTAGTCCGGAGCTGAGCCGACCAAGTGGCCGCTCCGTAGACGGTGATCGTCAATGCCCCGAAACTGCTGCGTACAGGCCAAATAGGCCGACCGCTACAAGGCTAAGCGCCCAGACAACGTCCAGATTGAACCATGTCTTTGATAGAAACTTCAGGCCCAGCCAGAAATAGATAATGACTGCAACCACTGCGCCCGCCAGCGTCATCGAGAAAGTGTGAACAGCTGCCACCAGAAACGCGGTTGTTATGTTGTTGCTCATCAACGTTTGCGCGGCAAAATGGCCTGTTTCTTCAGGGCTAATACCGCAAATGCCGAGGTAAATAGGCACCAGCATCAGCCCCGCACCGTGTGCCATGGCAGCCAAAAAAGACCACAGGGCCAGTCGTGCGGGGTGAACCCGCGCCAGAAATTTCGGGTGCCGACGGTTGATAAGCAGGTACACCCCCATGGCAATGACCAAAAGGCCGGCCGCAACCCGAATTTCGACCTCCCACTGGACCAGAAAGATCATCAGGGAAAACGGTACAAGGATACCTATCATGGCCAGAAAATGACCCATGGCCAGCATTGCCAGCGCCTTGGGCATGGCAGAGTGACGCCGCTCCATGAGTGCAGCAGAAACCGCTAGCGGCCAGCCCATGCCGGGATTCACACCATGATACATGCCGGAAAATATGACAGCCCACCAAAGGGCTGTCATCGATGATGCGTCACTCATGCGTTAGACAGACGGGTAGCAAAAACTGTCGGTAGAGCAGTCGCCGCCCTCAAGTCTGATTTGGTGACTGCGCAGACCTTCAGGAAACTCGACATAGAAATCCTTGTCGAGTTCGAGCCCCCCGTTTTCACCGACCCTCGCCATGACCATCTGGCCACCTTCGCCATCGGGATAAAACTGATCATCCCAAGTCGAGTAAAGCGAGTTGGTCCAGTAGACACGTTTACCGTCGCGGCTGATTTCAACCATCTGCGGACCAAATGCAAAAGGCTTGCCGTTGGGGTGATCTGTGCCACGTGCTATGCCTCCCAGTTCGACCTTGCCGGTCAGTTTCGGGTTCATCGGGTCCGTCACATCATACTGGTGCATCTCGCCCAAGCCCCAGCACGCGACGTATAGATATTTGTCATCAAGGCTTAGGTCGATGTCGGTGACCAGTGGTGGCACTGCCTCAAACCCTTGCAGAAGTGGCGGCAGGTTTTCTGCCTTTTCGGGGCGCGGATCAATGGTGATCGTCTTCTTGGATTGCCATTTGCCATCGTCGTCCCGCCACCATGTAAAGATCGCACCTTGCAAGTTGGACGTATCCACAACCACGCCGCAGAACCCGTATGACTTGGTCGGGTCATGCGCAGGCCGGATTTCTAGCGCCATCTGGTGGTTCTCGCCCAGATCCATGGTCTGGATGTTCTTGCGGGCACGCAGATCCCAGAAGTGGATCGAATGACCGTATTTGTTGCTTAGAAGATCTTCGGCAACGATGCCGTTTTCGAACTGGGGCGGCAGACCCCATTCCGAACTGACCATGTAGTCCTGCGGCAGGTTCCACCAAAAGTCATAGTGCTTGTCCTGTTTGCCACGGTCCATTTCATATTGGCCGATGATCTCGAATGTTTCGCAATCCATGATAAAGATGCCCGGAGGGCCATCCGTGCCATCTTTGCCACCGCCACCAAGACACGACACATAGATGCCTTCGGGTCCGCAATGTATTGTGTGCGGACGCGAATAGCCCGTCTTCGCGAATAGTTCTTCCGGTTCAATCGTTTTGTGAATCTTTGCCTTCAGGGGCTCTTTGACGTCAATCACATAGATGCGCGACGACCGGATGCCCGGCACGATCAGGTAGCGACGTTCCAGAAATGCGTGACCGGTCAAGGGCGAAAGGGAAGACGAACAGGCGTTCCAGCCAAAGTGGTGAAATTCGTCGCCCTTATTCGGCACGATCACCTGATGCACGATCTGGCCATAGGTGTCGGAATCCGGTTTCAGATCGATCACCGCGATGCCGTCCGACTGCGATCCGTCGGGGCTGAGCATGACAGTAAACGCATAGTTTTCCACCGGTGCTTCCATGGCAAGTTTCGGGGACGCGTGAAATGTTGGATCAGGTCGTAAGTTCATCTTATCCTCCCAGATTGGTGTGCGCCTTTGGCGCGGTTTTAACGGGTGCTGCAAAACCGACCCGTAATTCAGAGGCCTCCTCAAACCTCATCGACGTTACATAATTGAATTTCTCCGCTGGTTTTCTGCGGTAGTTCGCCCCGCGTTTTGATCGTGATTGGCAAAGCGACGCTGAAAACTATCTGCCCAAACCATAGCGATGCGAAATAGATGGTTACCAATTACGAATGCGATGCCGCTCGCGCACAGATCCTTTGTTTTTTGAATTCCACCAGTGGAAATGGGCCTGCCAGTCACGGCGACATTATCCAGTTTCCTTATCCAGTGGTGTAGATGCATATCGGCAGAAACTCTCACTTGGTGAGGCTGTGGTATCGAATGATGAGAGTATTTTGAGTCAAATCAAGCAATTTTCTACGCAGGAAAATAGCGGCGCAGGGATGCAGTTGCAGCAATAGCGGCGGGAAAACCGTGCGCTGGTGCGGAGGTCAACTCCGCATAACTAAAGGCTAGCGGTCTGCTGATTGAGCTATGTGTCACAAGAATGAGGCGATCCGCCCCTGTGATGGACCAGAGGTATTTTTCCGCAATCTTCAATCAGAGAAACGGCAGCGCGCAAAGCGTGACCTTATCCCCTGACAGCGTTTGATATCGGCATATGGGGCCGCCATGGGGCAATCTGATAAGAAGCTGAATCTGCATTTTCAAAGAAGTCCTTTTATCGGGGCGACATCTTTCGCTGTATTCCGGACGGGTGAACACACGCGCAAACACACGAGAACCGGCCGAGGGATGCAGGTTCGAGGCCGGAAGTATATCCGGCCTCGCCGTTATTTAATTGGCGTCTTTATAATTGATCTCGCGCTTGTCTGTGCCGCCTTTTTCGCGGCGGACCAGCAGGCGGTTAAGCGCGTGGATATAGGCGCGCGCCGAGGCGACGACGGTGTCGGTATCAGCGGACTGACCTGTCACGATGCGGCCGTCTTCCTCCATGCGGACCGACACGGTTGCCTGCGCGTCAGTGCCTTCGGTAACAGCGGCCACCTGATAAAGCTGCAAACGGGCAGAGTGCGGGACGAGCGCCTTGATGCATTTGAATGAGGCATCGACAGGACCATCGCCGGTTTGTTCCGTACTTTGTTCCGCATCGTCGATGATCAGGGTCATCTTGGCCACATTGGGGCCTTCGGTGCCGCAAACCACATGCATCGATTTCAGCTTGATCCGGTCGGCCTCGGGGTCGGAGGCGACACGCATCAGCGCAATCAGGTCTTCGTCATAGATTTCCTTCTTGCGGTCAGCCAGTTCCTTGAACCGTACAAACACGTCCTTAAGCTGGTTATCCCCCAACTCATACCCGAGGTTTTCCAACTTGGACCGCAGTGCCGCGCGGCCGGAGTGTTTGCCCATGACGATGTTCGTCTCGGTCAGGCCTACATCTTCGGGCCGCATGATTTCGAAGGTCTCTGCGTTCTTAAGCATACCATCCTGATGGATGCCGCTTTCATGCGCAAAAGCGTTCTTGCCGACGATGGCCTTGTTGAATTGCACAGCAAACCCGCTGACAGAGGCAACGCGGCGCGAGATGTTCATGATCTTCGTGCTGTCGACGCGCGTTTGGTAGGGCATGATGTCATTGCGCACTTTCAGCGCCATCACGACCTCTTCAAGTGCGGTATTGCCCGCACGTTCGCCAAGACCGTTGATGGTGCATTCGATCTGCCGCGCACCAGCTTCGACCGCGGCCAATGAGTTGGCCGTCGCCATGCCCAGATCGTTGTGGCAGTGGGTCGCAAAGATGATTTCATCCGCGCCGGGTACACGCTCCAGAAGTGTGCGGATCAGTTCTGCGCTTTCGCGCGGGGCAGTATAGCCAACTGTGTCAGGAATGTTGATCGTGGTGGCACCGGCCTTGATCGCAATCTCGACCACACGACAGAGGTAATCGATCTCTGTACGGGTGGCATCCATGGGTGACCATTGCACGTTTTCACACAGATTACGCGCATGAGATACCGTTTCATGGATGCGGTCGGCCATCTGGTCCATGTCAAGATTGGGAATCGCACGATGCAAAGGTGAAGTTCCGATAAACGTGTGAATCCGCGGGTTGACCGCGTGCTTGACCGCCTCCCAGCAGCGATCAATGTCGCCGAACTGCGCACGGGCCAGCCCGCAAATCTGGGCAGTCTTGGCTTGCTTGGCGATTTCGGAAACGGCGGCAAAATCACCCTCTGATGCGATGGGGAAGCCTGCCTCGATAATATCGACGCCCATTTCGTCCAGAAGCTGGGCGATCTCCAGCTTTTCGGCATGGGTCATGGTTGCGCCTGGCGACTGCTCACCGTCGCGCAACGTCGTGTCAAAGATCAAGACGCGGTCTTGTTTGCTAGTGGTCATTGGATTGTCTTTCTGTTGTCTGCTGAAGCTTTTCTTGGCGCGCGACACATCCCTCTGAGCGGGCGCGCCGGAGGGCACGCTCAGAGGCGGGCTAGCAGCAGGGCACGCAGCAATGGCGCAGTCGGGTGCGCGGAAAATGGGCTATGTGCATCGTTTTTCATGAGCATAGTTATAACGCCGCTTTTCCAGATGGGAAGGGGGGTAATTATGTCTTTCTTGCCCTAGCGTCGGTCGGCTGGAATCACAGGCAAATCTGGCGAAAGCTGCTGTTGAACTGCGTCGGTTGCGTGCTATCTGGCCGTTGATGAAAAGAGTATTGATCATCGGCGCGTCGGGCGGAATAGGCTCAGCGCTTTGCACTGATTTTAAGGCGCAAGGAGCAGAGGTTGTGGGGTTGTCACGCTCTGTCGACGGGTTTTACATCACCGATGACGCAAGCGTTGAAATGCATTTGGCAAAACTGGACGGGCCGTTTGACGGGCTAATCGTGGCCAGTGGCGCGCTGGAGATTGACGGCGCAGTGCCAGAGAAAACCATCAAATCAGTGCGCGCGCAGTCCATGGCAGACCAGTTTGCGGTGAACGCCATTGGACCTGCCCTTGTTTTACGCCACGCGGCACGGCTTTTGCCGCGTGAAGGCCGCAGCGTTTGTGCGGTGCTAACTGCGCGGGTCGGCTCCATCGGAGATAACCGGATCGGTGGTTGGACCAGCTACCGCGCGGCGAAGGCTGCAGCCAACCAGATCGTGCATACCACTGCTATCGAGTTGGCTCGCACCCACCCTGAACTGGTTTGTGTGGCACTGCATCCCGGTACGGTTGAGACGCCATTCACGCAGAAATACCTCGGCAGGCATCCTGCTGTGCCCGCCGACGAGGCTGCACAAAACCTGGTGCGTGTTCTGACGGGTTTGACGGTTGATCAGACCGGTGGCTTTTTCGATTGGGCAGGAAAAGAGGTGGCATGGTGAGCCGACTTGTTTTGGTTTTGGGGGATCAGCTTTCGGAAGGCCTGAGCGCATTGCGCGAAGCGGACTGCGCAACTGATACTATTGTGATGGCCGAGGTTGTCGATGAGGCGACCTATGTGCGCCACCACCCCAAGAAGATCGCGTTGATTTTCACTGCCATGCGCAAGTTTGCCGCCATGCTTGAAGACGCAGGGTGGACCGTCGCCTACAGCCAGTTGGATGATACCGACAATGCAGGCTCAATCGTAGGAGAGCTTTTGCGGCGGGCCGAACAGACCGGCGCCAAAGAGGTCATCTGCACAGAGCCGGGAGAGTGGCGGCTGATCAACAAGCTGACGCATGCGCCGATCAAAACACGCATCCTGCCTGACGATCGCTTCCTTGCCTCTCATGCTGAATTTGAGGCTTGGGCCGAGGGCCGCAAAGCGCTGCGGATGGAGTATTTCTACCGCGATATGCGTCGCAAGACCGGTCTGTTGATGGAGGGCGATGAGCCCGCAGGCGGACAGTGGAATTTCGATCACGACAATCGCAAGCCCGCCCCCGGTGATGTTGCCCCCGAAGGACCGTTGAGGTTTGAACCTGATAATATCACGGGCGATGTTATGGCGTTGGTTGAAGCGCAGTTCGACGATCACTTCGGAGAGCTTCGGCCTTTCTGGTTTGCCACTACACGCGCGCAGGCGTTGGAAGCGTTGGACCACTTCATCACTCATTCCCTGCCGCGTTTTGGTGATTTTCAGGACGCCATGCTGCGCGGTGAAGAGTTCATGTTTCACGCAATTCTTTCCCCTTACCTCAACATAGGGCTGTTGGGTCCCCTAGAGATTTGTAAGGCAGCGGAAGCGGCCTACAAACGCGGCGATGCACCAATCAATGCCGTCGAAGGGTTTATCCGCCAGATCATCGGCTGGCGGGAATACGTGCGAGGTATCTATTTCCTTGAAGGCCCCGAATACGCCCAGCGCAACGCGCTAAACCAAAAGCGGGATTTGCCGAGCGTTTACTGGGGTGGGAAGACTGATATGGCTTGCATGGCGGCTGCGGTGGATCAAACTGCAAAAGAAGCCTACGCCCACCACATCCAGCGTCTTATGGTGACAGGTAATTTTGCACTGCTAGCGGGGATTGATCCGACGCAAGTCGCGGACTGGTACCTAGAGGTCTACGCAGACGCCTTTGAATGGGTCGAAGCACCCAATGTTGTAGGGATGAGCCAATTCGCCGACGGCGGCGTGATTGCCTCGAAACCCTACGTATCCTCAGGGGCCTACATCAACCGGATGTCGGACTATTGCAAAGGTTGCGCTTATAAAGTGAGCCAGAAAACCGGCGAAGGGGCGTGCCCCTTTAATACGCTTTACTGGCACTTTCTGGATCGTCACCGTGATCGGTTTTCAGGCAATCCACGCATGGGAAACATGTACCGCACGTGGGATCGCATGGACGAGGACAAGCGCAAAACCGTGCTTGCTGACGCGGAGGCTGTTCTGGCAAAACTTGACGCGGGCGAGGTTGTTTGACGCAAGACGGCATTCCATCGAAAAGCTTCGACAGAAGACGCGGGATCACGGCGGCTCGTTTATCCACGGTGTCCGTTTAAGGTGAAGCGGTTTGGAATATGTGTGAAAGCGTCTCTGCAGCGGTGAACTGATCGTAAATGTATGCACAAAGTTCAGATGGATACCCAAAAGATTAACAATGACCTCACAAGCTACCGTTCAGTTCATCAGAAATTGATATCCCTCTAGCCATGCAAGGCTGTGCTGTCGTCAGGTGCTTCGTCACGTTCGAACATGCCGTAGTCACGCAAGACGTGTGCCACGCGCAGTCGGTAGTCGCTAAACATCACCTCGCGCCCTGCCTTTTGCGCGCCCCGGTGTCGGGTCAGACGCCTCCATTCGTTCAATGCCTCCTCGTCGCGAAAAAAGGATAGGGAAAGCAGCTTTTCGGGATTGGTGATACTTTGAAACCGTTCGACCGAGATAAAGCCGTCTATCTGCTCGACCAGCGGCCGCATCTCTGCCGCCATGGCAAGGTAGGCCTCCTTTTTATCTGCGTGCGGCATGACTTCGAAGATGACTGCGATCATTGGCTTTCTCCATGAGGGGCTGAGGCGAGGGTGAGGAATGTGCGGTCTTCGCGCAATAGGAACTTTTCAGATTGTGCGAAGGCATAGTTTTCGCGACCCAGTGGATCGTCTGCAAGGCGGGATCGGTAGGTCTCATATGCCGCAAGCGAGGGGATATTGTAGATTCCGTAGGCGAGCGTCGAAGACCCTTCATGCGGGGCGTAGTATCCCACAAGATCAGCACCGCATCGAGGGATGGCCTGACCCCAGTTGCGGGCATAGCGTTGGAATTGTTCTTTCTTGGTCGGGTCAATGTGGTAGCGGATGATGCAGGTGAGCATTGGAGTTCCTTTCTGTTTCTGCCCTTGTCTAGCGCATTGATTGGCGTGAGTGCTTCGTCTACGGTCGAAGTATGAAAGAAGGTCCAGACATAGCCCGTATTGCTGCGCTGATTGGTGATCCGGCGCGCGCAAATATTCTAAGCGCGCTCATGAGCGGGAAAGCTTTGACCGCAACCGAGCTTGCGAATGAGGCTGGTGTCACGGTTCAAACCGCAAGCGCCCATCTGGCCAAGCTTGAGGCGGGCGGGCTGACTTCGGTGCGCAAAGCCGGAAGGCACCGCTATGTGTCGCTAAGCGGGCCAGAGGTAGCGGCGGTTCTGGAGGCGCTTATGGGGCTGGCCGCAGGGCAAGGGCATTTACGCACATATACGGGTCCACGCGATGTGGCACTGCGTGAAGCGCGGGTATGTTACAATCACTTGGCCGGCGCGCGGGGCATCGCAATGTACGATTCCATGACGGTGCAGGGTTATCTGACCGAACAAAATGACACAGTCGTCTTGAGCGCCTCGGGCGCAAAATTTGTGACCGCGTTTGGCGTAGATCTGGCCGCGTTGGAACGGGCCCGCGCGCCGGTTTGTCGGACCTGTCTGGACTGGAGCGCGCGGCGGACCCATTTGGCCGGTGGGCTGGGGCGTGCAATGTTGGTGCAGATGGAGGCGCTTGGTTGGGCCGCGCGCGAAAGCGGCAGCCGCGTTGTCCGGTTCACGCGCCAAGGTAGCGTGGCGTTTGAGGCGCAGTTCGCCATTAATGCGTAAAGGGCTGTCTTGTTCGCGGCGCTTGCTTCTGTAACGCTCTGGCTAAATCACAGAAAGAGCAGAAGTCACAATGTCAGTTACCCCTCCCGATTTTCCTTGGTCCCCCGCGATGAATGCCTACGGGTTCTACTGTATTCCGGGCACATTCAGGAAACGCGAGGTTTCACAGATTCTGTTGAAGGGTGAAGTGAACGAGCCACGCACGCTGAGCTTGATCCAGCAGTTTGCAGGAAACGGCGATATCGTGAGTGGTGGCGCATTTGTAGGTGATTTCCTGCCGTTTATGTCCCGAACGTTGAAGCGCGGTGCCTACGTCCATTCGTTTGAACCGAACCCGACCGGGTTTGCTGCAGCGAGTATGACGCTTGCGCTTAACGATGTCAGGAACGTCAAGCTTTCGCCTGTTGCTGTCGGGAAGGAGGCGGCAGTATTGCCACTGCTAATTTCGACGGCAGAAGGCAAGGAAATGGGTGGGTCGTCCAAAATCGTGGAAGAGGCAAAAGAGGGCCGTACGATTGATGTCGATATCGTGCGGATTGATGATCTGGTGCCCGACTCCCGTAAAGTCAGTGTGCTTCAGTTGGACATCGAAGGGCACGAAGGCCTCGCCTTGGAAGGCGCGCCACAGACGCTTGCCAATGGACATCCGCTGGTGGTGCTGGAAACCTTGGCCGCCCAAGACCCGCGTGAAATTGAGGCGAAGCTTCGAGAACTCTGTCCTGCTGCCGAATACACCTTGATGGGTATGATGGAGCGTAACGCGTTCTACAAACCGCTCAAGGCGCGCAGCTGATTTCTAGCTTAGTCGCTTGATGGGGTCTCGGGCGCTGTTTCTACCGGCTCTGTAACCGCAGGCTCGGTCAGTGCTCCGTTGTCCCAATCGCCTGAAGCTTGCTCGCCCGTGGCGTAGCGCATGGTGCCTTGCCCCTGACGTTTGCCGTCCTTGAACATGCCGACATACACATCGCCATTTGCGTAAGTGGCGGTGCCTTGTCCTTCGATCTCTCCGTTGGCCCATTCCCCTTCGTAGACGAAGCCGCTGGCCATCGTGATCTTGCCCGTGCCTGCGCGGCGACCGTCAAGGAATTGCCCTTCATAGACAGTGCCGTCGGGGTAGGTAGCCGTGCCTGTGCCGTGGCGCAGCCCGTCTTTCCACATGCCCACATAAGTGCGGCCATCGCCGTAGGTGAGCGTCCCTTGACCCTCATTGCGGGCATTTACGAACCCGCCCTCGTATATCATGCCATTGGGATAGGTCGCGCGGCCTTTGCCTTCTATCACGCCGGCGACCCATTCACCTTCATAGGTTGAGCCGTCAGGGTAGGTGATTTTGCCCGGCCCCTCAGCGAGATTGTCGATAAATGTGCCGGTCTGGACGGAGCCGTCAGGGTAGGTCACGGTGCCAGCTCCTTCGGCGCGGCCTTCGACCCATTGTCCTTCGTATGTATAGCCGTCAGAGCCTTTGAACGTGCCTGTGCCGTGGCGTTGGTCGTTCAGGTATTCGCCGGCATAGGTGTCACCTGACGCTGTCGTGGACGAGCCTGTCCCCTCGCGGCGACCTTCAACCAGATCGCCTTCGTAGATGTCACCATTGGCTTGTACGATCTTGCCTTTGCCATTGAGCTGTCCGTTGGCCCAAGTGCCCTCCAGCGTGAAACCTTCGGGGTGGGTCAGTTTGCCGGTGCCAGAGCGCGCACCATTGACGACGGTCCCTTCATAGATTGCGCCATCCGCGTCTTTGATAACAGCTTGACCTGTGGCCTGACCGTCAACCCAGTCGCCTTTGTATTCATAGCCGGCGGGCGTAACCAAAACGCCCTTGCCGTGCCGTTTACCATTGCGAAAGCCACCTTCGTACCGTTCGCCGCTGGCATGGATTGCAATACCCTGACCCGCGATAGTACCGGCCTGCCATTCACCCTCATAGGTGCCACCGTCTGCCATAGTGATCTTGCCAATGCCCTCGGGTTTCCCCTTGGAGAAGTCCCCCTCGTAGATCGATCCGTTGGGGAAGCGGGCGATGCCCTTGCCTTTGATCTCTCCCTCTACCCACTGTCCCGAATACTCGTACCCGTTGGGCAGGGTGTAAGTGCCAGTGCCATGTTGCAGGCCATCCTTGAAGGTGCCTTCATAAACGCCGCCGTCATCGTATTGCTTGCTGAGCACTTGCGTGTTTTGCGCCCATGCAGGCGCAAGGGTCAAAGGTGTCAGGGCGGCGGCGAGCAGCAGGGTACGCAGTGTCATGGTGGTCCTGTCATCTGGGTCGGGCATCACGTGCCCGTCTGGTCAGGAGCAGACTAATGATGCAGGTCCAAAGGGGCAACGTCCTTTTGCGGCGTCGGCCAATGTGGGCTTTCCCTAGACGCCTGATCTGCTACATCAGGCGAAGTAAACGAGAGGGATACCCATGGCAGAGCGGTTTCGCATTACATTGGCGCAGCTGAACCCGACGGTTGGCGATCTGGCAGGCAATGCCGCCCAAGCGCACGCAGCATGGGTCGAAGGCCGCGATGCCGGCGCTGATCTGGTCGCGCTGCCCGAGATGTTTATCGCGGGCTACAACGCTCAGGATCTGGTTATGAAGCCGGCGTTCCAGCTGGACGTGATGACGCATATCGAGGCTTTGGCAGCGAAATGCGCGGATGGTCCGGCCTTGGCGATTGGCGCGCCGCTGGCGGAAGGTGCCGAACTGTTCAATGCCTATCTGATCCTCAAAGGCGGCAAAATCGTCTCGCGTGTGCTCAAGCACCATCTGCCCAATGAGACAGTCTTTGACGAAGTCCGTATCTTTGACAGCGGGCCATTGGGCGGTCCCTATTCAGTCGGCAATACCCGCATTGGCAGCCCGATTTGCGAAGACGCGTGGCACGAAGATGTTGCCGAGACATTGGCTGAGACGGGTGCAGAATTTCTGTTGGTGCCCAACGGCTCCCCTTATTACCGAGGCAAATTCGATACGCGGGTGAGCCATATGGTTTCACGTGTCGTCGAGACGGGGCTGCCGCTGATCTACCTGAATATGGTTGGTGGTCAGGACGACCAGATTTTTGACGGTGCCAGCTTTGGCCTGAACCCCGGTGGCAAGCTGGCCTTCCAGATGCCTGCGTTTGACGCACTTATACAGCATGTGGACCTTGAGCGTGGGCCGGATGGCTGGCGTATCATTGAGGGGGAAAAAGCCGTTCACGCAGACCCTTACGCGCAAGATTACCGCGTGATGGTACAGGGTTTGCGGGATTACATGCGCAAGACCGGTTTCAAAAAGGTTCTGTTGGGTATGTCCGGTGGCATCGATTCGGCGCTGGTGGCGACGATTGCGGTTGATGCGCTGGGCCCCGAGAATGTGCGCTGTGTTATGCTCCCGTCCGAATATACCTCTGCTGCGTCCCTCAAGGATGCAGAGGATTGCGCACAGGCGCTGGGCGCGCGGTATGACTATGTTCCGATTAAGGAGGGGCGCGATGCGATTACGCAAACGCTGGCACCGATGTTCGAAGGGACCAAGCCTGATTTGACCGAAGAAAACATCCAGAGCCGCTTGCGCGGTTTGCTGTTGATGGCGCTATCCAACAAATTTGGCGAGATGCTGCTGACCACTGGCAACAAATCCGAAGTAGCCGTCGGATATGCCACGATCTACGGCGACATGGCGGGTGGTTATAACCCGATCAAAGACCTTTATAAAATGCGCGTGTTCGAGACATGCCGCTGGCGTAACGCCAACCACGCCGCGTGGATGATGGGCCCAGAAGGCCGCGTGATCCCAGAGAACATTATTACAAAAGCGCCATCGGCCGAGTTGCGCGAAGACCAGAAAGACAGTGACAGCCTGCCTGACTATCCCGAACTGGACGCTATGTTGGAAATTCTAGTGGACCGTGACGGCTCCATTGCTGATTGCGTCGCCGCAGGTTTCGACCGTGATGTGGCCAAGAAGGTCGAGCATCTTGTCTATATTTCCGAATACAAGCGCTTTCAGTCCGCGCCGGGGCCGCGCCTGACAAAAGGTGCTTTCTGGCTGGACCGCCGCTATCCAATCGCAAACCGCTGGCGCGATCCGTCCTGAAACGAATAGAGCGGGTGCAGGCGTGCTGGGGCATGGGCTGTTATCGACGCGGCAACCTGCACCCCACAAAGACTTGAGTTGTGCATTTCGGTTGAACACGTAAGCGTTGCACTGGCGGCAACCTTGGAGACGTTGATGCGGTATTTATTCTTTGTGCTGGCGCTGTTTATGGCGCCAATGGCGCAGGCCTGCGGCGCGGACAGTGATTGCCTGCTGGGGGACCGCGTCTATCGGATATCTCTGCCAGCGGGGCAGAGCGGCCCGGTTGGTGCAATAGTCTGGGCGCATGGGTACCGGGGCTCTGCGGCAGGCGTTATGCGTAACATGAGCCTGCGACGGATGGCTCATTCAAAGGGGTTAGCGCTCATTGCTGTTCAAGGTGTGGGGGGCAGCTGGGATTTGCCAAATGGCCCGCGTACGCCTGATAGCACTGGCGCGGCAGAATTTGCCTATTTTGAAGCAGTGATCGCAGACGTTCAGACGCAATTTGACATTGATCCTGCGCGGCTGGTGTCGAGCGGTTTCAGCGCGGGGGGCATGATGGTCTGGAATCTTGCCTGTGCGCGCCCTGAAACCTTTGTCGGGTTCATTCCTTTTTCGGGCACCTTCTGGCTGACCCCTCCCGATAACTGTGTAACCCCTGCTGCAAGTTTGGTGCATATCCACGGCGACCGCGACACGACCGTGCCGCTGGAAGGACGAGAGATTGGGCCGACCCGTCAGGGCAAGGTTTCAGATGCGCTGCGGATGTATGCAGACTTGGGGGCGTTCGGACCCGCACGCGATGTGGACACGGATATGTTGCGCTGTTCACAGCGCGAAAACGCGGCCGCAAAAATACTGGAGCTCTGCCTGTTCGAGGGAGGGCATTCGTTCCGAACCGAGTACCTTGAGTATGGGTTGGAACGTTTGGCTGCCGCCGGAAAGTTTTAGCAGACATACGTCTGTGCCGATCCCTGCTCAGAACAAATGTGCGCGATGCGCAGTCAACTGGACAAACGGGTGCCGCTGTGCCAGCAAGCGCGACAACAGGAGGCATCTATGTCTGATAAAACCATTACACGTTTCGCCCCGTCCCCGACCGGCTGGATTCACGTCGGGAATTTGCGCACTGCGCTGATGAACTACCTGATTGCGCGCAAGGCGGGTGGCGAATTTATTCTACGGATTGACGATACTGATCCCAACCGCTCAAAAGAAGAGTATGTGGATGGCATCAAGCGTGATCTTGATTGGCTTGGTCTGCATTGGGACCGCGTAGAGCGGCAATCCCTGAGGTTGGAGAAATACCACGAAGCCGCAAAAGAACTGCGCGAGATGGGCCGCTTTTATGAGGCGTTCGAGACGCCAACCGAGCTGGACCTCAAGCGCAAAAAGCAGCTGAATATGGGCAAGCCGCCAGTCTATGACCGTGCCGCTCTTGCACTAAGTGATGCGGAAAAGGACGCGCTGCGCGCCGAGCGTGGCAATGGCGTTTGGCGCTTTAAGCTGCTGCAGGAACGTATTGTCTGGAACGATGGTATTCTTGGAGATGTCAGCATCGATGGCGCATCAGTGTCTGATCCCGTGCTGATCCGTGGCGATGGCCAAATTCTGTACACGCTGGCCAGCGTAGTGGACGATACCGAAATGGGTGTAACCCACGTTGTGCGCGGCTCTGACCATGTCACCAACACAGGGACCCAAATCCAGATCATGCAGGCGCTGGGCGGCTCTGTGCCTGCGTTTGCCCACCATTCCCTGCTCACTGGTCCGCAGGGCGAGGCGCTGTCAAAGCGTTTGGGTACACTGGCGCTTAAGGATCTGCGCGAAGCGGGGATTGCACCGCAAGCATTGCTGAGCTTGATGTCCCGTTTGGGATCAAGTGATCCGGTCGAATTGCGCACCGAAATGTCCGAGTTTGTGGAAGGCTTTGATATATCCCGTTTCGGCTCTGCCCCGACGAAGTTCGATGCCGAAGACCTCAAGCCATTGACCGCACGCTATTTGCAAACCCTGTCTCTGGAAGATGTGGCTGAAGATATCCGTGCCTTGGGTGTGCCCGATGTACACGCTGAGCGTTTCTGGAGCGTTACGCGTGAAAACATCACTACCCTGCACGACCTCAAAGGTTGGTGGACAATGTTCAGCGAAGGCGCAGAGCCGGCAATTGACGAGGAAGATCGTGAGTTCATCGCACAGGCTATGACGATGCTGCCAGAAGGTGAATTTGATGACTCCACATGGGCCAATTGGACCTCAGCTGTGAAAGAGGCGACTGGCCGTAAAGGTAAGGGTCTGTTTATGCCGCTGCGCAAGGCGCTGACCGGTCAGGCACATGGGCCGGACATGTCGGCAGTGATGCCGCTTTTGCAGGTGGTCAAAGCAAGGGCCTAAGCAGCTGCACGCCCTCCCCCGCAAGGGGGAGGTGCCGGATCAATCGGCCACGATAGTTGCGTTGCGCAAGGCAAGGTGCTGATCGACCAAAGCAGTTTCCTGCGCGCTTAGGATTTGCGCGCGGGGATATTTAGGGGCCGCGCGATCATTCAAAACATGCGTGTCCCAGCCATCGGTCGTCGCAAAGAAATCAGCCACGCCGCCAGCACCAAATTCCCGCAAATAGCCCTGTACGACCACATCCAGATAGCTCAGCAGAATGTGGTTGGTCTGTCCCCTTACCCATGTCTCGGGTGGTACGGAATAATGTGAGATCAGGGTTTGTGGGGCACGCGGATGTTGGACTGCGGTTCCTGAAGGGATGCGCGCATAGCCGTATTCGCGGGCATCAAGTGCGGCCCAATCGGCCCCCGGCACTTCGGCGATCAGGCCGTCAATTGTTGTGGATGGATCAGCGATAACACTTAGAAAAGCCAATCCGCGCTCTTGGGTATAGACCCATTTACGGCGCCAACCATTTAGCTGCGCGCGTGCGGCCTCCTGGTAGCTGTGCGTGTCGCGGTTAACAAGGCTGCCATAGCCAAAGAAACAGGGATGCATTGTGAGTGATTGCCTTTGAATTTATGGCGCTACCTAAACATTGCTTGGACATCTGGGCAACCCTGCACATGGCGATTGAAAAAGCCCGCAGGCTTTGGCAAAACAGCAAAAGCGAAGGAAGAGTGCCATGAAATTTACCGAAGAACACCTGTGGTTGCGCGTCGATGATGACGAAGGTGAAGTGACCGTCGGTCTCACGACTTACGGCGCAGCCGAATTGGGCGAGGCCACATTTATAGAGCTGCCCGAAGAAGGTGACGTCATATCCGCAGACGATCCCGTTGTTGTGATCGAGGCGGATGATGATGCGGTAGATATCCTTGCCCCGCTGGATGGCGAGGTGATCGAAGTCAACTCTCCCCTAACCCGCGCGCCCGAGGTCATTTCAGAGGACCCACAAGGGGATGGTTGGCTGTTCAGGATGAGCATCGACGATCCCGATGCTCTTGAAGAGTTGATGGATGAACCGACCTACCAGAAATACATCCGGTAGGTCGAAGGATTAATTTTCGTCCGTAGATGTGAGGAGGAAGTTGAACTTTTTCTTCAGCTTTCTCCATGTCGCTTTGTCAGGTGCGATCAGCAGATGGCCGGTCTTGCGCGTCGCGTCATAGTCGCCCCCATCAAGCATTTCCACATGTGCGCCAGCGCGTGCCATAATCAATGCGCCGGCCGCGTGATCCCATGGATGCAGCAGGGCCGTCAGACTGAAATCCACATACCCCTGCGCCAGCATCCGGTATTCATGCGCGGAACAGCGCAGGGTATTGATGCGGGTAAAGTCAGGGAATGTCGCGGCAAGTGCTGGCTGCTTGTCCTTTGGAAACAGATGCAGCGGTATGATGCCTGACATTTCTTCCAGAGGTTTGCTTTTCGCGGCCTGCAGGGTTTGCGCCGCGCCAAATGGGCGCTGCAGCTGCGGGGTCATTTCTTCGTCGGCGATCGCCCAGTCATCGCCTACCGGATCATAGATAAGACCGAATACAGGTTTGCCGTAGCGTGTCGCGGCGATGATAACACCAAACAGCGGCAATCCGTGGGCGAAGTTCCATGTCCCGTCTACCGGATCAATATGAAACGCCAACTGGGCGTCTGCGATGTCGTCCAGAAGCGATGGCTTGGCAGAGACTGCTTCTTCCCCGATGACCAGCGCAGAGGGGAATGCGATTTGCAGCGCGCGGGCGATCATCGCCTCTGCTTTGGTGTCAGCATCAGTCACCAGATCCTGCGCATTCGATTTGGTGCGGATATCGCCGTCCGACAAACGGCGGAAGCGGGGCATCACCTCGGCGCGGGCGGCGCGGCGCACGATGTTGATGATCTGTGTACGCTGTGCGTTAGAGATCGGGGGTGCCAACGTCGCTGGCAAAGACTGGTCGGATTCTGGGGTGGTGCTGGTGTCGGTCATTTAGGCACTCCTTGTTCAAATCAATTCTACCCCCCTCGGCACTGGAGGCAAAGGGGAAGAGCAGGAATTAGGCATCGTTTAGGGGCCAATTATTCTCTTGCGCGCAGCGCACGGGCAGGGCGGGCCTGTAGTGCGCGGCGGGCAAAGCCAAGACCGGCCAGAACGGTGGCCGCGATCCCGCCCGCGATGATCATCAGAGCAGAGGGCCAGATAATGATATAGTCGGTTTCCATCACGAAATTGCTCACCGCCCAGCCGCCCAATGCACCTGCCAGAAGGGCCACGGCACCCGCAGCAAAGCCCAAAATGCCGGCACGTAAAATGAAACTGGCTGCGATCATGCGCCGTGAAGCGCCCATCGTCTTGAGCATGGCTGCTTCATAGGTCCGCGCATCAGCGCCTGCAGCGGCCGCACCGATCAATACCAGAAAGCCGGTAAGCAATGTTGCGGCAGCGCCGTAGGAGGTTGCTGCAGCCAGACCGCCCAGCACATCCGCCACCCGCGCCAATGCATCTTTGACACGAATGGCGGTGATATTCGGGAACTGGCTTGCCAGATCGCGCAGGATCTGTGCCTCTGCCTCCGGTTCGGCGTAGACGGTTGAGATAAAGGTGTGCGGCGCACCCTCAAGCGCGCTAGGGTTCATCGTAAAGACAAAGCCGATACCAGCGTTGGAAAAATCCACCTCTTGAAAGCTTGTGATGGTACCTGTGATATCTCGGCCCAGTACATTGACCGTAAGCGTATCACCGAGGCTGAGGCCGATCTCATCGGCTTCTTCCGCAGCAACGCTGATTTGTGGCGGGCCGGTATAATCGGCATCCCACCATTGGCCTTTGGTGATGATTGCCGTCTCGCCGGGTTGCGCGGCATAGGTTAAGCCCCGATCTCCACGCAGGGCCCAGTGGTCTCCACCAGTTTCGGCGGCGGGTCTGCCGTTGATCATGGTAACAACGCCACGCAGCATGGGGGCACTGTCAATGCGGCTTACCGCGGGATCGTTTTTCAGGCGTTCAGTATAGCCCGGCATCTGCTCCTTTTGGATATCAACAAAAAAGTAGCTTGGCGCAACATCAGGCAGGTTGCCCGCAATGGCCTGACGCAGGTTGCCGTCGATTTGCCCGACTGCTGCCAATACAGAAAGGCCAAGTCCGAGCGAAAGAACAACGGCACCAGCACCTTCGCCTGTGCCGCCGATTGCAGCCATGGCCCAGCGCCAACGCGGCCGCCCTCGCAAGCGATGGCTAAGCGCGCGTGCTGCGATGCGTATCAAGAAGGCCGCAAGCGATAGCAGTGCAAGGGCGCCAGCAATGCCGCCCAGCGTCCAAAGCGTGAGCCACCAGTTGCCGCTGAACCAACCGGCAAGCCCGACAAGCGCGGCGATTGCGAACCCGGTTGCAAGGATGAAGGGCAGGGCAGGTAGGCGGCTGGCACCGTCCCATGAATCCCGAAAAAGGGTCGCGGCGCGCACACGATCGGTCCGCGCCAATGGCCATAGGGTAAAGATGAAAGCCGTCAGTAGCCCGTACAGACCCGCCTCTATCAGTGGTTCGGGGAATATGGCGAAGGCCGAGGGGATTGGTAGCCGCGCCTCCAGCACTGGTGCAAGCGCGATGGGGACAGCAGCCCCAAGAACCACACCAATGGCTACGCCGAGCAGGGACAGGATGCCAATCTGGATAAAATAGGTTTGAAAAATCGTGGCACGATCTGCACCAAGCGCACGCAGGGTGGCTATGACTTCGGTCTTGCGTGCCAGATAGCTGCGCACGGCAGCAGACACCCCAACGCCCCCCACAGCAAGGCCGGATAGCCCCACAAGTATAAGGAAGGAACTTAACCTTTCTACAAAGCGCGCAACGCCCGGCGCGCCGTTGCTGGCATCACGCCAGCGCATGCCGCTGTTGGCAAATGTCTCTTCGGCCTCGGCCTCCAGCTCAGGGATTGATGCCTCTGGCGGGAGAGTGAGGCGGTATTTGCTGTTGTATAGTGTCCCCGCAGAAAGCAGGCCCGAAGCTGCAAGACTGTCGCGTGTGACCAACGTGCGCGGCCCGAGGGCAAAGCCTGAACCCGCGCTATCCGGCTCACGAGTGATCTCTGCCCGCAAGATGAAGGATTGCGTGCCCAAGGCGAATGTGTCCCCGATGCTCAAACCAAGCCGATCAATCAGAGCGCGTTCCATAACGCCACCCGGTAGACCATCTTCCACTGACAGCGCATCAGCCAAGGCGATGTCTGGCGCCAGCTCAACGGACCCCACAAGCGGATACAGCCCGTCGACAGCCTTTACCTGCGTCAAGGCGCGGTCATCGCCGGCAGCGGCCATCGACCTGAATTCAGCCACTTCGGACACGGCCGTGGCATTGCCCTGCATCCATGCCAGTTCGACTTCGGTTGCGAATCGGTAAGTCAGCTCAAGTTCGGCGTCGCCGCCCAGAAGCGCCGCACCTTCGCGGGATAGTCCCGCCTCAATGCCAGAGCGGACGGACCCAACCGCAGCGATTGCGGCCACGCCAAGCGCAAGGCAGGCTAAGAACAAACGAAAACCGCGCAAGCCACCGCGCAATTCGCGGCGGGCGAATTTGGTCGCAAGGGCAAGGCTCATGCGATGCGCCCGTCACGCAGGGAAATGACCCGGTCACAGCGGGCCGCCAAAGCATCAGAGTGGGTAACCAGCACCAGTGTCGATCCGTGCTTGTCGCGCAGGTCAAACAGCAGATCCATGATCGCATCGCCATTGGCGCTGTCGAGATTGCCTGTCGGCTCATCCGCGAGCAGGATCGCAGGCCGCGGCGCTGTTGCGCGGGCCAGTGCGACGCGCTGCTGTTCACCGCCGGATAATTGCGAGGGGTAGTGATTGGCCCGCGCAGCAAGCCCCACGGTCTCTAATGCTTCGGCTGCCCGATCAAACGCGTCTGCATGTCCGGCCAGCTCTAACGGCGTGGCGACGTTCTCCAGCGCGGTCATGGTCGGGATCAAGTGGAAGGACTGAAAGACAATGCCCATCCGGTCACGGCGAAACCGTGCCAGCGCATCTTCGTTCATGGCTGTCAGATCTTCACCCATGGCATGCACGCTGCCTCCTGTGGCCTGCTCCAACCCACCCATAACCATCAAGAGAGAGGATTTGCCGGAGCCGGAAGGACCGATCAAGCCGATACTTTCTCCTGCGGTGACCTCTAGTGTTATGCCGTGCAGAATTTCGACAGGCCCTGCATTGCCATTTAGACGCAAGGCTGCATCTTTAAGAGAGAATATTGGATTGCTCATGGGGCCCTCGTTTATGGCGTCCCTTTGGGATATGGAGGGAATGTCGGAATGCGCAAGGCTTTAGCATGGATTCTTACGGTTTTTGCAGGAATGGCACAGGCGGAGGACATGGTCATTGCCGCTTTGGGCGACAGTCTGACCCAAGGCTATGGGCTGGTGCAGGAGGAAGGTTTTGTTCCGCAGCTTGAAGCATGGTTGCGGGCGGAGGGCGATGATGTGCAGTTGGTCAATGCGGGTGTGTCCGGCGATACGACCGCAGGTGGCCTATCCCGTGTGGGATGGACATTGACGCCAGAGGTGGACGCGATGATCGTGACGCTAGGCGGAAACGATCTGCTGCGTGGTTTGTCGCCAGATCAGGCACGTAATAATATTGAGGGCATCTTGCAGGCTGCTCAGGAAGCCAATGTTGAGGTGCTGCTGATCGGGATGGACGCGCCGGGTAACTTTGGCCCTGACTACAAGGCCGAGTTTGACGCGATTTATCCGGAATTGGCGCAGACTTATGGTGCAGTGTTTCTCGAAAGCTTCTTCGCGGGGCTGAGCGAGGATGGTATTGCGCCTGATCCTGCAAGTTTGCGGGAGTGGTTTCAGAGCGACGGAATTCACCCGAACGCCAAAGGTGTTGAGCGTATCGTTCAGGCAGTTGGCCCCAAAGTTCAGGAGCTGATTGAGCAGGTAAAGGCAGGCGGTTGATCCGTATGCCCATTTTTTAAGCGGCTGCATTTTTTTATTCGCCGGTCTAAATTTTACCAGTTGATAAAAAAATAGACCTGTGCCAGCGTTTGACCCAAGGAACGGTTTTCTTAGGGGATCAGCAATGGCGGACAAGGTTTTTGAAGCGGGCGTACAGGCAGGGCGGTTGGATTCGCCGACCTATGAGACGCATTTTGCGGACCTGCATCCGCCACTCGATACTCATGAAGCGATCGTCGCGGCGGACCGCTGTTACTTCTGCCACGATGCGCCCTGCATCACGGCATGTCCCACGGATATCGACATCCCGTTGTTCATTCGGCAGATCGCGACAGGTACGCCGGATGCAGCTGCCAAAACGATCCTGAGCCAGAACATCATGGGTGGCATGTGCGCCCGCGTTTGTCCGACAGAGCAGCTATGCGAACAGGCCTGCGTACGTGAGATGGCCGAGGGCAAGCCGGTCTTGATCGGTCAGCTTCAACGCTATGCAACGGATCATTTGCAAGAGCAGGGCGTGCATCCGTTCACCCGTGCCGCTGCTACTGGCAAGCGGGTTGCCGTGGTGGGCGCGGGGCCTGCGGGCCTGTCCGCCGCGCACCGTCTTGCCATGCTGGGCCATGATGTCGTGGTTTATGACGCACGGTCCAAGGCGGGCGGTCTGAATGAATACGGAATTGCGACCTACAAGACGCCGGATGATTTCGCGCAGGGCGAAGTGGACTGGCTGCTTAAAATCGGCGGCATCACGATCGAAACGGGTCGGACATTGGGCACCGACGTCACGTTGGAAGAACTCAAATCTGACTTTGATGCTGTCTTCCTTGGCATGGGGCTGGGCGGCGTGAACGCGCTGGGCGCAGATGGCGAAGACAAAGATGGCGTTTTAGACGCTGTCGATTTCATCGCAGATTTGCGTCAGGCGTCTGACGTGGCAAAGGTGCCTGTTGGCCGTGATGTGGTCGTTATCGGCGGTGGCATGACGGCAGTTGATGCTGCTGTTCAAGCCAAACTATTAGGCGCGCTAAACGTCACATTGGTTTACCGTCGTGGTCGGGACCGGATGAACGCCAGCCCGTTCGAGCAGGACCTTGCCGCCAGCAAAGGTGTGCGGATTGTGACCCATGCGACGCCAAAAGCTGTGATCGGCAATGGCGCTGTGCGCGAGATAGAGTTCGACTATGTGGGCGACGACATGACCCCTACGGGTCAAACGTTGCGTTTGGCCGCAGATCAGGTGTTCAAGGCGATTGGCCAGACACTTGAAGGCGCAAACCTTCCCGCGCTTGAAAACCGGAAGATCAAAGTGGATGGCGCTGGCCGTACATCGGTTCAGGGTGTTTGGGCGGGCGGGGACTGTGCTTCTGGCGGCGACGACCTGACTGTGACTGCTGTGGCCGAAGGCCGTGATGCTGCAATGGATATTCACGCCGCGCTCATCGGGTAGTCTTTTTGTGCTATGATGTCTGCAAAAGGGGAGACTTTAGCGATGTATGTAATGAGCTTTGTTGCCGCTGTGCCGACAGATCAAAAAGACGCCTACCTTGCGCATTGCCGGATGGCTGCGGAAATCTTCAAATCCCACGGCGCGCTTCGCGTGGTCGAGCTGTGGGGCGAAACGGTGCCGCCGGGAGAAAAGACATCCTTTCCTCTGGCTGTGGCTGCCAATGAGGGTGAGACGGTTGTGACCGGCTGGCAGGAATGGCCGGACAAGGCGACTTGCGATGAGAATATAGAAAAGGCGATGCGCGATCCGCGTTTGGCCGAAATGGGCGCGCTGCCGTTCGATGCGGCGCGGATGATTTATGGCGGGTTCGAAACCCTCGTGGATATGTAGGAGCATCTCCCATGGCTGATCTGACAACTGACTTTCTGGGTATCAAATCCCCTAACCCTTTCTGGCTGGCCTCTGCGCCACCAACGGATAAGGAATACAACGTTCGTCGCGCATTTGAAGCGGGCTGGGGCGGGGTCGTTTGGAAAACACTTGGCTCTGAAGGGCCGCCCGTTGTGAACGTGAACGGGCCGCGCTACGGCGTGATCCACGGCGCTGACCGGCGCGTGCTGGGGCTTAATAACATCGAGCTGATCACCGACCGTGATTTGCAGACCAATCTGGATGAGATTACCCGCGTCAAAGCTGACTACCCCGACCGTGCCCTTATCGTGAGTATCATGGTCCCGTGTGAGGAACAGGCGTGGAAAGACATTCTTCCTAAGGTTGAGGCCACTGGCGCTGACGGGATTGAGCTTAACTTTGGCTGTCCGCACGGAATGTCGGAACGCGGCATGGGTGCAGCGGTAGGGCAGGTTCCTGAATACATCGAAATGGTGACGCGCTGGTGCAAACAGTATTATTCCAAGCCGGTCATTGTGAAGCTGACACCAAACATCACCGACGTGCGCAAACCGGCTGAAGCTGCGAAGCGCGGTGGTGCAGATGCGGTCAGCCTGATCAACACCATCAACTCTATCGTTGCTGTCGATTTGGACACAATGAGCCCGCACCCAAGCATTGATGGTAAGGGCACACATGGCGGCTATTGCGGTCCTGCGGTAAAGCCGATCGCGCTGAGCATGGTCAGCGAGATCGCGCGCGCGCCTGCGACAGCGGGCATGCCGATCAGCGGTATCGGTGGTGTGACCACATGGCGCGATGCGGCAGAGTACATCACACTGGGTTGTGGCAATGTGCAGGTCTGCACAGCAGCGATGACTTATGGTTTCAAAGTTGTTCAGGAAATGATCAGTGGCCTGTCCGAATGGATGGACGAAAAAGGTCACACTTCCATTCAGGACTTTATGGGCGCGGCAGTGCCTAACACGACTGACTGGCAGTATCTGAATCTTAATTACGTTGCCAAAGCGTCTATCAATCAGGACGACTGTATCAGCTGTGGCCGCTGCTTTGCTGCCTGCGAAGATACTTCGCATCAGGCGATCGCTATGTCAGAGGACCGCACCTTTACGGTGATCGACGAGGAATGCGTCGCCTGTAATCTCTGCGTCGAGGTCTGTCCGGTCGATAACTGTATCTCCATGGTGCCGATGGCAGCAGGGGCGACCGATCCCCGAACTGGCAAAGTGGTCGACGATACGTATGCAAACTGGACAATGCACCCTAACAACCCTTCGGCGACGGCTGCAGAATAGGCGTTGTTATTCGGGTACTGTCCAGACTGGTTTCGGTGCCGGAGTTTTGAGGATTGGTGCTGTGGGCAACGGATCAGGTGGAGCATAACGGTCCACCTTGTTCTGGCGTTCTGACAGTTCATCAACAGGTGTATGTGTCGCCGCGATCCCATCAATCAATGCTTTGTTCCGGGCGATATCCATTTCTCTCGCGGCAGATGTTCGACTGTCGGCATCTGCTTGTGCCTGAGCACGGATCACTGACTTCGGTTCCGCGCTATCTGGCTGCCGTTTGGCGGATCTTTGGTATGCGCTTCCGTGGCCTGTATCCGCGCCACTTCCGGTAGATGCGCCGCGCGTGTCCGCCGATGCGCCAGCAGGCTGAATTGCGTTCACGTCGGCTCCAGCGGCGGCGATGTTGGCCGTGCTTTGTGCCTGCTTCGGCGGAGAAACAGTGCTCATAAGGTTTACAGATATATTCAACGCCATGACTGGCCCCTTTTTGCAAAAGTAGCCCGCCACCCGCATTAAGGATTCATTCCGAGACCTTAACGCATCCTTAATTCTCAGGGAAATTTTACTTTTTAGTTAACGGGTGCCAGCAATCGGCGGAACATCTGTTCAAGATGTTGATGGGCCCTTGCTGCGGGGTCTTCTTCGCTCAGCAGAACACTGATTTGGGCTCCGAAGTCCGCATAGTGTTGTGTGGTCGACCAGATAGAAAACATCAGATGCGCGGGGTCCACGTCTGCAAGTTTTCCCTGCGCAATCCAGTCCTGAATGATGCTGCATTTCTTATCAAATAAGGGTTTGAGATCATTCTTGAGATAGTCCGCTATCGAAGGCGCGCCTTGTAGAATCTCACCGGCAAAAAGCTTGCTTTCGGCGGGAAGTTCCAGTGCCATGTCGAGTTTGTGGCGCACATAACCGAGCAATTCTTCGACAGGGTCACCTTGTGGGTCAAGTTCTACTAACGGGTCAAGCCACGTTTCCAGAAGCTGGCTCAGCAGGGTCACATAGATTTCAGTTTTGCCTTCGAAATAATATAGCACGTTGGGCTTGCTGAGGCCCGCGCCTTTCGCGATGGCGTCAAGAGTGGCACCGCCAAATCCGTCGCGGGAAAACACTTCCAGAGCGGAGTCAAGAATCAGTCGCCGGTTGCGTGTTTGGATGCGGCTTGGCTTTTTTGCAGTGGCGTTTTTCACGGGCGTCTCCGCATGTGCTGGAAAAATGGGCAGATAATCAGGCGCTCTTTGTCTCTTTTTAAAGCAGTTCTTGACAGGAATGAAGTCAGGCGCAATCGTCAGTTTACCAATTGGTAAAAAATTGATCGCTTGTTAGCAGATCTCATTAAGACAGATAGGAGCCCGCAATGCCAGCGCCCGGACAGAACCTCAAAATCAATCCAGACCGTTTGTGGGACAGTTTGATGGAGATGGCACAGATCGGACCCGGGATCGCGGGGGGCAATAACCGCCAGACCCTGACCGACGAAGACGGTGAAGGACGCGCGTTGTTTCAACGCTGGTGTGAGGCTGCTGGCTGCACCATGGGTCTGGACCAGATGGGCAACATGTTTGCACTTCGTGAAGGCACCGATCCTAATGCTTTGCCGGTCTATGTGGGAAGTCACCTCGATACGCAACCGACGGGCGGTAAATATGACGGGGTTCTGGGCGTTCTGGGCGGTCTTGAAGTTCTCCGTACGCTGAACGATCTCAACGTAAAAACAAAGCATCCGATTGTGGTGACCAATTTCACCAACGAAGAAGGCACACGCTACGCGCCTGCGATGCTTTCCTCTGGTGTATTTGCGGGCATCCACACGCAAGATTGGGCATATGCCCGGGAGGACGCAGAAGGCAAAACCTTTGGTGATGAGTTGAAGCGGATCGGTTGGCGAGGTGAAGAAGAAGTGGGGGCGCGCAAGATGCATGCCTTCTTCGAGCTGCACATTGAACAGGGGCCCATCCTAGAGGCGGAAGGTAAAGATGTTGGTGTTGTGACGCACGGACAGGGGCTTTCCTGGACGCAGGTAACTGTGACGGGAAAAGACAGTCATACCGGTTCCACCCCGATGCCGATGCGCAAAAACGCCGGGCTTGGCATGGCACGTATTCTTGAGAAAGTAGACGAGATTGCATGGTCGCATGCACCCCACGCCGTGGGTGCAGCCGGACATATTGATGTCTATCCAAACTCCCGCAATGTGATCCCCGGCAAGGTGGTGTTTACCATTGATTTCCGGTCACCAGATTTGAGCGTGATCGAGGATATGGAAGCGCGGCTGCGGGTTGAGGGGCAAAAGATTGCTGACGACATGGGATTGGGCATCGAGTTCGAGAAAGTTGGCGGATTTGATCCAGTGGCATTCGACGACGGATGTGTCACAGCCGTACGCAATGCGGCGGAGCGGCTGGGGTATTCCCACATGAACCTGATTTCGGGTGCGGGGCATGATGCCTGCTGGATCAACCGTGTCGCACCCACAGCGATGGTGATGTGTCCGTGTGTGGACGGGCTTTCGCATAACGAGGCGGAAGAAATCACCAAGGAATGGGCGATGGCGGGGGCGGATGTGCTGCTGCATGCGGTTGTAGAGACGGCGGAGATTGTGTCCTGATATTAGTGGAGAATCCGGCTTTTTGGGCGCTTATCGTTGGTGGCAGTTTTGCTGTCATGGCCCTCTTTGTCCAACTCGTGATTGCCTCAAAGACCACAACGTTTTTGAAAAAGGTACTTTATGTGATCTCCTTTGCAGGTCTTGGAGCGGGCATCGGATACTACGGAACATACGTCTATTATTTTATACAATGGGCAAACTCAGTGTAATAATTCGAGATTATGGAAAGCGGTTCGGGAAGGAAAACACATGACCAAAGTAATTAAAGGTGGCACGGTCGTCACGGCGGACCGGACGTGGAAGGCGGATGTGCTGATCGAGGGCGAGAAGATCGTTCGCATTGGCGAGGATCTGATCGGTGACGAGTACATTGACGCGGAGGGGGCCTATGTAATCCCTGGCGGGATTGACCCGCATACGCATCTGGAGATGCCGTTTATGGGTACAACCGCCGCCGAAACGTTTGAAAGCGGCACTTGGGCGGCTGCCGTGGGCGGGACCACGATGATTGTTGATTTCTGCCTTCCGGGTGAGGATGGCTCGATCAAGAATGCAATCAATGAATGGCACCGGAAGTCCGCACCGCAGATTTGCTCTGATGTGGGTTACCACATGGCTATCACGGGTTGGAACGAGAATGTCTTTAACGAGATGAAAGATGCCGTGGACATGGGCGTGAATTCGTTCAAGCACTTCATGGCATATAAGGGCGCGTTGATGATTGAAGACGATGAGATGTTCGCCTCCTTCAAGCGTTGTGCCGAACTGGGTGCGCTACCGATGGTGCATGCGGAGAACGGTGATCTGGTGGCCGAACTTCAGCAAAAGTATTTCGATGAGGGAATTACAGGGCCTGAAGGCCATGCCTATTCCCGCCCTCCAGAGTTGGAAGGGGAAGCCGCAAATCGCGCGATTACCATCGCAGACACCGCGGGTGTTCCATTGTATATCGTGCATGTGTCGTGTGAACAGACCCACGAAGCCATCCGCCGTGCACGCCAAAAAGGGATGCGTGTTTATGGTGAGCCGCTGATCCAGTTTTTGACGTTGGACGAAAGTGAATATTTCAACAAAGACTGGGATCATGCTGCCCGGCGGGTCATGTCGCCGCCTTTCCGCTCGAAGGATCATCAGGATAGTCTCTGGGCGGGCTTGCAGGCAGGAAGCTTGCAAGTGGTCGCAACCGACCATGCTGCTTTCTCAACCGAGCAAAAACGTGCGGGTCGAGATGATTTCCGGATCATCCCGAATGGATCGAACGGATTGGAAGAGCGGCTTGCCGTTCTTTGGACCGAAGGCGTTGAGACAGGCCGTCTGACCATGAATGAGTTTGTTGCGGCGACCAGTACGAACGTGGCAAAGATTTTGAACATCTATCCTCGGAAGGGCGCCATCGTAGAGGGTGCTGATGCGGATATCGTTGTGTGGGATCCGAAGATTACCAAGACGATTTCGCCTGCAAACCATCATTCTGTCTTGGACTACAATGTCTTTGAGGGCTTTGAAGTGCGCGCGCAGAGTCGGTATACGCTGAGCCGTGGCGAGGTGATCTGGGCATGGGGCCAGAATTCGCAGCCCAATCCCGGACGTGGCCGGTTTGTCCCGCGTCCTGCCTTTCCAAGTAGCAACGTTGCGTTGAGCAAATGGAAAGAGCTGAATGCGCCGAAGATGATCAAACGCGATCCATTGAATATTCCGGCGGGGATTTGAGTGTTTAGCAGGAATACGGGAAAATTTTTGTGAGTGATCTGCAAAATGTAATAAGTGCGCGTGGTTTGGATTTGACCTTCCAGACCAACGACGGACCTGTCCACGCGCTTCAGGGTGTGGATCTTGACATCAAACAAGGCGATTTCGTCAGCTTTATTGGGCCATCGGGTTGTGGGAAAACAACTTTTCTGCGGGTGATGGCCGATTTGGAACAGCCAACTGGCGGCGAGATTACCGTGAATGGTGTGTCACCACGCGCAGCCCGAGAAGCACGTGCCTATGGCTATGTGTTTCAGGGGGCGGGATTGTACCCGTGGCGCACCATTGGCGGGAACATCCGGCTGCCATTAGAGATCATGGGTGTACCAAAGGCCGAGCATGCAGATCGGGTTGCGCGGGTGCTGGAGCTGGTCGAGCTTTCAGGATTCGAGAACAAGTTTCCCTGGCAGCTGTCGGGCGGCATGCAGCAGCGGGCAAGCATTGCGCGGGCGCTATCGTTTAACGCAGATCTGCTTTTGATGGATGAGCCGTTCGGTGCCTTGGACGAAATTGTTCGTGACCATTTGAACGAGCAGCTTTTGAAGTTGTGGGAACGGACGGAAAAGACGATTGCTTTTGTCACCCACTCAATCCCTGAAGCGGTCTATCTGAGCACCAAGATTGTAGTCATGAGCCCACGACCGGGTCGGATTACGGATGTGATTGAAAGCACTCTGCCGAAAGAGCGGCCTTTGGAAATTCGGGAGACGCCGGAGTTTCTGGCGATTGCACACCGTGTGCGTGAAGGATTGCGGGCAGGGCATGCGGATGAGTGATATCATTGCAGATCTCGTTCGGCACGCGTCTGTGACGACGTCCCGCCCGCCATCCCGCGGGTTTGTCTGGGGGGCAGTATGAAGTCTGTTATCCCTGTTCTTACTGTCGTTGTCGCGATTCTAGGGTTCTGGTTGCTGGCGGTGATCCCGATGAATATGCATCTGGTTGCCGATCAGGCACAGCGGGAAGGGATGCTTGTTGAGCCTGATACCCCCGCAGTGCGCCAAGAGATTGGCGGTATAGGGCTTGCCCTGCGCAATCCTGATCTGATTCCACTGACATATCAGTTCAAACGTCCGCGCCTGCCCAGCCCACAGCAGGTTGCAGGCGAGATGTTTGATACGATCTTTGCCAAGAAAGTGACATCGAAGCGGTCGCTGGTCTACCATGGTTGGGTGACGTTGGCGCCGACCTTGCTGGGCTTTGCAATCGGAACCGGCTTGGGCATTCTGCTGGCTGTCGGCATTGTTTATAGCCGCGTTATGGATCGGTCTGTCATGCCTTGGGCGATCGTCAGCCAGACGATCCCCATTCTCGCGTTGGCGCCGATGGTGATTGTTGTGCTTGGTTCAATGGGCATACAGGGGCTGTTTCCAAAGTCATTGATTGCCGCGTATCTGTCTTTTTTCCCTGTCGTTGTTGGCATGGTGAAAGGATTGCGTAGCCCGTCAGCAATGCAGTTGGATCTACTGCGGACTTATAACGCGTCCGATACGCAAAGTTTCTGGGCATTGCGGCTTCCTGCATCTGCGCCCTACTTGTTTGCCTCTTTGAAGATCGGGATATCGGCGTCTTTGGTCGGGACCATTGTGGCTGAGCTGCCGACTGGCGCGCGCGCTGGATTTGGTGCGCGGATGCTGGTGGGTGATCAGTATGGGCAGCCTTTGGTATCATGGGCCGCATTGTTTGCGGCAGCTTTGACGGCGGCAGCACTTGTCGGTCTTTTTAGTGCGATTGAGCGGGTAACCCTGCGACGTATGGGGATGGGCGCGGCATGATCTATGTAGTGACCGGTTTGATCCTTTGGATCCTTGGATGGTGGGTGAATGTCCGCCTGGCGAATGGCGCATCCTCTGATAGCACGGCTGTCAAAATTGCGGTGCCAGCGATATTTGGTTTGGTAATTGTCGTCGTTTGGGAGTTGATGGTGCGCGGTTTTGAAGTGAACCCGGTTATCCTGCCTGCGCCTTCGGCGGTTCTGGAACGGCTTGGCCAAGAAGGGCCAATACTTTGGGCCGATTTCCGTCAAACTGTCATCAAAGGTGCGATGAGCGGCTATATCATTGGCGCCGTTGCTGCATTTGTTGTGGCCATCATTGCGGATAGGTCCGAATTCCTGACACGTGGAATCCTTCCGGTGGGCAGTTTTATGGCTGCCTTGCCGATCGTAGGGACCGCGCCCATTTTGGTCAAATGGCTGGGCAGCGATTGGGAATCCAAAGCCGCTGTGGTGGCTGTAATGGTTTTCTTTCCGATCCTAGTGAATACTGTTGCGGGCCTGAAAGAAACGAACACCATGCAGCGCGATCTGATGCGGACCTATGCGGCGGGCTATTGGCCCACATTGTTCAAGCTCCGTTTGCCTGCTGCGATGCCATTTATTTTCAACGGTTTGAAAATAGGTACAACGCTTGCTCTGATTGGCGCGATTGTCGCCGAATTTTTCGGCTCGCCAACAGTTGGAATGGGCTTCCGCATCTCTACCAGCTTTGGACAGCTTGCGCTTGATATGGTCTGGGCCGAGATTGTGGTGGCGGCCTTGGCCGGTAGCGCCTTTTATGGGCTGATGACCTTGATCGAAAAACGGGTAACCTTCTGGCATCCGTCACAGAGATAACCAACGACCCTGATAAACGGGGCATAGTATTAACCAACCGACTTGGAGGTCGAATGATGAAAAAGTTTATGATGGCGGCGGCATGTGCCGCAGGATTGACGGCAGCACCGGTATTCGCAGAAGGGCATGCCAACACGGTAACGTTGCAGTTGCAGTGGGTCACGCAATCCCAGTTCGCGGGCTACTACGTGGCACAGGACAAAGGCTTCTATGAAGAAGAAGGTCTGGAAGTAACGATCCTACCAGGTGGCCCTGATATTGCACCACCTCAGGTGCTGGCAGGCGGCGGCGCGGATGCGATGCTGAACTGGATGCCATCCGCGCTTGCTGCGCGTGAAAAGGGTTTGCCAGTAGTGAACATTGCCCAGCCATTCAAGACATCCGGCTTGATGCTGACTTGCTGGAAAGATACCGGCATCACCTCCGTTCAGGACTTCAAAGGTAAGACAATCGGCGTTTGGTTCTTTGGCAACGAGTATCCGTTCCTGAGCTGGATGAGCAAGGAAGGCATCAGCACTGACGGTGGTGAGGATGGTGTTACCGTGCTGAAGCAGGGCTTCAACGTGGACCCGTTGTTGCAGCGTGAAGCGGATTGTATCTCAACGATGACGTACAATGAATACGGTCAGGTGCTTGATGCAGGCGTTAGCCCTGATGAGCTGGTGACGTTCAAATACGAAGACCAGGGTGTCGCAACGCTAGAAGACGGAATTTATGTCCTCGAAGATAATCTCAAGGATGACATGTTTGTCGATAAGATGACCCGCTTTGTCCGCGCGTCGATGAAGGGTTGGGAATACGCAGCAGCCAACCCCGAGGAAGCAGGCGCCATCATCATCGAGAATGATGAAACCGGTGCGCAATCCGAAGAAGCGCAGGTACGTATGATGAAAGAAATCGCCAAGCTTACAGCTGGCTCTACTGGCGCATTGGTCGAAGCTGACTTCCAGCGCACTGTGGACACGCTTCTGGCTGGTGGCTCTGATCCGGTGATCTCCAAGCAGCCAGAGGGTGCATGGACGTCTGTGATCACCGATGCTGCTTTGAAATAAGCTGACACCGATCACGGACTGCAGGGGCTGGCGCGAAATCGCTGGCCTCTTTTTTTCGGGGGGAGAGAACTGCCCAACGCCGCAAGGGCTAAGATCTCTTGCAAAGCAGCAACCTAGACACTTGCACATCTGACTTGCTTAGTCTGAAAACAAGTCGAATTGGCAAACTGGATCGAACTTGAGCGGCGAAACAAGGCTGGATGAGCTCATTAAGTCTCTCTCAGCAGTTCTCGTTGATGGCCTCTATGTTTTCGTGACACTTCCGGCAGATCAGAATCTGGCAGATATTGAGCCTCGTATGATGTTCAAAGAATCAGAGTGTACGACCTATATTCCATTGAAGTCCGAGGCGGAGACGTATGGCTTAGCTCACGACTTCCCGTGCCGAATGATCACGCTCAACATTCATTCTTCTCTTGAAGCGGTGGGGTTCATGGCCCGAATCGCGACTGAGTTTGCAAAGTGTGAGATGGGTGTAAATCCTGTGTCCGGCTTCTTCTATGATCATCTATTTGTACCGGACGGTCGCCAGCATGACGCGATGAAGGTTCTGCCGGAAATGTGCCAAAGCTGAGATGTCTCACTTGCGGTAACAAGGTTGCGCTGCTGCCCAATTGGAAAAGGCCAGTGCGATCACTGGCCTTTTCCATTCAGTTATTGGGGGAAACTTAGAGAACCGTAACTTTGGTTCCGATTGGCACGCGCTGGTACAGATCTTGTACATGCTCGTTCAACATACGGATACAGCCGTTGGAGACGGAGCGACCGATTGATTTTGGCGCTGTTGTGCCGTGGATGCGGAAATACGTGTCTTTGCCGTTCTGGAACAAATAAAGCGCACGTGCACCCAGCGGATTACCGGGGCCTCCGGGCTGAGCTTCTGTATTGCCGATGAAGCGGGCGTAAGCATCTGGGTCACGCTCGATCATTTCATCGGTCGGGCGCCACGTCGGCCATTCCTTTTTCACTGAGATCGTTGCGGAGCCGGTAAATTCGAGACCTGCTTTACCTACACCAACGCCATAGCGCATTGCCTGTCCGACATCAGTGATAAAATACAGATAGTAGCTGCGTGGCAGGATCAGCATTTCGCCGACTTGATAGTTCTTCTTCACGCGCACCATTTGCGGCGTCGGATCAAAAGCAGCTGCTTGGGCAGAGGCGAGCTGGGGAAGGGCAGTGGCGGCAATAGTGCTTGCAATAAATGTACGGCGGCGCATTTTACGGTCCTTTTGCGGATGAATTGGGGTTAATGTCGCCAAAATACCTAAATTATCAAGCCCAGAACAGAAAAACCGGCCATTCGTTGCAGAATGGCCGGTCAAATCTTTGTGCTTTGCGCGTGCGAATTTATATCCGCGCCGCAATCAGCGGCTTACGCGAGGGCGATGTTTGTCGCGGATTCGCGGCCATCACGGCCAGCTTCGATGTCGAAAGTCACTTTCTGGTTGTCGGCCAGACCTGTGAGGCCAGCGCGCTCAACAGCTGAGATGTGCACGAACACGTCTTTGCTGCCGCCATCGGGTGCGATAAAGCCGAAGCCTTTTGTTGTGTTGAACCATTTTACGGTGCCAGTAGCCATTCCGTAGTCTCCTAAGTTTAGATGCCATCCGCAGTGTGCGATGGCCCGGCTTGGTCGGTCTGTAATCGAGAGACTGAACGCGGTAGCGGAGACAGTGGTCTGGATAAAGATAACGTTTGCATTCTGAGATATGGCATAATGACCGCAGAATTTCAAGTGTCATGGGGGCTGCTGGCAAACATCTGCCATCGAAGCGCAGATGGCCTTATAGCTATAATAACCTATGGGGTTTAATGAAAAAACACCGAGCTTGGTCGGAAAAATGACCGACTTGGAGACGTGATTTTGTGTCAGGCCAGCAGCCATCGCAAGGCGTGAAACTCATGACCCGAATCTGCAAGGGTGACATTTGTCTACCCGTTTTTGTGCTGGGTTTTCTTAAGATTTGCTTTTCCGGTCCTACTTGTTGACATGCCCTCGCCGCACGTCTGCCTTGATTGTCTTTGAAGGTGCAAGAACCGGCCCTTGTGTGATCTGCCGGCGCTATAGGCAGTAACGAGGAACCAGCGGATGCGAATATTGGCAGTGGATGATGACCCATTGATGCTGGACGTCTTGGGTGTCGCTCTTGAAGAGAACGGTTTTGATGACATTACTTTTGCGGCCACAGCAGAGGATGCGCTGGAATTAATTGAGGTGGCCAAGGTGCCATACGATGTGTTTCTGCTGGATATCATGCTGCCAGAAATCAGCGGAATTGAGGTCTGCGCCAAGTTGCGTACGTTAGACCGCTATCGCGCGACACCTGTTGTGATGATCACTGCAAGCCGGGCCCGTGATATGATGAAACGCGCATTCGAGGCTGGCGCCACCGATTTTGTGAATAAGCCCTTTGATCCGCTGGAACTGGTGACCCGAATCCGGCTCGCGGCGATGCTTAATGACAGCCAGCAACGCGAACGGGACAATGTGGCTGCGCTGGAGAAATTCGCGCGCCTTGCCGATGTTTCGTTTGATGAACCGTTTGACCTGCAGTTACGGCCCTGCGTGAAGCGTTTTTTGAGCCTTGAGAACGAGTTTCTGCGGCGCGGAGACTCCCGCCTTCCGGTGTCATTGTGCAGTGTGCAGATTGACAACGCACTGGGGCTTTTCCGCGGGCGGAAGCCGGCGCAATTCAGGGCAGTGGTCGAGGCCGTTAGTCAGGCATTGAGTGACGTGGTCGACCCCCGAAATTGCTACTATGCCTATGCTGGAAGAGGAACAATTTTTTTGGTGGCCCATGAAGCGGCGACATTTAACCAGACTGATTTGCAGCGCCGCGTGAAACACGCGCTTGACGGACATTGGGACGAGCACATGACAGGCGTATCAAAGGCGCCAACGATTACTGCGCGCCGGATCAAAGGGCCGGATTCCTGGCCCGGCAAGATGGCCGCAGATGTCATGCGCAGTTACCAATCCCGTGCCGATCTGGGCAGTCAGGCCGATCCGTTTGAGGTGCAGGGACTGTTCGAGAGACTGTCTGTCAGGATTGGGGGGGCTTGATCGGGGCTGATAGATTGCCCGAATAAGGAGTGTTTGTTCATACAGCGCATATTGTAATGCTCTGTGCCTAACTCTTTCGACAATGGCTGGCCCGCTAAAAGAAAGGGCGACCCTGCGGCCGCCCTCCCTTACGTATTCTAACGCATGAATTTCTTATGCTTCAGGCGCTTTGGTTCCAGCGCATCGGCACCAAGGCGGCGTTTCTTGTCCTCTTCGTAGTCTTCGAAGTTGCCTTCAAACCACTCCACATGGGCCTCACCTTCGAAGGCAAGAATATGGGTGCAGATCCGGTCAAGGAAGAAGCGATCGTGGGAAATGACTACGGCACAACCGGCGAAGTCTACCAAAGCATCTTCAAGCGCACGCAGGGTTTCCACGTCCAGATCGTTGGTAGGTTCATCGAGCAGCAGCACATTGCCGCCGGACTTCAGCAGACGTGCCATGTGAACACGGTTGCGCTCACCACCTGACAGCAGGCCGACCTTCTTTTGCTGGTCGCTACCTTTGAAGTTGAAGGAAGAGCAATAGGCGCGGGAGTTTACTTCGGCATCGCCAAGCTGAATCAGTTCTGCGCCACCTGTGATCGCCTGCCATACGTTGTCATCGGAGTTCAGGTCATCGCGCGACTGGTCCACGTAAGACAGTTCAACGGTGTCACCAACCTCGATCGTGCCCGCATCAGGCTGTTCTTGACCGGTAAGCATCTTGAAAAGGGTAGATTTGCCGGCACCGTTGGGGCCGATCACGCCGACAATACCACCGGGCGGCAAAGAGAAGCTGAGGTTTTCAACAAGAAGCTTGTCGCCCATGGCTTTGGACAGTCCTTCAACTTCCATCACCTTGTTGCCCAAACGTTGGCCGTTGGGGATAACGATCTGCGCTGTGGCGAGCTTTTCGCGCTCTGACTGGTCTGCCATCTCGTTATAGGATTTGATACGCGCTTTGGATTTGGATTGGCGTGCCTTGGCACCCTGACGCATCCATTCCAATTCCCGCTCCAGAGTTTTCTGACGGGATTTGTCTTCGCGGGATTCCTGGCTCAGACGTTTTGCCTTTTGCTCCAGCCAGTCAGAGTAATTGCCCTCACAAGGGATGCCGCGGCCACGGTCAAGCTCAAGAATCCAAGTGGTGATGTCATCCAGGAAGTAACGGTCGTGGGTGACGATCAGAATTGTGCCCTTGTAGGCGATGAGGTGCTGTTGCAGCCATGCGATCGTTTCGGCGTCAAGGTGGTTGGTCGGTTCGTCCAACAGCAGCATTTCGGGCGCTTCCAGCAGCAGTTTGCACAGTGCTACGCGGCGCGCTTCGCCGCCGGAAAGATCATTGATGTTCGCGTCATCCGGAGGGCAGCGCAGCGCTTCCAGGCTCACGTCGATCTGGCTGTCGAGGTCCCAGAGGTTTTCTGCGTCGATCTGGTCTTGCAGTGCTGCCATCTCATCTGCGGTCTCGTCCGAGTAGTTCATCGCCAACTCGTTATAGCGGTCAAGGATTGCCTTTTTGCCAGCAACGCCGAGCATCACATTCTCACGCACAGTCAGCGTCGGATCCAGCTTTGGTTCCTGCGGAAGATAGCCGACTCGCACGCCTTCAGCGGACCAAGCTTCCCCTGTGAAGTCTTTGTCCATGCCGGCCATGATTTTCATCAATGTGGATTTACCGGCGCCGTTCACGCCGACTACCCCGATTTTTACGCCGGGTAGAAAGTTGAGGTGGATGTTTTCAAAGCATTTTTTGCCACCGGGGTAAGTCTTGGAGACCCCTTGCATGTGGTAGACGTATTGATATGCGGCCATTTCGCTGTTCCTCGTATGAGTCAGGGTTTGCCTTGCAATATCTGGCACGCAAGGCAAGATCAACGGCACAAGGGTTGCGTGCTGCAAGCATAGCGAATGTCGGTGAGTTCCGAGGCGACCTGAGCGGCAGCCATCAGCGAATTAAGAAAACGAATTCACGGGTAAGCGAGTCGCTTTCCCGGCAGTCGGCATTTTTCAATGCGCGTAGCCGGAAAGGTCGCGAACCGATAATATGCCTCATTGTGGGTCGATTGATTATTCTTACTGAATAATTAGGGCCGATTTCCTGAGAAATGAGAAAAAATAGGTCAAAATGTCGCAGCGGATGGTGCTAGAGTTTTTGCAACCTCTCCGGGCATTTGCCCAGGCTGGCGGGAGGGAAACTGGACTGCTGTTTTGACGCAGTCACAAGCAGGGGAAATATAATGTCTCAAACCACACTTATCGTGGGGCTGGATGGGTCGGATGCGGGCAAGCGCGCGCTCGATTTCGCGACAGCCCGGGCAAAGCTGATAGGCGATTGCAGCATTTTGATAGTTTACGTGATCGAATGGTCGCCGTTCAGTTTTCAGACCGCCGAAGAAAATGAAATGCGTCACGCACGCCGCGAAGAAGAACTGAAGCTTGCCCATGAGCGGGTTATTGAGCCTGCAGTTGCGATGGCGCAATCGGATGGCTGCACCGTGAAGGGGATCGTGAAACATGGTGATGTTGCCGAAATCCTGGAAAAGCTCGCCAAAAAGCACAACGCGTCTCAAATCGTCGTGGGACGGGTCGGCGAGCGGAACATAAAAGAGCGGTTGTTTGGCGGCGTGACAGGCAGACTTGTTGCTGCGTCGAGCGTTCCGATTACGGTCATTCCATAAGGGGATAGATATGAAACGATTTATTACAAGCGGTTTAGCGGCAGCGGCATTGGCCCTGCCCACATTGGCAGCCGCACAGGATGCGGTTTCATTCGACCAGAAGGTCAACGATGTTTTCGCCGGCTCCACAGGCTGGTTCGTGAATTTGATCTTCATGAACCTGCCCGGGACAAGCTTTCCTTGGATCGTGCTGTGGCTGGTTGTTGCTGCCTCGATTTTCACGATTTATTTTGGTTTCATTCAGTTCAAAGCTTTCGGTCATGCGATCAGCCTGGTCAAAGGCGACTATTCGGATCCTGAAGATGCGGGCGAGGTCAGCCACTTTCAGGCGCTGACAACGGCGCTGTCCGGTACTGTTGGTTTGGGCAATATTGCCGGCGTTGCGGTTGCTGTCGGTATTGGTGGCCCAGGGGCGACTTTCTGGATGATTATTGCCGGCCTGTTGGGCATGGCATCCAAGTTCACGGAGTGTACGTTGGGTGTGAAGTACCGGAACGAGTATTCTGATGGATCAGTTTCAGGTGGTCCCATGTACTACATGACCAAAGGCTTCAAAGAGCGTGGCCTGCCAGGTGGTAGAGTATTGGCTGTGATTTTTGCGATCTTCACCATCGGTGGTGCATTGGGCGGCGGGAACATGTTCCAAGCGAACCAAGCGCATGCGCAGATTACCCAGATCACGGGTGACTTTTCAGGCCTCATTACCGGCGGCATCTTTGCTGTCGTCGTGTTCATGGTAATCGTTGGCGGGATTAAATCCATTGCATCTGTGACAGAGAAGGTCGTGCCGTTCATGGGTGTGATGTATGTTGTCGCCGCGTTGATCATCTTGATCGTGAATGCCGACCAGATCGGCTGGGCCTTTGGCCAGATTTTCGCCGGTGCCTTTACGGGTTTGGGTGTTGCTGGCGGTTTTGTAGGCGCTTTGATCCAGGGCTTTAAGCGGGCGGCTTTCTCAAACGAAGCCGGCGTGGGTTCAGCAGCGATTGCGCACTCTGCCGTGCGGACGAAAGAGCCAGTGACAGAGGGTGTTGTTTCCCTGCTGGAGCCGTTTATTGATACGGTGGTGATCTGCACCATGACAGCGCTGGTTATCACGATCTCCGGCGTGTTGGTGATGGACCCAGCGACGGGCAACTTCGTGCTCAACGAGGCTGGAAATGCGATCCAGACGACGGATGGCTCTTCTGGTGTGGCGCTGACGTCTGCCGCTTTCGCAACAGGCTTCAGCTGGTTCCCTTATGTTCTGGCAGTTGCAGTGGTCCTGTTCGCCTTCTCGACCATGATCAGCTGGTCCTATTACGGTCTTAAGGCATGGACCTACCTGTTTGGTGAAGGCAAAACGACCGAGCTGATCTTTAAGCTGATCTTCTGCTTCTTCATCATCGTAGGTGCAGCAGCGCAGCTGGGCGCGGTAATCGACTTCTCCGATGCGATGATCTTCGCAATGGCGGTGGTGAACATCACGGCGCTGTACTTCCTGATGCCAATCGTCAAGCGTGAGATGAACAGCTACTTCGGTCGCCTTAAGACCGGCGAGATCGCCAAGTTCGATAACGGTCTCTGATTGACAAATGGTGGGGCTTCCCCTCCTTTCGGCCCCTGAGATACCTCGGGGGCCATTTTTCTTTGCGCCATGATATTCCATATGCGGCACCCGGTCAGGTTATCGGGCTGTTGGGCGGTTCGTTTGATCCGGCCCACGCTGGCCATGCGCATATCACGCGTGAAGCGCTCAAACGCTTTGGTCTTGATCAGGTCTGGTGGCTTGTTAGCCCCGGCAACCCGCTTAAATCCCATGGTCCAGCGCCTATGGATCAGCGCCTTGAACAGGCGCGTGCAGTGATGCAGCATCCGCGCGTAAAGGTGACAGGTATCGAAGAGCGCCTTGGCACACGCTACACCGCCGCAACGTTACGTGCGCTGCAAGCAATTTATCCAAAGCAGCGGTTCGTTTGGTTGATGGGCGCAGATAATCTGGCGCAGTTCCATCTTTGGCAGGACTGGCAAGACATCGTTCATTCGGTGCCGATGGGAATACTTGCACGTCCGGGGCAACGAATCTCTGCCCGGATGAGCCGCGCAGCGACACTTTATGCGCCCTACAGAATACCGGGGCGTTTTAGTCAGAAGCTTGCCCATACGCGCGCGCCGGCATGGTGTTTTGTAAATGTGCCGATGATGGATGTTTCCTCGTCCGCTATCCGGGCCTCCGGAGAATGGTCAGCGTAGACGGGCCGAGCATAGACCGGCAGTCAGGATGATGATCAATCCGGTCCACGTCCAGACATCAGGCAGGTCTCCGAAGATCACCCAACCAAGCCCAACGGCTGCGACCAGCTGGAAATAAACCAGCGGCGCGATGCGCGTTGCTGGTGCCAGCTTGTACGCGTAGAGTAGCAGCAGGTTCCCCAACATAGAGCATAAGGCAGAGGTAACCGTGAGTGCCGCAACCGCGCCTGTCATTGTTGGAATCTGCGTTAGCCCGAATGGAAGCAACAGTAGTGCGGATATCAAGAGCTGTGTAAACGTAAGGGCCATCGGGCTGCCAAGGGGACCAAGCCAGCGCGACATGGTCAAGAATATGCCGTAGCAGGTACCCGCTGCAACGGCCCATAGTACGCCTGCGCTGGTTTCAATTCCGGGCCGGACCACGATCAGAACGCCGATAAATCCTGCGATCACTAGGGCAGAGCGCAGCACCGTCACCGGCTCACGTAGGAACAGTACAGCCAGCGCGTAGCTGATAAGTGGTCCGATAAAGAATGCTGCAAAAACGGTTGCGACATCTTCGATCCTGAGGGCCGTCTGGATACAGGTAATTCCGACAGCGAGAATTGCTGCGCGCAGCCAGATGCGCCAATTTCGCAAGAGTGCCCAAGCGCTACGCGGCACGAACGGCAAAACAACCAGAGCGCCGACTAGAAACCGTGACCAAGCGACGAAGATCGGCGCTGTCGCATAGGAGCCTGTCAACAGCTTGCCGGCGCTATCTCCTGCGGGGATCAACGACATGGCGAGAAACATGATAAGGACAGCGCGTTGCATCAGGGTGGCTAGCATGCACGTCGATGGACAGAAAGTGATTTTTGACCGCTTGTGGCGGGGACCGCTCTTGCGCTACCTCTAGGTCATGAAACGCGCATTATCACGACGGCATTTTCTGGGTACGGCTGCGGCAGCAGCAAGTTTGATGGGCGCGTCTGCCGTTCGGGCGGCCCCGCCAGAGGCTTCTTTGCGACCGATGCTGCGTGGCGAAGATTTCTTTAAACGTGCTGTGCGCAGCGCCAAAGATATCGTGGGCGAGGCAAGGCTAACCGACAAGGTTTCCTTCGTGGTAGCCGATCTGAATTCTGGCATGACGCTTGAGAGCGCGGACGCTGTAACGTCCCGTCCACCTGCCAGCGTAACGAAAGCGATCACCGCCCTATATGCGCTGGACGCCCTTGGACCGGATCACCGTTTCGAGACCCGGCTATTGGCCACCGGTGGCGTGTTAGATGGCGAGATTCTGGGTGATCTGGTTTTGGTGGGGGGGAGTGATCCCACATTAGACACTGACACACTGGCTACGATGGCTGCCAATCTGAAGGCGGCGGGGATCATCGGTGTCAGGGGCGATTTCAAGGTTTACGAAGCAAGTCTGCCTGTGTTGGACCGGATCGACCCCGAGCAGCCTGATCAGGTCGGCTATAATCCGGGGGTTTCGGGGCTCGCGCTGAATTACAACCGTGTCCATTTCGAGTGGAAGCGCGCGAATGGCAAATATTCCATCACGATGGAAGGCCGGACTGAACGGTACCGCCCAGCCGTTAGAATGGCGGCGATGCAGGTCAGGGACCGGTCTTCTCCAGTCTACACCTATGAGAACCGTTCGGGCCGCGATGCATGGACGGTTGCACGTGGAGCCCTGGGCGGTAGCGGTGCGCGCTGGTTGCCGGTGCGCAAGCCGGGTCTTTATGCCGGTGAGGTATTCGAAAGCCTTGCAGGGTCGAACGGTATTCGCCTAGGCGCGCCCAAGATGATATCGGATCTGCCCGTTGGTGAGGTGCTGGTCGATAATCAAAGTGAGGATTTGCGCAGTATCCTGCGCGACATGCTGAAGTGGTCAACGAATCTGACCGCTGAAATGATGGGGCTGGCCGCCACAGCCGCGCGCGGCAAACCCGCCGATAGCCTGAAGGCATCAGCACAAGAGATGAATGATTGGGCTCAATCGAGTTTGGGCATGCAGTCTGCCGCGTTGGTCGACCACTCGGGCCTTGGTGATGACAGCCGCTTGACTGCCAGCGATATGGTGATTGCCTTGCTGAAAGTTCACGCGGAAGGGATGCGCGATATCCTGAAGCCGATTGTGATGCGAGACGACAGCCGCAGGGTGATAAAGGATCATCCGATTAAGGTCGATGCAAAGACCGGCACACTAAACTTTGTTTCATCACTCGCAGGCTACCTGACAGGGCCTGACGGAACTGAGATGGCTTTTGCGATCTTTGCAGCAGACGAAGGTATCCGCGCCACGCTTACCCGTGCGGAACGCGAAGGCCCGCCCGGTGGCGTAAGCTGGAACCGCCGAGCAAAACGCATGCAGCAGCAGTTGTTGGAGAGGTGGGGCGTGTTATACGGCGCCTGAAGCTGTTCAGCTTAGGTGACGCGCACGTGCGCCACGTTCAATCGCGGCGGCGTGCAAACGGTCGATCTCCAGTTCGTAGCGGATTTCTTCAAGCAAGCGCAGCTCTGTCTCTTCCAATGTGCCGTCTGCTGCGGCCACGTCGCAGGCCAATGCATAGGCTGTCTCGTTGAGGCGGTCCGGCAGCGCTTCCTTGATTAAACCGAAAAGCGCATCAAGCCCGTCTTCCTGTTCGAACAAATCAAATACCATCTGGCTGACGGTTTTGATGCGGTCCACATCGAAGTCCGAGAAAATCGGGAGCAGGTTCACTGCGGACTGAATCTTGATCAGTTCGGTCGTGCCGATGTCGCCATCAGAGGCAGAGACAGCGACCATAACCGCTATCAGAGAATCCTGTGCGCTGAGCGCGAGAGACGGGTCATTTGTCATAGGATGGGTCCTTTGCGCGCGACTGGTTGGCTTGCAGAATATTGACGGCGTGGGCCTTGCGCAATAGATGAAGCGACAGCCGCGCGATTGGGCGCGGGTGATAATTTTCGGGAAGTCTGATATGTCTGAGATGCGGGATGCAGCAATGCAGAGCAAAGCGTGGCCTTTTGAAGAAGCGCGCCGGGTGCTCAAACGCTATCAGGGTAAGATGCCCGAGAAGGGGTATGTGTTATTCGAAACAGGTTATGGCCCCTCCGGTCTGCCACATATCGGCACCTTTGGTGAGGTGGCGCGCACGACAATGATCCGACGCGCATTTGAGGCGATCAGTGATATCCCAACGCGGTTGATCTGTTTTTCCGATGATCTGGACGGTATGCGCAAGGTACCGAGCAATGTGCCAGACCCAGAAGCCTTGGCAGAGCATCTGCAAAAACCGTTGACTTCGGTGCCAGACCCGTTTGGCGAATACGACAGCTTTGGTGATCATAACAACGCGATGCTGCGCCGGTTCCTCGATACATTTGGTTTTGAGTACGAATTTTACTCGGCTACAGAATTTTATGGCACCGGACAGTTTGACGAAACGCTGATGCGCGCGGCAGAGAAGTACGACGAGATCATGGCTGTGATGCTGAAATCTCTACGCGAAGAGCGCCGCCAGACCTATTCGATATTTCTGCCCATTCACCCCGAAACCGGTCGCGTGATGTATGTGCCGATGAAGAAAGTGGATGCCAAGGCAGGCACAATCACTTTTGACACTGAAGAGGGCGAAGAAATGACTTTGCCCCTGACAGGCGGGAATGTGAAGCTTCAGTGGAAGCCGGACTTTGGCGCGCGCTGGGCGGCGCTTGGTGTTGATTTCGAAATGTACGGCAAGGACCATTCGACCAACACGCCGATTTACGATTCGATCTGCCGGATACTGGGTGCCCGCGCGCCAGAGCACTTCACCTATGAGCTGTTTCTGGATCAGGATGGTCACAAGATTTCCAAGTCGTCGGGCAACGGCCTGACGATCGACGAATGGCTTACCTATGCCAGTGCCGAATCCCTGTCTTACTTCATGTATCTCAAGCCGAAGACGGCCAAGCGCATGTATTTCGATGTGATTCCGAAGGCTGTGGATGAATACCATCAGCAATTGCGCGCCTATGAAACGCAGGACATCAAGGCCCAGTTGAACAATCCTGTGTGGCATATTCACGGTGGCGACGTACCAAAATCTGATATGGTCGTGCCGTTCTCAATGTTGTTGAACCTTGCGTCGGTCTCATCGGCCGAGGACAAAGCACAGCTATGGGGCTTTATCCAGCGCTATGCACCCGAAGCGACACCTGAAAGCCACCCCGGTATGGATGCGGCGGCAGGCTATGCTGTGCGGTATTACAATGATTTTGTGAAGCCAGCAAAAGTGTTCCGCGCGCCGACCGAACTGGAGCGCGAAGCATTGGAAGACCTGCGCGCACAACTTGCTGCGTGGGATGGCGGTCTGGATGCCGAAGCGCTGCAAACCATGGTCTTTGCTGTCGGAAAGGACCGGTTTGAGCCGCTGCGTGACTGGTTCACCGCGCTTTATGAGGTTTTGCTTGGAGCATCCCAAGGGCCGCGGTTTGGCGGTTTTATCGCGCTGTACGGCGTTGATGAAACCGTTTCTCTGATCGACGATGCGCTGGCGGGAAAACTCACCAAGGCGTGAAACTCTTGCCCTCCGGCTTGCGTGATTTAGCTTATAACACGCAGGTCAGAGGAGTTGGCGAGATGAGAGTACTGGTATTGGCGACAGCTATGGCAGTCATTGGGGCGTGTGGCGCGTTGGCGCAGAATGCCGATATCCGCAGTACCATCAGCAGCCAGTTCGAAGCGTTCAAAGTCGATGATTTCGCCACGGCATTTACATTTGCCAGCCCCAGCCTTCAGCAATTTTTCCAATCCGCCGACAATTTCGGAATGATGGTGACGCAAGGCTATCCGATGGTGTGGCGGCCTGCGGAGGTGACCTATCTCGAGCTACGTGAAGAGGCAGGTACGTTTTGGCAGAAGGTCCAGATCATAGACGCCGAAGGTCGTGCGCATTATCTTGAGTACCGGATGATTGAGACTCCGGAAGGCTGGCGGATCAGTGGCGTTCAGATCCTTGATGCACCAGGCGCAGCGGTCTGAGATGCAACGCCACCGTGACGGTGGCGTAGCGGCCGATTAAGCCCTTGTTGATATTTCCCAATGCCTGTCCGGCAGTTGCGCCGGAGAAGCGCGAAAGGGATACATATGAACATGGCTACATACACGCCTGCCCCCTACTCAGAGGGTCTGGCGGCATATTCGAACGGGAACGGTACTCCGGGATCTCCTAGTTATGCCACCTCGGGGAATGGTGTCTTTGTCCCGGCAGATCAGGATTTTGGCGGCGCGTTGGAAATTCTGAAAACCGACAGCACGCAAAGAGTACGCTACAAAGGTCAAACGCCGATCGAGCCTGGTTGCTATGTCCAGATCAAGGTCCGGGTAAAAGCGATCAGTGGCAATTTGCCAGCGATCCGCATTGCAGCCTATGCAGCGCAATCGAACGGCTCCGCCATTCCGGGCGTTGTTACCGAAGGCGCAACCACGCCGTTGACGGCATACGGTAACGTTGTTGAGGTCAGTGCAATTATTGGCATCGGCAACCGCGCCGGAGTCGACATGGTGTGGGGGCCAAGTGCTGCTTACGGGCATTTTGGTATTGATCTGATCGGGCAGAACGGTGGCATTGTGCGTATCGATGACTTCGAGATCAATGACGTCTCAAATCTGTTTCTGGGAGACATTGTTGCGACAGTAGATGTACGCGATTTTGGTGCTATCGGGGATGGTGTCACCGATGACACTGCTGCGTTCGAGGCTGCAAATCGTGCCGCGGATGGCCGGACGGTTTTGATTCCTTCAGGGACTTTCCGACTGAACGGAGATGTTACGTTCGACACGCCGACAAAGTTTGTCGGCAAGGTGAGCATGCCGACTGCCGCAGTACTGCTTTTGCGCAGAAACTTTGATCTACCTAACTATATCGAGGCCTTCGAGGATGAAGAGCTTGCGTTTCGTAAGGCGTTTCAAGCCTTGCTCAACAACGCTGATCACGAATCCCTTGATTTGGGTGGCAGAAAGGTTGCGCTTACAAAACCCATTGATCTGCAGGCGGCGGTTCCAAACCGCACCAGATATGAGACCCGCCGCGCGATCCACAATGGTCAGTTGATCGCGCTTACTGGCGGCGATTGGGCGACGACGACGATCACTGCGCAGGCTACTTATGATCCGGGGAATTCGCGCACGCTGACAGGTGTTGCGAATGTGGCGAATATTCCGATTGGTAGCCATGTGAGCGGTGTAGGTGTCGGCCGCGAAATTTATGTGCGCGGCAAGAACGTTGCCCGCAACGAATTGACCTTGAATGGACCTTTGCACGATGCAGCGGGCACGCAAAACTTTACCTTCCGGCGTTACAAATACATGCTCGATTTTAGTGGCTTCGATGTCATCGCTAAATTCGTCCTGCACAATATTGAATTCCAGTGTCAGGAGCTGTGCAGCGGCATCATGTTGGCGAACGCTGGGACAATATTTACCGTTCGGGACTGTTTTATCACCACACCGAAAGATCGTGGAATCACATCGATGGGTGGTGGCTGTCAGGGCATGTTTATTGAGCGCTGTCAGTTTCTTTCATCCGAAAACGATGTGCCTGTATCGCAAAGAAAGACAATCGCGCTTAACGTTAACGCCAATGACGTGAAACTGCGCAACTGCAGGTCTGAACGGTTCAGGCATTTCGCGGTCATGACGGGTCAGAACCATCTTATCGTCGGGAACCACTTCTTTCAGGGTGATACGGTGAGCGGTGGCATCCGCTCCGCCGGTGTGGTTCTTGCAGAGCCATATGCTTCGTGCGTGTTCACCAACAACTATGTCGACAACGCATTCTTTGAGTGGACAAACGAGCGCGATCCAAGACCTGAATTCGACGGTGGCTTCTCCTTCAGCGCGCTTGATATCACCAGCAATATTTTTCTGTCAGGCGAGGTCGCAACCAGCTTTAGCTATCTGGTGGTGAAACCATATGGGGCAGGGCACTTTATCAACGGATTGAATGTGGCGGGCAATCGCTTCCGGAGTATCAACGGGTATGTCGAACGAGCCGAGCGTGTCGATACCAGCTATGCAGACCTGAATTTCACGCGCATGCGCAACGTCCGGTTTGAGGGGAATTCGTTTCACGGGGTAAGCAAGCCAGTCGCGAATCCGCATTTGTTGGAAGTGTCTGAAAATACGAACAGTCAAACCTGGGTTGTAGAAACAGGACCAGGGCTGCCGTTCGAAGCGCGGTCGCTAAGTGTGGATGCGGTGGTGGTGCGTGGCGGCGTCCGAAACGCGTCTAATCAGCTCAATTACGACACACCTTTTGTGCGGGCGCAGCAGGGTCCGAACGCGGATCAAGTGCATGTCGTGTGGTCAGAACCCGTGCGCGGCAAGATCGCCGTTACGGCACGCATGGATAATGATGTCGTATAAATAAATAGGCTTCGGCGGAGAACCTGCCGGAGCCACACCCGCTAGAAATCGCGCCAGAGGCCAATTTTCAGCGCGCTGTTGTCCCAATTCCCTATCTCGGCCTCTCCTCCGAGCTTTACCCGAAACTTGCCTTTTTCGGGTTTGAAGACGAGAGAAGGGGCGAGCGTTGCGATAGTGGTCCCGTCAACGTGCGCTGTATAAAGTTGAAGCATACCGGTTGTAATATCGGTGAAATTTACACCCAGTGTCGCGTCAACTTTGCTGACATGCTGGGCGTAGGTCAAATCCCAGATAACAGCAGCTTCGACGGTCATCCAGCCCGAGGTCTCTGCCCATGACGTGCCGCGCCCCCAACTGACGCCTGTCCGAAAATGGGGGAGTATTTCGTCACCGAGCCATCCAACACCTGCCCCCAGCTCATACGCCCACTTTGATCTGGCATCCGGAGCGCTAAGCGCACGGCGCAGTGAAAATGTCGCGATCCCGCCATGTAGCGCGTTGCGTGGTCGGAACATGCCGATATCCGCGATCACCGTTGTTTTATCACTTAGACCATACTCAAGATATGTCTGGCTGGCTGTATCAAGGGTGTATGTGCTGGCGAACGATACTTCCATAAAAGCCGACCCCTGCTCACGTAGCCAAGGGCCCGCTTGGGTCGTGGTGCCGTTCAAGGCGATTATGAAAATGGGAATAAGGCGATGTAGCAAGATGGCAGAGCTCCTGCCTATATCTTGGTTAACATCTGTTAATAAAAAGTTACTTGTCACAAAGAAAAAGGTCCGGCGCTTTGGCCGGACCTTTTGGAGTTCTTGTTATACCGTGACGCGGTCGCCACGTGGTCCGGCAATCAGCCAGACGATGAAGCCGACGACAGGGAAGACGACCACGCCGAGCGTCCAGAGAATTTTTGCCAGACCTGATGCGCGGGATGTGAAGATTTGGTAAATCGCATAAATGTCAGCGATCAGTACCAGAATGCCGATAAGACCATATTCCATGATTTTTTTCCTAAGTTTGCTGCGTTGTTGCTTGAATATACAACACGTGGTGCGACAAAAGGTTCCAATGGCGGTGTTGTTATGAGCTCGGAAATATTACTGGACGGCTCCAACGTACTGTTTTGGCAGGGCGGACAAACGAACAGCGCTGTTCCAGAACGCGTGGTAAGGGCGCTAATCGCGCGCCGGTATTCGCCCCGGGTTTTCTTTGATCACAGCATCGGCAGGCACATGAACCTTGTCGAGTTGGAGGCGATAGCATCGCTCGCTGAGGTCATCATTGCACCGCGCGGCACACCAGCTGATCCGATGTTGTTGGCAGATAGCGCCGGTGGACGAATCCAGATCGTGAGCAATGACCGCTTTCGTGCGTGGCGCGATCATTATCCCTGCTTACGCAATAGCACACTCGTGACGGGCCGGATCGGCAAAGGCGGGCGGGTGAGCTTCTCCAAAAAGCTCAGGGCCGCCGCGATCTAGCGGCCGCGCCGTTTGACCCCACCGCGCATACCACCCCGCCCCATGCTGCTGCGGCCTGATTTTTGTTTGGCGTCGTCAACGGCTTTTTCTACCGCATACTGCCGCGCCATTGGATCGTCCGCGATGGCAAGGTCTACAGCCTCCAGCCGCTTTACCTCGTCGCGCAGGCGTGCGGCCTCTTCGAACTCCAAGTTTTCGGCTGCCTTGCGCATGTCGGTGCGCAACCCTTCCAGCACGGTTTGTAGATTGCCGCCCGCCAACGGATTGTCGATCTTTGCGGTGACGCGGTTCATATCCACGTCTCCTTTGTAGAGACCGGCAAGGATGTCCTCGACGTTCTTCTTGACCGTTGTTGGCGTGATGCCGTGCTCTTCATTGTAGGCAAGCTGCTTCACGCGGCGGCGCTCGGTCTCGCCCATTGCGCGCTCCATGCTGCCGGTGATGCGGTCGGCATACATGATCACACGGCCTTCGGCGTTTCGTGCCGCGCGACCGATTGTCTGGATCAGCGACGTTTCCGAGCGTAGAAATCCCTCCTTATCCGCGTCCAGAATCGCGACTAGCCCACATTCGGGTATGTCCAGCCCTTCGCGCAGTAGGTTGATGCCAATCAGCACATCGAAGGCTCCAAGACGCAGGTCGCGCAAGATTTCGATCCGCTCGATTGTATCAATGTCCGAGTGCATGTACCGCACGCGGATGCCTTGTTCGTGCATGTATTCCGTCAGGTCTTCGGCCATGCGTTTGGTGAGTGTCGTGCAAAGCGTTCGCATGCCGTCTGCTGCAACCTTGCGCACCTCGTCAAGAAGATCATCGACCTGCATCTCGACGGGTCTGATTTCGATCACCGGATCAATCAGACCTGTGGGGCGAATGATCTGTTCGGTAAAGACACCGCCGGTCTGTTCGATTTCCCATGCCGCTGGTGTGGCAGACACAAATACGGACTGAGGGCGCATTGCGTCCCACTCCTCGAATTTGAGCGGGCGGTTATCCATGCAAGAGGGCAGGCGGAAACCGTGTTCAGCCAGCGTCATTTTGCGTCTGAAGTCACCTTTATACATCCCGCCGATCTGCGGGACGCTGACGTGGGATTCGTCAGCAAATACGATTGCATTGTCAGGGATGAATTCGAACAGCGTGGGGGGCGGCTCCCCCGGGGCGCGCCCCGTCAGATAGCGTGAGTAGTTTTCGATGCCGTTGCAGACACCTGTCGCTTCCAACATCTCAAGATCAAAATTTGTCCGCTGCTCAAGCCGCTGCGCTTCCAGCAGTTTGCCTTCAGCCACCAATTGATCGAGCCGCATCCGCAGCTCTTTCTTGATGCCGATGACGGCCTGATTCATCGTGGGTTTTGGCGTTACGTAGTGTGAGTTTGCGTAGATGCGCACCTGTTCCATTGTGCCGGTCTTTTCTCCGGTAAGCGGATCGAACTCGGTGATGCTTTCCAGCTCTTCGCCGAAGAACGAAAGCTTCCACGCGCGGTCATCAAGGTGGGCAGGAAAGATTTCCAAGCTATCGCCGCGCACACGAAATGCGCCCCGCTGAAACGCTGCATCATTACGTTTGTAGGCTTGCGCCACCAGATCGGCGATAACTTGTCGCTGGTCGTAGGAATTGCCAACCTTCAAATCTTGCGTCATCGCGCCATAGGTCTCGACCGAGCCGATGCCGTAGATGCACGACACCGAGGCCACGATGATCACGTCATCGCGTTCCAGCAGGGCGCGGGTGGCAGAGTGGCGCATCCGGTCGATCTGTTCATTGATCTGGCTTTCCTTCTCGATGAACGTGTCGGACCGCGCAACATAGGCTTCGGGCTGGTAATAATCGTAATAGCTGACGAAGTATTCGACCGCGTTGTCAGGAAAGAAACCCTTGAATTCACCATATAGCTGCGCTGCGAGTGTCTTGTTCGGGGCCAGAATGATAGCGGGGCGCTGTGTCTCTTCGATCATTTTCGCCATGGTAAAGGTCTTGCCCGTACCGGTCGCCCCCAGAAGAACCTGATTGCGTTCGCCGTTGCGGATACCCTCTGACAGCTCTTTGATTGCGGTCGGCTGGTCGCCTGCTGGTTCGAACTCGGTCGCCAGCACAAATGTCTTGCCGCCCTCCAGCTTTGGTCGGGAGCGGACATCAGGCGCGGGGTTCGCCAGAATGGGCGTTGCGTCGCTTCTGTCGGTTTGTGCATAGGGCATGGGGCAGTCTCCGGTTGCGAGGCTTATAGGTGTCATGTTTTCGCCAGTGTTCAAGGCATGGGGCGCGATAACCTGTCATAAACTGTCAGTAGAGCGCGCTCTTGATCCATTCGGACAGGCATGTCATATCCAACCCAGCCAATGACGGAGAGCCTCAATGCGCGCACGAATCTATCAACCTGCCCGTACCGCAATGTCCTCAGGGACGGCAAAAACCCATAAATGGGTGCTTGAATTTGCGCCGGCAGAAGCGCGCGAAGTTGATCCGCTGATGGGCTGGACGTCTTCGTCGGATACACAAAGCCAAGTAAAGCTGCAGTTCGCCAGCAAAGAAGAAGCTGTAGAATACGCGGCAGAGCATGGGATTGATGTGTTGGTGCAGGAACCGCACCGTCGCAAGCCGAACATTCGCGCAGGCGGCTATGGCGAAAACTTCGCAACGGGCCGTCGGGGTGCGTGGACACATTAGACTGCTGTAAATCGGGGTGAAAGCCCTGCGGTGATGCATTGATGGCGATCGCGCTAAGTGATCGGAACAACCGTTGGCAATCACGCAGAACCATTTTCGTAGCGTTTCAAAGAGCGGCCTATTTGGTCGCTCGAATTATTTCCAACATGGCTGGAGCCTATCCTTATGACCATCGCCCACCTCGTCACCCATTCCGGTGGCTTTCATGCGGATGAGCTGTTGTCCTCTGTCATCCTGACACGCTTGTTTCCTGAAGCCGAGCTGCTTCGCACGCGCGACAAGGCGTGGATCACGCCTGGTGAGGACCGGATTATTTATGACGTGGGCGGTGATTTTGATGCAGCGGCGCAGATTTTTGATCACCATCAGCGACCCAACCCGCTGCGCGAAGACGGCCAACCTTATAGCTCATTCGGTTTGATCTGGGCGCATTATGGTCGCGACTACCTGCGTGCGATGGATGTTCCCGAAAAAGATGTCGAGGCGATCCATGACTCGTTTGATAGAGGTTTCGTTCTGCCCGTTGACTTGGTCGATAACGGCGCCGTGAATACATCTGAGGCCGGCCCGTTGTTTTCGGGTTTGACCTTGCCGGTGCTTCTGGAAAGCCTGAAAACCGTGTTTGATGATCGCGAAGAGGGCGCCGACGACCGTGCTTTCATGGCAGCGCTGCCCGTGGCGCGCGCATTTGTCGAAGCGCAGATCAAACGCAAGGCCGCCAAATTTCGCGCTGAAGACATGGTGATGGCGGCGATCGACGCCGCAGGTGAGGGCCGTATTCTGGATCTGCCAATGGGGATGCCGTTCCGTGCTGGTGTGGAAAAGGCCGGAGCCGACCATCTGTTGTTCGTTATCCATCCACGCGGCACAGACTGGACACTTACCACGATCCGCATAGGCGACGATACGTTCGACAACCGCGCAGACTTGCCCGCCTCTTGGGCAGGATTGACCGATGACGCGCTGGAAGCGGCTACTGGCGTCACGGGGGCAAAGTTTTGTCACAACGGCCGGTTTATTGCGGTGGCAGCGTCACGCGAAGCAGTCCTGAAAATGGCTGATATCGCGGTGGCAGAGGCCTTGGCGGAATAATTTTTGCGACGCCCGACCTATTGTTCGAGCAGGGCGTCGCAGTAATAGTGACGGAGTGGCGTCACACGAGGGCAACATTGGCAACCGCACCTTTGAACTCTGGCTACTTGCGGCTGGTCTGAAAATGCCGGACGGCACCCACCGTTAGAGTTCGATATGCTCTGCCCCAATCGTCGCGATCAGTTTGTTGCCGCTGCGCGAGATCCCCTCACGGTGGCGCGTCACGGTAAAAGTCGCATCCATATCCTGAAACGAGCGCATGTAAGGGACAAGGTTCATCGCCATCACATCTGCCGAAAGGATGCGGTGCGGCGTCATTGTTTCAACTGACGCACCTGCCTTCGCTGCAATCCCGGCTGCCTGCAAGGCGGGGTGATCTCCACATTCGTCATAGATCAGAAAATTGCCTGCGGGCTTTACATCACCTGAAATAGTGCCCCAAGAGGAGACGGCATGCGGTTGGTCGTCGTGCTGCTCGAATAGTTCCATGTTTGGCAGTCTGCCCGTCGGAACGATAACCACATCTGGGTTAAGCCGGTCACATCAGCGCTTTGCGCCCAAGTATATAAAAATGAAACGTCACATCCCTCTCCACACATTGTGCCATGTCCCAGTCCATGATCCCGATGATCTCCCGGAGACGCGGCGATTGTGGCGTCGGTCGCCGCTGTCCGTCTGGTTCTGATGCGAACAGGGGCGAATGTCATCCTCACGCCCCTCGAAGGCGGTCAGAAAGTCCATCCCCCCCCGTTGAGCCAACACGATTGCCAGTCGCTGGGTTCCTGAGCCGTCACCGATAGGCTGATTTCGTGCGTCTGCTGACGCTGTGAGTAAAGTGCATCAATTAGGCATTCCTCACTTGGTATAGTGAAGGCGTCCCACCTCACCAAACAAGAGCTGCCACTACCTGTAAGCGTCCCACGATTTAGAGTCATAGTAAGGTGAGGGAAGAGTGGACTATACATTCTTCAGTAAAGTCCCCTTAGTCGGCAACCGCCCAACCGGAGCGATGTTCGCGACGCGCATCGCAAAATGCTGCTGCTGCTCTAGGTGTAGTACTACACCCTGATCGAACGAGGCTTCCGATGGACCAGAATGCGCGCAATAATCTGAAACTCTACGATGATGTGGCCAGCCAGTGGTGGTCTGACGACATTCGCTGGGTCCGCACGCTCAAGAATATGGTGCCCGGCAGGCTTGGATACTTCGACACACTCTATAACTGGCAGGGCAAAAAGGTGTTGGATCTTGGCTGCGCTGGTGGGTTCATGGCAGAAGCGCTGGATGATCGAGGTGCCCATGTGACAGGCATCGACCCGGCTGCCGAGGCGATTGCAGCAGCGCGCGACCACGCTCATGACCGCAGTATACAGTATGATATAGGAGTAGGGGAGGCGCTGCCGTATTCTGATGGCGCCTTTGATGTGGTCGTCTGTGTAGATGTATTAGAGCATGTCACGGATCTGCAGGCGGTTCTGGATGAAGTTTCCCGTGTTCTCAAACCTGGGGGCATGTTTCTGTTCGATACGATCAATCGTAATCCGCTGGCCCGCCTTGCTACTATAACAATAGCAGAAGACGTGCTGCGTCTGCTTCCCAAAGGCACGCATGATCCAGACATGTTTATTAAACCCTCGGAGCTCCGGGCCGGTTTGCAGGCCGCCGGAATGAAAGTCGGCAAGCTCACAGGGCTTGGTCCAAGAGGAATCAGTCGCCGTGGTGACCTGATATTCGGTCGATTGCCGCTGACAGCGATCATTTACATGGGATCGGCGGCAAAACCGCGGGTCTGAGTCGGGTTTGATTCCTCTGATTTACGGCGAGTCGGGGTGGAACTGGCCGATTCCGCCGAAAAGCATGCCCAATTTTTGCCCACTGCCGCAAGTTTTCACGGAAATGACAGAGGTGTGGATAAAAAGTATTTGGCAGACATCTTCAGCAGGGCCATAAAAATAAGGGAAAACAAAGACGAATATCGGCGCGGCTCAGAAAAATGGACCTTTTGGTCATTTCTGTGAAAAAAGCGCTTGCGGGTTTGGTGAACAAACCCTAGAACCCCCCTTACCGAAGCGCAGCAATGAGCTACGGGGCAGCGGACGGAACGAAGCGGAGACGCGGAGGGAAGGAAGCGAAGGAAGAAAATCAGAGGTACTGACGGGCGGGCGCGCCAATAAGATATGGCGCATCCGGTTGATATTTGTCTCTACGTTATTTGAAAATTGAATATCTGAAGAGATATGTGGGCGGTTTGGTCTATTTCGATGGATCAACGTCTGTATATCGCGCTCTTAGGCTTCGGTCGATGATAGAGTGTCAGCTTCACTGTTTGACGGACTTTCGATTACTTTGGTAATCTTTAGTACATCAAACGGAGAAAAACGCCTGTACTATTCAGTAAGTAGTGCAGGACGATGTGCAGAGGTTCGACGTCAAGGATATGATCGTAAGATCATTTCAACTTGAGAGTTTGATCCTGGCTCAGAACGAACGCTGGCGGCAGGCCTAACACATGCAAGTCGAGCGCACCCTTCGGGGCGAGCGGCGGACGGGTTAGTAACGCGTGGGAACATACCCTTTACTACGGAATAGCCTCGGGAAACTGAGAGTAATACCGTATGTGCCCTTCGGGGGAAAGATTTATCGGTAAAGGATTGGCCCGCGTTAGATTAGATAGTTGGTGGGGTAATGGCCTACCAAGTCTACGATCTATAGCTGGTTTTAGAGGATGATCAGCAACACTGGGACTGAGACACGGCCCAGACTCCTACGGGAGGCAGCAGTGGGGAATCTTAGACAATGGGCGCAAGCCTGATCTAGCCATGCCGCGTGTGTGATGAAGGCCTTAGGGTCGTAAAGCACTTTCGCCAGGGATGATAATGACAGTACCTGGTAAAGAAACCCCGGCTAACTCCGTGCCAGCAGCCGCGGTAATACGGAGGGGGTTAGCGTTGTTCGGAATTACTGGGCGTAAAGCGTACGTAGGCGGATCAGAAAGTAAGGGGTGAAATCCCAGGGCTCAACCCTGGAACTGCCTCTTAAACTCCTGGTCTTGAGTTCGAGAGAGGTGAGTGGAATTCCGAGTGTAGAGGTGAAATTCGTAGATATTCGGAGGAACACCAGTGGCGAAGGCGGCTCACTGGCTCGATACTGACGCTGAGGTACGAAAGTGTGGGGAGCAAACAGGATTAGATACCCTGGTAGTCCACACCGTAAACGATGAATGCCAGTCGTCGGGCAGTATACTGTTCGGTGACACACCTAACGGATTAAGCATTCCGCCTGGGGAGTACGGTCGCAAGATTAAAACTCAAAGGAATTGACGGGGGCCCGCACAAGCGGTGGAGCATGTGGTTTAATTCGAAGCAACGCGCAGAACCTTACCAACCCTTGACATCCTGTGCTAACCCGAGAGATCGGGCGTTCACTTCGGTGACGCAGTGACAGGTGCTGCATGGCTGTCGTCAGCTCGTGTCGTGAGATGTTCGGTTAAGTCCGGCAACGAGCGCAACCCACATCTTTAGTTGCCATCATTTAGTTGGGCACTCTAAAGAAACTGCCCGTGATAAGCGGGAGGAAGGTGTGGATGACGTCAAGTCCTCATGGCCCTTACGGGTTGGGCTACACACGTGCTACAATGGCAGTGACAATGGGTTAATCCCAAAAAGCTGTCTCAGTTCGGATTGGGGTCTGCAACTCGACCCCATGAAGTCGGAATCGCTAGTAATCGCGTAACAGCATGACGCGGTGAATACGTTCCCGGGCCTTGTACACACCGCCCGTCACACCATGGGAGTTGGTTCTACCCGACGGCCGTGCGCCAACCCGTAAGGGAGGCAGCGGACCACGGTAGGATCAGCGACTGGGGTGAAGTCGTAACAAGGTAGCCGTAGGGGAACCTGCGGCTGGATCACCTCCTTTCTAAGGATGTTTCTAGTAACTAGGCTTGCCTAGCTCGTGAAACACTTAGCAGGACAGCAAACAAAGCTGTCCATATTTGGAACATCTTAGGATGTTCTTCGGACCGAGCCGTCCTCATATCTCTTCAGAAACAGAACACGAGCTACCGCTCGTATGGGTCGGTAGCTCAGGTGGTTAGAGCGCACGCCTGATAAGCGTGAGGTCGGAGGTTCAAGTCCTCCTCGACCCACCATGATCCCGTAAGGGACTGATGGGGCCTTAGCTCAGCTGGGAGAGCGCCTGATTTGCATTCAGGAGGTCAGGAGTTCGATCCTCCTAGGCTCCACCATTACACGTAGAACACATCTTCAAGCAGTCATCAGACTTCTTGGACGTCTGTTCTACAGACGAATTAACATCGTAAAGAGAGATACAAATTACAGCACTGTATGGTCGCGCCGAGTGTGGCGATGATCTCAGTGGGTGCTGATCCCGCAAGGGTGACGCGAGCATTTGCATGGACTGTTTCCTCGGTCCCCCAGATGTCTGCCTGCTGAAAGCGACAGTGTTGTCCAAGTCAAGTACACTAACCGGAGTGGTCGTAAGGCCACTCGAAAAGTTGCAGCCCTGCACGGGTCTGCAACAGTTATGTATGCTTTTGATCTGGAAACAGGGATGACAGTTTCTTACCAGCTTCTGTTATCCACGAGAGACGCAAGTCTTTCTCTTTCTGGATCAAATCAAGCGCGAAAAGGGCGTTTGGTGAATGCCTTGGCAGTAAGAGGCGATGAAAGACGTGATACTCTGCGATAAGCCATGGGGAGCCGAGAATAGGCCGTGATCCATGGATTTCTGAATGGGGCAACCCACCTGATACTTTGTTATTGTTGCCACTTCGGTGGCTCTCAATAATGAGGTAAAACAGGTATTTCTAGACTGAATACATAGGTTTAGAAAAGCAAACCCGGGGAACTGAAACATCTAAGTACCCGGAGGAAAGGAAATCAATATGATACTCCCCTAGTAGCGGCGAGCGAACGGGGACCAGCCGAGCCATGATTGTGGTTAGAATGCGTTGGAATGCGCAACCAGAGTGGGTGATAGTCCCGTATAAGAAGCATGATTGGACGTATTAAGTAGGGCGGAACACGTGAAATTCTGTCTGAAGATCGGAGGACCACCTTCGAAGGCTAAGTACTCCTTACTGACCGATAGTGAACCAGTACCGTGAGGGAAAGGTGAAAAGCACCCCGACGAGGGGAGTGAAACAGTACCTGAAACCGAACGCCTACAATCAGTTGGAGGGCCCTTGCGGCCTGACAGCGTACCTTTTGTATAATGGGTCATCGACTTGGTCTCTCAAGCAAGCTTAAGCCGTTAGGTGTAGGCGCAGCGAAAGCGAGTCTTAATAGGGCGAATGAGTTTGAGGGATCAGACCCGAAACCGAGTGATCTAGGCATGGCCAGGTTGAAGGTAAGGTAACACTTACTGGAGGACCGAACCCACATCCGTTGAAAAGGATCGGGATGAGCTGTGCCTAGGGGTGAAAGGCCAATCAAACTCGGAGATAGCTGGTTCTCTGCGAAATCTATTTAGGTAGAGCGTCGACCGAATACCCTCGGGGGTAGAGCACTGGATGGGTAATGGGGCCCCACAGGCTTACTGATCCTAACCAAACTCCGAATACCGAGGAGTACTAGTCGGCAGACACACGGCGAATGCTAACGTCCGTCGTGAAGAGGGAAACAACCCTGACCTACAGCTAAGGCCCCTAATTCATGGCTAAGTGGGAAAGCAGGTGGGACGACCAAAACAACCAGGAGGTTGGCTTAGAAGCAGCCATCCTTTAAAGATAGCGTAACAGCTCACTGGTCTAAATAAGTTGTCCTGCGGCGAAGATGTAACGGGGCTCAAGCCATGAGCCGAAGCTTAGGATGCATTTATTGCATGGTAGCAGAGCGTAGTGTGACATAGTTCCATGTGTCCTTATCCTCCTTCGGGTGGAATTGGACACAAGGAGCTTTCTGTGAAGCGGGCCTGTGAGGGATCCCGTGGAGAGATCACTAGTGAGAATGATGACATGAGTAGCGACAAAGAGTGTGAGAGACACTCTCGCCGAAAATCCAAGGGTTCCTGCTTAAAGCTAATCTGAGCAGGGTAAGCCGACCCCTAAGGCGAGGCCGAAAGGCGTAGTCGATGGGAACCAGGTTAATATTCCTGGGCCAGATGGAAGTGACGGATCACAGAGGTAGTTCATCCTTATCGGATTGAATGGGCTGCTGAGTGGTTCCTGGAAATAGCTCCATCGCTAGATCGTACCCTAAACCGACACAGGTGGATAGGTAGAGAATACCAAGGCGCTTGAGAGAACTATGTTGAAGGAACTCGGCAAAATACCTCCGTAAGTTCGCGAGAAGGAGGCCCGGTTTCTAGGCAACTAGAGGCTGGGGGCACAAACCAGGGGGTGGCGACTGTTTATTAAAAACACAGGGCTCTGCGAAGTCGTAAGACGACGTATAGGGTCTGACGCCTGCCCGGTGCCTGAAGGTTAAAAGGAGGGGTGAGAGCTCTGAATTGAAGCCCAGGTAAACGGCGGCCGTAACTATAACGGTCCTAAGGTAGCGAAATTCCTTGTCGGGTAAGTTCCGACCTGCACGAATGGCGTAACGACTTCCCCGCTGTCTCCAACATAGACTCAGCGAAATTGAATTACCGGTCAAGATGCCGGTTACCCGCGGTTAGACGGAAAGACCCCGTGCACCTTTACTACAACTTCACACTGGCATTAGGCCGAACATGTGCAGGATAGGTGGTGGGCTTTGAAGCAGGGACGCCAGTCCCTGTGGAGCCTCCCTTGAGATACCACCCTTGTTCTGCTTGATGTCTAACCGCGGTCCGTTATCCGGATCCGGGACCCTGTGTGGTGGGTAGTTTGACTGGGGCGGTCGCCTCCTAAATCGTAACGGAGGCGCGCGAAGGTTGGCTCAGAGCGGTCGGAAATCGCTCGTTGAGTGCAATGGCAGAAGCCAGCCTGACTGCGAGACTGACAAGTCGAGCAGAGTCGAAAGACGGCCATAGTGATCCGGTGGTCCCAAGTGGGAGGGCCATCGCTCAACGGATAAAAGGTACGCCGGGGATAACAGGCTGATACTGCCCAAGAGTCCATATCGACGGCAGTGTTTGGCACCTCGATGTCGGCTCATCTCATCCTGGGGCTGGAGCAGGTCCCAAGGGTACGGCTGTTCGCCGTTTAAAGAGGTACGTGAGCTGGGTTTAGAACGTCGTGAGACAGTTCGGTCCCTATCTTCCGTGGGTGTAGGATACTTGAGAGGAGTTGCCCCTAGTACGAGAGGACCGGGGTGAACGATCCACTGGTGGATCTGTTGTGGCGCCAGCCGCAGTGCAGAGTAGCTATGATCGGACAGGATAACCGCTGAAGGCATCTAAGCGGGAAGCCCCCCTCAAAACAAGGTATCCCTGAGAGCCGAGGTAGACTACCTCGTCGATAGGCCAGAGATGTAAGCGTGGTAACACGTTCAGTTGACTGGTACTAATGGCTCGATAGGCTTGATTTGATCCAGTAACAGATAGACTTCTGTTTCTAGACAATCAAAAGCATACACACACATCAGTTGTACTGACTTGGACACTATCTGAATTTGTTTGGTTTGGTGATCATAGCGTAAGCAAAACACCCGGTCCCATCCCGAACCCGGCAGTTAAGTGCTACTGCGCCAATGGTACTGCGTCTTAAGGCGTGGGAGAGTAGGTCATCGCCAAACCTAACAAGTCCAGATAGTGAGTATCTCTCATTACAATGCTACAAAAAAGCCCCGATGGTTCATCCCGCCGGGGCTTTCGCTTGTTTACGAGTGAGATGTTGACACGTACATCCAGGCACTTAGCTCTATCACTTTTATCAGGGTCGCTAGGTCTCAGCTCGAGAGCTCAATCTTTTCCAAAAATCTCAATAAAAACCCCAGAATGTCCATTTTCGGAACACCGTTCCGCAGTTGTCTGTAGACATCATCGTTCCGATCCTCATTATGTCATCTTCTATGACAGCGAAATTTAATTCTTTGGTGGCCGAATGACAGGCCAGGTTACAGATCGCAAATTTGCGAACACGCTAGCGCGTGGCTTAGACGTATTGCGGGCGTTTCGCGCCAGTGACAACGGCTTGACCCATGCCCAAATCGCTGACCGGACCGGACTGCCAAAACCAACTATCTCCAGACTTACCTATACGTTGTGCGAACTTGGATATCTCAGCCACGGGGGCAGGAATGACCGCTTCCGGCTTGGACCAGCCGCAATTGTACTAGGTTCTGTTGCGTCGGTTTCCGTTGGCTTTGTTGATATGGTAAGCGACGATATGCAGCGCCTCGCGGATGCAACCGGTACTCTTGCCCTCATTTCGGTGAGGGATTCAGACCGCATGATGTTGGTGCGGACCTGGCGGCCCGCCACTGCTTCGGCGATCTGGTTAGAACCGGGCCATCGCATACCTGTGCATGGATCTTCTTCTGGTATGGCCTATCTTGCCGCGCTTGATGATGAGCGGTTCGCCAGTATGAGCCCTGATGAGGACATGCAGATTTTTAGGCAAAAGGGCTATGACCAATTGTTGGCACGCGGCTTTGTCATTACGCCCGATGTCACGCGATACGCTAGTACAGTCAACGCGGTTAGCGTTCCCTATTACGCAAATGAATTTGGTGAAGCTGTCGCATTTACATGTGGAGGCACGCCAGATGCACTTCCTAGAAAGCGCATGCAGAATGACGTGGGTCCCGCTTTGCACGCGCTTGTAAAAGAACTCGAAAATCGCACCGGATGTGCGCCAGCGCTATGCCGCCGTGGATAAACTCAAGGAGAAATCAATGTCCGTCCCCGTATCTTTTTCTGTTAACGGCCCTGTCGCCATCCTGCGCATCCAGAACCCGCCGGTCAATGCGCTGTCGCAGGCCGTGCGGCAGGGGCTATCGGACGGCATGGATCGCGCGGAAGCCGACCCTGATATAAAAGCAGTTGTTATCGTGGGGGATGGCCGCGCGTTTATCGCAGGTGCAGATATAACCGAGTTTGGCAAACCGCCGATGGAGCCATTTCTGGGGGATCTATGTGCGCGGATTGAAGGTTCGCCTTTGCTCGTGGTCGCATCAATGCATGGTGTTTCTCTTGGCGGCGGGTTGGAAATCGCTTTGGCTACGCATTACCGAATTGCACAGCCGAGCGCCCGGGTTGGTTTGCCTGAGGTTCACCTGGGGCTCTTGCCTGGGGCCGGAGGCACTCAACGGCTGCCGCGCCTAACCGGAGCAAACAAAGCGATCGAAGTGATCACATCAGGACGGCAGGTCAAAGCAACAGAAGCTTTGGACATGGGCATTGTTGATGAGATCAAAGAGGGTGATCCGCAAGAGGTTGGCGTAGCTTATGCGATGGACCTGATCGCAGCGGCTGCACCGCGACGGGTGGTGTCCGACCTGCCTGCAGCAGACCCGATAGATTGGAACGCGGCCCATGAAGGTGCACTTCAAAAAGCGCGCGGCCAACTAAGCCCCGGTGCCGCTGTCCGCGCTGTTCAGGCAGCATCCGAGCTACCTTTTGACAAAGGTATGCAGCGCGAACGTGAATTGTTCATGGAGATGCTGCAAAGTGATCAAAGCCGCGGGATGATCCACGCCTTCTTTAATGAACGCGCTGTCAGTAACTTGCCCGAACTCAAAGGCGTGACACCACGTGCTCTTCAGGCGATCGGAGTGATAGGCGGCGGGACAATGGGCGCAGGGATTGCAACGGCGGCTCTCTTGGCGCAATTGCAAGTGGTATTGATCGAAACAGGTGAAGAGCAGGCCAATGCTGCGCGCAACCGGATCGAAGGCAATCTGTCCGGTGCGCTCAAACGGGGAAAAATCACCCAAGAGCAATTTGATGCGCTGACCACGCAGGCGCTTACTGTGGCGGTGAGCTATGACAGCCTTGCGCAGGTCGATCTGGTGATTGAGGCCGTATTTGAGGATATGGCAGTCAAGAAAGAAGTGTTTGGCAAATTGGACGCCGTCTGCAAGCCAGGCGCAATATTGGCCTCAAACACGTCATATCTGGACATCGATGAGATCGCGGCGTCCACATCGCGCCCTGCCGATGTGATCGGACTGCATTTCTTCTCTCCTGCTCACATCATGAAGCTTCTCGAAGTTGTTGTTGCCGACAAAACCGCTGCAGTCGTTGTCGCGACAGGGTTTGAACTAGGCAAACGTTTGGGGAAAATCTCGGTGCGCGCGGGCGTTTGCGACGGGTTCATCGGCAACCGTATTCTGGCAGTTTACCGGACGGCGGCAGATCACATGGTGCTCGATGGCGCGTCCCCTTATCAGATTGATCGCGCGCTAACGGGTTTTGGTTTTGCCATGGGGCCGTTTGCTGTCGCAGACCTTGCCGGCCTTGATATTGGCTGGATGACTCGCAAGCGCAAAGCGCCTGACCGCCATCCCGAAGAGCGGGTACCAACATACATCGATAAACTCTGCGAACAGGGCCATTTCGGCCAAAAAACGGGCGAAGGATATTACCTGTACGAAAAGGGCCAACGCGCCAGCGTGCCCAATCCCAAGATCCCCGAGCTTATCGCCGCCGAGCAAGCTGAATTGAAAATTACGCCACGTGAGTTCACTGATCAGGAGATTGTCAGGCGCTACATGTGTGCCATGGTGAACGAAGCCGCAAAAGTAGTGGAGGAAGGCATCGCCCGACGACCTGCTGACGTGGATATGGTTCTGCTCTTTGGCTATGGCTTTCCGCGTTATTGGGGCGGGCCATTGAAGTGGGCTGATTTGCAGGGCCTGCCCGCTGTTTTGGCCGATATTAAGCGTTTTGCGCAAGACGATGCTTGGTTCTGGAAGCCAAGCGCCTTGCTAGAACAGCTTGTGGCCGATGGCCGCAGTTTTGAAGACCTAAACCGTCAAGGCGCTAAGTAGCGTCCACACGGTATCGAATGGATTTGTAGGAGGAACACGAAATGGATCTGAGCTATTCTGACGAAGAGAAAGCGTTCCGCGACGAAGTGCGTGCGTTTCTGGAGGAAAAAGTCACCCCGGAGATGAAAGCCAAAGTGCGCGGAAAAGGTGAGTTGACCAAAGCCGACATGGAGCATTGGCACGCCACACTGAACGAAAAAGGCTGGCTTGCGCCGAACTGGCCCAAGAAATTTGGCGGTGCCGAATGGAACGCCGTTCAAAAACACATTTTTGAAGAAGAGGCCGCTGCTGCTTCTGCGCCGCGTATTGTGCCCTTTGGTCTGGGCATGCTTGCGCCCGTACTGCAAAAGTTTGGCTCGCAGGAGCAGAACGATTACTGGCTGCCGCGCATCCTGTCCGGTGAGGACTGGTGGTGTCAGGGCTATTCCGAGCCGGGCGCAGGTTCTGACCTTGCCTCTCTCAAGACGACAGCCATCAAAAACGAGGCGGGCACGCATTACATCGTGAACGGCCAGAAAACGTGGACGACGCTGGGCCAACACGCCAACATGATCTTCTGCCTCGTCCGCACCGATAAGGACGTGAAGCAGCAAGAAGGCATTTCATTCCTGTTGATCGACATGGATACACCGGGCATCGAAGTGCGCCCGATCATCCTGCTGGATGGCACACATGAGGTGAACGAAGTATGGTTCACGGACGTCGAAGTGCCTGTCGAGAACCTTGTTGGCGAAGAAAACAAAGGCTGGACCTATGCGAAGTATTTGCTGACGCATGAGCGGACAAACATCGCCGGCGTCGGCTTTTCTCAGGCTGGTTTGAACACGGTCAAACGTTTGGCACGTTCCGAAATGGCGGGTGGCAAGCCACTTATTGAGAACCCGTATTTTGCTGCGCGCGTTGCGCAGGTCGAGATTGATCTGATGGCGATGGCAACAACCAACCTGCGGATCGTTTCCAAGGCGGCCGCCGGTCAGGCGCCGGGGGTTGAATCCTCAATGCTTAAGGTGAAAGGCACGATCATCCGTCAGGAAATCAACGATCTTGCCCGCCGTGCAGCAGGCGCATACGCGATGCCGTTTGCATCCGAAGCGATCGAAGGCTCGAACGAAATGCTGCCCGATCCGCTGGACGCAGGTCCGGTCGCGGCCAAGTATTTCAACAACCGCAAATTGTCGATCTTCGGGGGATCCAACGAGATCCAGCGCGGGATCATCGCAAAAGTCACGATGGGGAGCTAAGGGCCATGAATTTTGATCTGACAGAAGAGCGGCAAATGCTGCAAGACAGCCTGCGTCGCTTCCTCCGGGACCGCTACGACACGGCTACACGTAACAAGATTTTGGAAAGCGACAGCGGCATGTCGTCTGAAATCTGGGCCGAATTGGCCGAGCTTGGCGTCATCGGCGCGCTCTTCACCGAAGAGCAGGGCGGCTTTGGCGGCAAAGGTTTTGACCTTGCCGTGGTGTTCGAAGAACTGGGCCGCGCCGGTGTGGTTGAGCCTTTCCTCGATACGGCTGTTCTAGCTGGTGGCTTGATCGCCGATCTGGGCAATGACGACCAGCAGGCCCACGTGGAAGAGATCATCGCAGGCTCTTTGCAATTGGCCTTCGCCCATGGTGAGCCGACCAGTCGCTATGACCTTACACGTGTCAGCACAACCGCGACAGAAAAGGGCGATGAGATCGTCCTGAGCGGCCGTAAAGCCGTTGTTGTGAATGCTGAAGCTGCTGACATGCTTGTGGTGTCAGCGCGTGAAAGTGGCGAACAGGGCGATGCAGACGGCATTTCGCTGTTCCTTGTTCCGAAAGACGCCAAAGGGGTAACCGTTCAGGGTTATGCTTTGTTGGCTGGTGGCCGTGCGGCTGAAGTGACGCTTGAGGATGTGGCTGTACCTGCATCTGCACGTCTTGGCGCTGCTGGTGCAGCGTCTCCCGCGATTGAGGCACGTATTGCTGCGGCGAATGTTGCGCAAACAGCCGAAACGCTGGGCGCGATGGAGACAGCTTGCTATCTGACCAAAGACTATCTTGGTACGCGCAAGCAGTTCGGTCGCCCGATCGGCACGTTTCAGGCTTTGGCGCACCGCTTCTCTGACCTGCTGATCGAGATGGAGCAGGCGCGCTCTGCCGTCATCATCGCGGCAGGCCATCTTGAGGATGAGCGCGGCCCACGTGAGCGTCACGTGTCAGCAGCCAAAAACCTCATCGGCCGTGTGGGCCGTCTGGTGGGCGAAGAAAGCATCCAGCTGCACGGTGGCATTGCGATGACGCAAGAATACGAACTGGCCCATATCGCCAAGCGTATCGTCATGGCTGACCACCGCTTCGGCGATGTGGATCATCATCTGGAGCGGTTTATTGCCCTCGCAGCAGCCTAAAACAGAGGCCGGTTTCATCCGTGATGAGACCGGCACCCAAAGCTTGGTCGGGTACGTGGTGGATGTCCGCGATCCCGCCCACGGTCGCTGCTACCTTGATGTAGGGCCGCAGCACCTTAACCGTCACGGCGCGCTGCATGGCGGGATCGCTGTGACCCTTCTGGACAACGCAAGCGGCACAACGGGGTCGCTTACCGTAGATGCCAGCGGCAAGGCTCCGTTTTTGACGGTGTCTATGAATACACAGTTTGTGGGCTCCGGCAGACCGGGGCGGATGACCGCCAGCGGAACTGTCACGGGTGGGGGGCGCAGCCTGTTGTTTATTTCTGCAGAGCTACGGCATGAGGACGGCACATTGGTTGCCACATCGACGGGCGTCTTCAAACGCGTCCCGCCGGAAAAACTGACCACATAGGGAGAACCGCCATGGGCGCACGTATGGAGGACGCAGGCGACCGCCTGATCATCTGGAACGGCAACACAGAGAAACGCGGCGCATTATCGCCGGAGCTTTATGCCTGCATTCTAGAGGCTTGCGAACTGGCGAAAGAGCGGCGCATCCGGTCCATTATTCTGACGTCCGAAGGCCCGTTCTTTTGCGCGGGCGGTGATTTGAATGTGCTGATTTCACGGCAGGGCATGCCAGAGGAAGAGCGCCGCGCGGGAATCGACGGGTTGCACGATGTGATACGCGCGATGCGTGCCTGTCCTGTCCCGATCATCGCAGCAGTCGAGGGTGGTGCCGCTGGTGCCGGCCTCAGCTTTGCTCTGGCGTGCGATATCATCGTCGCAGCACAAGGTGCAAAGTTCGTTGCGGCCTATGTGAAGGCCGGTTTGGTCCCCGATGGCGGCTTGACAGCGCATCTGGCGCGCACGGTGCCGCGCCAGCTTTCGATGGAAATGTGCCTGCTGGCCCAGCCGGTTCTGGCAGAGCGAATGCACGCACTTGGTGTCGTTAATGCACTGACAGAGGCTGGGCGGACAATGGATGCTGGGCAGAAGTTTGCGGATCGTTTTGCTGATGGCCCGCGTGATGCGCAGGCTGCCATTCGCAAGATGGTTGCAGCCGCCTACGATGCGACCGAAGCAGAGCAGCTGGATCATGAACGTGACGCTATGGGCTTTGCCACTGGCGCGCCGGAAGCCGCCGAAGGCATTGCCGCATTTTTGGAAAAACGCAGTCCGAATTACGGCTGAAAGGCCAAGACTAGTTTATGGGAGGATGCCGAATGGCACGGGTAGAAGATTTTTTAAAAGACCGCGTAAAGGTTGCCCCCGACAGCACGGCACTAAGCGATTCCAGCGGCGTGCATTGGAGCTATGCAGAGTTTGACCGCGCCAGCGAGGATCTGGCCGATCATTTGCGGGAAGCAGGTGTGCAGCCCAATGACCGTGTACTTTTATTGGTTGAGAACTGCGCAGCTGCTGTCGCAACACTACATGCTGCATGGAGGATTGGCGCGGTAATCATCCCGTTCAACGCGCGGCAAACACAGGGTGAAGTTGAGCGTGTGGTCAATCACGCTACGCCCGCCGCTATCGTGATGACGGGGCATATCTCCGCTGATGCGGCCGCTCACGGCGCGCGGATGGGTGCAGATGAGGTCTCCGGTGCTTTCGGCACGCTGTTACTTGCAAAGCGGCCATCGGACCCTGATCCCGTTCTCGAAGACGTCGCCGTTTTACTTTACACCACAGGCACCACCGGCGATCCTAAAGGGGTTATGCTCACGCATGATAACGTCCGCTTTGGCGGCATGGCGTCCAGCATGCTACGGCGGATGACGCCGGATGATGTTGTCTACGGTGCGCTTCCGATGAGCCATGTTTTCGGCCTGATCTCGGTGCTAACAGGTGCATGCTATACTGGTGCGCATGTGATGATCGAGGCGCGGTTCTCGGCGCAAAAGCTATATCAGGCGGCAATGGATGGCGTGACGATCATTCCAGCTGTGCCGCAGATGCATGCGCTGGTGATGCAGTACACCAAAGAACAGGGGATGCAGCGCCTTGGCGCACCCAAGCTACGCTATGTCTCATCAGGTGGTGCGCCACTTGATCCCGCGTGGAAGCGCAAGGCAGAAGCCTTTTACGAACTACCGCTGCAAAACGGATTTGGCATGACCGAAACAGCTTCGGGCGCATCAGCTACGGACAATCCTATTGGTTCTCCCGATGTCTCCGTTGGTCCGGTCACACCGGGCACAGAGGCCCGCATTGATCCGGATGCCCCCGGCGGCAACGGTGTCGACGAAGGCGAGGTTCTGGTCCGGGGGCCACATGTGATGAAGGGCTATTACCGCAATCCCGTAGAGACAGCAAAAGCGCTGGATGCAGACGGCTGGTTGCACACAGGCGATCTGGGCAAGATTGATGATGAGGGTCGTCTATACATTCTCGGGCGTTCGAAAGAGCTGATTATTCACGGCGGTTTTAACGTGTACCCGCCCGAGGTAGAGGCTGCGTTGAACGATCACCCGCAAGTCATCCAAAGCGCTGTGGTCGGGCGATTGAAGGACGGGGACGAAGAAGTGCTCGCTTTTGTGCAGGTGTCAGATGCAGACAGACCGGATGTGGAAGAGCTGCGCCAGTTCATCAAAGAACGCCTGACCGGATATAAGCGGCCCAAGCATATCGTGCTGACAACGGCGCTGCCTGCTGCGCCCACTGGAAAGCTGCTCAAGCATAAGATGATTGAAACATTCGCGGATGAGTTGCCCTAGGCAGCTCATCCTAAATTTTTCGCGCATTTGCCGTCTTAGATGTAAACACCTGCGGCGGCTTCGCGGATCGCACGAATGTTCGCACCGTAGGGCGCAGGGTCCTGCACCGAGCCGCCCTTGAACACGGCAGAACCAGCCACCAGAACATCGGCCCCCGCGCCAGCAACGATTGGCGCGGTTTTAGGATCAACACCGCCGTCGATCTCGATGTGTACGGGGCGGTCGCCGATCATGCTGCGCAGGGTTTTGATCTTGTCGGTCATGTCGATGAACTTCTGACCGCCAAAGCCGGGGTTCACCGTCATCACACATACCAGGTCGGTGATATCCAACAGATGCGCGACTGCTTCGGCCGGTGTGCCGGGGTTCAGGGCAACCCCCGCTTTGGCACCTGACGCGCGGATGGCTTGCATCGTGCGGTGAATATGGGGCCCTGCCTCTACGTGGGCGGTGATGATGTCGGCACCAGCGCGGGCGAAATCCTCAATGTAGGCATCCACCGGAGAGATCATCAAATGCACGTCCATCACGCCTTTGATGTGAGGACGGATGGCGGCACAGGTAGCAGCACCAAAGGTGATGTTCGGTACGAAATGCCCGTCCATGACATCCACATGAATCCAGTCCGCGCCCTGCGCTTCGACAGCGGCGCACTCCGCGCCAAAATTGGCGAAATCTGAGGCAAGAATTGAGGGGGCGATTTTGATTGAACGGTCGAAGGACATAGGCAGCGGCCTTTGGTTGATGGGGTTGGCATGCTGATAGCGGCTTGCACGGAGCAGGGCAATCGGTGGGGCGCAAATTGGCGATCTGCGGCTGCTGCGCGCTTGACTTAACGAATTGGGCAGGGGCACTCTGCGACATATATTTCGGGAGGATAGGATATGACCATTTTAACACGGCGCCAGACGCTTGGCGGGATTGCAGCTTCGGCTGCGGCAGCGGGTCTGGCGGCACCGGCAATTGCGCAGGGCCGTAAGATCGTGTTGGGCGCGCTTGGTTTCACCAGCCACTCAGGCACATTTGTCGCGGTTGAACGGGAGTATTTCAAACAGGCTGGCTTGGACGTGGAGCTGAAGTTTTTTCAGGCGGCCCAGCCGATGGCTGTGGCCATTGCCTCAGGCGATGTTGATTATGGTCTGACAGCGATTTCTGGCGGTCTTGTCTCGCTTGCGGATAAGGGGGCAGTGAAAGTCATCGGTGGCGCATTGCAAGAAGAGACCGGTATCGACGGTCAAAAGTTTCTTGTTTCGGATGCAGCGTTCAAATCCGGTATCACAGCGCCCGGCATGTTGGACGGTAAATCCTACGGTATCAGCACGGCTGGCTCCTCCTTTCACTATATGGGTGCCAAGATGGCCGCGGCTGAGGGAATATCCCTGCAATTCAAGCCGTTGCAAAAGGTTGGCGCGATCATCGGCGCGCTGAAGTCGGGACAGATCGACGCGTGGTCCATCGTGCCGCATATTGCCAAACCGCTTGCGGGTTCTGGTGCGGTGCATATCATCGGTGATGTGGCGACGTATCTGCCGGACTATCAGGTCACGACGCTGTTCACCTCCGCCAAGAACGCGAAGGATGAAAAGCAGATGACCCAAGACTATCTTGCCGCTTATTCCAAGGGTGTTGCCGACTATAACGCTGCCATGATCGCCCGTGATGGCGGCGATGAGGGTGTGAACGCGATGGTCGATCTGATCCACAAATACGTTTACACAGACCGCCCGCGTGAAAAGGCGGCGCCGTCGATTATCAATGGCACTATGCGCCTGAACGAAGGCGGCAAAATGAGCGTGGCCTCTGTTCGCGACCAGCTTGAGTGGTTCCAGTCAGAGGATCTGGTTGGCAAAGACATCTCGCTGGATACGCTGATTGACACGTCTTATGTGGAAACAGTCGGCGCTTGATCGTTCGGCACTGATGCGGGGGGCCGGACCTGAGTGTCCGGCCTTTCTAATTATGAGGGCAAGATGGATCTGAAGCTCGATGCGGTAACACACCGCTATAGCGATACCGTTGTTCTGCGGGACATCTCTCTGGATATTCCGTCCGGTCGGATCACCTGTATCGTGGGGCCGTCCGGCTGCGGCAAATCCACCTTGCTACGGTTGCTGGGCGGTTTGGAGAAACCAACCGAAGGTGCCGTTCGTCAGGTCGGCAGCCCGCCGGAGGCTTGTCTGAATGCGCTGACCTATATCTTTCAGGACTTTGCGCTGCTGCCGTGGCGGACGGTTGCGGGGAATGTTGCTTTGGTACTGGAAGATCACAATCTACCAAACCAGCGCGATATCATCGCTGATGTGCTTGCCCGCACGCGGCTGTCGGATTTTGCAGATGCTTTGCCCAAGCAATTGTCTGGTGGGATGAAGCAGCGCGTGGCAATCGCCCGTGCTTTAGCGGTGAATCCTGCTGTGATGCTGATGGATGAACCCCTGTCCGCTTTGGACAGCCAAACCCGAGAGTTGCTGATGGACGATCTGGTGGCCTTGTGGACGCGCGCACCTTTTACTGCGGTCTATGTCACCCACAATCTGGCCGAAGCCGTACGGCTGGGGCACCGGATTGTTGTCCTGTCTCGCCGTCCCGGTGAAGTGCGCGAGATTGTCGAAATAGACACACCGCTTGAGGCCCGCGCGCATGGCGATCCAGAACTGGACGCGCAACAGCAGCACCTTTGGAGCCTTATGCGGGACGAAGCCGCAGCAGCGGATGCGGAGTTGCTTCATGTCTGACCGGGTTCCCTTTCGCGGCGGTGGCTTTGCCCCTGTGCAGGTACGTGGGCTAGGCATCGCCGTTTTTGTGTTGCTCATTGCCTTTGCCGAATGGGGCACGCGCAGTGGCTGGATCAGCTCTCTGACGTTGCCCAGACCATCGGATGTACTGGCCACCTTCGGAGAGCTTTGGCAAAGCGGGTTGCTGTTTAAACATCTGCTCCCATCGCTCAGCCGCCTAGCTGTTGGCGCGACAATGGGTGCGATTGTTGGTATTGCCGTAGGCGTGATGATCGGGCTGTTCGCTTATGTCCGTGCTGGGCTGGTGCCGCTGGTTGCCGCGATTTTTCCGATACCGAAGATCGCGCTGCTGCCGTTGTTCGTGATCTGGTTTGGCATTGATGAGGGGTCGAAATACGCGCTGATCGCTTTTGGCACTTTCACACCAACGGTGGTGGCGACCTATGCCGCCGTTGACAATGTGGATCGGACGCTGATCCGCATGGGTCAAAGCTTTGGCCTGTCGTGGTGGTCCATTGTCCGCAAGATCGTGTTGCCCGGTGCCATGCCGGGCATCCTGTCGGGGCTGCGGATTTCGCTGACGATTGCGATCATCCTGCTGGTCGCTGCAGAAATGCTGGGCGCGCAATACGGTGTCGGCGCCTACATCCTTGAGGCCGGCAGCTTGTACGATCTGGAACGGCTTTTTGCGGGCGTGGTGATCCTGTCCGCGCTGGGCGTAGCTGTGTCATCAATTATCGGCGTGTTGGAACGGCGCGTGCTGCGCTGGCGAGTCTGACGGGAACCAAGCAATCGCTATGTGTGTTGTCTTCGTGAAACATAGGGAGACGGCAATGGCTCAGTATGACAAAGGTGACAAGGTTGAGTGGGACTGGGGGAATGGCACTGGTGAAGGGACCGTGCAAAAGACCTACACCCGCAAGATCACCCGCAGCATCAAAGGTACAGAGGTGACCAGAGATGGCAGCGATGATGATCCCGCGCTCTTTATCGAGCAGGAAGATGGCGACGAAGTGCTGAAGCTTTCTTCAGAAGTTCGGGCGGCGTGAACGTGGATCTGGTTTATGTCAGGGATGATCAGCCGGGCATCAGACGGCAGCGCCGCGGGCGCGGCTTTAGCTATGTCGCCCCTGACGGCACCACCATCGCACGGGGGGCTGAGCGTGCCAGGCTTGAAGCTTTGGCTGTTCCTCCGGCCTACGAAGACGTCTGGATGTGTGCGCTGCCGAATGGTCACCTTCAGGCGACCGGCCGCGATGCTCGGGCGCGCAAACAGTACCGCTATCATGAGAAATGGGCAGAAGCGCAGGCGCGTACCAAATTTGATAGCCTGACGGGATTCGCACACAACTTGCCCCGTTTGCGTGCGCGGGTTGCGCGGGATCTGGAACAAGAAGCGGGCGAGCGTGATTTTGCCTTAGCCTGCGCCGTGACTTTGATCGACCGGACGTCGCTTCGGGTCGGCCACCCCGAGTATACTGATCAGAATGGAAGCTATGGCGCCCTGACATTGCGGCGACGGCATGTGACGCTAAGCGATGATGGCATCGCCTTGCGCTACGTTGCGAAGGGCGGCAAGAAAGTACGCCGACAGGTAAAGGACCGCACGTTGAGCCGTGTTCTGCACAAAATCGGCGATCTTCCCGGTGCAGAGGTTCTGACGTGGCTTGATGATGATGGCACGCCGCATATGCTCAGCTCGCAAGCTTTGAATGCCTACATAGCAGAAGGTGCCGATGAGGAAGGTATTACGGCAAAGACGTTCCGAACATGGGCGGGCACCGTGGCGGCATTTGAAATCGGCGAAAAGGGCAGTGCGACAATCAAAGACATGGCCGAAGCCGCTGCTGCACGCCTTGCCAATACGCCAACTGTTGCGCGAAACAGCTACATCCACCCCGATGTGGTAGAGTTGGCGGGTACCGAGGCGCTGTCCGGTTTCGATGCCGGACGATCTGGGCTGCGCGCAGCCGAGAACCGTCTGCTGGCGTATCTGGAGCGTTAGATTAGGACCGTTTCGGCCTTGTAGGACATATATGTTGACCTAAATTGCCAATCCGTGCTTTCTGGCCCCACAGTGAGTTTCGGGGAGGAACAGATGGACTGGCACCAGATTTTCGCAACACGCAACAGCCGCATGAAAGCCAGCGAAATACGCGAGCTTCTAAAGCTGCTGGACCAGCCTGACATTATCTCATTCGCTGGTGGTATCCCTGATCCTGATCTGTTTCCTGCCGAAGCTTTCCAGCGGGCATTTGCCGCGGCGCTTGGCCCCGAAACCCAAGCGACTGCATTGCAGTATTCCGTGTCCGAAGGATATGGCCCGCTCCGCGACTGGATCGTCGGTGAAATGGCCCGACTGGGGATACCCTGCACCCGGGACAATGTGTTGATCACTTCCGGCTCCCAGCAGGCGCTTGATTATCTAGGTAAGCTGCTGCTTAGCCCCGGCGACACGGCCTTGGTCGGCTGGCCCACGTATCTTGGTGCGCTGGGCGCGTTCAATGCATATGAACCCCGGTATGACCGGCTTGATCCTGAAACGAACCGTTCGGCTTCCGACTATGCCGAAGCGGCAGGCGAAGGCCGCGTGAAATTTGCCTACATGTCGGTGGATTTCGCAAACCCCACAGGCCGCACGCTTGATTCCGATATGCGCGAACGTGTCATTGATCTTGCTGACGCGCTGGACATCGCAGTGATCGAAGACGCGGCCTATCAAAGCCTGCGCTACGAAGGCGAGGCACTTGCACCAGTCCTTGCGAGAGAGATCGAGCGTAAAGGCGATATCAATGCCTGCCGCACGATCTATTGTGGCAGCTTCTCCAAAACGCTTGCGCCGGGCCTGCGGGTTGGATGGGTCTGCGCGGCTGAAGAAGTCATCAGCCAAATGGTGTTGCTGAAACAGGCCGCTGATCTGCACAGCTCGACCATTAACCAGATGGCCATTGCAACTGTTGCCAAAGAACAGTTCGACAGCCATGTCGCAAAGATCAAGACAGCCTACATCGCACGCCGTGACAGCATGCTGACTGCGCTAGAGGCGCACATGCCGAAGGGTGTCACATGGACACGGCCCGAAGGCGGTATGTTCATCTGGCTTGAGCTGCCCAAACATCTCAATTGCGCTGATCTGCTTGCCAAATCGCTCCAGTCGGAAAGAGTTGCATTTGTGCCGGGGCATGCGTTCTTTGCGGACGGCTCAGGCGCCAACACCCTGCGCCTGAGCTTTAGCCGCACGGACGAGGCAAGCATTGCCGAAGGTATCAAACGTCTGGGTCGGCTGATTGCCGCCGCTCTCTAAGCGATATCTTGATTGAACCGGCGCCCGCATGGATTTAAATAGCGCAATATGAGAACTGCGCTTTTCCTGTGTTTGTTGATGGTCGCTGCCCCGCTGGGCGCGCATCCACATATCTTTGTGAACACCGGGTTGTCCTTTGTGGTGGACGCGCAGAACAGGCTTACCCACGTGCAAGTCACGTGGGAATACGATGAGCTTTATTCCCTGTTGGTGACAGAGGATATGGAGATCGACAGCGACTACGATGGTATTCTTACACCTTCTGATACAGCCACATTGACCGGCTTTGATATGAACTGGGTCGAAGGATTCAACGGTGACCTTGTGGGGGAACTTGGTGGTGAACCGCTAGAATTCTCGGGGCCCACAGCGGCGACAGCGTCGTTCAATGACGGCAAGATCACGACCACTCATGTGCGTAAGGTCATTGGTAGCCCACAGATTACGGGCCCCGTTGTTTTCAGGCCTTACGACGGCACCTACTACACAGCCTACGAAGTCGGCCTGCCGGTTGGGGTGCAGGGCGCATCTGATTGTCAGGTTACCCTGGACGAACCAGACATTGAGGGCGCGCTTTCCATGACAAAGGCAGAGTTGTCTGCACTACCACAGGATTTCGACATGGAAGCCGCAGGCCTGAGCGATATCGGCGCACGCTTCGCAACGGAAGTCAGGGTCACATGCGCGGCGCTGTAACGATCGCCGTTCTGGTGGCAAGCACCGTGTTGGCGTGGCTGTGGTTCAGCGGTGGTTTCAACAACATCAGTGTCTGGGCTGCGGGCGAGCAGCGGAATTTTCAAAACGGAATCGCACGCACTCTGCGCGCCTTGAGGGGCGGTGAGGTTGGGGCTTATGCGCTGTTGCTGGGCAGCTGCTTTGCCTACGGTTTTTTTCACGCGATCGGTCCGGGCCACGGCAAGCTGCTCGTGGGGGGGTATGGCATGGCGCGCGCTGTGCCGATGCTGCGTTTGTCGCTCATCGCGCTGGTTTCAAGCTTGGGTCAAGCGGTCACAGCGGTGCTGCTGGCCTATGGCGGCCTGTGGTTGCTCGGGCTCACCCGTGACCGGATGGTTGGCGCGGCAGAAGATTGGCTGGCCCCGCTGAGTTACGCGATGATTGTGGCGATCGGCCTTTGGCTGGTGCTGCGCGGTGTCCTTAAATTGCGGCGGGCGCAGGCGGAAAGCGTGCATGATCATGCGCATCATGGTCATACTGAAATTTGCGACAGTTGCGGCCATCGTCATGGCCCTTCGATTGAAGATGCCGAGCAGGCAACAAACCTGCGCGATGCGCTGATCCTGATCGCTGGCATCGCAGTGCGTCCCTGCACTGGCGCTTTGTTTGTTCTTATCATCACATGGCAAATGGGTATCCCATTGGCCGGTATCGCAGGTGCGTTTGCCATGGCGCTGGGCACAGCTTCGGTCACCGTTGCAGTAGGTATCGCCGCCAGTGGTTTTCGCGGTGGTATCATCCGCAGTATTGCGCAGGCAGGTGCATTGGTCTGGGTCATGCCCATGATCGAAGTTGCCGTTGGCCTTGTTGTTGTCGCGCTGTCGATGGCGCTACTACTCAGGGCTTTCTAGGCGTTAGTAGATTGCAGTGTAGCGGATGATGATCGGCGTAAGCGTGATCAGGAAAAGCGCCGGCAACATCAGCATCGACATCACACCTGACATCTTCACCGGCAACTTGTTCGCCATCTCTTGGGCGTTCATTTCGCGCATTTCGCGCATTTCCGCGGCATAGGTTTTTAGCGCCAGCGTCAAGCTGGTGCCGAATTGCATGGATTGTACAATGACCAAAGCAAAGCTTTTCGCCTCATCAATCCCCATCCGGTCGGCCATATCAAACAGTGCGGCCTCACGATCACGTCCCGCCTGTATCTCAAGCTGGAGAAGCAGGAACTCATACGCAATTTCGGGGGATGCACGGCTGATCTCGTGACCGACACGGGTGATGGCAGCATCGAAACCCAAACCCGCCTCAACCGAAATTTGCACCAGATCAAGCGCGTTTGGAAAGGCCGCGCGAATACTGGATTGCCGCTTTTTGATCTTGGAATAAAGCCAGAAACCGGGGCCATAAAAGCCGATAGCCGTGCCAACTGCCGCGATTTGCATCATGCGCAACGTGCCCGTGCCATTGATTGTATCGGCAAGCACTTCGGGCAACAGACCTGCCCGGCTCAGCGCGATGCTCGCGAACACAAGGAAAGGGGTGATCATGGCCAGAAACAGGCGGATCATGAAAAACACTTCAACAACGTCAGGTCGCTCAAACCCCAGCTTGCCCAGCTGGAAACGGATCTGGGCGCGCTCTGATGGATCTTCGGGGATCAGCCCCTTTTTCCAGCCTTTCGGATCGGTGGCATCGGTCTTTGATAGGCGCGGTGCCGCGTTGTCCCGTGACATTGAGGCCGACATTGACCGGATACGTTCCGCTGTGCGGTCTCGACCCAGATAAAGGCCGACGACGCCCATCAGAAGCAGGATCACAGCAAATGTCATGCAGTAAAACAGCAGGTTTTCAGTGCTGGCCAGAGATTGGGCCGTGCCGATTTTTGATAGATCAAACATGTCCTATACCTCGAAACTGACAAGTTTGCGCAAGGCCAGAAAGTTCGCAACAATCAGGGCCACAATCGCAACGGCCATCGGTTTGAACATCGGATCGTCGCTTACGTCCGCATAATATGCAGGTGCCGTGATAGACGTGGCCAAGTAGATCAAGACAGGCAAACCTGACAACACATAAGCTGAAATACGACCTTCCGACGAGATTGCTTTGACCCGTCTGCGCATCATGATGCGGGCACGTACAACTTTGCTGAGCGTATCGATCATATTGGCCAGATTGCCGCCTGTTCCATGCTGGATTGCGATGGAAACAGACAGGTATTCAATGTCCTCATGCCCGGTGCGGTCGGCAAAGTCACGAAACGCATCGGTAAGGTAATCACCGTGGCTGACCTGATGCGCCAGTGTGCGGAATTCAGCACCCACAGGATCTGCCATGGTGCGTCCGACATTGGCGATGGTTGCATTGATCGGGTGACCCACGCGCAGCCCACGCATCATCAAATCCAATGCATCTGGCAGTTGTAGCGTCAGCGCATCCATGCGCTTGGAATAACGGCGGTTGACCAATTGCAGCACGATGAATGCCGTCAGTCCGATGCCTGCCGGGAATGCCAGCACGGGGCTGGTGAAGAATGTCAGCAAAGCGCCAAAGACTGCGCCGCCGCCCAGAATGCCCATGCAAAGGGCAAAGCGGCGGTCATCCAGATCGGCGCGGCGCAACAACTGACCAACATTCCCGATAAAGGGCAGGCTTAGGCCTTTGTCTGTGCGCGCACCTGACCGAACAAGCGCCGCAGCCTCTGTCTTGGTTTTCTTCGGGATCATCGCCTGAAGCCGAGAGCTTCTTGCGCGGGCCTGAGCGGTATCGGGTGCAAGGATCATCCGCACGGCGACCGCCCCCAGCAGGCTGCAGCCGATCACGCTGAGAATGGTCATGGTGGTCAAAGAAATGTCAGCCATCACACGGACCCGTCTGCCATGCTGGGCACAAAGGCGTCTGCAGCCAGTGGGACACCGGAATTTAGCAACGCTTCAAAACATTGCGGGCGCACGCCGGTTGCCATCATCCGGCCCTGCACTTTGCCTTCTTCATCAACACCCATTTTCTTGAAAACGAAGATGTCCTGCATCATGATTGTATCGCCTTCGAGGCCAACGATTTCAGAGATGCTCATGACGCGCCGACTGCCGTCGCTTAGACGGTTAAGCTGCAAAACCAGCTGTAAGCCGGCGGCGATCTGGTAACGTACGGCCTGCATGGGAAAGTCGTTGCCGATCATCGTGACCATCTGTTCCAGGCGGCTTACCGCGTCGCGCGCGGTATTGGCGTGAATTGTGGTCATTGAACCGTCGTGACCGGTGTTCATGGCCTGTAGCATGTCAAAGGCTTCGGCGCCGCGCACCTCGCCGACCATAATGCGGTCAGGGCGCATGCGCAGCGCGTTGACCAGCAGATCGCGTTGGGTGATCGTGCCTTTGCCTTCCGCATTGGCGGGGCGTGTCTCTAGCCGCACAACATGTTCTTGCTGCAACTGTAGTTCTGCCGCGTCTTCAATCGTGACCATGCGCTGGCGCGGGTCAATAAAGGCGGACATGGCGTTAAGCATCGTGGTCTTGCCCGAACCGGTCCCGCCAGAGATCAGGCAGTTCATCCGGCCCTTAACTGCCGCCTCAAGGAAAAGGGCGGCCTGACGGCTTAGCGCGCCGTGTTCAAGCAACTTTTCCATGCGCAGCGGCGTCTTTGAAAATTTGCGGATCGACAAGCTTGGCCCGTCGATGGCGCAGGGGCGGATAATGGCGTTCACGCGGCTGCCGTCTTCAAGGCGCGCGTCCACCCATGGCTGGCTTTCGTCAATCCGGCGGCCAACGGTTGAAACAATCTTGTCAATGATCCGCAACAGGTGGCGTTCATCGCGGAAGGAAACTTCGGTCCGCTCCAAGAGCCCGCGACGTTCGACAAATACCTTGTCCGTTCCGTTCACAAGAATGTCCGAGATTGTCGGGTCAGCAAGAAGGGGTTCAAGTGGACCAAGGCCCAGCACTTCGTTCAGAAGTTCATGGATGAGTTGCTTGAATGCCTCTGACGGCATCAGCGTGCCTTCAGATTTAAGGTGCTGTGCAACAAGGCCCGAAATTTCGCGGTGCAGGTCCTCGCGGCTTACCTTGTCCAGCAACGTCAGGTTCAGTTTGTCCAGAAGCAGTTCATGCAAGGTGCTTTTAAGCGCCATGTTCGGGTCCGCAGGGCGCGCCAGCGTTTGTGTCGGCGCGGGCTGTGCCGCTGGCACAGGTTCAGCAGCTTTGACGCTCTCGATCTTTGGCAACGGCGGCATCACTTTTACCGGAGACGCAGACGCGAGCGGCGCAGGTGTGTTGGCTGCTTGGGTCGGCGCGGTTGCACCGGTACGGGCGCGGGACTGGTTAAATGCCTTAAACATGATTGTGTTGCCCTTGCGTGGTTTCAGGTGCGGCACTGGATTTCGGTGCGAACATACGTCCAGCCAGCGCTGTGATTGCGCGTGCCATGCGCGAGCGCTTTGCGCTCATCTGTATCGGAATACCCAGATCACTGGCGCGCCGTGCCGTTTTTACGTCCAACGGGACCCAATGGGTCAGGGAGCGACCGATCAAGGCCTCGCATTCGCGCAGAGCTGCTGACAGACGCAGGGGTTTTTGCTGTTGATTTACGACAACTTCGACCGGCAGGGTCATATGTTCGTCACCGATCAGGTCAATCAGGCGGCGGGTGCGCTTGATTGACGGCAGCGAGGTGTCTGTGACCAAGATGACTTGTGCCGCCGCGCCTAGTACAGGCAGCGTCCAATCGGTAACGGCCTGCGGCATATCCACGACGATATGATCGTAACGGTCTTTGAGCATGGTGATCATAGCGGCAACATCGGATGGTGAAAGCGCATCGAGAGGTGCGAAAATGTCAGGCGCAGTGAGCACGTCAACGCCGCTGTTGTGGCGCACCATCGCGCGATCAATGAACGCGGCGCTGAGGGGGAGTTCGCCTTTTATCAGTGCGCCCGCTTCTGCGCTGTCAGGAAGGTCCATTGCCAGCGCAATCGCACCATTCTGGATATCAAGATCAAGAAGGGCGACACTGCCGGCACCGCCGATATCGGCCTGTGCTGCCGCAAGGTTGACCGCCAATGTGGTCGCGCCTGCACCGCCGCGTGCGCGGAGTAATACGGTGACACATCCGCGTTGTTTCTCTTGGGGCAAGGAGACATGTGCGGAGGCTGCCGGTTCCAGAGGTGGCTCGACAACGTCTTGGTGTGGTTCCTCAGTCGGGGCTTCGGGTGCTTTTTTCTGCTCCTCACGGGGAGGGAGGGAGATGATCTCGGCCACGCCTGTCTGAGTGAGACGTGCGCGCTGTTCATCGGTCAGGACATCCCGCGTCATTGCGATGCAGTGCGGGGCATCATCGCCTTGGGATTTTATCTTTTGCACCGCAACAATATCTTCGGCGATGCTGTTACTCAGCTCAAACACGACAAAGTTCAGGCCGGACCATGCCTGCGCGTTATCTGCGACAGCTTGCGTCAGTGAGCATTCCAGAAGTCTGCCGCGTACGGCTTGGTCGCTCTGCATCTCTTCGAGCATGGTTGCACCCACTGCCGGGCTTTGTGCCACAACCAGCACGCGGGCTATTGCAGGTGTGGTCACCGCTTCAGCGACCTGGCGTTCTAGATCATGGTTGGCATAAGTCATCGAGAGTGTCCTTATCGAATGGTTTCAGCAGGGAGCGACGCGCTCATGGAAGGGAAGAGAAAGCTCTGACCAAGGGTCGTATCGTCAGAGCCACCTGCGGAACGGGCAAGTGCGCCCAGAGGTGAGATGAAATCGAATTGCAGATCGGCAAGCTCAACTGTCACTATGGGCGTATACGGCGCGCCAACACGGTTAAGCGCGGGGTCATAGTGATAGGTGAACAACAGGTTCTCCGGTTTGGCACCCGTAGGCAGCAATGCTTCGACCTGAGCCCAAATCGCGGCCGCCGTCGGGTGATCGGTACTGCCCAAGCAGCTGCTTGCCTGAAGCTGTTGGCACAAGTTTGTGCGTTCCGTGCACCGTGTGCCGTTCGGCACATCCAGCGAAAGCGTACCAATAAGCCCGCGGGCGTTTGTTGCTGCCAGATTCGGGCAGACGGCTGGACGCACCGCGGCCATCCGCACGGCACGTTCGGTGGCCTTTTCGGCCAGAACGCGTGAAAAGCTCAAGCGCGCGAAATCAATCAAGCCAAAGACCAGCAGCAGGAACAGGGAAGTCACGATAGCAAATTCCACCAGAGTGGCGCCGTCTTCTGACCGGGAATATTTGCGGATGTTGGCATGCAGGTGGATCATGAACCGATGATCCTTGCGCTGTCGCTAATTGTTGTCGTTACCGCAGGAAGTGACCCGCCGCCAAATGAGAACATTCCGCTGAACGGATAGGTGATTTTCAACGTTGCCGTGATCGTCGCGACGGGCGCCGTTGCCTTGCCGCGCCAATCGCCTGAAACGCATTCTAACGTGCTGCTGACATTCAAAATATCCACATCAGATGAGAAGACGCTTTTTTGTGCCCGATCCAGCTGCACCATATCCGTAAGCGTCTCATCCCACTGCGCCACGCCCGCGCCAGATGTGCAGACATCTGACTGCACAACGCGGCTAAGATAGCGCGCAGCATCACGGACACCCGAAACGGCTGTTTGGTAGGAATGATATGTCCGCGATCCTTCGATGGCGACGCCAAGCATCAGCATCATAACCGGAAAGATCAGCGCGAACTCAACAAGAGCTGCACCGCTTTCTTCGCGGATGAAACGGGAGGAAGTGATCATTCGACCAGCCTCACTACGTCGCGCACGTCGACATCAAGGTTGCCGCGCCCGTCGCCTTTGCAGTTACTGCCCAGACAGGCGGTCACTTCAACGTCAAGAACGCCGTTTTCCGCGCTGCCCAAGGCAAAGGCTTCGAAATACTGCACCACAGGCGCACGCACACCTGCCTGAACGTCGACATTCAAACAATCAACGGCTGCGATCACCATCAGGCGGCGTTTCGTATCGAGCTCCAGATCAGGAGTTGGAGCGTCTTGCGGAGCACATACTTGCCCGACGAGATCGTTCACTGTGTCGACAACTCCGCCGATTACGCCGCCCAGAAGCCCGCCGCTGCTGGTATCGGCGGTACCAGTGCCGCCGCCGTTGCTCGAAGAAATCTCTCCCGTCGCTTCCAGTTCGGCAAGATAGAATTCGTAACGCGTTTGCGCTTCGGGGAAAGGGTCAACACCGCCGAAGTAGGTATCGACATATTCTGCTCTTCCGACAGTCCAGTTCCCATTGCCGCGCACGCTGCAATTGCCGATCAGAAAGCAATCATCAGCTGGCAGAGTGGTGCCGGTCGTCAGTGGATCCGGTACACAAATGCCCAAGGGATTGAACCGCCCGTTGAATAGCGTGGGAGCGGCCGCAAACGCATCACCGATCAGGCCGGTCGCAATGCCTTCAGCTCTGCCAAAACGGGTGTTGATGGAGTTCATAAGGTCATCGCCGTCCACTGACGTCGACAGGACCAGCCCACCACCGCTACCCGCGCAGGCAGTTTCGGGCTCTCGCGAAGCGATCAGGCAGGCGGTTAGCTCATCGCCCAGCAGACCGACACAGATATCCAGCCCGCCAATTACACTGGTCAGGGTGTCTACGGCGCCGATGTTTCCGGGCAGCAACTGACCAAGGTTAACACTGGCGTCCAGCCGCAAGGTCGATCCAATCGCGGCATCTGTGTCCAGGCTGATGGTCGGGGCGCACATGGCAATCGGCGCGACATTGCACGCCTCAAGCTCGAACTGCGCGGCAGCGCGCGCAGATGTCAGCGTGTTGATGGAACTGCCGTTCAGTGAGGTGAGGATTGCGCCAAAGCCAAGCGGTACGTTGGCCGGGGCAACCTGAATGTCGATGAAACGCGCGCTTGCGGGTTCAGTCGTTTCATATTGCGGTGCGCGTTCGAACCTGCCTTCACGGTTGGATTTGTAGAAGGTCATGGTGACGATGTCAGAGGCAACCAGCGCTTTGCTGCCCTCTGCAAATGTCTGTGTATCGGATATCAGGGACGTACCTGCTGCCCGCGCACGGGTCAGCGCATCCGGCTGTCCGTCAAGCTCGGCTGCGGCCGCGAGGGCGATACTGTCGGCATATGATTGAAGTTCGGACTGGGTTGTTCCCAGACGCCCCATGTCAAAGACAAGGCCGATGAGGCCAAGGAAGGCGACCAGACAAAGAGCCCAGAGCACCATCATGCTGCCGTCTTCGCCGCGACGGTAGGCGCGCGTAACCGAATGAGGAAGCATGAAGAAAGCCTTTTGTGCGGGGGGGGAACCTTCGCCACAGCCCATAGGCGCGGCGAAGGTTTTTTCGAAAGTTAAGCGTGAGACTTATGGGGTAGTGGTTGTTTCTTCGCCCTTGAGAGCGCCAGAAGCTGCCGTCATTTTGGCGTCAACGTCGTTACCAAGCGCCAAAAGAGCACCGGCGCCAACTGTCACGGCCAGACCAAGAGCGATGCCGTACTCAACAAGGGTTGCACCCTCTTCGGAGCGGCGCAGACGGGCGAATACGTTTTTGATGTTAAGTTTCATGTTGTAGTCCTTTAATCGTTAAGGGGCGAAAATTCCGCCGGGGGGTATGAGCTGACACCATAGTGCCGCCGATGACCTCAAATTAGCTTAAGAGATATTTAACCACATCGTTCACAAGGATGATGGTTTGGGGCCATTTAAGGGCAAAGCGGGGGCGGACCGGACAAGATCGCTGATTTCACACCAATAGCGTGTATTCTTTGAAATGGTTGATAATCCACAAGGTCGGTTAACGAATCTTGTCTGATTGGCCGTCTCGGTTTTGCAAACTATTCATCTTCCCACATCTTGCAGATAAGATAGTAACTGAACAAAAGAAGGAGCAGTACAAACCGTGCCGCGTTCAAGTCTGACTGACCGAAGCCAAGTGCTGCCTTTTGAAGGAGCCACCGATCTGCATCAACGGATCGCGCGTAACTTTGTCTTCATTACGGATTGGAATGCTGCGTTGGCAGGGCACTTCGAGCTGTCAGCGATTGTTCAAATTTTAACACGGCAAATAGAATCCTACAGCACCGCGTTGTTCCGGCTGTTAAGAGACGATGCGCTTCCTGTGGCATCCGCGATCCGGCCGTCAGAACCCGGTCCAGCCCCCACAAGCAGTGGCGCATTGCTGCGGTATCTGCGTGATACCCGATTTGATGCACTGCAATCCGGCGCGATCTTTCATTTATCCGCCTTGCGCGCGGAGCCTGAATTCGCCGACAGCCCTGCCGCGTCAGAATGGGATGCGCGGCCTGATGTCATTGAGGTGAGTGTCATTATTCTGGAGGCTGAAGAAGACAGAATTGACTCTTTCGAGATCGTCTTTGATGTGCCGCCAAAGCGTAGCGCCGAAATCCCGCCGGTGCTGGTGACTTCGGCCTTGGCCTACGCTTGGACACTGCGCAGCCCGGGTCTGATATCCAGATTGACCCGTACCCGCAGTCGCGCCCTGTCGGCGGCTGGCGGCGGTAATAATATTTTGGGTCTGGGCAATCCATGCGGCCTTAGCCGTGCTGAATTGCGGGTGTGCCAGTTGGTGGCTGCAGGCGACAAGGCGAAAGAGATCGCCGAAGTGTTGGGCGTGTCCATCGCAACAGTCCGGACCCATCTGCGTAATATCTATGCGAAGACAGATACAAGCGGCCAGATCGAGCTTGTTGCCGTGATAAACGCCGAGAAGGAAGATGGCGCGTGAGTCTTGCCGCCTTTGGCCTATGGGCCTGTGTGCCGATCCTGCTCTACACGATCTATACAGACCTCTCTGATCTGCGCATTCCCAACAGCGCTGTCATATTGCTGGCAATAGTGTTCATCGCGACGCAGCTCCCGTTTATGCCACTGCCTGAATTGGCTTGGCGGATACTTGCAGCGCTTTTCGTCTTCGGTCTCAGTTTTGTTGTATTTGCTTTGCATTTATTGGGCGGGGGAGATGTGAAGCTTTTGCCCGCAGTCGTCCTGTTCGTGCCATCAAATGCATGGGCCCAGTTTGTTCTGGCGCTTTCTGTGAGTGTTATCCTTACCCTGACAGTTTTGCGTCTTGTACGTGGTTTTACGGGCGGCGGGCGTTGGCTATCTGTGAACCAGAGCGCGCGTTACCCGCTTGGGCCCGCAATTGCTTTGGCAGTTCTGATCTATAGACCGCTGGGTGCAGTCGTTATTGCTGCTCTTTCTGGATGAGCCGCTGAAACCGCCGGATTGGACTATGACCTTCAGGCGCTGGGGGTGATCGTTGCGCAGGCCTCTACAAAGGTATCAATGCGCCAGATTATTTCACCCGGACATATCGCAAGATCGGCGTAGGGGCCTTCTAGATGTGCGATGATCTGCGCTTCGCACTGGTGCGCTGTTGTACCCAAGTCATGAAATCCAACGGTACCCGCGGTACCGGCGATCTGATGCAGAATGTTCCGCGCACTAACAAGGTTGCCATTGATTTCGTCAGTGGTCTCCCCGTCCCAAGCGGTAAGTACATGTTGTGCGATGCTGTTCTTGCGGTCTTCCAGTAGGTCGACAAAACGATCGCGAATTCGATCAAGACCGGGCAATTGCTGCGCGATGGCGGTCATGCGATTTCCTCCATATCGAAAAGGTCATAGTTCAAACGCTCATGTTCAGCGGCGGCCTTTTCGGCTGATGTTTGTGCCGTAACGAGAGACCCCAGAATCTGCTCACCTGATTTCCAGGCAAGGCGAACAGCAACGCCAACGCTAACGCGTGGAGGCATCACGGTATCACCGTCGGGAATGATCCCAGCCCGGTTCAGGTTCAGATTAATCCGATCAGCTATGGCAGCCGTATCCGGACGGCCGCGGCTTTCTGTGACGCAGACATAGGTGCCATTGCCCGCATAGGAAATCAGGGCGTGACGATAGCTTAGCGTATCAGAGATCACTCCGGCCACGTCAGCGAGGAGCAGTCTGACGTTATCAGCACTCAGCCTGTCGAAATATGAAGCAGGGTTTCGTAATGTGACGGCAAAAACCGTGGACCCGAATAATGCGGTTCGGGAAAGCTGCGCGAGATAGTTTTTCATAGCGTCCATAGAGATGACACGATCAATATCGTGCAGATCAATCTGCGCCGCGAAGTCCAATTGTTCAGTGGCATTGTTAGCGGCTTGCTTTGATGTGGTTTTGCGGCTTTGAACCAACTGGTGGATCACGTTGACGCGGGCTCTCAACTCTTTCAGGTCGAAAGGTTTGGAGACATAGTCAGTTGCACCGGCAGCGAACGCCCCGTCAATATACCGCGTCTCTGACATGGCAGTTAGCATCAAGATCGGGGCTGCTTCGTATTTTTTGATCTTACGGATAAGTCCCGCCAGCGCGGTTCCGTCCATTCCGGGCATCCGGATATCGAGGAAGAAGCAGTCAAAGGGATCGTCTTCTTGTTCAAGCAAGGTCAAGGCGTCTTGTGCCGATGCAGCCGCAACCATCACATGATCGTCCATGGTTGAGAACACTTGCCCCAGAATCCCCAGGATGATTGGATCATCATCTACCGAGAGAATCTTCATTGCAGGGTACTCCACTCAAGTTGGGCATTCAGCGCTTTGTTGATGGGAAGGTCGCTGGAAAAAATGGCGAAAGTGGGTCTATTTGGTAGCAAATGAGGGGTGTTAAGTTGGAAGCGGCGCGATCCCGGACGGAATAATGCTACTTGGATTGGTGCATGTCCGCGCCTGCCCAGTTGCGCAGGGGCTATGACTTAGGCCGCAGTGGGTATCTCACTCACGCGCAATCACTATATAAAGTGTCTGAATTCTACCTTGAGGCTGCTCCGCCAATTAACGGTGCCGGTTATGAGACGTTGATGTCAGGCTGAAATTTTTGTCTATATTCTAAGACTTTGTGTGCTGTGGGCGCGTGCTTCATGATTGCCCGATGGCATATATCGGTTGACCTGAGCATGGCGGGATTGAATGTTGGCGCAAAGGTTTGTCGCACAAAAAGGGGATAGGAATGGCTGTTGAGAACTGGGTCGCAAAAGACATCGAAGCGCTGACAGAGTTCCGGCGCGATCTACACCGGAATCCTGAACTTTTGTACGATGTGCACCGCACCGCCGCGAGTGTGGCAGCGCGCTTGCGCAGCTATGGTTGTGACGAAGTGGTTGAAGGGATCGGCAAGACTGGTGTGGTTGGCGTCATCAACGGGCAAAGCAGCACATCGGGACGTACCATCGGTTTGCGTGCTGATATGGATGCATTGCCGATTGAGGAAGAAACCGGTGTCGCATGGTCCTCGACCGTAGCAGGAAAGATGCATGCTTGCGGGCATGATGGACATACGACCATGCTACTGGGTGCGGCTAAACATCTGGCCGAGAGCCGCGCGTTTGATGGCTGCGTTCTGGTCATTTTCCAACCCGCCGAAGAGGGCGGTGCTGGTGCGCAGGCCATGATCGAAGACGGCATGTTCTCGCGTTGGCCCTGTGACGAAGTTTACGGCATGCACAACCGGCCGAACCTGCCGGTGGGCGAATTTACCATCAACGAAGGCCCGATTATGGCTTCCGTGGACGAAGTGCGTATACGGGTCACCGGGCTGGGCGGCCACGCTGCAATGCCACACAGTACGGTTGACCCTCTGCCGATCGCAGCGGCGCTGATCCAGGCTGTGCAAGGCCTGACCGCGCGCAGCGTAGATCCAATGGATAATGCTGTCGTATCGCTTTGTACCATCCACGCTGGCGATGCATTTAACGTGATCCCGCAAGAGGTCGAGATCACCGGCACCGTCCGCACCCTGCGCGAAGAAGTCCGCAACCACATCGAACAGCGCTTGCGCATTCTGGTCGAGCAGACCTGCGCGGCACAAGGGGCGAAAGGGCATCTGGAATATATCCGGATGTACCCTGTCACAGTGAATGACCCCGAAGGAACGGCCCGCGCCGCGCGTGCGGCCCAAGAGGTGGCGGGGGATAATAATGTCTCGCTTAATATGCCAGCCAGCATGGGCGGCGAGGACTTTTCGTTCATGCTGAACGAAGTGCCGGGCGCGATGATCAACATTGGTAATGGGCCTTCAGCAGGGCTCCACCATCCGGCGTATGATTTTAACGATGATGTGATTGCTTGGGGGTGTTCGTTCTGGACAACCCTTGTCCGTCAGCGGTTACCGCTGGCATGACATTTCGCATTGTTTTTGATCTTGATGGCACGTTGATTGACAGCGCGCCGGACATTCAGGGCGTGGCGAACGCTTTGCTGGCCCCGTATGGCATGCAAATCACTTTGGCGCAGACCCATTCGTTTGTCGGCAATGGGGTGCCCGTTTTTGTGACCCGTATGTTAAAGGCTGTGAAATTGCCGCAACAGTTGCACGGTGACATGGTTGAGGCGTTCAAGGCCGCATATCTTACGGCCCATCATGACACAGTGCTTTACCCGCAGGTGGGCCAGACGCTCAAAGCTCTTCACGATGATGGACATGCTTTGGGTATTTGCACAAACAAACCTCTCGCGCCGTGTATGGCGGCGATGGACCACTTGTCGCTCAGTCCCTATTTCCAGACCTTTTGGGGTGGTGATAGCCTGCCTGTATCAAAACCTGATCCCGCGCCATTGCTTGCTGCATTCAAGGCTTTGGGGGCGGGGCCATGTATCTATGTCGGAGACAGCGAAGTGGATGCGCAGACGGCACAAGCCTGCGGCGTGCCATTCCTGCTTTTTACGGAAGGGTACCGCAAAACCGAGGTTTCCGACATTCCCCATACGGCTGATTTCAGCGACTTTGCTGAGCTGCCAGAGCTGGCTATGCGATACGCTGGGCCGCTTTGACGTTTTCAGAAACACCCACCGCGCGGGCATTCGCACGGTGGGTTAGGTCGGCTTATTTCCAGCCAACGTCGTTGAAGATTTCTTGGGCTTTTGGCAGGTTTTCGGCCACAGCTGATAGATCGACACTGTCAGCTTTAAACTCGCCCAGCTTCGCGACGCTTTCGCTCAGCGCGACACCGTCAACGGCCGGGAATTCATCATTGCCCGCAGAGAAATACTGCTGCGCCTGATCGCTGGCGAGGTATTCAAGAAACGCGATTGCATTGTCGCGGTGCGGCGCATTCGCGGCAACACCGGCGCCTGAAAGGTTCATATGTGCACCTTCGGCTTCCTGCGCAGGGAAAATCCAACCGATCTGGTCAATGCTCTCGGTTACGCCTGTGACGTCGGTGCGCAATGCGCGTGCGAAATAGTATGAGTTCGCGATCGAAATATCGCATTCACCGGAAACAAGGCCGCGCAGTTGGTCGGTGTCGCCGCCCTGTGGGTCGCGGGCGAAATTGTCGACCATGCCTTGTGCCCAGGCATGCGCAGCTTCTTCACCGTGGTTTTCGATGATCGACGCCAGCAGGGTTTGCGAATACGTGCTTGAAGAAGACCGGTGGCAAACCATTCCTTTGAATTTCGGATCGGCAAGCGAGACATAGTCGAGCGGTGGTTCGGTCACGTTGTTTTTGTCATAAAAGATGATCCGTGCGCGCTGGGAAAATCCGAACCACTGGTTCTCATTGTCTTGCAGGTTGGATGGAATGCGGTCTTCCAGCACAGCGCTATCGATGGATTGCAGCACGCCTGCATCTTTGGCGCGCTTAAGGCGCGAGGTGTCTACCGTGATCAACACATCAGCGGGAGAGTTCGCACCCTCGGCTTGCATGCGCGCGATCAGCTCATCCGCTTTGCCTTCGATCCGGTTCACTTTGATACCGGTGGCTTCGGTGAAATCGCTATAAAGCCGTTCGTCCGTGTCGTAGTGGCGTGAAGAGTAGAGATTGACTTCGCCCTCAGCTGTTGCAGCGTTGACGCCGGCCACAAGGGCAGCGGCAGCAATGACGAGGGGGGAAAGGGGGGAGCGGGCCATGATGATTCCTCTTTGGCTTTATTCCGATTATTTTTGTCAGATACTAAGTTCGTGCGGCCAATGCAATAAACTTGATTGTTTTAGTCGGAATAAATTTACTAGGGTCTTTCATGCCCAATCAAGCAATCCGCCGCTGCGATGTTCAATCAGTAAACGCGGGCTGGTTGCAGCCGCACAGCGTAAGCGGGTGGCGGATTGGTCTGCGGTCGCTTTCAGTGCGTCAAAGCTGAACAGGGGCAAACCGGCCCTTTTTAGATCCGCTGCAAGGTCGGCGCGCGCGGGATTGACTGCGATACCTTCATCGCTGACCAGAACATCAATGTGTCGGCCTTGGGTGGTCACACAGCGCACATCATCCACCAGTTTGGCATAGCCGCCACCCCCAAGACCTGTGGTGACGATTGTCAGTCGCGCGCCTTCGGCCGCATCGGGATGCCCGCCCGGGCCGCCGATAAGCCTGCCATCCCCGCCGATCGTGACATTGACATTGAACTGGCGGTCAATCTCCACCGCGCCCAACACCATGACATCAAGCCGGTTCACGATGGCCAGGCTTTCCAGCGGGTTGGCGTATTCCGAAGCGCTCATGGCAAGGTGGTGCGGGTTGATGATCGAGGACGCGACGGCTGCACCGTCAAAGCATTGTACATCATGAATACGCTCGAACAGACCCGCGCGGTGTAGCTCTGTATGTGCGCCTGTAATCCCGCCTGACAGAAAGCTGCCGCGCAGACCGGCGCGGGCCATCGCGGCTCCAATCAGCGGTACCGAGGCAAGGGAGTATCCTCCCGCACCTGTTTGCAGGGATAGCCCGTGGCGCATCATACCTGCAGCGGCGATGACCTCTGCGACCCAACCGCCGATCTGCTTTGCCTGAGGCGTTTGCGCAGGCAATGTGGTGTCAGAAGCAATGCCGCTCACTTCTCCGGGGGTATCGAATGGCACCACTGCATCCACCTTATCGCCGGGGATGTCGGTATGGGGCAGAGGGCTTTGCGTGATTTCATGCGCGCAAACGACCGTGTGGCGGGCATAGCCCGAGTCAACTTGTGCATAGCCTAGCGGACCACAGGGCAGCGCACCGCCCCGGCCCGTGCATGCACCATCTGCCTGCGCAAGTGACGCGCCCACAAATGCGACATCAACGCGCAACAGGCCTGTGCCCAACGCCCGCGCCCGACCGCCATGACTTTGCAACAAGGCAGGGCCGCGCAGCGCACCTGACAACAATGCAGCGGTAACAGGCCCCTTGGCGTAGTCGGTCACAACGTCGCCGATCACACCGCTTTCGATATGATCAGCAAGCGGCGCGTGTACCGGAAACAGAGAGCTTGGCGCGATGGTCAATCCGCGCAGACCACGCCGCGCAGCCTCAGCCAGAACCGCGTTCATCAGCCGGTCACCATTGCGGTAGTGGTGGTGAAAGGACAGCACCGCCCCGTCGCCGATACTGAAGGCATCAAAGGCTGCCGAAAGGTTACGCACCTGTTTGTCCGCTTGTCGCGCATCAGAACGTGGAGGGCGCATCTGCAACGAAGCGACCGGTGCAGGGCCCATCGGCCCCAAAGGAGTGGCCAGCGGGCCGGTCAGGTATGCCAGCCGTGCGCTTTGCGTATCTGATCCCACTGCTAGAACCGCGCGGCGGCTGACATGGCCAGCCTTCCCTCAGGGGTCGCCGCAGCCAGTGTGACGGTTTGACCTTTCTGGCGCGCATGTAGCGTGAAAGGTGCTGTGTCAAATAGCGGGCTGGCCGCACGAAACTCAAAACTCTCGGGGCGCGCGCCGCCCATGACGCGCTGCGCCAGATCCATCAGCAGTGTGGCAATCAGGGGGCCGTGCACCACCAGCCCGCCATGCCCTTCGACATCGCGGGCATAGTCGCGGTCATAGTGGATGCGATGCCCGTTAAAGGTCAGCGCCGAATATCGGAAAAGCATGACTTCCGAGGGGGTGACAGTTTCTTTGTGCTGCCAATCATCGCCGACGGGCACAGTGAGGCGGGGCGTCGCGCTGGGCGAAGGATCTTCGCGGTAAACAATATCATGCTCTTCCCAAAATGCGGGTCTGTCTGCATCGCCGATCTCGTGGCGCACGGTGACAAAACACAAGGCGCCGGAGCGGCCCTGTTTCACGGATACATCCTTGATTACAGATGTCTTGCGGACGTTTTCGCCGATATGCACATCATCGCTAAAACCGAACCGCCCTCCGGCCCACATGCGTCGGGGTAAAGCAACAGGGGGCAAGAAGCCGCCCTTTGCCGGATGTCCGTCGCGTCCAAGTGCGCTGAGCGGGGCGGAGCGTAGAAAGTATATCCAGTGCCACAGCGGCGGCAGAGTATCGCCCGAGCCTAGTGCGGGCACCCGATCCAATGTCATCTCCATCAGGTTTGCAGGACCCACATGAAGCGTGTCTTCGAGCATCTCCTTGCGTCCAATCCATTGACGAAGGATTTCGGGGTCTTGGGTCGGTTGCATGGGCGCTCCTTTGTGCGATGTCCCAACTGTCAGATTTGGTGCCTCTGCGGTCAAGCCGGAGAATTTTGTCGGACGGACTGCCATTTATATAAACGTGCCCTACGTTAGGCATTTCACGATAGATAGGTTTGCCCGAAGCTGTGCTGATCAATACGGAAAATGATGCAATAGATGCCGTTATCACTTGGGTAGACGGGAACGCGCCTTCTCATCGGGCTTTGCGGGCCCAGTATATGGCGCAAAACAGCGCGCCTTTGAACCTGAACGCCAGCAATCCGCATCGGTGGGAATCCAGCGACGAAATCTATTACTGTCTGCTTTCCATACATAATCACGCGCCTTGGGTGCGCCATATATGGATTGTGGTTGACCGCACGGCGCCTGATTTCTCTCAACTGCCCGCAGGCTTGAAGGCCAAGCTGCGCATTGTGTTGCACGAAGAGATTTTTGAGGGTTACACAAATGTACTGCCCACGTTCAACTCGCTTGCCATCGAAAGCGTTCTGTGGCGGATCGACGGACTGAGTGAGCGGTTCTTGTATTTCAATGATGATGTTTTTCTTACCGCGCCTTTAAATCCAGAAGATGTATTCGCGCGAGAGCGTCCCGTGCTGCGCGGGCAGTGGCGGGATTATGCGGCGATGCTTGATGATCCGAAGGCAAGGGATGATCCCGCGCTATTCAACCACTTTGTCCAAATCAATGCAGCAGCCCTGTGCGGTTTTGGCCCCGCGCGTGTGTTTGCTGCGGCGCATGTGGTACACCCGATGCGGCGCAGCATCATGGCGCAGCAGTTCAACCAGCAGCGTGCCGCCTTCGAGAACAATATCAAGCCGAGGTTTCGGGAGCTTGAGCAATTTCTGCCTCAGGGCTTGTATAACCATGCCTGCATTGCCGAAGGGCGGGCTGTTTTTGCGCCTGCCAGAGACTATCGGCACATCAAAAGTGGTCAGGGAGCGTTTGACGCGCCAGAAATCACACGCGCCCTTTTGGTCCGTGACGCACTGGCGGAAACGCGGTTCTTATGTGTGAATGATCTGCCGCAACTCGAAGCGCTGGTGCCAGACGCGCGAAATCTAATCAGTGAGGCAATTGGTGGCGGTATGCGTTAACGGGGCTTTTATTGTTTGCTGCACAAGCTAACAATGACCCCGCACAGCAAGGAGCCGACGCAATGTTTCTAAAGAACGCATGGTATGTGGCCGCATGGGGTCATGAAGTAACACGTGCCCTGCAACAAGTCGTCGTGCTGGGTGAGAAGATTTGCGTTTACCGCACCGAAGGTGGTGAGGTCATCGCGCTGGAGGACGCCTGTCCGCACCGCAAGCTGCCGCTCTCAAAGGGGCGCATCAAAGGGGACAACGTGGAATGCGGCTATCACGGGCTGACCTTCGATTGTGCAGGCCAATGCGTTTGGGCGCCCGGGATCGGACGCATCCCGTCAGACGCGCGGGTAAAACCCTATCCTGTGCATGAAAAATACGGGCTGATCTGGATATGGATGGGTAATGCGGCCATCGCGGACGTAGAAGATATCATTAATATTCCAAACTTTGACGATCCTGAATGGGGCCTTAACACCGGTGCGGCGATGGGGCTCAACTGCAACTATCTGTTGATGTGCGACAATCTGTTGGACCCCACACATGTGGCCTGGGTGCACGAAGGCTCGTTCGCCTCAGACGCGACCAAGGACACGCCGCTGCGGGTGACCCGAACAGATGACGGTGTGATTGTTCACCGCTGGATGATGGATCATGCGCCTGCGCCATTCTATGCCAAGATTGTGCCCTTCGAGGGCAATTGCGATCGCCTTCAGCATTACGAAGTCCGCTACCCCGGTCATGCGCTGATCCGCGCGGTGTTTACCCCCGCAGGCACTGGTGGTGCAGACGGGCCGCTGTCGGACGAGACGTTTATCATGGACAGCTACAACTTTATGACGCCCGTGTCAGAACGTGAAACGCGTTACTACTGGTTCCAGCTGCGCAATCTGCGCCCTGACGATCAGGCCCTGTCAGAAATGATGTCTGAGGATGTGCGCAAAGCATTCGAGGAAGACCGCGCCGTTCTGGACGCCGTGCAGATCGGGCTGGAGACAAAGACCTCTGCCCATATTGATCTGGGGATTGATGCAGGCCCGCTGCGCTTTCGTCGCCAATTAGAGGCGATGATCGCGCAAGAGGCGTTGGTAGACGAAAAGATGCGCTAGACGGCAGCAAACTCGTCATAGGCCTCAAGCGCTTTGGCACCGAACGCGATAGACGGACCTCCGCCCATGTAGCCGATCATTTCCAGCGCCTCGCACAGCTCTTGCCGTGTTGCGCCAAGACGTACCAGCGATTTGACGTGAAAGCCGATGCAGCTGTCGCACCGGGTAGAGATCGCAATGCCAAGGGCGATGAATTCTTTTGTCTTTTCGTCCAGCGCACCATTCTTTTTGGCTGCTTTGCCCATGGTGTTGAAGCCGGCAAACATATCGGGGGATTGCTGCTGCAACGCACCCATCCGCTTCATCGTATCATCAAGGAATTTGGTCCAGCTCATATCGTCTCCTTTAGCGGCTTTCATCGGCGCCCATCTTTCGCTCCAGCCAGCGCACAAAGAAGCTGATCACAAGCACCAGCACAAGGTATTCGAGGATCAGGAGCGTGTAGATTTCCAGCGGGCGGTATTCTGTCACGACCAGTTCATTCGCGCGGCGGGTCAGTTCCTGCATCCCGATAACGGAGGCAAAGGCGCTCATTTTGACAATGTAGATGAACTGGTTCGCCAAAGGTGGCAGGATGCGCCTGATCGCTTGCGGCAGGATCACATATCGCATGGTTTGCGTATACGTCAGACCAATGGTCTTGGCCGCTTCGGTCTGGCCGCGTGCGATGCTTTGGATGCCAGAGCGGTAGATTTCGGCAGTGAAGGCGGAATCGGACAGGGCCAGCGTGATCACGGCGCCCCAGAACGCATCGATCCGCACCGAGATACCCATCGATTGCAGCACGACAGGCAATCCATAGAAGACCCAGAACAGCATCGGCAATAGCGGGATCGCCCGGATGAATTCGATGTAGATGCGGCTTGGCAATCTGATCCAGCGGTTCGCAGACATGCCGGGAAGCGCCACCAGCAATCCGATCACCATCGACAACACGGCCGCGATGACCGACAGCAGGATCGTTGCGCCAAACCCGTCGAGCAAGAAGCTGATATTTGACCAGCCTTTTGGCGTGGTCGGGTCGATGACGTACCACCCCCAATTTCCAGCACTTCCGCAGCCGGCAAGAAGCGTCAGGCAAGTCAGCGCTATAAGATTTTTCATGCGCGCGCTCAATGTTTCAGGATCTGGTTAAGGAAAGTGCGGCACCGCTCGGTTTGCGGGTTGCTGAAGAATGCTTCAGGCGTACCCGTCTCAACGATCTGTCCGTGATCCATGAATACCATGCGGTCAGCGGCGCGACGGGCAAAGCCCATCTCGTGCGTGACGACGATCATTGTCATTCCGCTTTCGGCCAGATCAACAATAACGTCCAACACCTCAGAAATCATCTCCGGATCCAGCGCTGAGGTGGGCTCATCAAAGAGCATGATCTTGGGCTCCATACACAAAGATCGTGCGATGGCGACACGTTGCTGCTGGCCGCCTGACAGCGCGCCGGGCTTCTTCCCTGCCTGTTCGGGTATCTGGACCCGTTCGAGGTATTTCATAGCGCGCGCTTCGGCGTCTTTGCGGCTTAACCCGCGGGCCTTCATCGGGCCAAGCGTCAGGTTTTGCAGGATGGTCAGATGCGGGAAAAGATTGAATTGCTGAAACACCATCCCGACCTCGGATCGGATTGCCTCAATCGAGGCGGCATTTCCCATGGTCGTGCCATCAACAACGATGCTCCCGCTGTCATGCGTCTCAAGGGAGTTGACGCAGCGGATCAGCGTTGACTTGCCCGAACCGGACGGGCCGCAGATCACAATTCGCTCACCATGGGCCACGTTCAGGTTCACGTCTTTGAGAGCGTGAAGATCCCCGTACCACTTGTTCAGGCCTTTGATCTCAATCGCGTTTGTCTGATCTGTGTCTGCTTGTTCTGCCATGGAAGCCGTCCTGTCAGAGAATATAACCGATATGATAGTTGCCCAATGTGTCGGCGGCGTTAAGTTGCAGTACACAATAGATTTGTCGCATTTGCGAACACATAGAACAATCCACTGGGGAAGACACATGAAATTACTCAAATCTCTCGCTCTTGCGGCAGGCTTTGCCGCCAGCGTTCTGGCCGGACCGGCGCTGGCGCAATCCGCGCTCAACGAAATTTTGAGCGAAGGCAAGCTGAAGGTCGGCACCACAGGAGATTGGAACCCGATGTCTGTCCGCGATCCCGCGACCAACTCCTATGTCGGGTATGACATCGATATCATGACGCAGCTGGCCGCCGATCTGGGTGTCGAGCTTGAAATGGTGCCAACGGATTGGAAGACGCTGGTAAACGGTGTTGTGGCAGGCAATTATCACATGACCGGCTCTGCCTCCATCAGCCCTGCGCGGCTTAAGGCTGCGGGGTATTCCGACAGCTATATCGCCGTTGAAATGTTCCCCTTCACCACCGAAGACAAGCTGGTGAATTTTGATGGCTGGGACAGCATCAATAAAGAGGGCGTGAAGGTTGCGACCACTCTGGGCACGTCCTTTGAGAAGATGGTCAAAGAATGGTTCCCCGCTGCCGAGATCGTGGTTGTCGAAGCACCCGCACGCGGCTTCCAAGAGGTGCTTTCAGGCCGTGCGGATGTGTTTGTGACATCCAATATCGAAGGTTCCGAGCTGCTGCAAAAGTTCCCAAATGTGCGTCAGGTCGAAGTCAGCTCTCCGCGCGCACCGACGCCGATTGCGATGCTGCTGCCGCAAGCTGACCAAGTCTGGATCAATTACGTCAACAGCTGGATCGAGCTGAAAAAGACCCAAGGGTTCTTTGATGATGTCGCCGCGAAATGGGGCCTGTAAGCCCCGTTTGATACCACACCAAGGGGGCGCCAGCGGGCGCCCCTTTTCATTCAAGGCAAAGCCAGACCATGATAGATGAAGACCTCACCCAAGGGCCGCTGACCGGCCATTTCCGCCGCCTCGCAATCCCTGCTGCTATCGGCATGTTGTTCAGCACTCTCTATAATGTTGTCGATACTTTCTATGCTGGCTTTTTTGGCACGCAGGCACAGGCTGGGCTGGCTGTCGGATTTCAGGCGTTCTTCATTCTGGTCGCAATCGGTTTTGGCCTGAGCTCCGCGATGAGCGCGCTTGTCGGCAATGCCAAAGGCCGCAAGGATCAGGCCGAGGCACGGCATCTTGCGGTACAGGGCACCGGCCTTGCGGCAATGGCAACACTGGTGATGATGGCAATTGCTGCATTCGCTGGGCCTTCCCTGATTGCGGTGGTGTCGGAGCCGGGCGGCTACCGAGATGCAGGACTGGGGTATTTCAGCTGGCTGATGTTTGCTTTGCCGGGGTTCATCATGGGGCCCGCCGCGAACGGTATTCTACAAGCACGCGGTGACACCCGCACCATGCAGCGGGCCCTTGTCGTGGCATTTTTCGTGAACGTGGGCCTTAATCCGCTGCTGATGTACGGAATCCCCGGTGTGATCGGTGGGCTTGGCTTCAACGGAATCGCGCTTGCCACCATTCTTAGCCAAAGCGGTGTTGCTGTCTTCATCCTGTGGCGGGTCTTTGGGCGCGCAATGATGCGAGACCTCAAACTGGCTGAGTTCATGCCTGTCCCCGCGAAGTATTACGAGATCATCGCCCAAGCATTCCCCGCTGGCTTTGCCTTGTTGGTTACCTTTTCCAGCGGTTTCATCGTTCAATATGCGCTGAAAGACTACGGTGAGGCTGCGTTGGCGTCATACGGAATCACGATGCGGGTTGAGCAGTTGTTCCTGTTGCCTGCGCTGGGCATCACGATCTCTTTGGTTCCGATCGCAGCGCAGAATTATGGTGCCGATAACAATGATCGTGTGCGCGCAGCGTTTCACCGCTGCTGGATTTTGGGTGTGATCGGCACATCGCTGGCGTTTCCGTTCTTGTGGTTTGGCGGCGGTTTGGCGGCGCGGGTTTTCTCGGATGATCCCGAGGTTATCCGTATCTCTGCCCTGTTTCTGAAGGTAGAGGCCGCGATCCTGCCAATCTATGTCGTGCTTTTTTCGATCAACTCTTTGCTGCAGGCACTACAGCATGCAGCTTGGACAATGTGGATCGGCATTTACCGCCAGTGGATCGGTATTGCCCTGTTCATCTGGTTGTTTGCCTATGTGATCGATGGCGGCCTGACAGGCGTGCGGCTTGGCATCGCAGCCGGAGTGGGAACGGGCCTGCTGCTATCGCTATGGGTAGGGGTACGTGTCGCGAACAGGTGTATCGGTGGTCTGGGTATGCCAACTTTGTCGCTTAAGGCCTGAAAAATTAGCAAGCGGCGCACTAAGCACCGCTTGCGTTGGTGCCTATAGCCCCAGCTTTCCGACCATGGTCGCGATAATCCGGGCGTGCACGACTGCGCGGTCGGTCCCTTCTGGGTCTGTGCAGACCGGATCATCGTTCTCTTCTTTCAGGATTGCCGCACCCTGTGGTTTGCACAGCGGTAACACCGAAAAATGCGCTGCAGGAGAAATGCGGGTGATATCGGCCTGCGGTACCACAGTCGGCAACCCCGCGATGTCAAAGTCGGTCGCGAGCAGGCGGCTGTCACCCTCGCCGAATGACATCAAGGTTACATCGCCAGTCAATCCGGCAGCGTCCTCCTCCGTTATGCCCCAGATCAGACCCGGGTCCATTGCGAAGACTGAGGTGATGCGTGCATCGCTGTAATCACCGTTCCACTGCGCCTCTGACACATCCTCCAGTCCGGCATTGCCATGCAACAGGTCGGCGCAATGACTGGACGCCTCACCATACGTTTCACAATGCGCAACATAACCTGCGTGGTTGCCGTTCAGCCCGCCCAAAGACAGAGCGGTCCAACCGCCATAGGAAAATCCTGCTGCCATGATCCGCGCAGGATCAATCCGTCCGTTCAATTCCGGATCAGCCAGAACTGTATCAAGGGCAAGACGCACGTCTTGTGTGCGGGTCCAATGCTTGAGCCCCTCTGCCAGATCGAAGTCACCCCATGTCGAGTTGGGGTGGTTGACCGCAACCACAATCGCGCCGCTATCTGCCAGCGCAGTCGATAGCCACCCGAGAGAGCGGATATGACCGCCCATTCCATGACTGAGCAGAACCAGCGGGTGTTTGCCTTCTGCCATCTTTGCGTCTTTGAGGATCGGCATCCCTATGAAGACCGGATTTTCGGCATAGGTTTCTGCGCTTCCACCGCCTGCTGCCGGATAATAGATCGCGCCGGTCACGGGGCGCCCATGATGCGGAGCATCAAAGCTGAGGTCGCGCATGCCGGCCGGATCGGCAGCTGCGGTCGACGCAATCATCAGGGCGAAAGCGGTTTTTGGTAGTAGGGTCATGTCAGTTTCCATTTGTTGAATTGTGATGACGCTTTGATGCGACACAACTGGGCTGACACGCGTCCTGAATCCTGTTTGAGGTCGCCAAGATCGCGTTTTAGGACCATCGTGCGCCAGACAAAGGTCGAAAGGACCCCCATGCCCAGCCTGCCAATTCCGATGATCAGCGCCCTGATACTAAGCTGTTTGTTGTTGCGTTTGTTGATTGTGGACAAACGGCATGGCCCGCTGGCGATGCTATTGGCTCTTTGCGCGCTACAAGGGCTGATTATTTCACTGGCGCAACATTTTCAGGTGTCGTGGGCGCGCCCTTTGCAGCCAGTGACAGCAAGCCTGATCCCGCCAATGGCTTGGGTTGCGTTTCAAACGACTGCGGTGCGAAAGCCAAATGCGCGCGATGCGGTGCACCTGATCGGACCGTTTTGCGTAGTGGCTGCTCTTTTGATACAGCCGCAACCGCTCGATTTTCTGATCCCCGCGGTTTTCGCCGGTTATGGTCTGGCGATCGTCTGGCAGTCCCGAAAAGGGGCCGACGCTCTCCCGAGGATGCGTCTGGAAGCAGGTGACATGCCGGGGCTGGTTTGGCAGATCATCGGCTGGGCCTTGATTGCCTCAGCGCTGAGTGACGGATTGATCGTCTTGGTCCAGATCATTGGGATGGGATATCTTCAGCCTTGGATCATCAGTATTGCCTCCAGCACAACGCTGGCTGTGATCGGTGTGCTGACCTTGTCGGGCGCGTTGGGGGCCGGTGCGCCTGATCCCGAAGAGGCAGCCGCCCCGCGAGAAGCAGACGCGCTGGACACGCAAATCATGACGCAGCTGGACGCTTTAATGGCGCAGGCACAGCCGTATCTGAACCCAGATCTAACCATGTCTCAACTGTCGCGCCGGTTGCGGGTGCCTGTGAAGCAACTGTCGGGCGCGATCAACCGTGTGACCGGCGACAACGTCTCGCGCTATATTAATGCGGCGCGGATTGCAGCGGCACAAAACTCGCTGCTGTCTGGTGAAAACGTGACGGCGGCAATGCTGGGGGCAGGTTTCAACACAAAATCTAATTTTAACCGCGAATTTTTGCGTGTCGCCGGCGCAAGCCCCAGCGATTGGCTGGCACAGCAGCGGGCCTAAGGGGCTCCCTTTGCGAATGTCCTTAATTACGGGAAGACCGCAAGCGCTGGGCGAAAGGGTAGTAGCTGTCGATATCATCGTGAAACACTCGTCCACTCTAGTTCGACTGGCTGACTGCTGCACTCTGTACCACCTCACCAAAGAAGGCGGGTCAGATGTGGTTCTGGTAGAGCCGGACCTAGGCCACGCAGATGACCACCTTTGGCTTTAACCGCGCGATGGTCGGGCTCAACTCCCTTTCGATCAGATATTATAAAGAGCTGTGCAATGCCCCCAATATCCGGTCGGATATATCCAGAGAGATCGCGGCAATCGCCTTGCCTCGACAGTCGCAGATGGACGGCTATCGCGACTTCGCCTCAACGGCGCGTTACGTGCGTGCCTAGACCATTTTCTTAACTGCCACGGCCTGTTGGAGGCCGAGACGACATTCGCGCGCACGGGTGCATAGCACGGGGCGCTTCCGGTATGGTTCACAAATTCTGCGGGCGCTGGTCTGATTTCGCCGCGCGCGGATTAACCTTGAATTCATGGCAGTAGGGTATCACCGGATCAACAGCCCCGATGTGCGAGTCTCAATATGTTCCAGTTTTTGCGTTTACTCCTAGCGGCCTCCATTCTTTTGTTGTCTCCTTGGTCAGGGGGGCATCTGTCCGCGCAAGAGCAACTGCAACCGACTGTCCAAGATGGTGCGAAAACTGCTGCAAATGTCCACCTGTCGCGAGGGTACGATATGGCGGCGCGAGCCGACTTTGAACAGCACCGCCTCGCACCATTTGCCATCGAAAGGATAGATGCGGCAGAAGCAGAACAAACCTATCACGCGCGCCTCAATTACGGTTCGGCTGGTGGATTGCCTCATGCGGGTGGGATGGCCGCACAAGGCGGGGCGGCGCTGATGGAGACGAAGGCGCGCGCACCGATCCTGCTGGATATGCCTAAGGTGCAGGGCGCAGGTCAAAGTATTGCACGCGACCGTTCGGCAAGCGTCATAGTTGTTATATTCTGCAGCGCTGCGGTTTTTTTGGTTACGCTTGCAGTCTGCGCAGCGATGCACCGCCGGATCACGACCAGACTGCGCGATACGCTTGCATCGCAGCAAATGCTAATTAGTGGCTTCAATCAAGCCGATGCAGCCGTCGCAATCTTTGACGGGGATATGGGCGCGGTCTGTTGGAGCGGAGGGTTAGAGGACCAGTTTCCAAGACTGGTTCCCTCGTTAAAATCTGGTTGCACGCTTGATCAATGTTGCTCGAAAGCATTCTCAAACGGGGACTTTGATGTGGAAATCGCGTCCGAGGACATCACAGTTTTCACAAAGACAATTCTCGAACGTCTGCGGGCAGGAGAGCGGGTGCAACAGCTTTTGCAAACACGTGACGGTCGCTCATGTGATCTGCGCATGTTTCGGCTGGGCCGACACCATTATGCGGCGGTCTGGTTTGATGCGTCCAAGCTACATCATCAGAATAAACAATTAGGCGATCAGCAGCGCGAACTGGTGCGAGCCAATCAACAGCTCTTGGCCTTTTCCGCAATGGCAGCGCATGATCTCAAGGCGCCATTGGTGCAGCAATCTGTCTTGATGGAATTCATTCTCGAAGATCTTGCGGAAATTGGCATCGATCTTCCTGTGACGCTGCAAAACCACTTTTGCATTCTAAATGATCTATCACGAAAGATGAACGTGCTGGTGGTGGATTTACTGGACTACGCCAAGGCAAAGTCGGACTGCGGCAACCCGCAATGCTTTGCGCCAAACGAGCGGTTCAATGGTGTGCTGAAACTGGCCGCGCAGAGGCCCTGCATGGTGATTGAGATCGAGCCGGACATGCCGGACGTCGAAGTCGATCCGACTTCGTTTGATCTGGTGATGCGAAACCTGATCTCCAATGCGGTCAAACACCATGACCGTGCAGGGGGCAAAATTAAGCTGCGCGCTTATAGACTTGAGAACGAGGTTACCATTGAGGTCGAAGACGATGGCCCCGGAATCGCACCTGCACAGCGTTCACAGGTCTTCGAACCGTTTGCCCGTCTTACGCGGGTAGAGGGAAGCGGGCTTGGCCTCGCGTTGGTTCGAAAGACTGTAACCGCTTGGGGTGGATCAATCAGCCTGCGTGCCGCACCGCAACGGGGATGTATTTTTTCCATAACGCTGCCCGCAGCGGCAGCGCAGCTTAGGAAAATGCCGACGGCTTCATATGGCAGGAGCGGAGGCCATTCCCAATATGCCCTTGGTCTGGCGTGAAAAATCGCGACGCCTGCTCACCTCATGTGGCTTAGAAGGCCGGCAACTTCGTGATCTCTGATCGGACCAAAGGCCGCTTTGTCCAGTCTTGCTGCGCGCCGCCAGACAACACGTGGCCGGTTCACTAAAGGTCGGCGCATGCGAATGTGAAGCATGCCCTGAACCCGCGAATTCGATCGCGGCCGAACGACCCTTATGTTCATAATATCCGTGTTTCTGCAGGGTAAGTTTGGGTGAACATTCCAAGCTATCACAAATCAGCTGTGGTGCGCGGCCGATCGTGAAACGACCGTGAAGCCAGAGTTATTGTGCCTCAAGAAAAGGCGGTGCTGAAAAAACTGTCACGCAAGCACGTTTTTTTTGCACTGTTGACTTGCGGCTGATGGCGGGGCGCGGGACACTTCAAGGATGACTGCGCCTACACCTCTTGTTGTATTCTCCGACCTTGATGGCACATTGCTGGATCATAGTGATTACAGCTGGTCCGCGGCGCAGACCGCCCTTCATGTCCTGGCTGAACTGGGCGCACCTGTAATACTGGCAAGCAGCAAAACCGCTGCGGAAATCGATGTGCTTCAAGATGCGTTGGGCCTGACTGGTTTGCCCGCAATTGTTGAGAATGGGGCAGGTGTGACCAATCTGCACACCCAAACAATAGAAGAAAGCTACAAAGCTTTACGCAAACTTCTTGATGAAGTCCCAAAGGTGCTGCGCGCCTGTTTCGAAGGCTTCGGCGATATGGATGTGGCGCGGATCATGGCGTTGACTGGATTGCCGCAGAAGGACGCCGGTCGCGCCCGTGAACGCGCGTTCTCAGAGCCAGGAATGTGGCACGGCACGCAAGCTGCTGAGGCTGAGTTCATCAAATCGCTGGCACACCTGGGTATTTCTGCACGTCGCGGAGGCCGGTTTCTAACGCTGTCGTTTGGTGGCACAAAGGCGGACCGGATGGCTGAGGTGATCGCGCAGTACAAACCACTGCGCTGCATCGCGCTGGGTGACGCACCTAATGATGTCGAAATGCTGGAGACTGCTGATTTCGGTGTCATCGTCGCAAATCCGCATCACGAAGCGTTAACTCCGCTGGAGGCGGAAAAAACTGGCCGGATCATTCGTACGTCCAAGGCTGGACCTGCGGGATGGAACGAGGCCGTGTTAGAGCTGGTTGATAAATTTAAACTTACTGTAGGGCGTATCTGAATGGTTGATTTTCATCAAAACGGGAATATCGCAACTCTCCACAATATGCGCACGCGCGGCTTAGAAGATATGACCTATGAGCTGGAGACTTTCGCACAGAGCCGGAAGATGTCGCTCATACTTCCGTGTCTCTATTCAGAGCTGGAAACCGAGGCGATGCCTAAAATATTGTCAGAGTTGTCGAAGGTTACCTACCTGCACCGGATCATCATCGGTCTGGATAAGGCCGACGCAGATGAATACAGGCATGCGCGGCAGTTCTTCAAAGGCCTGAACCAGAACCATATCGTAATCTGGAACGACAGCCCCCGGATGAAAGAGCTTGAAACACGCTTGGCCGGAATGGGGCTTGCCCCAACCGAAGCGGGTAAAGGCAAAAACGTCTGGACCTCTATGGGGTACCTTATCGGCTGCCAGGATAGTGCTGTCATGGCGATCCATGATTGTGACATCCTGACCTACACCAATGAACTGCTGGCGCGTCTGATCTATCCGGTGGCCAACCCGACTTTTCCCTATCAGGTGGCAAAGGGATATTACGCCCGCGTGGGTGGGGAAAAACTGAATGGCCGCGTGACGCGGTTGCTGGTCAGTCCTTTGCTTATTGCGCTGAAGCGCGTGATCGGCGATCGGGATTACCTCGATTATCTACGCAGTTTCCGATACCCGCTGTCGGGTGAATTTGCCATGCGCAGTGCTATCCTGCCAGATTTGCGGATGCCTTCTGATTGGGGTTTGGAGATTGGCGTACTTTCAGAAGCATGGCGCAATTTGGCACCCAAAGCGGTCTGTCAGGTCGAAATTGCTGATGCCTACGATCACAAACACCAGGATCTAAGCCCCGAAGACGCGGCCAACGGCCTTAACCGGATGTCGGTGGACATTTGTAAGGCCATTTTCCGCAAGCTGGCCGCTGATGGCACCACCTTTACCCCGAACACCTTCCGGACACTCAAGGCCACCTATTACCGAAGCGCGCTGGACCTTTTGGAAGCCTATTACACCGATGCGCAAATGAACGGCCTCAAGCTGGACCGTCACAGCGAAGAAGCGTCGATCGAATTATTTGCAGAGAACATCATGCGCGCGGGCCAGACGTTTCTGGAAAACCCCCATGAAACGCCGTTCATCCCGACATGGAACCGTGTGCATTCTGCTGATCCCACCTTTCTGCGCGACATGCAGGCCGCGGTTGCGGCGGATGCGAAGGACTATCAATAATCCCCGTTGCTGATCCAGCGACACTGGTAAGGGGCGAGGGTGACAGTTTCACCTGTGATCGCCTCGTTTGACAGCAGATCGACCCAATCCTCATCTCCGATCAGATTGAGGCGTAGGGCTGGTATCTCAACTTCCTCGGCGCTGACGTTGTGCAGAGCAAAGATGGATTGCTGCCGATCAAGGCTCTGCCGCCAAATCGCAAAGATGCGGTGATCGTCCATATGGATTGTGAACTGGGTTGCGTTAGGGTGAAAGGCCAGTTGTTCCTGCCGGATTCGCAGGCGGCCTCTTAGCCCGTCCAATACTTGAGCTTGCGGCGTATCGGGCTGTGCCAGTTTCGCGCGCAAATCCCCATAATCCCATCGGTGGCGGTTGATGGCGCGGTTCATGCCCCGTTTTTTGACGCCGGCGTGATCATTGGGGGTCGCAAGCATTGAGTGGATGTAGAAGGCCGGAATGCCTTCCAGCGACATCACGATTGTCTGCGAACAGATGAAGCGGTCAATGTGATAGGTGTCCGGCCCCGCGACAGTCTGCGACATTGCATCAAAGAAGGTGGTATTAAGCTCATATGGTGCTTCACCGCCATCAGGTAGCGCCCGCATGGAAACAAGGCCGCCAATCCGCTTGACCACATTGATAACCGCTGCTTGGTCCATCTCTGAAAGCAGCCCCTCAGCGGGGCGCATTCCTATGCCGTCATGGCTGGCGGTGAAATTGAGATAGGCACATCCCAGCGGGGCAGGTGGCATGCTGCGCTGCCAGTTTTCCAGATGCGCTGCTGTGCCGGTCATCATCGCGTGCAAGATTAGCGGCGGCAGCGGGAAGTTATAGATTACATGGGCTTCATCGCGCTTGCCAAAATAGCTTAGGTTTTCCGCCTTGGGGACGTTTGTCTCTGTCAGCAGGATCACGGGCTCAACAGCATAGTCACACAGCAAGCGGATCAGCTTTACGATTGCATGTGTTTGAGGAAGGTGGATCGAAGGACTTCCAATTTCCTTCCAGACAAAGGCCACGGCATCGAGCCGGATAATCTGCACACCGTTGTCCATGTGCAGGCGGATGATCCGTAAAAACTCAAGCAGCACCTCGGGATTGCGGAAATCCAGATCAATCTGGTCATGGCTGAAGGTACACCAGACGTGGCGCGGACCATCGCTCGTTTCAATTTCTTGTAGCAGTGGCGTGGTGCGGGGGCGCACGACCATGCTCAAATCATTGGACGGCTCGGCCTCGAAAAAGAAGCGGTCATAGGGTGCCTGCCGCTGGCGATAGGCATTGAACCAAGCGCCCTGACTTGAGACATGGTTCAAGACCAAATCGGACATGAGTTTGAAGCGGTCGGCGATGCGGTTGATGTCAGCCCAGTCGCCGAGCTGCGGATTGACAGCGCGAAAATCCGTAACGGCAAATCCGTCATCAGAGGTGAAAGGGAAAAACGGCAGGATGTGCACGCCATTGATCGTGCCTTCCAGATAGCGGCACAAGAAATCGTTAAGCAGATCAAGCGGTTTGTGCGCCCCGTCTTTGATGCTGTTGCCGTAGGTGATCAGCAGGGCATCATGTTGCGACCACATGGAATTGCCCGGTTTGCGCTTGCGTTTTCGGCGGTGCGTCCCTTCCGGCCAGAACGCATCACTGATGTCGCGGCAAAGCGATAGGGTGTCACGTTCTGGATAGATCTGCGCCACATAAGCGGCGAGCAAGCGGTTGAATGTCGCCTTATCCGCGGGCTGGTCTGATTGGTGCTTCATAGACCCATGCAAACACATCCAGTGGGCCGTGACAAATTCCGCTACGCCAAACGGCGCTTGAACCCCGTCCGGCAGAAAAATTGCCGTTTTTTATAGCACTGTGGGTCTGTGGTTTGAATAACGCTAGATCGCAGAAGAGTGGGCCGTTTTCTTTGAGGTGCGACTGTCCACGTAGCCTGCGACAACCCGGACAAGCGGATAGGCTTCGGGTTTTAGCTTTAGCCCTTCACCGCTGATAAAGAAAACGTCCGAGAATTTCTGCATCAATGATACAGCCATTGCCCTGATTGCTTCGCGGTGATCAGGAAAGGCTTGGCAAAGTGTCTTTTCGTCAAAGGTAAAACGGCACATCAGGTCCTCGATAACGCGGGCCATCAACGCGTCATCTGTACACATTTCGAATCCCTTGAAGCTGGCAAAACCGGTGGCGTTGATACGTTCCTGATAGGCAAATGTTGCTGGCGCGTTCTGGGCGTAACCCTGGGCGAACTTCGAGATCGCAGAGGCTCCGAACCCCAACAGGGTTGGGCTTTGATCATCGGTGTAGCCTTGAAAGTTGCGGTGCAGTCGCCCTTCTTTGCTGGCCAGTGCAAGGCTGTCTCCCGGCTTTGCAAAGTGGTCGATGCCCACAGGCTCATACCCGTTTTCTGTGAACATCTTCTCGGCAAATTCAGCCAGCGCAAAGCGGGCCATCGGATCAGGTAAATGTTCTTCGCGGATCATCACCTGTCGCTTCGACATCCAAGGCACATGGGCATAGCCATAAATGGCAAGCCGATCCGGTTGCAGCGCGATAACATGCGAAAGCGTTTCCGAGAAACTTTCTAGCGTTTGGTGAGGTAGGCCATAAAGCACATCAAGGTTGAGGCTGCTGACACCGTTGCTGCGCAAAAAATCGATAACTGTTTCTGTTTGCTCAAGGCTTTGCTCGCGCCCGATGGCAGCCTGAACCTCGGGGGCAAAATCCTGCACACCAAGGCTTGCACGATTGAGGCCAAAGTCGATCAGTGTTTGCAGTAGGGGTTTTTCTGCCTCGGTCGGGTCGATCTCAACCGAAAATTCGAAATTCTCTGCGGGTTCAAAAGCATCGAACACCTCGCGCAGGAGTGTGCTCATTGTCTGGGCGGACAGGATTGTCGGGGTGCCACCACCCAAATGTAGCCGGGACATTTTGATGCCGGGTGCAAGTGTTGCGCGGACGCCGGTGATTTCTTTGCGCAAGATGTCGACATATGCGTCGACGGGACGCATCGTTTTGGTGCCTTGGGTCCGGCAGGCGCAGAACCAGCACAGGCGCTTGCAAAATGGGATGTGGATATAGACTGACACATCTGAGCCATCCGGCACGCTTTGCAGCCAGTCGTTCTGGTGCTTCAGCCCTTCACCCTCCTGAAAGTGGTTTGCGGGTGGATAGCTCGTGTATCGAGGCACACGTGCGTCAAAGAGGCCATAGCGGCGAAAGATGTCGATCTTGCTCATTCTTCCATGTAGGGTAGCCAGAACAAAACATTCTTTGATGCAGATCAACATGAACACAAATCTGAAAACAGTTCCAAAAGTCAGCTGTACCAGCTGTCCTATTCGCCACCGTGCCGTTTGTGCGCGATGTGATACTGATGAGTTGTCGGTGCTGGACGGGATGAAATCTTACCGGAGCTTTGCGGCAGGCGAAACGATCCTGTGGCGCGGGGAGCCTTTTGCATTTGTAGCCTCTGTGGTTACGGGTGTTGCTAGTCTGTCCAAAACGCTTGAGGATGGTCGGACGCAGATGGTTGGTTTGTTGTTGCCGTCCGATTTTATCGGTCGTCCGGGGCGCCATGAAGCTGCTTTTGACGTGATTGCGACCACGGACGTTATGTTGTGTTGTTTTGACCGGGCGCCGTTTGAGACGTTGGTGGATGAGACCCCTCATATCGCGCACCGTCTGATGGAGCTGGCGCTGGACGAACTTGACGCCGCGCGTGACTGGATGCTGTTGCTGGGGCGCAAAACTGCGCGCGAAAAGATCGCAACATTCATCGAGCTACTTGCCCGCCGTTCAAATACCGATGATCCCGGCCGAATCTCCGCTATGCCGTTGCCGTTGACGCGGGACCAGATCGCAAACTATCTGGGCCTGACGCTTGAGACGGTCAGCCGTCAGTTCAGCGCGCTGAAAAAGGAAGGCGTGATCGATTTTTCTGATCGGCGAACGCTGTCCATTATGGATCTTGCGGCGCTCCAAGACGCAACCGGCAACGATTCCGACGGCGGCATGATTTCTTAGAAAATTCGTAAGTTGATCCAGATCAATGTCTTTACCCTGACACGCACATAGAAAAGTCCTGCGAACAGGGGTGTCTTTTGGTGCCCTTCTGAATTTGAGGGCACAACTATGGACTATGTCAAACTTATACTTTTAGGTTTTGTCACCTTGTTTGCTGCGATCGGCGCCAATTGGGCGCATGATCTGGCGTATCAGGTACATGCCGTACTAATCATGTTGATCGCTGCCGGGATGTTTATCTGGGTACTGCGTAATATTGACGAAGCGCCGCGCGCGGCTGAACCCGAAGGCATCTATTTCGATGGCGTCATACGGGCGGGCGTGATTGCCACCGCTTTCTGGGGCATCGCAGGCTTTCTGGTCGGGACGTTTATCGCGTTCCAACTGGCATTCCCTGAACTGAACTTCGACTGGGGCCAACCTTTTACCAACTTCGGCCGACTTCGCCCGCTGCACACCAGCGCGGTGATCTTTGCATTTGGTGGCAACGCGTTGATCGCGACATCGCTTTATGTGGTGCAGCGTACCAGCGGTGTGCGCCTCTGGGGCGGTAACGCGGGCTGGTTCGTTTTCTGGGGATATCAGTTGTTTATCGTTCTGGCGGCCACCGGCTATTTGCTGGGGGCGACACAGTCCAAAGAATATGCAGAGCCTGAGTGGTACGTAGATATCTGGCTGACGATCATCTGGCTGACCTATCTGGCTATCTATCTGGGAACGATCTTCAAGCGCCGTGAGAAGCACATCTATGTGGCCAACTGGTTCTTCCTGAGCTTTATCATCACCGTAGCGATGCTACATGTGGTCAATAACCTCAGTATTCCTGTCAGCATCTGGGGCAGCAAATCTGTCCAGGTATTCTCTGGCGTGCAAGATGCAATGACCCAGTGGTGGTATGGCCACAACGCCGTTGGCTTCTTCCTGACAGCGGGCTTCCTTGGTATGATGTATTACTTCGTTCCGAAGCAGGCTGGCCGTCCTGTCTATAGCTACAAGCTGTCGATCATCCACTTCTGGGCACTGATCTTCTTGTATATCTGGGCCGGACCACACCACCTGCACTACACAGCGCTTCCCGACTGGGCCGCGACACTGGGTATGGTGATGTCGATCGTGCTGTGGATGCCTTCATGGGGCGGTATGATCAACGGTCTGATGACGCTGCAAGGCGCGTGGGACAAGCTGCGCACCGATCCGATCATGCGCATGTTCGTTCTGTCGCTCGGCTTTTACGGTATGTCGACATTCGAGGGTCCGATGATGTCGATCCGCGCGGTGAACAGCCTGTCGCACTACACTGACTGGACCATCGGTCACGTACACTCCGGTGCGCTGGGCTGGAACGGCATGATCACCTTTGCCTGTATCTACTTCCTGACGCCACGTCTGTGGGGCCGTAAAGAGATGCACTCAATGTCCGCGATCAACTGGCACTTCTGGCTCGCGACACTTGGCATCGTTCTTTATGCGGCGTCCATGTGGGTGTCCGGCATCATGGAAGGCCTGATGTGGCGCGAAGTCGACGACCAGGGTTTCCTCGTGAACTCCTTTGCCGACACCGTAAGCGCCAAGTTCCCGATGTATGTGGTCCGCGGTTTGGGCGGGGTCCTGTTCCTGAGCGGCGCGGTTATCATGTGCTGGAACATGTTCATGACGATCCGCGGGGCAAAACCAGCCACCGCGGCCGTCCCTAACGCAACACCTGCAGAATAGGATCAGATCATGGCCTTTCTTGACAAACATGCCATTCTGGAAAAAAGCCCGACCTTGCTTTTGACCTTTTCCCTGTTCGTTGTGACCATCGGGGGTATCGTAGAAATCGCGCCGCTTTTCTGGCTCGAAAATACCATTGAGGAGGTAGAGGGCGTGCGCCCCTACAGCCCGCTGGAACTGACCGGACGTGATATCTATGTCCGCGAGGGGTGCTACGTCTGCCACAGCCAGATGATCCGGCCCATGCGCGACGAAGTAGAGCGTTACGGCCACTATTCGCTGGCGGCGGAATCGATGTATGACCACCCGTTCCAGTGGGGGTCCAAACGAACGGGCCCCGATCTGGCACGTGTTGGCGGGCGTTACTCTGACGCGTGGCACGTTGATCACTTGCGCGACCCGCAATCGGTTGTGCCAGAAAGCATCATGCCAAAGTACGCCTTCCTAGCGGATACAAAGATCAAAGCTGACCACATTGGCGATCTTCTTTCTACGCACCGCTTTGTCGGTGTGCCGTATTCGGATGCACAAATTGAAGCCGCCTATGCAGACTTCAAGGTTCAGGCAGATCCTGATGGCGACACGGATGGTCTGATGGAGCGTTACCCCGGTGCCGTTGTGTCAAACTTTGACGGTCAGCCCGAGCTGACCGAAATGGACGCGCTGATTGCATATCTTCAGATTCTGGGCACGATGGTCGATTTCTCGACCTTCACCCCAGACGCAAGCCGATAGGAGGAAAATCATGGATACCTATTCGTTTTTGCGTGAAATCGCAGACAGCTGGGTGATGCTGGGAATCTTCGCTTTCTTCATCGGTGCCGCCATCTGGGCTTTCTTGCCCAGCCAACGCGGGGCGCGTGACGATGCCAGTATGATCCCTTTCCGTAACGAAAAGCCTGCCAAGACCTGCGCAGGCACATGCGCAGATTGCAAAAGCAAGCAATCTTCCTTTGAGTCGAAAGGGGCCTGAAATGTCTGACAAGAATAGCAAGGTAGACGAAGCCACAGGCGTTGAGACCACTGGTCACAGCTGGGATGGCATCGAAGAATTGAACAATCCGCTGCCGCGTTGGTGGCTGTGGACGCTCTATGCAACCATTGTCTGGGCAATTGGCTACACCATTGCTTATCCTGCCTGGCCGATGATTTCAGGCGCAACAACCGGTGTTCTGGGCTGGTCGACACGTGGCAATGTGGCAGAAGAAATCAAACTGCATGAGGCCAAGAATGATGGCTTGGTGGCAGATCTTCTGGCGACAGAGCTTGCCGCGCTCGCCCCCGAAGACGATCTGCACCGCTATGCTGTTTCACGCGGCGGGGCGGTGTTCCGCGCACAGTGCAGCCAGTGTCACGGCTCTGGTGCGGCTGGTGCAAAGGGGTATCCGAACCTTCTGGATGATGACTGGCTTTGGGGCGGCGACGTGGACAACATCGCATTGACCGTCGCGCATGGTATCCGCAACGAAACTGACGGCGATGCGCGCTACTCAGAAATGCCAGCGTTTGGCGAGATACTGGAAGACGAAGAAATCGGCGATGTGGTCGAATACGTCGTCAGCCTGTCTTCGCCGGAATTTGACGCGGGCATGGCGGAACGCGGAAGCGTTTTGTTTGCTGACAACTGTTCCGCCTGTCACGGCGAGATGGCCGAAGGTAACCGTGATATGGGCGCGCCCAACCTTGGCGATGCGATCTGGCTTTATGGCGGCGACCGCGCCACGCTGGAGAATACTGTGCGTTATTCCCGTTACGGTGTGATGCCTGCTTGGGGCCAACGCCTGAACGAAGCCGATGTGCGTGCGGTTTCCGTTTATGTTCACAGCCTTGGTGGCGGTGAGTAATATCAGGATACCGCGCAGGCGGTTCAGGCGCGAAGTGGCACTGTTCGCAAACTAAGCCGCTTCCGGGGCGTGTTCTTGATGCAGATCAAGGCACGCCCTTTTCCATTGTCCTAGGAAGAGGCCAGCGAACAGGAAAGACTCTCTCATGACCGAACCCGCCCCGATTCTATATGCTCCGCGTGAGCCTATTTTCCCGCGCCGTGTGACCGGCGTTTTTCGCCGTTTTAAATGGGCGATCATGATAGTCACGCTTGGTATTTACTATCTGACACCATGGATCAGATGGGACCGGGGACCGAACCTGCCTGATCAGGCGGTTCTGGTGGATATCGCCAGTCGCCGGTTCTATTTTTTCTGGATCGAGATTTGGCCGCACGAATTCTATTTCGTTGCGGGCCTTCTCATCATGGCGGGTCTGGGGCTATTTCTGTTTACATCCGCGCTGGGCAGAGTGTGGTGCGGGTATACCTGCCCACAGACTGTCTGGACTGATCTGTTCATTCTGGTTGAGCGCTGGATTGAGGGCGATCGTAATGCGCGCGTGCGTTTGCACCACGCCAAATGGGACGTGCGCAAGTGGCGTCTTAGGTTAACCAAATGGCTGGTCTGGCTGGGCATCGCGGTGGCAACGGGGGGCGCTTGGGTTTTCTACTTTACCGATGCGCCGACATTGCTGCGTGACCTGTTCATGCTTTCGGCCCACCCTGCCGCCTATATCACCATCGTAATCCTCACCCTGACAACATTCGTCTTTGGTGGCTTCATGCGTGAGCAGGTCTGCATTTATATGTGCCCCTGGCCGCGCATTCAGGCGGCCATGATGGACCCGGACACGATCACTGTCGCTTACCGCGACTGGCGCGGTGAACCGCGCGGCAAAGGAAGCGCGCGCAAGCGTGACCGCGTTGCTGCCGAAAAGGCCGAGCGCGAGGCGCAAGCGGCTGGCCCAGGGACAGTACGCTACAAAGCCACGCCATATCCCAATGCACCCATCCAGTTGTCCGGTGGCACAGCCCAGCTTGCAAGCCCGACGCAAGAGCACGGCGACTGCATTGATTGCATGGCCTGTGTTAACGTCTGCCCGATGGGCATCGACATCCGCGATGGCCAGCAAATGGAATGCATCACCTGTGCGCTGTGCATTGATGCATGTGATGACGTGATGGACAAAATCGGCAAGCCGCGCGGATTGATTGACTATATGGCGCTGTCTGACGAAGCGGCAGAGCGGGCAGGGGAGGCACCAAAATCCATCTGGCGGCATGTCTTCCGTCCGCGGACAATTCTTTATACGGCTCTTTGGTCTCTTATCGGCATCGGATTGGTGTATGCGCTGTTCATCCGTAGCGACATCGAGCTGACGGTCAGCCCGGTACGCAACCCCACCTATGTTGTGCAGTCCGATGGGGCGATCCGGAACATTTATGATGTGCGCCTGCGCAACAAACTGGGCGAAGATCGCACCTTCCACCTGAGCCTCACCAGTGACGCGACTTTGCGGATTGAATTGCAGGGGCGTGCGGGCGAGTTGACCGTGCCCGTGCCTGCCGATACCACAATCTTGCAACGCGTCTATGTTTCGGCCCGCGCACAAGATCCTTCAGCAACAATGCACACCACGGATCTGCGCATCTGGGTCGAAGATCTGGATAGCGGCGAACGCGCAAGCCGCGCCACTACATTCAACGGGAGAGTACAATGATAACCGAGATCAAGGGATGGCACGTTCTCACTGCGTTTCTGTTGGCGTTCGGCGTCATTATCGCGGTTAATCTGACGCTGGCCTATCAGGCCGTGCGGACGTTCCCGGGGCTAGAGGTCAAGAATTCCTATGTTGCAAGCCAGACATTTGACGCAGACCGCGCCGATCAGGTGGCGCTGGAATGGGATGTGTCGGCAACCTTGGTTGGAAATGAACTGAGCCTGATCATCCTCAAAGACGGCAGGGCCATATCGCCAAAGATCGACGAAGCGATCTTTGGGCGTGCGACCCATGTTGGTCAGGACCAGACGCCGGATTTCGCCTTTGACGGTAAGTCCTTGCGCGCCACGGTCATAGGTGGGGAGGGCAACTGGAACCTGCGGATCAAGGCACGCTCTGATGACGGCACGCTTTTCCAGCAACGCGTTATCGTCGAGACGAAATCATGACATCCGCTTGCCCAGCTTGCGCTGCGGGTCCCGCCGCCTCTGCCGTTGCAGAAGGTCCAGCGCTGCAATTTTCACTTCCGACAATCCATTGCGCAGCCTGTATCGGTAAGATCGAGCGGGGCCTAAGCGATGTCATCGGCGTTCAGGCTGTACGGGTGAACCTATCGCTCAAGCGGCTGTCTGTCACTGGCCCTGCCGATCCTGACCGTATACTCAGCGCGATTGCCGATCTTGGGTATGAGGCCTATCCGTTGGATATGGGCGCGCTGAACAAAGCGCGCGATGATCAGGGGCGTGGTCTGTTGACCCGCATGGCCGTTGCGGGCTTTGCGATGATGAACGTTATGTTGTTGTCCATCGCGGTTTGGTCCGGTGCGGAAGACTCCACGCGCGACATGTTCCATATGATCTCGGCGGCAATTTCACTGCCTGTTGTTGCCTATGCCGGCCAGCCGTTTTTTCTGAACGCTTGGGCGGCGCTGCGTGTGGGTAAGTTGAATATGGATGTGCCGATCTCGCTCGCCATCCTGTTGGCTGCGGGCATGTCGCTGTATGAAACTTTCAACAGCGGCGCACATGCCTATTTTGATGCGGCTCTTTCACTGACGTTTTTTCTGCTGATCGGTCGTTACATGGACCACCGGACGCGCTCTGCTGCGCGTTCTGCCGCAAAAGAGCTGACAGCGCTGGAGGTGCACACCGCAGAGCGGATGCGCGACGGCAAAGTGCAAACCGTGCGCGCAGTTGATTTGGCTGTAGGGGATACAGTGTTGGTGCCTGCGGGCGCGCGGGTGCCAGTAGACGGGACACTCCAGAGCGACAGTGCCTTGTTGGACCGATCAATCCTCACGGGTGAAACAGCTGCTGTTTCAGCGGAAACAGGCATGGCGTTACAGGCGGGTGAGATCAACCTCTCCGCCCCGTTCCAGATGCGCGCTACAGCGGTGGGTGAGGATACCTCTCTGCGCCGTATGGCGGCGATGGTCGAGACGGCAGAGAATGCGCGCAACAGTTACACCGCGCTGGCAGATCGTGCCGCCGCCATCTATGCGCCTGCGGTGCATCTGCTGGCATTGGCGGCCTTTCTTGTCTGGTTGGCGATCTCGGGCGACGTACGTTATAGCCTGAACATCGCGATTGCCGTGCTCATTATCACCTGTCCTTGCGCGCTGGGCCTCGCGGTGCCTGCTGTGTCCACAGCGGCTATTAGCAGGCTTTTCTCGCATGGATTTCTGGTCAAACATGCCACCGCGTTGGAGCGTCTGGCAGAGGTGGACCAGATTGTATTCGACAAGACGGGCACACTGACCCAGCCGTCAGTAATTCTGCCCGAGTGTTTGAGCCATGATGATCATATGGTGATCAAGGCGCTTGCACAGGCCTCTCATCACCCGATGTCCAAGGCTCTTGCTGCGACCCTCAAAGACACCGAAGCTGCAGAGCTGCACGGCATTTCAGAGATGTCCGGCGACGGGATCAGTGCGCAATTGGGCGACCAGACAGTCCGGCTTGGCCGTGGTGCATGGCTGGGGGCGGATTTTGCCGGACTTGGTTATCGCCGGGGTGATGAGGCTGCCGTAAAGTTTGATGCCTCGGAAACATTGCGCAGCGGTGTGAAGGAAGCTTTGGAAGGTTTGAACCTACCAAGCGAGATCATGACGGGCGATACTGAAGGGCCCGCGAAAAAGCTTGGTGCCCAGCTGGGTCTGCCCGTCACATTCCAGGCACGCCCTGCTGATAAGCAACGGCGACTGGCGCAACTGGGGGCGCAAGGCCATCACGTACTGATGATTGGTGATGGGTTGAATGATACGGCCGCCTTGGCGTCGGCTCATGCCTCAATCGCTCCGGCGACCGCGCTAGAAGCCTCACGGTCTGCGGCGGATGTTGTGGTGCTGAAGGAAAGCTTCGCCGAACTGCCACTGGTGTTGGTGGTTGCACGCGCAACCCGCCTGCTGTCACAGCAGAACTTTGCAATCGCGGCCGTCTATAATATGATTGCCGTACCGATTGCCCTTGCAGGCTATGCCACGCCGCTGGCAGCTGCTTTGGCGATGTCGGCATCGTCGATCACGGTCTTGCTAAATGCTCAACGTATGAGGTGGATGTCATGAATGTTCTGGTTATCCTGATACCGGTTTCGCTGATCCTAGGCGCGCTTGGACTGGTGGCGTTCCTGTGGACCGTACGATCCGACCAGTATGACGATGACAAGGGCAACGCCGCAAGGATACTGCTGGACGACGACTAAACAGATTTAACGCCGTTTGCCGGTTTTCTCTGGCCGCTTGTTACCACGGGCACCTGTCAGCGTCGGTGTGTTTTCTCGGTTTTCTTCAGATAGTTTGCGCCAACGCTCCAACCGGTCTGCATCAAGCGTACCTGCCTTTACAGCCTCTTGTACCTTGCAGCCGGGTTCGTGCAGGTGGGTGCAATCCCTGAACCGGCACTGAGGTGCAAGTTCGGTTATTTCGGCAAACAGCACATCAAGTCCTGAGGCGACATCGCTAACGTGCAGTGTTCGCATTCCGGGCGTATCAATGACCCAGCCGCCCGCTGCAATCGCGTGCAGCGAACGGGAAGTGGTTGTATGACGGCCCTTTGCGTCACCTTCACGAATACCGCCGGTCAATTGCGCCTCTTCCTGCGGTTTGGCCGCAAGTGTGTTCAGCAGGGTTGATTTCCCCACCCCGGACGACCCGACAAGAGCCACTGTCTGTCCTTCGCCGCACCATGGTGCCAGCGATGTGACGGCTGACTGCGTCTTGGCGTTGAGCGTCACGACCTCCAGATCACGTTGCAAGGCAGCGGCTTGTTCTTGAAAGGGGCCGGGGTCCTCAACCTGATCGGCTTTGGTCAGCACGATAACGGGCCTTGTGTCGGCTTCGTTTGCCAAGGCCAGATAACGTTCAAGACGCGCAGGATTGAAGTCATCATTGCATGAGGTCACGATGAACAGCGTGTCCAAATTGGCCGCAATCAGCTGCGGCGTGCGCGCCCCCATTGTCTGCCGCTCCAGCAGTGACTGGCGGTCCAGCCGCCGCACCAACAGATGGGTGTCAGGATCTGCCAGCACCCAGTCACCGACCGCGAAGTCAGCGGTATTCGTGCGTGGCTGCAATTTAAGCTTTACCGGCCCGAACACCGATTCAGCCGTCATACGAGAACGGTGCACGGTTGCAATGCGCAAGCGGTCAAGGGGCGCTTCGTCCGCGGTTAGCTGTTCTTCATAGAAGGAAGACCAGCCAAGGGCGGGCAATGAATGGATCGGAAGAGATGGTTTGTTTTTCACGAGTACCTGAATGATCCCGCGCCCGCTTTGATGCAAGCTTTTCTGCTGGTCTGGCGGCAATTAGCCCATAGAAAATACTCTTTTCATCAAAGCGCCCAGATGCGAGACACGAGCATGTCAAAGAAAACCCTAAACGAGGCCAATCTTGCTGCCCTCGGGGCCGAACGCCTTGCTGCCTTGTTGATTGAGGTCAGTACAGGCAGCGCGGAGACCAAGCGCCGCCTGCGGCTGGAATTGAGCCATAACCTCGGGGCGGAAGAGTTGGCCCATGATGTGCGCAAGCGGTTGGCATCCATCCGCAGATCGGCCAGCTATGTCGGCTGGCGCAAGCGCAAGGCGCTGGTCAAAGATCTGACAACGCAAGCGGACATGATCACCAACAAGATTGCGCCAGAGGCACCTGAGCAGGCGTTTGATCTGTTGTGGCAGTTCATTGAGCTTGCACCGTCGGTATATGACCGCGTCGACGACAGCCGTGGCGAGGTCGGCGATGTTTTCCGCGCCGCAATTGCACGGTTTGCAGATATTGCGCCGCGCGCTTCTATCAGCCCGGTGGATCTGGCAGAGCGCGTTTGGGATGCTGTGCGTGACAGCAAGTATGGCGAATTTGACGGAAGCGTCACGCTGCTTGCAACAGCTTTGGGCCATAGAGGGCTTGAGCAGCTCAAGGAGCTTGTAAATTCTTACGCACAATCTGTGACTGAAACGCCTCAAGACCACGAGGCGCTGCAGTTTTTGCGCGATTTGCGCAGCAGCGGCGGGGATTTTGCGGCGGAACAAAAGGCGCGTTTGGTAAAGGCGATCTTGCAGGAAATCGCTACTGTCCAGAATGATACTGACGGATTTATCGCGCAATATTCTGAGGCGGAGATGAAGCGGCCTGCTATCGCTGCTCAAGTCGCGGAACTCCTGATGTCGCACGCACGTGCAGAGGAGGCGCTGGATGTTCTCACGCGCGCACAGCCCAAAGGGGATGCGCGTTGGCACAGTGTCTATATAAAATGCTTGTTTGCACTGGACCGCGTGTCAGAGGCCCAAGACCATCGCTGGGCTTGCTTTTGTGAAACTCTGGATTCGCAAATCTTGCGCGATTACCTGAAATTGATACCGGATTTCGAAGATATCGAAGCCGAGGATCAGGCCAAGGCGCATGCTATGACATTTGACGATGTCACAGCCTCAATGCGGTTCTTTTTGTCCTGGTCTGATCTACGTTCTACAGCGCAGCTGATCGAAAACCGTATACATGAATTGGATGGCAACCAATCAGAGGTCCTAATTCAGGCGGCCGAGGCGCTGCGCAGCAGATATCCGCTGGCTGCAGTCCTTTTATGGCGTGCGATGATCGACAGCATACTTTGGGAAGGTCAATCAACGCGGTACGCTCAGGCGGCGGATTTCATCATGGATTGCGCGGCGGAAGATGCCGAAATCTACGACTATGGGCGTTTTGCATCTCACGACGCACATCTTGAGGGCCTCCGGAACCAGTTCAAACACAAAGCGTCATTCTGGACGAAGTTTACCTAAGTATCGGGTGTCGATTGGTGATTTGCAGCGCAGGGAATTCTTAAGGAAGGCGCGCTAAGGTCGGGTAAAACCACCATGGCGGACCACCTCTTGTCTCAATTGAACCTACCCTCAACCGGCCGGATCACGATGTTTCATGTTTGCATTGTCGTGATGTCCTTGATGCTTACGATTGCGGCATGGCAGTTTTCCGAACATCAGCTTAAAAAGCGGATTGGTTTACGTTTTGACGCCTCTCGCGATCAGGTGCTCGCACTGATATTGGAGCGAATGGCAAAATACGAAGATGCGCTTTGGGCCGGTGTCGCCGCCGTTAAATCGCATGACGCTGATATCACTTATTCAACATGGCATGAGTTCGCAGGTACCTTGCGTATTGAAGAAAGATACCCCGGCATCAACGGCATTGGGATCATACACTTTAAATTTCCTGATCAAATTGATGAATATCTGGCTTACCAGCGGGTGGACCGTCCTGATTTCGACATCTACCCACAACATGACAAGCCATATTTTATGCCGATCACGTTTATCGAGCCTGAAGATCTGAATGCCGCTGCCATCGGGCTGGATGTTGCACATGAGCTTAACCGGCGCTCCGCGGCTTTGCTTAGTCGTGACACCGGGTTAGCGCAAATAACCGGACCGATCACACTGGTCCAAGATTCAGGGCATACGCCGGGTTTTCTTTTCTATGCGCCGTTTTACAGGGGGGGACCGCATCAGGATACAACTGCGCGGCAGACTTCATTCGCTGGTGCGGTATATGCACCATTCGTGGTTCAAAAATTGATGGATGGCCTTCTTGCCAAACACCTGCGCCATATTCGTTTCAGTATCACTGACGGCAATCAGGTAATCTATGATGAGCATTCCATGGATGATCCGCTGGTGGACGTAGACCCGATGTTCTCTGAGCAAATCAGTGTGAAGCTATATGGCAGGGAGTGGCTTTTGGACATGCGGTCAGACCTCGCATTCCGGCAAGACAACTCTCGCTTCTCACCCTTGGCCATTCTGGTGGCGGGCCTGGTTATTGAGGGGTTTATCATCGCCTTGATGTTCATGATGGCGCGGGCAAATAGCCAAGCTGTGGCCTATGCGGACGCAGTGACACTACGGCTAAAAGAAAAGACTGCCAAATTGGCCAGCAGCAACGAGCAACTCTGCGAGAAGAATGAACAGCTTGAGCGATATGCATACGTTGCCTCGCATGACCTTAAAACGCCGATCCGCGGAATAGGTGGGCTGACAGAAATGATTCAGGAGGATTTGGAGGACTATTTCAGTTCCCCTGATGCAAATCCGGAAGTCCGCGAAAACCTTGGCCGCATACAAGAACGCGTAGAGCGCATGAACCAACTAACAGGGGGCATTCTCCAGTTTTCACAGCTTTTGAATGCGGCAGAGCATAATGAGCGTCTTGATCTGGCCGCGCTGGTGGCGGCATTACGTCATGACTTTGGACTATCGGCTGAGCAGTTGGTCCTGACAGGAAATTGTACCGTCTTGCACGTTGATACGATCAATTTCAGAGGTGTTCTTGAAAACCTGATTGGCAACGCCATCAAGTATCACGACGGGGCGAAACCTCTTGAGGTTATTGTTAGCGCGACAAAGAACGGTGGCAGCACCCACGTGAGTGTGTCTGATAACGGCCCGGGTATTGCTCCTCAGTTCCATGAACGGATATTTGATGTTTTCCAAACGCTCCGCTTGGCCGATGCACCGGAAAGTACGGGTATCGGGCTGGCAATCGTCAAGAAATCGGTTGAGCGGCATGGCAAGTCGCTAAAGTTGCAATCATCGTTGGGGAACGGCGCGGTATTTAGTTTTGACTGGCCGAACGTGGTTGTCGCTAACAAAGACAATGCTTCGTCAAAGGGCGTGCGAAATGCCTGAAGAAATGACAATCCTCCTAGTCGAAGATAACGATCTTGATATCGAATTGTTCAAGCGTGGCCTCAAACGATTTGGTATCTCCCATCCGCTCGTTATAGCCCGTGACGGAGAAGAGGCACTGCGCATTCTCGACGTAAACCTGAATGAGCAGACCATTGCACACCCTTTCGTAGTTTTGCTGGATATCAATATGCCACGCATGAACGGGCATGAATTCTTGGAAGCCATTCGGGCATCTGAAGAATTTAAAAGTTTGCGGGTCTTCGTCTTCACGACTTCGGAGAACAAGAAAGATGTAGACCTCGCATATCAGCAAAACGTGAGCGGCTACATCGTCAAGCCGAACTCATCGGCCGAGCTTGTGGAGGTTTTGCGCAGGTTGCATGAATTCTGGACGCTCTGTGAGGACCCTTCTGCGCCGGCCTATGGATCTTGCTTGGGTCTTTCCTGAAGGGCGTGCCGTTCAGTTGACCGATTATGGGATCAGTGCATATCTGCTATAGCAACCATAAATTCTTGTCATGTTCCTGTAATTTCTTGATTGGTCCCGATTGTGCCGCTACCCCACTAGGGAATGAGGATTCAGGCATGAAGATTTGCGCCATAACAATGGTCTACCGTGATTACTGGGCGCTGGCGCAATGGTATCGGCATTATGGTAGTTATCTGGGCTATAGAAACCTCTACATAATTTCGCATGGCTATGATCCTGAGATTGCAAAAATCTGCCCCGAAGCCAGCATAATTACCATTCCGCGCGATGAACTCAGGCACTTTGACCGCGTGCGGCTGAATCTCATGAATGATTTCCAATCAGGTTTGGGTAACCTCTATGACTGGGTAATCCAGACGGATGCGGATGAACTGGTTTGTTTCAATCCGGCCACCTATGGTTCATTTCAAGAACTGTTCGAGACAACTAACGCACCGGCGCTATTCGCTTTGGGTTTGAACATTGCTGAGGTGGATGGCGATGCGCCTCTCAAGCCAGAAGACAAGGCTCTGGCGCATCGCAATATCGCCTGTATCACGGGCAATTACAGCAAGGCATGGGCGGTGAGAAAATCGCTGCCTCTGCGCTGGCACGGTGTCTTTTGCGGTTATCGCAAGACCGAAGATTTTCCATTCGAAATGCCCGACGATGTTTATTTTGTGCACCTCAAACACGCCAATTCCGAAGCGCTAAAGGAAACCAACGCAGTACGCCGGTCAGTTGCGGATACAGTCGGCGAAGATTGGAACGTCAACGGGTGGGCCAAACCGGACTTTCACGCAAAACGCTTTTTCCGCAAAATGGCTGCTGCAAAAGAGCTCCCTTGGGAGGAAGCCGTTGCGCTGGGCTATCGCGAAATCCGGGACAATCCGGTGCGGGACCCGAAGCGTGGCATCGTAAAGCCCCCGTTCATCAACTATGTCTGCCGCACGATATTGCCGGAATGGTTTCGCGAGATATAGCGCACTGGCCTCTTGATGGAACTGCGCACTTCGCCCATAACGGCGATCAACGTCAGCATGGTATCGCCTAGCCGCTAACTGCTTCGATATTGTGTTAGGTAAGAGATCAAGGTCTCGACCAGATAAACGCTGATGTTTGTGCGGCTCCGTAGCTCAACTGGATAGAGCAAGGACCTTCTAAGTCCGAGGTTGAGGGTTCAAGTCCTTCCGGGGCCGCCATTTTTAAACAATGTGTCCGATGTCAGGAAAATGGATGGAAGGTTTCACGCATCCTGCGTCCGTGCCTCTGCCAGTTCTTGTTGTAGTCTTTTTTCTTCTTCCGCCAGCGGGGTCGAAAACCGCGCTAGCAGAAAATAGGCAACGGGCGTCAGATAGAGGGTGAACAACGTCGCAAGGCCAAGCCCCCCAACAATCACCCAGCCGAGTGCTTCGCGTGCTTCCGCACCGGCACCCGTTGATAGGACAAGAGGCACGCCGCCCAATACGGTTGAGGTCATCGTCATCATCACAGGACGTAGGCGGATCGTGGACGCATCCACGATTGCGTCACGCACATCCTGCCCCTTGTCGCGTAGCTGGTTTGCAAATTCGACAATGAGGATTCCGTTTTTCGCCATGATGCCGATCAGGATGACCAACCCAATCTGGCTATAAACGTTCAGACTTTGCCCCGACAACAGCAATGCAAACACGGCACATGCCAGTCCCAATGGCACGGTCGCCATCACTACAACAGCAGAGACAAAACTCTCAAATTGAGCGGCGAGCACAAGGAACACGACCAGAATGGCGAAGCCGAAGGTCAGCAGCATTCCAGAGTTTGTTTGGTCCAAAGTGGCAGCTTCCGCCAGCGGGATGATCCGGTTTTCGTCGGCAAGAACTTCATCGCCAATGGCCTGCACCTGAGCCAGTGCATCGCCCAAAGACAATTCGGGAGTCAAACCGGCTGTCAGTTCAACAGATCGGTTCTGCCCTTCGCGGTCCAGCTCGGGTGCGACCGCGCGCTCTTCGAGCGTCACAAAGCTCGACATTGGCACCATCTGGCCGTTTGCGGCCTGAACAAAGACATTCTCAAGATCACCTGGATCATTGATCGGGTTGGAGGTCGACAACATCTGGACGTCGAAACTTTTGTCCTCAATGAATACATCGGCGACCTTGCGGCCGTCCAAGAGCGCCTGAAGCGCTTGTCCCAGACCCGTGATGTCGATTTCAAGATCAGCCGCCAGAGCGCGGTCGATCTGAACAAAAAGCTGTGGTTGGGTCCTTTCATACTCAAGCCGGACCTGACCCATGCCGGGGATCTGGCTCAGGCGATCCACCATAGTCTCGGCGACCTCGGACAACTGCTCATAGCTATCGCCAGTGATCCCGAATGCCAGCCCGCGTCCCGCCCCCCGAATGCCGAGAGAGTTAGGTTGGATCGCGAAGGCGCGTACGCCAATGACGCTGCGCAGCTTGCCGTTGATCTCTCCGACGATGTCTTGCTGGCTGCGCGCGCGGTCTTGCCATTTCGCGAGGGTGAAGACCATGAAACCCCGGTTGTCGGCTCCAAATCCGCTGATGGAAAAAATGTTGGTCACTTCGCCTGCGTCCTGCAACGGCTGTATCAAATCCTCAATCTGTTGCATCTTAGATTGGGTGTAATTCAGCGACACGCCCTGCGGGGCTGTAACGCTGAGCAGGGCAACTGCGCGATCCTCGCGGGGGGTAAGCTCTTGCCGGATGGTCGTTGTCATAAGGATCGCGGTGACCATGACAAAGACCGACACCAGCACGATGACAAAAGGCATCGCCAAAGCACCTTTTAGCGTGAAGGCGTAGAACTGCTGCAATTTACCCCCCAGCCAGATCATCGGCCCGCGCGCGTCTTGTCGAGGGGGCTTGGTCAGCAACCTGCTGGCGAGCACCGGACACAGGCTGAGCGCGACGACCGAAGACAAAAGTACCGCCATAGCAAGGGTGAAGCCGAATTCACGGAACAATCCGCCTGCCTGACCGGGCAGGAATGACAGCGGTACGAACACTGCGGCAAGGGTAGCAGTGGTCGTGATGACCGCAAAGAATACCTGTGCTGTGCCGTTCACGGCTGCTGCACGTGCGCCCATGCCCGCCGCGCGCTGCCGCACGATATTTTCAAGCACTACGATGGCATCGTCTACCACCATCCCTGTCGCAAGGACCAAAGCCAAAAGGGTCAGGATATTGATCGAGAAGCCCGCAAGATATATCGCGGCAAGGGTGCCGATCAGGGCGACAGGTAGTGTCAAAGTAGGGATCAGCGTGGCGCGGAAATCTCGTAGGAACAGAAAGATCACAGCCACGACAATAGCGATCGCAAAGCCCAAAGATTTGATAACTTCTTCGATTGAACCAGAGATAAAAGTGGCATCGTCTGAGGTCACGAATATATTCACGTCATCAGGCAGTGTTTCGTTCAATTGGGCAACAACTTCGCGCACGTTAGCCGAGATTTCGAGCGTGTTTGACGTGGCCTGCCGGATGATCCCGATGCCAAGGCCCAGTTGGCCATTCGCGCGCAGAGCGGTCTCGCCGCTGGCGGGGCCAAGGGTGACCTTGGCAACATCGCCGATCAGAACGTCGGGCTTGATCTCAAGCGCTTCGAACGCTTCGGCTGTTGCAACGCTTGCGGTTGTGCGCACGTTGATAGACTGCCTGTTTCCTGCCAGATCACCGGCGGGAGAGTCGAACGCAACCCCTGACAATACGCGCTGCATATCGCCCAGCGACAGGCCACGGCTTGCAAGGCCAAGCTGGTCTATATCAACGCGGAAAATGGGCTCGCGGTCGCCGTATACTTGCAGGTCAGCCACGCCTTCCACGGAAATCAGGCGGTCTTCTACGCGGTCCTGCACAATCGCAGTTAATTCCTGAGGAGAGCGGCTGGGCGATGTGACCGCAATGCGCATCACCGGTTGGGCATTGGCATCGGCTTTCACGATCTCGGGCTGATCCGCATCTTCGGGCAGTTGGTTGACGATCCGCGCAACCGCGTCGCGCACATCCGTTGCCGCCACGTCTATGTCGACGTTGTCGTTGAATTCTACCGTTACGCGGCTGCGCCCGAACCGGGAGTTGGAAGAGATGCTGCGCACACCTGACACACGCCCGACGGCACCTTCAATCCTGCCTGTCAGCTCTTGATCCACCGATTCAGGCGATGCGCCTGCAAACGGGGTTGTGATGGTCACCACCGGACGGTCCACGTTCGGCAGTTCACGAATTTCGGCACCGAAAAGCGCCGCGATGCCTGCGAGTACGATCAGCGCATTCAGCACGAAAGCCAGAATGGGCCGCCGCACAAACAGTGCGGTTCCGGGTGACGTCGGCGCGCTCACAGTTTTTCCGATCCGGTGGCGGCGGCGGACACTTCCTGTTCGACAACACTCACCTCGGACCCTTCGCGCAAGGTCTGGACCCCTTCGGTAATGACAAGGTCATCTGCGGCCAGGCCGTCAGAGGACACAAGGACCTGATCGCTGTTGCGCTGGACGATTTTGACGACAACCTGGCTGGCCTTGCCGTCGCGGACAGCCCACACATACGGTCCGTCGCTGGACCATTGCACTGCCAGTGGGGCGATGGACAAAAGCGTATTTCCCGGGAAAGTAAGATTGACGGAAAAGGCCATGCCAGCGCGAAGCAGATCCTCCTCATTGGCAACGCGCCCTTGAACCAGCAATGTTCTGCTTGCCCGATCAACCACGGTATCAATCGCGCTGATTTCACCTGTCAGCACTTTGTCGTCGAACCCCAAGGGCATCACCTGAATAGACTGGCCAACCTTGATGTTGCGTACCGCCCGTTCCGGCACGCGAAAGTCGATCAGGATCTCAGAACGGTCCGTGATCGTAACCAGTTGGTCCTGCGCACTGACGCGGTCGCCCTCTTCCAGATTGATGATGCCGACCCAGCCGGAAATAGGGGCTGTAAACTTGCGCTGGGAAAGGTCGAATTCTGCTTGGCGCACGGACAGTTCCGCGTTGCGCAGCAGCAGTTCGGTTTCTTTGAGGCGAACTTCTGTCGTAGCGCCGCTGGCCTGCAAGCGTTTGATGCGCGCTTCCTCTGTGCGGGCATCCTCCAGCTGGATGCGGGCCTGCTCAAGCGCGATGCTTTCCGCTTCGTCCTGAAGTTTGACGATAAGCGTTCCTTCCTCCACGTAGCCACCTGCAGCGAGGTTGAGCGCTGTGATGACACCGACTGCATTGGAACGAACAGTAACCGATCGTCGCGCACGCCCGTCGCCAATCGCCGTGATGCGATCCTCTCGCACCATCTCGCCCACAGTGACCGCAATCACGGGCGTCGCACCGCCACGCGATCGGCCACCACCCTGCGATGCAGCCTGCTCCGCAGGGGCCTCAATATCCAAAAGGTCAAGAATACCGACGCGTTCCAGCAAGGGGCGCGCAGCAGGTACATAAGTGATCCATACGTAAAGGCCTGCAGCAATTACCGCGAGCGATACCAGAATTTGACGAAGCGCTTTCATGCGTATGGCTTTCTGATGTTATCGGAGTCTACGAACAAACTAGTGCGATTGCAGAAAAAGCCCCTTATGTTTTCTTTGGACAGGGGGCGCAGTTCTTTGGCGCATTTTGTTGATTGCTTAGCAAGGCCTATCAAGCGTTTTTACGACTTTGATCGCCGATATTTCCGGTAGGCGCCTGGGGTGGCACCGGTCCAGCGTTTGAAGGCGCGGTGTAGATTTGCCGACGTGGCAAAACCAAGATCCTGAGAAATGGCTTCGATGCTTTTGTTTCCAAGACTGAGATCGCGGATCGCTATATCACGCCGCAGACTGTCTTTTATGTTTTGAAATGATGTGCCTTCCGCGTCTAGGCGCCGCATGAAAGTGCGCGGAGTCATGTTCAGCGCAAGCGCAGCCTCATTTAATGAGCAACCCAAAGCTTTCGACAGTTGAACGTATTCGCGGACCCGAAGCGGCAGCGCATGCTCCCGATATGTGGTGAAAATCCAGTCGCGCGGGGCGCGGATCAGGAATTCTTGCATCTCGTCGTTGCTGCGGGCAACGGGCAAATCAGCAAGTCCAATGTCAAAGGCGATCGCCGAATGGGCAACTCCAAAGCGGACCGGCGCGGGAAAGAGGATGGCATAGTCTTCGGCAAAGTCAGGTCGGGCGAAGGCGAAATCTACGCTGATTACGGGCAGCTCTCTTCCTGTTAGCCATGAACCAATACCATGCACCAGTTTGAGCAACAGCATATGGCCAAACCTTTGCGCAGGTGCACTGGCGCGCGGGATAAGAGATATTTTTAACGTGTCCCCACTGTCTTCCAACACGAGGGTGTAGTCATCCAACAGCAGGTTCCAGAAAGTGGTAAATCGAAACAAAGCTGCGGAAAGGGATGAGGCATCTCGCACGGTCGCGCAAAGATGCTTTAGCGCGCCTGACCGTATCGGGCGGCTCCAGAGCCCCATCATCTCGTCTCCGGTCTCAATGGCGACCAGTTGGTAGAGGCGCACAATCTGGTCGTGGGTGACACGGGCCAGCGGGTGGGAAACGTCAGCAAGACTGGTCTTATCCAGAAAGCGTATCAATTGATCCGGCGTGCATTTGTGATGCAGTACAGACAACCAGTCATCCAGAAACGCGCGTGAGACAGTCGGTAGAACTGTGTCATGGGGGGAGGATACCAATCTGTGCTTCATAAAGTCTGAACTGTCACTTTTTGAATGGTTTGCGTCCATAGGTGCGATAGACACCCCTAACTCAACACGGTATCTGGCAGAAAGAGAAATCTCAATTACTCACTCTGTGCAAAGGATGCTCGCATGACACCCCGTATCGACCCTTCCCGTTACACAAACCTTGATATTGTTGCGCATGATGACGGGGTTTGGGTAGTGACATTAAATCGTCCTTCAAAACGCAATGCGCTTAATGCTGAAACGATCGAAGAACTGGTCGAATTCTTCTCGGTGGCTCCGCGTGCGGGTGTGCGGGCGATTGTGTTGGCGGGGGCCGGTGATCACTTCTGCGCTGGCCTTGATCTGGTTGAACATCATCAAGAGGATCGCAGCCCTGCGGATTTCATGCATTTGTGCCTGCGCTGGCACGAAGCGTTCAACAAGATGGAATACGGCGGTGTGCCCGTCATCGCCGCGCTGCACGGCGCAGTAGTTGGCGGTGGTCTTGAACTGGCAAGCTCGGCACATGTACGCGTCATGGACCAGACCGCGTATTTCGCCCTGCCAGAAGGGCAACGGGGCCTGTTCACCGGAGGTGGTGCGACGATCCGCGTGACGGATTTGGTCGGCAAGGCACGCATGATTGATATGATGCTGACCGGCCGTGTCTATCAGGGGCAGGAAGCGGTCGATCTTGGCTTGGCGCAATATATTGTCGAAGGCTCCAGCCTTGATGCGGCGATGGATTTGGCCCGCAAAGCAGCGCAAAACCTTCCACTTTCCAATTTCGCGATTTGTTCGGCTGTTAGCCACATGCAAAACATGTCGGCAATGGATGCCGCCTACGCCGAGGCTGTTGTCGCCGGTGTGGTCAATACGCAGCCAGACGCGCGCGAACGTCTTGCCGCGTTTGCTGACAAAAGCGCAGCACGGGTGCGCCCGAACGGCTGACCGCGGCCCATGTGATTGTCAAATCTCCGGTCGACCGCAGTGGTTTGCGGCGTGGATATCAACGGGGGGCTCTTGTTGGCTGCTTGCGCAGCTTAAAAGCAATAAGCGCCCTCTCGGTAGTTGCGCTGATGGTTCATGTGGTGCTTTCGTCGGCCTTTTCGAGAGACGCCAACAGATCGTCAGCGACAGGTTTGTATTTGCGCACAGCATCCTCCTTTACGGGGCCATAGCCGCGAAATTCTAGCGGAGTTTTCAGAATGGTGCCGACATCTTCAACTGTTTGCGTGGTCACGAGGCGAGGCAGGGCCGACAAAACATCTTCAAACCAGACGATCAGCGCCGTTTCCTCTTTCCGCTCATCCATATAACCAAATGCATCAAACATAGTGCCACGCAGGAATTTCAGCCGCGCCAGACCGCGCAGTGCAGGGGTGAGCCATGGGCCAAAGCTGCGCTTTACGGGGCGGCCACGTGCATCTTTCCGGCGCGACATTAGGGGCGGCGCCATGTGGTAGTTGATCTTGAAGCCTGGCTCGAATTCCTCGGCAAGTTTCGCCATAAATTCAGGTTGGGCGTGCAGTCTGGCCACTTCAAATTCATCTTTGACAGCCATCAGCTTGAACAACGACTTTGCCGCAATCAAGGACAGGTCGTCTGCATGTGCTGCCGGAAGCGCATCATGAAAGCGGGTGATCGTTGTTTCATAGCGTTTCGCATATTCAGCGTCCTGATACTCGGTCAGGAATTCCAAGTGGCGTGCGCGCAATGACCGGAGCGTTGGAGTCGGCGCAGGGGCCGATTGGGGAAGCAATGCTTGGGGATTGGTGGAAAGGATGCGGCCGAAATCGAACGCGCGTGCATTGCTTTCAATCGCAACGCCGTTCAGTGTTATGGCCTGTTTCATCGCGGCTTCGCTGACGGGAACAAGCCCCTTCTGCCAAGCATAACCCAGAAGAATGATGTTGGCGAAAACGCTGTCACCCAAAAGCTCCTCCGCCAGCGCGTTGGCATTCAGGCCCCAGACGTAGTCGTCACCGACGATCCTGCGAATGGCCGCTTCACGCTGGTCTATGTTCAGTCGCGCGTCGCGGTGAAGAACCAGATCACCAGTCGGCATCTCGGCGGTGTTCAATACCACCGGTGCGCCCTTGCGGTAGTGGGCAGAGGCGCGCGGCGCTGAAGAAACCACCGCGTCACATCCGATCACGGCATCAGCCGATCCAGCATCGACACGCACCTGATTGATCGCATCAGGGCTTGCCCCGATCCGCACATAACTCAGGACCGTGCCGAACTTTTGCGCAAAACCCGTAAAGTCGAGCACGCTTGACCCTTTGCCTTCCAAGTGGGCAGCCATGGTAATCAGCGCGCCAACCGTGACAACGCCTGTGCCGCCTACGCCAGTGACCAGCAGATCAAAAGGCGTATCGAGCGGTGGTAGCTGCGGCGTCGGGACTGCGGCCAGCAGGGCGGGTAAATCCACTTTGGTGCCTGTTTTCTTGCGGCGCACAGCCCCTTCTACAGTCACAAAGCTGGGGCAAAAGCCGTTCAGACAGGAAAAATCCTTGTTGCAGGTGGATAGGTTCACCTGGCGCTTGCGCCCGAATTCGGTCTCCAGCGGCTCGATACTCAGACAGTTGCTTTCTACCGAGCAATCACCGCAGCCTTCGCATACAGCAGGGTTGATAAAGGCGAACCGCTTGGGGTCTTCGATCTTTCCGCGTTTGCGGCGTCGGCGCTTTTCTGTGGCGCAGGTCTGCTCGTAGATCAGGACGGTCACCCCGGGCACGTCGCGTAGTTCTCTCTGCACAGCGTCCAGTTCTTCACGCGGATGAAAACTGGTGCGCGCAGGAAAATCGGCGCGCTGGAATTTGTCGATATCGTCAGAGACCAGCGCGATGCGTTCGACCCCTTCAGAGCGGCAGCTCTGGGCAATGCCGGTCACGCTGACGGGGCCATCGACAGGCTGGCCACCGGTCATGGCAACCGCATCGTTATACAGGATCTTGTAGGTGATGTTCGATTTTGCGGCGACAGCCTGCCGGATGGCGAGAGAGCCGGAATGATACCACGTCCCTTCGCCCAGATTCTGGAAGATATGTTTGCCGCCGTTGAACTTTGACACAGCTACATTTGGCACCCCTTCGCCGCCCATCTGCGCATAGCCAGCCGTGTCTCGGTCCATCCAGCTTGCCATGACATGACATCCGATGCCCGACGCGGCTTTGCTGCCTTCGGGAACTTTCGTTGATGTATTGTGGGGGCAACCAGAACAGAAATAGGGGGTGCGCGTTGCGCCGGGCACATTCAACAGAACCGGAGGTTTTTCGGTAAGCATGCGGGCCTTTTCCGCAAGGTCCTCCTCTGGAAAGAAGGCGTTCAGCCGTTCGGCCAGAATAGGCACCAGCTTCAGTGGGCTCAGCTCACCTGTCCACGGCAGTAAGGGATCACCTGCTGAACGGTGCTTTCCGACCATCGTATGGGGTTTGTCGCCGGGCCAGTCATAAAAATATTCCTTAAGCTGGCTTTCGATGATGCCACGCTTTTCTTCGATAACCAGAACTTCGCGCTTTCCGCGCACAAAGGCCAAGGCGTCACGTCGCGCCAACGGCCAGACCATGCCGACCTTGTAGACGTCGATGCCCAACCGCCGACAGGCCGCCTCATCTAGGCCAAGCAGACGCAGGGCTTCCATCAGGTCTAGGTGACCTTTTCCGGTGGTCACAATGCCAAATGCCGCATCATCAATGTCATAAATGCGCCGATCAATCGGGTTCGCTTCGACAAAGGCTTCTACGGCATCAAGCTTGTACTCTATGCGGGTTTCAATTTCAGGGCTCGGCAAGTCCGAGCTGCGGATATGCAGGCCGCCAAGGGGCACATCGATGTGTGGCAGCGAAAATGTGCGATCGGGAGAAAGGTCCACGGATCTGCCGCTCTCGACAGTTTCAGAGATCGCTTTGAACCCGACCCATGTGCCGGAAAAGCGGCTAAGCGCGATGCCGTATTCACCAAAGGCAAGATACTCGGATACATCGGCCGGATTCAGCGTGGGCATGAACCATGTCATGAACGCCACGTCCGATTGGTGCGGCATAGAAGAGGACACGCAGCCGTGGTCGTCCCCCGCGACCACCAGAACACCGCCTTTGGGGGCAGAACCATAGGCATTGCCATGGCGCAAAGCGTCGCCAGACCGGTCTACGCCGGGGCCTTTGCCGTACCACATCGAAAACACGCCCTCGACCTCGGTGTCGGGGTCAAGCACCGCCTGTTGAGCACCCAGAACTGCCGTTGCACCAAGGTCTTCGTTTACCGCAGGCATGAAGGTGATGTTGTGTTTGGCCACCTCGGGGCGGGCGCGCCACAGTTCCAGATCAAGGCCGCCCAGCGGCGACCCGCGATAACCGGAGATGAACCCGGCGGTATTGAGCCCCGCCGAGCTATCACGCCGTGCCTGATCCAGCATGATACGAACCAATGCCTGAGTTCCCGTCAGGAAAACCCGCCCTTTTTCAAGCGTGTATCGGTCAGACAGTTCGTAGGTCTTAAAGTGGTGGGATTCGTCAGTCATATCGGCCATCCAAGGTGTTTTCGCCATTCTACCGAGTTCTGCTGGAATTCTTGATCTAAATTCAGTAAAAATCAGTATTTGCCGGATATTTTATTCGGTTTTGAGGTAAAAGGTGGAGGGAATACCCGTATGCAGATTGATGCGCGAGACAGACTTATTTTGTCGCTACTGCAAGCTGACTGCCGGTTATCCAATGCAGAATTGGCGGAAAAAGTTGGTATGTCTGCCTCGGCATGTTGGCGGCGGGTCCGCACTTTCGAGGATGAAGGCATCATCAAGCGCTACCGGGCAGAGATATCTGCCGAAGGGGTTGGGTTCACGTTTCAGGCGTTGGTGCACGTGCACCTCACCCGACACAACCCTGAACATCTTGCCGGTTTCGTTGCGGCAGTCGAAGCGCGCCCGGAGGTTCAAGACTGCTATGCCACAACGGGGCAGGCAGACTATTACTTGCGGGTATTGTGTCGCGATATAGCGGCCTACAATCTGTTTCTTGAAGACTTCCTGTTCAATCTGCCCGCAGTGGCAAGTGCCCAGACCAATGTTGTCTTGCGGGAAATCAAGCGCAGTCAGGCGATCTCGATGTGATGTGCAAGCAGACGGGCGCGGGGTGCGTTGACGGGGTGACCCAACGCTGCACCTAGTGGTCACAAAATGTTCACAAAACTGCAGTTTGCCTGTGATCTTTCGATGGTCTGAGGTCCTCAGCCCAATCAGGGCATTAATACTCTTGGGGGATACCATGTCATTCAGCCGTCGTTCCGTTCTGAAAATTTCCGCAGCAGGCTTGGCCGCGCCAATGATCCTTAAAGCCAGCGATGCGCTTGCGTCTTCTGGCAGCGTCAAGGTGCTGGCATGGGGGGATTACATCCAGCCCAACATGGTCGAGGCGTTCGAGAAAGACACCGGCATCAAGCTTGAGCTGACAACGTTCGGCTCCAATGATGAAGCTGAAAGCACGATCCGCGCCAACGGCGGCAAGGGGTTCGACATTGTGACCCCGTCAATCACGAACTCTGCAGGTTATCTTGACGACAACGGGGATAGCTATTTTGCGCCGGTCCCTGCGGGTGTGAACGTGGGCAACGTGATCCCCTCCTTTCTGCGCGACAGCGCGTCGCTGGGTGGTGTGATCAAGGGCGAACAGGTGTTGCTGCCTCTGGATTGGGGCACCGAAGGCGTGACCTACAACAAAGAAAAGATGCCCGTCGATGGCACCGTATCCTACGGTGATCTCTGGGCCGATGCCGCCAAGGGCAAAGCTGCGTTCCGGCAGAAATCTGTAATCATGGGCACGGGCCTTTATCTGGATGCTACGGGCGAAGTGCCGTCCAACCGGATGCTGGACGTCTACAAATCCGAAGAGGACGCCCGCCGCGTCTGGGGTGCAGTCACCCAGTGGATTCTCGAGCGTAAAGAGAACTTTGGCGCCTTCTGGAACAACGCAACCGAAGCGTCCTCGGCCTTTACGGAGGCTGGTGCGATTATCGGTCAGACATGGGACACCACGGGTCTGTTGTTGAACCGTGACAATCCCGATTTCCTCTACCGCGCACCAAAAGAGGGCATCATCACATGGCTCGACAGCTTCGGCATGCTCAAGCAATCCGAAAACCCAGAGCAGGCAGTCGCCTTTATGAATTTCATGCTCAAGCCTGAAACCGGCGGCATGTTCTCCAACAACACGGGGTATAATTCCGCCGTTGCTGGTGCTGCGGAATTCGCTTCGGACGAATACAAGAAGCAGTTCAACGAAGTCTACACCGCAGAGGTTCTTGGCAACATGTGGTGGTGGCAGGCGGATACGCCGTTCTTTGCGCCCGTGCGCAACGAATTCGTAGAGATCATGACCAACGCCTAACTCTGGCCAAGGATGACAAAGGGCGGCTCCGGCGCGACCGGGGCTGCTTTTCGATTGTGCGGGGACAAAATGCGCGGAAAATCAGTTACGCTGGACCAATTGGAGGTCACTTACCCAAACGGCTTTACGGCTGTTCAGCGCACCAATCTGGTGGTGGAGGCAGGAGAGTTCTTTTCCATTCTGGGGCCTTCTGGATGTGGTAAAACAACAATTCTGCGTTCGGTGTCAGGGTTTGTGCAGCCTTCGTCGGGGCGTATCCTTATTGGTGATCAAGATCAGACAGGCTTGGGCCCAAACACGCGTGAGACTGCGTTAATCTTTCAGAACCTCGCGCTGTTCCCTCTGATGCCGGTTTGGGAAAACGTGGCTTTTGGCCTTGAGGCGCGCGGCGTGTCCAAGCGTGATCGTCGTGCGAAGGCTGAGGAATTGCTGCATCTGGTGGCGCTGTCCGATCAGGCTGACAAGAAACCGGGTGAGCTTTCGGGTGGTCAACGGCAACGTGTTGCGATTGCGCGCGCTCTGGCTGTCGATCCGTCGGTGCTTTTGCTGGATGAGCCGCTCTCGGCGCTGGACCTCAAGCTGCGGCAACATATGCGCGCAGAGCTGCGAAATATTCAAAAGAAAACTGGTGTCACGTTTATCTACATCACCCACGATCAGGGAGAAGCGCTGACAATGTCGGACCGGATTGCCGTCATGAACGCAGGTCGTATTGAACAGGTTGGCACCGCAGATCACATCTATTCCAACCCAGTCTCGGCGTTTTCAGCGTCCTTCGTGGGTGAGGCGAACCAGCTTGCTGGTTTGATCAGTGCGGTAGATGGAAATATGGCCCATATCGATACGCCACACGGCCGTTTTCTAGGGCAAAACCCCAAAGGCCTTTCCATAGGCGAGGACGCCATTCTTTTTGTTCGGCCTGAAAATGTTGGCTTTGAGCCGTCGAAAAACATGGTGTCAGCGCGCGTCCTGCGCAGAGACCTTGAAGGGCCGTTTGTGAATTTACTTATGGCGACCACGTCCGGCGCCGAAATGGCGATGTATGTGCCGAACACGGGTGAGATCGAGGCGATGCAGGGGGCAGAACTGCAAATCGGCTTTGCCCCGCAAAAGGCGACAATTCTGCCGGTTGGCCCTGTCGCGCGCACCGGACAGGACATCGCAGCACAATGAACGGCCTCTTCCAAAGCTTTGGCAAAGGTCTGACGGCGATTTTCTTCGCCTGTGTAGTTGCATGGGCGCTGGTCCTGATCATCCTGCCACAACTGGCGATGCTTGAACGTGCAATGACCAAACCCGCGCGCCAGCTGGACAGTTCTGTTGCAGGATCATTGGAACGTGACGCGGCCAATTGCGTGAACATCCTTGGGCATTATCTGGAGCCAACGGAGGCTTCCGCAGAAAGCGGTGGGGTGGCCATTCCTTCGGCAACCGGCATGGCGATTCCTTCGATGTCAGGCATGGCTTCGCCCACGCTGAATGCAGGTGCTGCACGGCCCTATATCTTGCAATGCGACCGGGCGACCACCCACCGCAAGATGGTCCGCGAAAGTGGTGAGCGCGCCTTTCTGGACCAGCTTTATGACCTACCCGCGCTGAGCGTCCCGGCAGACGCGCCTATCCCCGACCAGATAGAGACGGCTCGCCAGATCGAACAGATCGCCGCGCAGCTCTACACTACTCTGCAAGAAGCAGAGGCGAATGCCTCTCAGTTGGGGTTCGGCAATTTCACGGCGATCGGCAAGCCTGTGATGATCCCCCGTACCGCCGAAGCCCAAGCCCAAAGCGATGCCGCCTGGGCATCCAAAGCGCTGAGCCTTATCGGTCTGCGGTTCACAAAAGACGGCAATAGCTATCAGCGGATTGGTCTGGAAGTTCTGGCGCGAACGCTGTTCTTTGCCATCTGCGCAACTTTGTTGTCCCTGATCGTCTGTTACCCCATTGCCTATAAAGTCGCCTTGGCGACAACACCCGAACGCGCTGTCTGGCTTATGCTGGGTCTGATCATCCCCTATGCCATTGTCGAATTGATGCGTATCTACGCGTGGACTTCCATCATCGACAATCGTGGGCTGATCAATGAAGTGCTGCTATGGGTCGGCGCGATCACAGAGCCGATCCAATTCAAACGCTCGGCCCTGACTGTGTTTGTCGTGATCGTTTACACCTATGTCTTGTTCATGGTGTTCCCGATCTACAACGTGATGAATACGTTGGACCGCAACCAGATAGAGGCGGCCCGTGATATGGGTGCTTCAACTGCGCGGGTACACTGGCGCATTACTATGCCCCATTCCAAAGCCGGTATCGCAGTCGGCTGCATTGCGACTTTCATGCTGGCGGCAGGTGCCTTTTCGGTGCCCCGGATCATCAGCCGCGGGCTGCAATCCGAATGGTTCAGTCAAACAATCTATAACAAGTTTTTTGAGGCGGAAAATTCCAACATCGGTGCGGCCTACAGCTTTTCCTACACATTGGTTTGCTTTGTGATCGTGGCGGTTTTCATGTGGGTAATGCGCACGCGCCTCAAAGACTTTGCGAGGGTACAATGACATCTGAGCGCATATTGAACGGTTATATGTGGGCTTTCATTGCCTTCATGTTTGCACCTTTGATTTTGATGATCGTCACATCGTTCAATGACGTTTCGCCCCCGTCGGTGACGGATTGGCGCGGGTTTACGGGCAAATGGTACGCGTTTTTCTGGATGTCGGAGGCTGACATTCGTGCCGACCCTGTCCTGCGGGCGTTGGACCGCGACCGCTTTGTCGCCTGCTTTGGCAACTCGCTTCAGGTTGCTGCTATCGTGGTGCCGCTATCTTTGCTGCTTGGCTTGTCGGGGGCGGTGCTGCTGACGCGCTGGCGGGGGCGTGCAAACGGGTTGCTTTGGTGGGTTCTGTTGTCACCGATGCTTGCACCCGGCATTATTTTGGGATTGTCGGCTTTAGTTTTCTGGGGGCGGCTTGGTGTGGGCGCCGGATTGTTCACCGTTATGATGGCGCAGGTCACATTTGTTGCGGGGTATCCGCTGCTGATCTTGATGGCGCGCCTGCAACGGCAACCTATCGAGCTTGAGGAAGCTGCCCTTGATCTCGGGGCATCTCCTTTCCATGTGTTCCGCCGGATCACGCTGCCGTTCTTGCTGCCCGCGCTTGCCTCGGCTGCGGTGATTGCGCTGCTGTCTTCGATAGAAAACTACAACACCACCATGTTCGCAAAAGGCGGCGCTTGTACCTTCGCGACCGAGATCGGAGCGATGAGCCGGAACCCGAACGGGCATCCTCCGGTGATCAATGCGGTTGGTACGGTGATTATCCTCATCACTGTGGTGGCGGCGCTTGCGCATGCTGCTGTGTCCCGCCGCGAAATGCGCTGATCGTCTGTTATGAAAATCACCGCACGTTGCCATCCGCTGCTTGAATCGCTGTTGCCCAAACCAATTCCCGCTTCCATGGCGCTTCCGGCGTGGATGGCGACAATGCCAGCAGAGGTGGCGGGGGAAACCCTGGGCGGGGCGGCGGTTCGCACACTCAAACATTGCCCGCCAATTATTGATATGATGCGCCTTGGCGTGCTGATCCTTTGCCCGACCGATATCACTGTGCAAGCGGGAGAGGTGTCATGGGCGTGGAAGCCGCCAGTCCTGCCAGACGCTGACATCAGCCGCGCGCCAATTGGTGTGCATGTGCCAGAACAAGCTGACGGAACACCTTATGCGCAGCGTGAGCTGATCCTGAAATTCATCAATTACTGGACACTCGAAACGCCATCAGAGTGGTCATTGATGTTTATACATCCGCAAGGCTACCCAGATTTACCGTTCACAACCTTGGGCGGTGTTGTTGATTGTGACGGGTTCAAGGATGGGTACGTGCATTTCCCTGCGCTGCTAAAGCCGGGTTTCGAAGGGGTGATCCGCAAAGGCACGCCGATTGCACAAGCCGTGCCAGTTCAGAAAGAAATCGCGCTGGAGGTTTGCTCGATGACCCCTGAGCAGGTCGCGAGTAACCGTAAGATGCAAGAGGACCTCGGACTTAAGGCCGGGCATTATCGCAAATCGTTTCGCCAATCCGGGAAAGGGCGTGTTTTGCCGGATTGACGTGAGCTGTTGCGCCTGATTAACGCGGGCGCGTTGTATTTATAGTCAGGCGCAAGGGGAGGGACCCTTTTGCCGTGCGCGTCAGCATCTTGATGACTTCCGGACGCCATGAATGGTCCTGCAAAAGCCTGTCGCGCAAGGCCTTATCCGGTTCTCCCTTTTCCACTTTGATGCGGTAGAGGGTAATCTGGGCCTCCACATCCGGCTGGTCAGAAAAGCACATCAAGGCCTTGTCCCATTGCCCTAAACGCAAGGCGATGCGCCCCAGATTTCGCTGCGCATCTGCATCTTTGTCATCCAGATCTACAGCGCGTTGGAACGCGCCATAGGCCTGTTCCAGATCGTTGGCATTTAGGGCCGCACGCCCCAGTTCAAACCACGCAATGGCATAGCGCGGATTCAGCGCAACTGCCCGCCTAAGCCAGACGGCCATTTGCGCGGGCTTGCCTGCGGCTTCCAATACTTTGGCAAGGTTATAGAAAACTTCCGGCGGGGCGGTTTTGCCTTTGGCCAAACGGCGCAAAAGACGTTCTGCGGCTTCCCAGTCCTGCGCAGCCAGAAGCGGCCCCAGTTTTTTCTGATCAGTCATGACGTTTCTCCGCAGTTTGTCACAGCAGTTTCACACACCTACGTCACAACCATATGAAAAATCACAGGATGTTTCATGTATACTGACATTTTCTCCCTGCCGGGTACCTTCTGGCGCGGCAATCTGCATACCCATTCAACCCGGTCTGATGGCATTCTTGAACCGGCAGAAGTGTGTCGGAGGTATAAGGCAGAGGGATATGATTTCATTGCTTTGACGGATCACTTTATCGGACGCTACGACTATCCGCTGACCGATACCCGCGCATATCGGGATAGTGATTTCACCACCATCCTCGGCGCTGAACTTCACTCTGGCGCGATGGAGAATGGGGAGTTGTGGCACATTTTGGCGGTTGGTCTTCCGATGGATTTCGTGCGGCCGAATGCGCCGGATTTTCATGTGCGTCCCGATCAGGAAGCCGGCGCCGAGCTGGCTGCCCGCGCCCGCGCGGCAGGGGCCTTTGTTGCCATTGCGCATCCCGAATGGTCCGGACTTACCACTGCGGATGCACGCACCATCAAGGCCGCGCATGCAGTGGAGGTCTATAATCACGGATGCGCCATGGGATGTGACCGGCCGCACGGCTTTTACACATTGGACCAATTGCTGTCAGAAGGGTGTAAACTTTCGCTGTGTGCCACGGATGACGCGCATTTTTCAGAGCCGGATCACTTTGGCGGCTGGGTTATGGTCAAAGCCAGAGAAAATTCGCCAGAAGCACTTCTTGAGGCTCTGAAAGCGGGCCATCATTACAGCACGACCGGACCTGACTTGAGCGGTATACAGTGGGAAGACGGCCACGTGACTGTGCAAAGCTCTGCCGTGAAAAGCGTGATTGTACAGGGACAAGGTTCCGCCGCAGTGGCCGTGCATGGCGTTTCTATGACCTCGACCCGTATTCCGCTTGATCGCTTCGGGGCCAGCGACTGGCTGCGTGTAACAGTGATAGACAGCGCGGGCAAACGCGCATGGTCCAATCCGGTTTGGAAAGAAGACTTGGCGTAGGCCCGACAAATTGTGGCCAAGTTCGAACAGATGTCAGTTGGGACTGTCTATGCGCATTCACGACGCCTTTATAGAGCAGCAACTCGATCTGAAAGTGGCGCCGAAAGTGACTGTTTTACCTTTGCAGAAAACAGCCGCATCAGCGCCACTTTGAACTTAGGTTAGCGTTTAGCCATCCACAGCATATCAACGTCATGCCGCTTCTTGCCGGCGTCTTCACCGATAAGAAGTGTACCATCGTTCAACGTCAGGATGTTGTCTGGATTTGCTGGCAGGTTGGCATCGCAGCGGCCTTCGGCATCCGTTTTGCCAACGACATATGGGTCCAGGCGGGTGATGTTGTAATCATCCCCTGTGGTCGCGACATAGGTCGCGCCGCAGCCTTCGGCATTCAGTGCGATATCGCCTGCAACACCGGTGTCTATAATACCTGTCGACCAGTCTTTGTGACCCCAGCTTTCATCCATCGTAAAGGACAGCGCAGACACACCAAGATAGACGGTCTTCCCATGAGAGGTGACGCCCTCAAGTTTGTCCCACTCATTGGTCGCCCCCATGGCGGCAGCAGTCCGGCGCGATTCGAGAAACGCGGCGCGGTTGTCTGGTGCAGTGCCAGCAGCATGCGCACGGATTTGATCATCGGACACATAGCTGGTCTGGCCATCCACATAATCGGCGACCTGCACGTTGTCATATTCAGCAATCCAGGTTTCAATATCGGCGTTATTGGAATGACCAAGCTTGACCCAAGTGACGTCAAAGCCTGTAATCGCCGGATCGGTGCTGTCGTCCTGAGTTAGTTTTGCCGCAAACAGCGTGCCGCTGCTTAGATCACCAGCAACGTCAGCGACGAACTTGAAAAAGACACCACCAGAGGCTGTGTTGTATGTTTCATGACTGTAAACAGCGCTATCGTCATCGGTCATATAGACTGTTTTATTGTCTGGCATGATCGCTGCAGTTTCATGCGACAGACGGCCGGTCGCATAGTGTTTGACCAGCTCTTCACTGTCAGCAGTGGCCGCATTGTTGATTTCGATCATATAGCCATACCGATAAGGGTTCGCCATTTTGCCGATGTACTGTGACATGTTCTTGGGCTTGATATAGTTGATGTCATTGCCGCCCTGAAAGCTGGCACGTTCATCGTCATCATGATTGTCGGGGTGGTTCCAAGTGGCCGAATTGTAGAAGAAATACTCCTCAGCCAATAGCGGTGTGCCCCAAGGCGTTACGATGCCGGAACATAGCACAGCACCACCGTCGACCGATGCAAGATCCAGCATTTTCGAAGATGCCAGATCAGCTGCCCACTGGCCATCGTTCCTTGTCAGGCTCACCTTTGAGACCGCGCTTGCGCCGTCACGGCCGGCACCTTCCCATCCCGTGTAAAGATATGCTGTGTTGGCGCCAGTGGGAACAAAGCCGTTAAAATCGGGCGTGTTCGAGACATACATCAATTCTCCGGCAGCATCATAAACACCACCAAAGAGCTGACCGTTGCCCAAGGTGTCCCCCGCTTTGGCGAAAACCACATACTTACCCGAATTTGTACTGACCCCGCCGCGTGCATTTTCCGCTGGAATAGACATCGTGGGGGCCGATGGGTCAAACCCGGTTACATAGCCAACCAGTGCAGCTGGCGCGTCATCTTTAAACGTATTCTTGCCGCCCGGGTGCTGAGCGTTCAGAAACAAATCGCCAATGGCGTTTGTCGAAATACCGGTTACTTCTGCCCCGTCAGGCATCGTTGCGATCCGCGTTAGCGTAACTTCGGCCGTTGCTAAAACCGGCAGCATCGCAATAACCGCCGCGGTGGTGAATAGATGTCGCTTGATCATGTCATGTTCCCCCTTGTTGTCGATTCTGGCCCAAGCTTAACGGAGACTTTGCAGAAACTAGAGTTTTAAGTTGAGGCGGCACTGGTGCTGTTGTGTCTGGAAAGGCCCGCCACGCGATCGGCAGACTTGCGTTGAGATCATAAGGCATACCGGAGGGAAGAAGCGCCTTAATGACGACAGCCTGAGCCGGAAGGGGAAACAAAACCATCAGAGTCAAAAAGTGAATTTTTAATTCAAACCTGCCGCTTTTTCCACCAAAGCGTCATTGTGGCGTCTGACTGCCTGATGCATGCGCAGCGCATCATCCAACTGGGTATTCCAGATTAAATGGCATCGAATATGACGAACTATCTGGTTTCGAATGCGCCCAGATCTATTCCGGCGCCTTGCGGGCGTCGGGTCCCGTCAATATCCTGGGCCGGGCCACGCCCTTTTACGCCCGCGCTTGTAAGGTCCGATGACGGCAGCAACCGGTAATCGCCACCGGCCGCATCGCGAAAGATGGCTGCCGGATCGGAGACCGTGACATTCGTCCCTTTCGGTTGATCAGGTGGCAGTTTCGTTCTGATCGAGAACCGCGCAGCTAGATTGTTGGCTAATAGGTTTTGCCATGCAAGCTGACCACCCTTGGCATCCTGAAGCATTATCCACGGATAATCCTTCGCTTGGCCATCTGGATGCACCACGGTATTATTGACGATCCGTGACGTGCTCGCACCGTACAAAGAGATTCCGTGATATCCTGTCACCTCAACCAGATTGTTGGCTATCGTCAGGTTTTCATAGGGGCCGTCGAACAAGCCGATCCCCTGCAAGCGACAGCGCAACGGATGGGCCTTGGGGCCGCGCCATTCCAGTATCCGGTTGCCCTCGATCCGTAGTCCCCGCAAGGGGCCGCTGCCGTCCCGTGGTGCCCAGGCCTGAAAACCGTCATCGTGGTTGTCATCCACTTTGATGCAGTCCTGCACGGTGTTGCCGCTGACAACTGAATCATCGGCCAGTGCACGCATGGCATCGCCTGTGAACCCGCGAACGTGATTTCCTTCGATGCGTGCTGCGGGGCCAAGGGCGGTGATGGCGAAACCTGTTGCCGTAATCTGGCTGTCGAAAACGCCGCTGTTAGCGCCCTCAATTCGCACGCCACCGATGCCCTTTAATGAGAGCCATTCTGAAAGGGACCAATCAAGATAATTGCGCGCGGCATCTTCACGACTACGGACATCAAGCCCCTCGAAAACGATGCTGTTGGTGTTGGGTCTGGACAGGACAACGGCCTTCTGGGCGATGTCGGCTGTTGGCCACACCGCTAGATCGCGGATCACCAATCCCGAAGCGTCCTGTACCAAAACCGCCTGAACATGCGCACCAGCGGCCCCGCGAAAGGTCAACGCGGGGTCGAAATGCAGCCCTTCCAATACCAAGACGCCGTGGCTGCCGCGCTCAAGTACAACGGTATCGCCAGCGCCGACCTGCCCAGAGGCTATCGCAGCTTCAAGCGCCTGCCAGCCACGGCCAGCCTCTTGGCGAAACTCGGCTGCTTTTGCCGCACCGAACAGGCATATTGTCACCGCAAAGATTGCCCACCGTAGCGTCATCCCAACCACCCCCGCGCAAGTGCCCTAACCAATGACACTGCATTGGCGATAGCGAAAGGCTGCGCGCGCAACGCTCTTACCGCGTGCCGCCGCGCATCGGTGTAATCGCCCAATGCGCGCAGCCCCCCTGATATCCGCCGGTGGTGCTGGGCGTTTGCCGGTGGGTCTTGCTCGAACAGCGCCTTGTGTTTGCGCATGACCAAGCGCTGGGCCAATGACCGCTTTTCAACCGAGCGTGTTACGGAGTTGTCAGACATTCTCTGGATGACCAGCTCCTCATCGAGAAAGTCTATGGTGCCGCGCTTTGACACGCGCAGCATCAGCTCCCAATCCACCAACGCAGGAAAGTCTTCATCGAAACCGCCGAGTTCGTCAAAGATATCTCTGCGCAGAATAAGCATCTGGGTCGAGATAAAGCTGCCACGAAGCAACGCGGGCAGCATATTTTCAGACAACGGGCCGATGGTGTGTTTGGGGACCCTTCCTGTTGCGGGGCTTTGGGGGGCGGTATCAGCCTTGATCACCATCGCGCAGAAGCCTGCGATATGATTGCTTTGCTTCAGCCGATCCATTTGTCGCGATAACCGCTCTGGCAACCAGACATCATCGCTATCCTGAAAGGCGATCCAATCGCCATGCGCCTGCTTGACGCCGTAGTTCCGTGCGCCACTTGGACCCTGTGATCCCTTATTGTCCAGCACTACCAAACGCGGGTCAGACATTGCCGCCAGAACATCAAGCGTGCCATCACGCGATCCGTCATCGATCACGATGACCTCAAGGGGGGTGTAATCCTGCGATAGCACGGATTGAACGGCTTCCGCGATGGTCGCCTGACGGTCGCGACACGGAATGATGACGCTGACCAGAGACTTCGTATCATTGACTTTATCGGTCATGGTACGAAATTCCGTGACGCAACCGGAGAAGTCCACTTAGTATATACGTGGAAGTCCGGAATTTTGGAAAACAACGGGAGCGCAGCATGATCAGGCTGGCCGATCTGAGCGGCGGACGCGACAACAATCTCAACCTGATCCGTTTCTTGGCGGCTGTTGCTGTGCTTGTGTCCCATGCCACGCCGATCGCAATTGGCGCCGGAGTGGCCGAACCGCTGGTCGCGGTGACTGGTCACTCTTTGGGGACGATCGCCCTGTTCATCTTCTTTGCCATATCGGGCTTTCTGATCACGGCAAGCTTTCAGCGATCGTCCAGCCATATCAGTTTCATTCTGGCGCGCACGCTGCGGCTGATGCCGGGGTTGATTGCCAGCTTGTTGTTGGTGGCCTTTTTGATGGGACCGTTCGTTACGACCCAGCCTGTGTCGAGCTATTTCGCTGATTGGAATGTTTATGCTTTCGTGCTGCGCAACACGGCATTGTTCCCGTTGCAATACCGGCTGCCCGGTGTCTTTGACGGTCAGCCGGTAGAGGCGGTTGTCGGCTCTATCTGGACGCTCAAACATGAGGTGTTGTGCTATGTCGGTGTGTTCATTGCGGGGCTGGCCGGAGCATGGAAGAGCAATGCGCGCGCGGCTGGTGCTTTGGCGCTTTACGCGGGTGTTTGGGCGGTAGGGGCGATGTTTGCAGATGTTGTGTCGTATCATGCGGCCAAACTGCTGACGCTGTCGATGCCCTTTGCCATCGGCGTGGCGTTCTGGATTTGGCGCGATCGAATTGTTCTGCATCCCGTTATTTTCGCTGCACTTGCAGCAATCGCGTGGGCCATGGCAGGTACGCCATTGGCTTTGCCGTTGTTTGCACTTGCGCTTAGCTATGCGACGTTCTGGCTGGCTTATGTTCCCGGCGGTGCTGTGCGACGCTTTAACCGCTTGGGTGACTATTCCTACGGCATTTATGTCTATGCTTTCCCCCTGCAGGGATTGGTTGTCTATCTGTTCGGGCCGCAGACGCCTTTGCAAAATATGGGGTTGGCTTTCGTTCCGACGCTGCTTGTTTCGATCTTGTCCTGGCATTTGGTTGAGCAGCCGGCAATGGCGCGCAAGGCGGCGATCCTCAGGCTTTTGGGCTACGGGCCGCGCGCGCCGCGACTGACCGATCCAGAAGGGCTGAACGTCGATCCGGCGCGGCGTCTGTGACATGAAGATCATCCCGCAATGACGTCAAAGTCGGGTGCCAGTCCCATCCCGTGCACCTGATCGCGGATTTCATCTAGGTACAGCGCGTTGGCGACCAGAACGAGGTCGGGCGCAATATCGTGCAAATCGTCCGGGGACCTAACGGGCAAGCCGATGCCGGGAATGTGTAAGCCGTGCTTGCGGGGGTTCAGATCAATCATCGCGGCAAGGGATTGCGCCGCCGTGCCCTTCAGGGCGTTGGCAAATGTGATCCCTTTCGATCCGGCGCCCCAGATCACAGCTTTGCGGCCATGCCCCAAGCTGGCGTTCCTTTTCTCCAGCTCATCCGCGAAGGCGGTCGCGAACTTGTCGGCAGCCTTTAGCACAGTGCTGGTGTCGGTCGGCAGAAAATCGGGGTCAGGCGCTGCGGGAAGTCCCTCGGCCATTAGAAATTGATCACCATAGCCCGCGCTTATCGATGCAGGGGCAAAGCCTGCCCGGCGGAACAATGTCTCTAGTGCAGGTGCCGTCCAGTATCCAACATGTTCATAGATCACATCCCAGAATGAGGTCGCTTCCAGCATCCAACCGGCATTGGGCATTTCGAAATAGATAGGCGTATTGCGGTCCCCGACAGCACGGCGGATGTCGGCCAAAAGCGGTGCGGGCGTGTCCAGATGTTCCAGCACATGGCGGCAAAGCAAGGCATCAAAAGCGCGATCCAGCTGGTCTGACTGGAAATACTCCGGCACAATATCGACCTCGGGCCTTGCGGTGAAAGGGGTCTCTACGCCGCGCATGGTCGGGTCAAATCCGATTGCTGACCCCACGCCCTGTTCTGCCATCAGATCCAGCATAAAACCATCGCCGCATCCAATCTCCACCACTGGTTTGCCGATCAGGTTGTATTCCTTCACCAAATGCGCTGCCAGTTGCGCGGCAAAGTCCCGAAAGTTGGCAGAGAAGTGCAGGGCGTTCTCATAGCCGGGTGCGTATTGCATCAGATCGGGATCGAAGGCCGCGTTCCAGATCATTGCACATCTGCCGCATATCGCCAGATCAAGATCACCGGTAGGAGCATCATGTGCAGTTTTGGCATCTGGCCACAGTTGATTGGTAATGATCGGCTGCGCAGTCATCGAAAAGAAGACATGCGCATGCCCGTTGCAGACGGGGCAGGGGCCGACTGATACGGTCATACAGCCACCAATTCAGGTGAAAGCCCCATATCAGCAAGCTGCGCACCGATTTCGGGCAGATAGACGGGGTTCATCACAATGACGGTGTCGGGCGGCGCGTCCTTCAAGGCTTCGGGCGCGAGCACTTGGTGACCTGTGCCCGGCACATATTTGCCCTGCTTGAACGGGTTAATATCCACCACTTGCGACACCATCGGACCTAGATCGTCGGTGGTCAGAAACGACACGCCTTTTGATCCGCCGCCCCAAATCGCAACCCGCTTTCCTGCAGCGTGCCGCTGGCCCACAAAATCACGCCAGTGTTCGCGCACTGCGCTGACTTTTTCTGGAAATGCGGCAGCAAGCTCGCGCAATTTGTCCATATCGTCTTCGCCGGGCAGGGTGTCTGTATCTCCGGTTTGACCGTACATGATGATGTATTGGCCTTCATAGGCAAGATACATTTTGGTGACGCCGATACCCGCAGCACGAAAGGCGCGCGCGTGGCTGCCTAGCGTGAAATATGAACAGTGCTCGTAATAGATATCCCAGAACGCGCCCTCATCCAGAACGCGTGCCACATCAGGCGTTTCAAAGAAAATACCAGCACCGTCGCCCGCGATCTGGACAATATCGGCCATGAACGCGCCCACTTCGGGAATATGTTCAAGCGTGTGGCGGCAGATCACATAGTCAGGTTGCTCTTTGATTTGTTCGGGGTTCAGATACGCGCGGATGAAATCAATGTGCTCGCCATCCGCGCCTGGCAGGCGTTCGGGAATGAAACCTGGATCAACGCCCAAACCCCGCGCGCCGGTCTGACGCACCAATTCCTGAAGGAAATCACCCTTGCCGCACCCGACCTCAAGCACGCGCTTACCGCGTAGGTCGGTCAGGCTTTTGATCTCTGCAGCAAGACCCTTGGCAAATGCGTTGAACGTACCGGAGAAATGCTGGCTTTCTTCGGTCGTCGATGCATAGTCGACATGCTCCAGCACGAATTCGGTGTTGAACACCAATCCGCAACCGTCACAAAATGCAAGCACCAGTGGTGCCCGTCCAAAGCTGCGCGCTTCGTCTTGAGTATCGAGCAAAACGCAAGACTGAACCGGAATGGCATCAAGGCGGTAAATCTCAGACAGTGCGCGTGATCCGCACGCGGGGCAGGAGCTGCGACGCATCGCCTACTTCTCCACAATTTCTAGGTGCGGGATCGGCACGACAAACTTGCCTCCTCCGTCAAGATAATCTTGTTGCTGGCGCACGATCTCATCGCGAAAATTCCACGGCAGGATCATCACGTACTCGGGTCGATCGGTAAGCAGCCTTGCCGGGTCGTCGATCGGGACACGCACTCCGGGCATATACTTCCCGTGTTTGTGGGTGTTCTTGTCAACCGCGTAGTCGATGGCTGTATGATCGAGATTGAGAAAATTCAACATGATCGTACCTTTGGCCGCCGCACCATAAGCTGCGATGCGTTTGCCCTGTGCGCGGATGTCATGAACAAGCTTGCGTGCTTCGTCCCTGAAGTGGCGCACACGGGTGCCAAAATCGGCGTAATAGTCGTATTGGTCCAACCCCAATCGGACTTCCTCTGCCAGAATATCTGCAACTGTTTCCGTCGGCTTGGCCGTCTTGCCGAAGTAAAGTCGCAGGGAGCCGCCGTGAATGGGCAAGCGGCGGACATCATTCAGATAGAGGCCGTTGCGTTCGAACAGCAGCTTGGCTGAATGTACCGAGAAATAGCACAGGTGTTCATGGTAGATCGTGTCAAACTCAATGTAGTCTATCAGGTCACGAACATAAGGGAATTCAACGACAACCTGGCCGTCTTCAGCCAACAGGGTCTCCATTCCCTTAACCAGATCGTTCTGGTCGGCGACATGGGCCACGACGTTATTGGCGATGATGACGTCGGCACGGCGGCCTTCGTTCTTGAGTTTTTGTGCTAAACGGCTTCCGAAGAAATCGTTGATGGTGTCGATCCCTTTTTCCTGTGCCGCAGTCGCAGGCTGGAGAGCGGGATCGATTCCGAGAACGCCGATGCCATGCGCCTTGAAGTTTTGCAGCATGTAGCCGTCATTTGACGCAATCTCGACCACCAGATTGTCCGGACCAAGATTTCGCTTATCGATCAGTTCTTCTGCATTGGCTTTTGAATGCGCCAGTAGGTCTTCCGAAAAAGAAGAGAAGTAGACGTAGTCATCGCCGAACATTTCTTCTGGTGGGCGGGTTTCCAGCAGCTGTACCAACGTACAGTCGGGGCAAAACCCCAGCCGCAGCGGTGAAAGGCTTTCGCTGTGATCAAGTGCGCCTGTGTCGAGCAACCCGTCAGAGCGGGGCATCATCCCTAGATCAAGGATCGGGTCCAGTCCCTTGTGCCCGCAAGAAATGCAGCTGACCTTCGCGGCATCCGCGCGAAAGGCGTCATCTATTCCTTGTTTGGCGTTTTCTGTGTGATGCAGGGAAGAGTCGATAATGCCATCCGCAATCAATTTTTTGATGTGGCCGATGCGCTGGTACCTTGGCCCCTCGAATTCCTCGAGAGTCAAATCTTGGGCGCGGTATGCTTCATACAGCGACTGCGCGCCTTTCCGTGCATCCCACTGGGGTTTGAAATGCGGCATGACGCGCTGGATTTTGTCGCAGTTGACGCGGTAGGATCGTTTGTCGGGGCCGGCGTCGTCGGCAAAGGTCACATCGCAGCCCGGAACAACATCAGCGACAATTTCAGCCAATTCCTTGATCTGGTAATTGTGGTCGGTGACCCCGACGTTGAACGCCTCGTTGTGGATGTTTCCGATCGGGGATTCCAGCGTTGCAAGAAACGCGCGGCTAATATCTTCGATATGGGTGATGGGGCGCCACGGTGTGCCGTCTGATTTCATGTGGATGTTGCCAGTTGTAACGGCCCAAGCCACAAGATTGTTCAGCACCAGATCGAACCGGATGCGCGGGCTGACGCCATAGGCTGTGGCAGAGCGCAGGAAGGTCGGGCAAAATGTATTATCGCCCATTTCGGCGAGCGCCATTTCAGATTTGACCTTGGACTCACCGTAAGGTGTCACGGGATTGAAGGCGCCATTTTCGTCGATGAAATCTTCTCCGCCCGCTCCGTAATTGCTGCAAGATGAGGAAAAGACAAACCGGCTGACGCCCGCTTCCTTTGCTGCGCGGGCAACGTTCATCGTTCCTTCGTAGTTGATGTCAAAAGTGGTCTCGGGGCGGTAGTCGCCAAGGGGGTCATTTGACAGGGCAGCAAGATGCAGGACCGCATCAACACCTTCGAAGTCCTCAGGCGTCACGGAACGGATGTCTTTCAGCAGCGTCGGCACGTCGGGCATTTCGCCGCCGGGTGCAAAGGTACAGCGGCGGTAAAGGTCGGTGTCGATCCCCGAGACATCGTGACCAGCTTGCTGCAGCATAGGGGTTAGAACAACACCGATATATCCACGGTTTCCCGTTACCAGTACACGCATACTTACTTCTCCCAATGTGCCCAAGGACGGTCGCCAGAGTCCCATATCTTTTGCAGGACATGCTTATCGCGCAGCGTGTCCATCGCCGCCCAAAAGCCTTCATGACGATAGGCCATCAATTGTCCGTCACGTGCGAGGTTCTCAAGCGGTGCGTGTTCGAACATCACCATGTCACCTTCGATGTAGTCAAAAACCTCTGGTTCAAGCACAAAGAAAGCGCCATTTATCCAGCCTTCTGCCGTTTGCGGCTTTTCCTCAAATGCGGTGACACGGTCGCCGTCAAACCGCATGTGGCCATAGCGGGCCTGAGGGCGCACTGCAGTGACCGTTGCCAGCTTCCCGTGTGATTTATGAAACGCCAGCAGCTTGTTCAGGTCCACATCGCTGACACCATCACCCCAGGTCAGCATGAAGGTTCCGCTGCCCATGTGGGGCTGGAGCCGCTTCACGCGTCCACCGGTCAAGGTTTCGTTGCCGGTTTCAATCAGATCGATGTTCCACTGAGGGTGCTGTTCATCGTGACGCACCAGCGGTTCAGGATTGCCGAGCCGCACCGTCAAATTACCCGAAAGCTGACCATACTCAGCAAAATAACGTTTGATATGGTCGCCCTTATACCCAAGCGCGACAGCGAAATCCTGATGTCCGAAATGCGAGTAGATATTCATGATGTGCCACAGGATTGGTTTGCCGCCAATTTCTACCATAGGCTTGGGACGAACAGAGGTTTCTTCGGCTAATCGAGTACCTTTGCCACCGGCCAAAATTGCGACTTTCATAATTGCTGTCTCCAAAGTTAAGTTCAAAATAATTAGGCAAATAGTCCACTATAAGAGACATTCTCCGCATTTAAATCGAATTCAGTCAAGCCTCCGAGGATGCCGATCAGCTCATCTGCGCTGTCGGTGTCTCCGGTCAGCCAGATCGCTGCACCCTCAGGCAGAGTGGCGGCATCAATCTCGACGAAATAGTCGCTGGCGATGCCATGCAGCAGCAAGATGTCCTCGGTTGTCGAAAAATCCCAGACGTAGAGGAAATCATCAATACCCGAACTGGCCGCAACGCCGTCATCGTAAAAGACCCCGTTCGCATCCCCCATCACAAAGGTATCTTCACCAGCATACCCTGCGGCAACATCGCGTTCACCCGCGCCGGGGAGCGCGGCAGTCAGGTCAACACCCATCAGGGTATCATCCCCTTCGGTCCCTTGAAGAATGTCGCTGCCCGTAATTTCGGTCACGGTCACATCACCAAAACTGACGTCGAAATAGTGGGCGTTAAAATAGACAGATCCCGTTTGTGGCGCGTCGCTGATATCAAAGGTCTGCACGCCTTGCATGGTCCATGCTTCGGGCTCTGCGGTGCCTTCTTCCCAAATGCGGACCGAAAAGAGCCGGTCATAAAGCGCGACTTGCTCTACCTGCACTGTGAAATTGTAGGTGGCACCCTCGTCCAGAGACAACGCCATCGTGTTGAGTTCCGAGAAGAAGTCTCGGGACGGGTGAAGATCAAGGCGGCCTGTGCCATCACCATTCTTGTCGGTGTAGAAAAACGCAGCCCCCGGTTCCCATCCTGACAAGGGCTGGAACCCAGAGATGGGGTCGTTTGTGTGACCGGTCCAGAGCATGCCGATGGCAAACCCGCCGCCGTCACGCCCGCGAGGATCGCTGTTCAGCAAGTCGTGCATCGTGATCGTCGTGTTCAGCTGATAATTGTCCCAACCCGCATCGCCCATCACCACCACACGGTCATATCCCAGTTGCGTGGGGCGCAGCCCGTCAGGCCCGATTTCCCATCGACCATCAGCAATCTGGACAGCATCCGAGACGTTGGTTTGGGTGCTCCAGTCGATGGCATAGTTGGGGTCCCATGCAATGCCGTCTTCGTAGTCGATCACAACTTCCTGCGTGAAAACATCGCCCAATTCAGTGGTTGCGGTGATTAAGATGATGTCGTCCGCCGCGCTGCCGTCCAGCGCAGAATACCGTATGTCGATGTTGAAATCGCCGGTGTCCTGCAAGCGTCGCGTATCCGCACCGATGGATAACTGCCGCACGGCTCCGCCATTCAACGTGTAGGACAGGCCCGTTACAACAGCATCAACATTGCCAAGAACGTTGATGAATTGTTGGCCCTCTCCGTTGCTGCCAAAGCTTTGCTGCGACCCTTCCCAAACAGTGATCGGATTGCCGACAATCAGCCGCACGTCAGCGCTGGAGGTGTCGGTGCCGTCGCTAACAGTGTAGCTGAAATTATCCTGAACGGGGCTGTTTATTGTGGGTGTGTAGGTCAGCGTGCCATCGCCATTATCAACAAGGCTGCCATGGTCTGGTTGGATGATACCCGTGACGGTCAAGGTGTCGCCATTGCTATCGGTGTCATTGGCCAGCAGGTCCGAAACATCAATGATTGTCGGCGCAAGGCCGTCTACCACTGCGGTATCATCGTTGGTGATCGGAGTGAAATTTGCTGGGACGACAACGCTGTCTTCATTTACCAGCGGATTCATCGCGTTCTCAAAATAATCTACCAACGCGGTATAACCCGGCACATTTGAGTCGAAAGATGTGCTGCCGGAAAACAGCCCTACCTGCGTGACTTCCATGTCATGGGTCATGGTGAATGCAGTGGTCCAAGTGCCATTTGCGTCACTTGTTTCGAACAGCCAGTTGCTGCCGTCGCGGGAAATCCGGAAGTCTGTCACGTCACCTGAATCGATGCTCTGGAACAGAGGGTAGGTGGTTTGACCGCCCTCAATCACACCCACGATCAAGACAAGACCACTGTTGGTAAATGCCATGTCAAAGCGTATCCAGTTTTCGGCATCCTGAATAACCAAAAGGCCATGCTCTTGATATGCTTGCTCAGGTTCGGTCAAGAACCCTGCTGAAATCTGGAAATCAGTATCTGGTTGGTCTTGCAGCACACGCGGTGAGGTCAATACATCAGACGCAGATACCGGCAATCCGCGCGGCGAAACGATCTGCAATACACCGTTACTGCCGACCGATCCTTCCGTTCCTGAGCCGCCAATGCCGGAAAAGGACCAAGCCGGATCCAGCACGCCATCTGCAAAATCATCCGAGATGGAAGGCGGTTGCACCGTCAGTGTCAGCTCGGCTGTGTCCGTTTGACCGTCAGCGCTCATCACATAGCTGACCGTGATATCACCTAGAAAACCAGCATCGGGGGTGAAGGACAGCGTGCCATCGCCATTGTCGATCAGCGTGCCGGAAGACGGAGAGCCGATTGAGACAAGGTCCAGCTGCGCGCTTACTGCCTGATCATTTGCGAGCAGATCAGTTGCCGTGTTGATCAGGGTTGTGGTGTCGGGCAGTACGAACAGCACATCGTCAACAGCCTGAGGGACTACATTGGCATCTTCGCCTAAGATCGGGTCTGAATTAGTCTCAAACCAGTCGACCACTGCGGTAAAGCCTGTGGATGCGCCAAGGTTGCCAGCGAACAGGCCTCCGCGGTTCAGCTCCATCGCAAAGGTGAAGGAACCCGCAACCGTCCAGTCAGAGCCGTTTTCCGAATATTCCAACGTCCAGACATCGCCTTGGCGACCTGCGCGCATGAATTCCACCTGTGCCGGATCAATCAGCGTGTTGAACATTGTGTTGGTGGTGCCGCCAGTCGTGTGGGCCCCATAGATATGTAGCCCGTTCTTATCGCTATAGACATCGAGGCGCACCCACTTCCCCGCATCCTGTTCGAACAAGAAACCCTGCAACTGGTAGGGGCCTGTAGGCACCGACAGGAACCGCGCGGTGAATTGAATGTCCTGATCCAGAACATCCTGCATCAGGCGACCTGATGTATTGGTGCCGTAAGCATCGAAGGTTCCATTGCCAGAGCGGAGCTCAAGTACGCCGTCCGGGCCAGTGATGCCGCGACCGGCAGTCGTGCCAGCAGGCCCTTCAGCAGTCCAAAACCCGGAGAGTGATCCGCCGGAGAAATCATCGGAATATCCGTTTGGCGGTGTCCCCACTGTCAGCGCGACGCTGGCCGTATCGGTGGCACCAAAACTGTCCGCTGTCGAATAGACAAAGGTGTCATAACCCACGAACCCAGCATTCGGGCTGTACGTGAAAGAGCCGTCTGTGTTGAACGTCAGAGTGCCGTTTTGGGGCCCATTGATCAGGCTGGCGGTCAGCGTGTCACCATCAGCATCGGTGTCATTGGACAGCACGCCGCTTGCAGCATCGACGGCAAGAAGCGCATCGACCTGCGTAGTAAATGCATCGTCAACCGCCACCGGAGTGCTCTGGTCAAACGGCAGCCCGTCATCCTGCAACAACGGATCAGTGGCAACCTCAAACCAATCCACGATCGCTGTGAACGAATTGGATGCGGTCACGTTGCCAGCCATGACGCCGATGGCAGTCATGTCTATCGCTGCGGTGGCAGTGCCTGCAACAGACCAGTTGTTTCCATCCTGCGAATAGGCGAACTGCCAGATGTCCCCTGTACGGGTCAGCTGCAAATAGGGCGCTGCGTTAACCGCCAGCACTGTGTTTAGTAACACAGTAGGGGTGCCATTCAGCGTCAGCGCGGCAAATGCGCGTAGGTTGGTGCCGTCAAAATACGTGTCAAAGCGCAGCCATGAATTCTGATCTTCCTCGACCAGAAAACCTTGTGTCTCATAGCGGGTGTCAGGTGTGGAAAGGAACCGTGTGGTTACTGATACATCCACATTGTCGATGGCCTGCATCAGCCGTGTGGCCATGTTCTGGCCCCAAGGATCCTGCGCGCCCGTCGCCGTCAGCGCAACCGCGCTTTCTGATCCGCTCTCGTAGGGGGCAATGGCGCCGCTGCCGGGGGTCGTGCCGGTCCAGACCCCAGAAACTTCACTGGCAGAGAAATCATCGGAAACGCCGGTTGATTGAGGCGTGCTGCCAACTGTGACGCTTACAGTCGCTGTGGTTTGCAAAGCACCATCCGAGACTGTGTAATCAAAGCTGTCGCTTCCGGCGAAGCCAGCATTGGGCGTATACGTCAGCGTGCCGTCGCCATTGTCAGTGAGGGAGCCGGATTGTGCCGGTCCGAACTCTACAATGCTTAGGGTCGAACCATCTGGGTCGCTATCATTTTCCAAAAGGTCGGCTTGGTCAAAAATTAACGCAGTGTCTGCAGCCGTTACGAGCTGGTCATCTTCGGCAGTCGGCGCAGCATTTGGCGGTGCAACTGACCCATCTTCAGCGGTAAGCGGGTCTGACCCAAATTCGATATAGTCGACAAGGGCCGTGAAACCGTTGGAGCCGGCAAGGTTGCCTGCGAAGACACCTGCGTCAGAAACCGCGATAGACCGAGTTGTGGTGCCAGCTAACGTCCAACTGCTGCCATCTTGAGAATAAAGGAACGTCCACGTGTCGCCGCTGCGCTCCAGACGCAGAAACGGTGCAGTACCGCCCTGTATCACTTGTTGGAACAGGACTGTGTTGCTTCCTGCATTGCTGAATGCCGCAAAGGCGTAAAGCTTGCTACCGTCCGAATAGGTGTCAAAGCGCAACCAGGTATCGGCGTCTTCTTCAATCAGAAAACCCTGCAGCTCATATTTACTGTCTGGCGTAGACAGGAACCGCGTTTCGACTGTGAAGTCGGTATCGTCCATCGCCTGCATCGCCCGCGCAGTGGTGTTTGTGCCCCACGCGTCATAGGTGCCATCCGGAGTGATCAGGGATAGGAATGCGTCGCTGCCGCTGGTGTCCAAAGCCCAAGAACTGGCGCCTGGTGTGGTGATTGTCCATTGGTCACCCAGAGCTGCGGCTGAAAAATCGTCGGACTCTGGGCCGGACACGGCCATCTCACCCACCGTAATATTGACTGTGGCAGTTGTCTGATGCGTCCCATCGGACACGGTATAGCCAAAACTGTCAGTCCCGACAAAGCCGTCAGCGGGCACATAGGTGAGCGTGCCATCGCCATTATCCGTCAAGGTGCCGGATTGTGCGGCGCTCACCTGCGTAACAGTTAAGGCCGCACCTTCGGGATCGCTATCATTCGCAAGAAGGTCAGCCACATCCAGCACCAACGCGGTGTCAAAGGCTGTAGCCAGTGTATCGTCGGCGGCGACCGGTGGTGCATCGGCATAACCGGCATCTTCCGTTAAAAGCGGATCATCATCGAAGGCGATCCAATCAACCTGTGCTGCAAAGCCATTCGATCCGGCGAGATTACCTGCAAACACACCAGCCTGACTGACCGCAAGGCTTTGTTCGAAAACGCCCGCTACGGTCCAGTTTTCGTTATCGACAGAGTACAGGCAGGTCCAAGTATTGCCGATACGTTCCATGCGCAGGTAGGGTGCCCCGTCCGGTGGAATCTCAACCTGAAATTTTTTCGTGCTGGTTCCATTTATCGTTACGGCCGCGAAGGCAAAAAGCTTATTGCCGTCCGAAAATGTATCAAATCTGATCCAGTTACTTGCATCCTGTTCGACCAGAAGGCCCTGCATTTCATATTGTTCGTCAGGGACCGTCAAGAAATGGGATGAAAACGCGAAATCTGCATTCTGCACAGCTTGCATCGCGCGCGCGGTACCATTGGTATTCCACGCATCGAACGTACCGTCGGGCGTGTCCAAAACCAAATAACCATCAGAAACTGAATTACCCCAAGTGGCTGTACTGCCGCTCGGGGTAGTCAGTGCCCATGAATCTAGTTGGGTCACGTCAGAAAAATCAGAAGAATTCGCCATGGCGACTCCGATTTAATAAATTGATATACACATAAAACTTTTAGACTTAGATAATAGATTAAGCCTAGCAGTGGCGAAGTTTTGCCGCAAAGGTTAATTGGTGAATAAATATTTGCCATTGAAATGTAACGAATATTTTGTCCGGTTCTAAATGAAGTTCAATCATAGGTTGCTGCAAGCAGGGCGGCTTCAGGCCTCACGATAAGGTGGCCCGAGGGGGTGGAGCCGAATCATAGGCTTGTGAAATAGTTGCCCTATTTCTCCGGTGAGGGCAGCAATGCCGGTGATCTGATCCGCTTGGCAAGATCACGTATTGATAACATCAATAATCTCAAGTCCTTGGAGTAGCTTGATAAATCCAGCAAGATAGAGGCGTGTGCATCATTGTGTCAGCACGAAGAGATTGCTTGGTAATCGTAAAACGGGTAAGATTAACTAAGAAGGTGAGCACATTGCCGTATCAAGGAAGATAATTTTCTCTTCTGTTGGTCGTCTGCTCTACGAACGCTGCCCGGGCGCTAGCTTGGAAAGCTTATGTTTTACGATGCCGAATATCGGCAGTTTTATTTTGTGATTTGTTTCTTTTTCATTTTACGGCCCCCTTTGGCAAACAAACTGGAGGAAAGGGATAATGTCATTTTTTATATTTTTAACAACTGTTTATCTACTCGTTGCATTTTTTGCGGCAATTCTGACCTACTGCGAACAGCAAGATAGCGGCGGCATCACTTTCATTAACAAGGTTCTGGGATTCTTGGCCTGCGCGTGCTGGCCAATCACCGTTCTCTTGGTCGTGGTATCCGTACTATTCAGCGGGCCTAGTGATTCTTATCCATTAGAGAAGCAAAAGATGAGCTACACAAAATCGTAAAGCGATAGAGCGTTTTGCGAAGAAACGGTCAGAGACGAATGCTCCTTTATACAGACAGGTTTGTTTGAAAATTCAGGGGATTTATGGCTGCCTGAGAGTATTCTGGTCAGTATTTTTCGCATGTGCCTTTTCCAATTGTACTGACAAAAGCTTGCATGATTTGGCGGGCCTTTTGTCGTTGAGCCGCAAACTTTACAGGATCTCATTCAGTAACCTTGGTGGCGAAGCACTTCCTGTTTCTGGTTTGCTTGGACGGTAAGCTAATAATTTGACGGGATAGAATGTCAGCGGCGGAAGGTCCTTCGATGGGTGGATCAATACCGCGACGATGCTTTAGCCATTTTTTCTCTGTGCCCGTTGATAAGCTGAGATAAGCGTGTCGACCTGATGATCCCAGCTGAGTTCCGTTTCAATGCGGCGTCTACCACTTTCTCCCATCTGGGCGCATGTTTCAGGATCGTGTAACAGCGCAATCATCCGGTCGGCTAAATCCAAGGGATCATTGGCGTCAGCATACGCCGATGCATCCTGCGCTGACCTGCGTCCTTCGGTAACGTCGAACTGCACTTGGGCTTTGGAAAACGCCATGTATTCAAGCACTTTGTTCATGGTGGATTTGTCGTTCATTGGATTAACCCGGTCGGGGTTGACGCATAAATCTGCGGTGGACAGGACTTCAAACAAGTCGTTGTCGGGGGCGCGTCCGGTGAAGGTGACGTAATCTGCCAATCCCAGATTGGTGCTCATCTGTCGCATTTCGTCCAGCGCCGATCCGCCCCCAACAAGGACAAACTGTATGTCTTCGCCGCGTTCAAGTACAGCGACGCGCGCACCTTCTAGCAAAAGATCCAGTCCTTCCTGCGCGCCCATGACGCCCACGTAACCAACCATAAACTGCCGCCCGTTGCGCCATTTCTGGTTCGGTGGAAGCGGTTTAAGTTTGGTTAGGTCAGGGCCAGAGCGGACGATGAACACGTCTTCGGGCTCTTTTCCGCCGCGTTCGATCGCAATCTGGCGGTAGGATTCATTGGTTGAAATAACGACGTCTGCAGCACCAAATGTCAGGCGTTCAAACCATATCATCAGTTTCCAGAAAAACCCGCGCTTCCCGAATTTGGCCTCGTAAAGTTCGGGGTTGATGTCATGGTGGTCGAAAATATAGCGACATCCCCATAGCTTGAAGGGAAGCGCAACTAGGAAGATCAGATCGGGAGGATTGCATCCTTGGATCGTGTCAAAACGTTGTCGACGCCAGACCTTTATTGCTAAGCGTAATTCGTGAAACAGCGCGGCTGTATATTCGACGATATAGCCGAACGGACCCGAGGCATCGAAAGGTAGGGGGTGCCGGTGGATTTCAATCCCATCGATGGTTTCGAAACGGCTGTCGTGGCCTCGGCCAGTCGGACAAATCACAGAAACATTTGCCCCTGCCGCCTTCAGTGTACGGCATTCCTGCCATACGCGTCGGTCAAATGGCACGGGCAGGTTTTCAACAATCATCAGCACATTACGGCCTTCGAGTGGTCTGTCACGCCGTGCTGCATCCATGCGAGGGGTCGTTACCGTCATGGCAGTGTCCCCAAATCAATGACGTCTACGCCCTCAGGCATCTGTAGTTGTTCTACAGTGGCATTGTTGACCAAAACGCGGTCGTATTTCGCTGCGGCAATCTGATCGCGGTCGACGAGCAATCGGTTGAGCATGGGCAACGCGCTAAACGCATATCCCAGATTGGCGCCGACAAGCATATCGGCCTTAACAGCTGGATCGAAAACATCCAGCGTGTGACCTGCCGCCATGATCTTTCTGGCTAGGTCTACATGTGGGCTTTCGCGCAGATCGTCAGTGCCTGCCTTGAATGCCAGCCCTACCATCAGGATCCGTGCGCCCTGATCCAGACCCGCGACCGCCCAGTCGAACAGAGCGTGCTTGTGCGCAGCATTCGAGCGCAGCAGGCTATTGATCATCGGCAAATTCACGCCCGTATCGGCAGCGATATATTGCAGCGCACGCACATCTTTGGGAAGACAGGATCCGCCAAAAGCGCCCCCTGGCCGCAGGTAATAGGGTGAGATGTTCAGTTTGGTGTCGGAGACGAATATTTCATGAACTTGCTTGGCAGAAATGTCGTTTGCCAGACAGGTCCGCCCGACTTCGTTCGCAAATGCGACCTTCAATGCATGCCATGAATTGTCTACGAACTTCGTTATCTCTGCTTCGCGAAATCCGACGGTGAAACGGGGCGCATCGATGCCCTCGTTCAGGGCAGTCATCGTTGCGTTCGGGGTGCTGTCCTTGGTGCCAGTCACGATCTTGGGCGGGGCGAAGTAGTCATCGACAGCGCTGCCTTCGCGCAGGAACTCCGGATTATAGACAACTTCAATCCGGGGGGGATTTGTATCGGTAACAATAGAATTGATGATTGGTAAAATCAGCTCATGGATCGTGCCTGGCCGGATGGTTGACCGGTAAGCCACAGACAACCCCGATAAATCGCGTTCCTGCACGGTCTGAGCGATCTGGCGCGTTACCTCAGCGATATAGCGCATATTGTGCGCGCCCTCCGGGGCTGACGGTGTGCCAACGCAAACAAGGACAAGATCGGCGCCATCCAGATGAGATCCTATCTGGGTGTCTGCCTGAAACGTATTGGCTGCGCGTGCGTCGCGCAAAAGCTCTGTCACCTTTGGTTCAATAATGGGAGCTTCGCCATTGTTGATCGCAGCGACTTTCTTGTCGTTAACGTCGATTCCGACGACCGTGTGTCCTTGAGATGCAATGCAGCAGCCAGCGGTGAAGCCCACGTATCCAAGTCCGAAGATAATAACTTTCATCAGAGTTTCCGTCTATAAAAGGTCTTTTAGTGTCGATGTGCGGTGTCGATAGATTTAAAAATGGTTGTTGTGTTCGTTAATGGTGGTCGTGGGAGTTAGTTACTTCAGAGCGTAGCGGCCGGGCCGCAAGACAGACAGTAGTGGCAGCAAAGGTAGCCTGATTGTCCAATGCCAAGCATGCGCGCGCAAAAGCTTTGGCAAATGTCTAAAATAGAGAGCGTAAGCCATTCCGGGACGGCCCGCACCAAACGCTTTTCGGGTCGTATAGCTAATCGATTGCGCCAGAATACGCGCAAGGTGAGGATCTGCCGAATTCGGGTAGGCACCTTTCCGAGCCTGAGCGAGGAGATGAGCCAGACCGATCCTCATCTGCTCCAAGTCGGTGCTCAGCCTATCGTCTGCTCCAGCCTCAATGCCAACCAAAGGAGCATCACGCAAAAGATCGCATCCGCAATCCGCCGGCAGCCTGAGAAATAGGTCGGTGTCTTCGCTTGCGCGAAGGTCCGGATCAAAGCCGCCATGCGCATGAAAAAGCTCTCTCAGTATCACGCAGCAACCTGATCCCAGCCTAATATCACGGGCATGTAGCGCAGCGTCTCGAAAGCCGACGTAGTGGGACAATGTGGAATTCCCTCCAATCGGGTGAGGTGGCATTTCATCTGCTTCAAATGTCGTATTTTGCAAAAAGTTCAGAGCTTTGGCTTCGGGGTGGGCCAGCGTGTCGAGAAGGTTCGGCAGCGTGTGCGGAAACCAGACATCATCGCTATCCAAAAATGCGATATAGCGACCGATTGCGATGTCTGCTCCTGTGTTTCGAGCTGCTCCCGGTCCTGAATTCTGTTGAACCAGCACCTGCCCGCCGTGTCCTGCATGTGACATCGCTTCACGCGCAGCTTGCGCCGTATTATCCGGCGATCCGTCATCAACTACAATGACTTCGATTTGCGGGCTACTGGCGACCGAAGCGATCGCACGGCGGATCTTTTCAGGTCGGCACCAGACTGGAATAATAACGGAAAGAAGGGGGGTCATGGGGCACGCACCAACGCTGGCGTAAGGACAAGCCGCACCAGTTTCCGCGCCGCACCTCCCCGGCATATGATCCAAGAATATCGCGCCAGAAGGCTGTAGGCGCGGCGCACCTCTCCGGCTTTGAAGGCTTTGCGAATGAGGGTGATTGCGCTCCAGGCGAAGATGCGCAGCGGGCTTACAACTGTATCCGGGTACTCGCCTGAGCGATATTGCGACAGGCAGAATTCCAGCCCTCGTATCCCACCGTCCAAATCGGCTGTAAGCGCATCTTCGCTTCCTTTTGCATGAACGACCAGCGGGCACCTTGTTAGAACGACACAGGGACCGAAGCCCGCAGAACGCAGGATCAAATCGCTGTCCTCGGCATTACGTTCCGTCGAGGAGAAGCCACCGATGGAAAGGAAGACATCTCGGCGCATCACCAGATTGCACGCGCCATATCTCAATCCCCATTGCGCTGTCGCCGCAGCCGTATAATCGGCAAACTCCAAGGCCTTTACGGGCTCGCTGTTTGATAGGTCGGCAATATCCTCATCGGGCGCGACATCGACGGTCTGAAGAAACAGGATGGGCACAAGCGGGTGTTGGTTAATAGCATCGGAAATCGCTGGAACTGTCCAGGGAAGCCAGCGATCGTCACTGTCAAGGAATGCTAAAAACTGCCCGGTCGCCTTCGCAGCCGCGGCATTGCGAGCGCTTCCCGGGCCACCATTGAGCTGCCTCAGCACTTGTGATCTTGACCCGAGCCCGTCTTGATCTAGCGTCGCGCATGCCACACTGGCGCTCTCGTCGGATGACCCATCATCCACAACGATCAATTCACATTGGGGATGGCTGGCCAGCCCAATGCTCCTGATCGTCGCTGCTATTCTATCCGCACGATTATAGACCGGTATTATGATAGAAATTTGCACAGAACTGCTCAACGAGAGCTTCCTCTTGAAAAAAAAAGAATAAATGTAGAAACTTAAATAATTATTAAGACATTAGCGGCTGCACCCGCCTTCCGACAAGTTTTTTTTATCCAAGGAATATTGCTGCATGGCGACGCCTCAGGGGATTTCTATTTCGGAACGGCTCGTTTTTGTTAATTCAGCCAGTTCTGTTTTGACCCGGATTATAAATTTGTCTGTAATTGTATGGGTTTATCAGTTTTTACTGGCAAGGATTCCAGCTGATGAATTTGCGGTCTATCCGGTGGTGGCTGCAATCATGGTGATGGCCCCGCTTTTCTTCACTTCGTTCACAGGTGGCATTACCCGAAATGCGCTAGATGCCTATGCCAAGGGCGATGGATTAGCCGTTACGCGGATCGTTTCGTCAATTCTGCCGTTGATATGGCTGATGACGGGAATCTTTCTGCCTTTGGGGGCTTTGCTTGCGTTCAACATTGATCATGTCCTGAACATACCCGATGACATGGTTTGGCAGGCGGGCCTGATGATGGCGCTGCTGGTGTTGGCCTTCGCAGTACAGATGGTGCTGGTCCCCTTTCAGATCGGCTTTCATATTCACCAGAGATTTGTGGAGATGAATCTGATCATGTTGGGCCGCGAGGTCCTTAGATTACTGTTATTGCTGGGCTTGATGTTCGGGTTCGGGGCGCAGGTCATATGGGTAGTGGTGGCTTCGTTTCTTGCCGATACGGTTTGTGCCGTCGCGTTGGCGCTGCGGTCCCGCGCACTGGTTCCCGAACTGCGGTTCCGCCGCGAATTGGTAGACCGAGTTGAGGCGCGGGGGCTGGTTTCATTCGGGCTTTGGACATCGCTCGGGCAGCTCGGCAATGTTATGTACACCCATGCGGCTACAATCGTGCTGAACCTTTACGGCACGCCGCAGGATGTAACCGTCTACTTCATTGGGGCAACAATTTTCCGGCAATTGCAGGCTTTGATTCAGGTTGCGACGCAGCCGCTTTTGCCAGCGATTACAGCGATGCAGGCCCTTGATGAGCGCAAGAGGCTTTCGCGGACTATGAATCGGGGGGCGCGTTATGGCCTTTGGGTGGCATTGTTGCCGGGGGTCGCGTTGACCGTATATGCCAAAGACTTCATTGTGCTGTACGTTGGCACTGATTACGCACAGGCTGCTGTGGTGCTGATGCTGTTCATGGCAATTTTACCTTTCGACAGGGCAACGACCCTGCTGCCAATGACGTGTATTGCAATGGCAAAGGTAAGAGAGTTCTTCTTGCCCGCGTTTTTGTATCAGCTTCTAGGTCTCGTCCTCATGGTCGTTCTGGCAGGGCCATTGAAGCTGGGGGCAATCGGGGTCACGCTCGCTTTGGCTGCAATTACCATTGGATCACAGCTCACCTATTATTGGAATCTTAACCTAAAAATTACGCAGTCCAATCTTCGAGAATTTGCGGGGACTGTGCTTTGGCCGGGCTGGTTGCCGGGGGCCGTTGCCGCCTTGGTTTGGGTAGGACTGGCAACGATTGAGCCCGTTTCAAGCTGGCTTCAGCTTTTCGGCTACGGTGTGTTGGGCGGTGTGGTTTATGTTGCTGTTGTGCTGACTGTTGGTCTTGAAACGTCCGAATGGATGCGGCTGAAGGCTGTGATCGTCCGGCGAACCTCCCGTGTAAAAAGAGGACCGGAAAAATGAATAAGAACAGTGCTGTAGATGGCAGCATAGTATTAAGCATCGCGCTGCCAGTCTATAATGGCGAGAACTATCTGGATGATGCAATCCGCTCTATCCTTGGGCAAACCATCCGGGATTTTGAGTTGATAATTTGCGATAACGCTTCGACCGACAATACCGAAGCAATTTGTCGCTCCTGGATCGAACGCGATCCTCGCATTGTTTATTGTCGCCACCCCTCGAATCTCGGTGCTGCGCCGAACTTCAATTCGGGTTTCCGCCTCGCAAAGGGACGCTATTTCAAATGGGCTGCCCATGATGACATCTTAGAGTCCGGATATCTGAAAGCGTGCATAGATTTGCTGGATTCTGATTCACGCATAGTGATGGCTCATACCGGCACTCGTTTCATTGATGAGACTGGAACGGTAATCCACGAGTACGATCGCGAAACAGGGGCATTTGACAGTGTCGACCCGCTTGATCGATTTTCGGCCGCTATCGACGAGGGGCACTACTGTGTTACGGTTTTTGGCGTCGTGCGTAGAGAGATTTTGGCGCAGACGAGCCTCATTGCCAGTTTCGTAGGCTCGGATCGCAGTCTGATTGCAGAAATTTCACTGCGCGGTCGTATCTGCCATGTGCTTGAGCCTCTGTTCCTGTCGCGGGATCACACGGATCGATCGGTGCGCGCATTGGATATTGACGAGCGCGGTGCATGGTTTGACGCCAGCAGTAAGGTGCGTAGTGACTGGCACAACTGGCGGATGCTGTATCATCATCTGCGTGTCTTGGTTCAATCCCCATTGCCCTTGCTGCAAAAGATCGCAGGACTAGGCCGAATAGCGCGTTGGGCATGGAGGTGGAAACGGCGATTGCTGTCCGATTTCCGCAGGCGCTAGAGAGGTACGAAGTCTGGAAGGTGCGGCAGCGCGGTACTGATGAAATCAGTAAGGCGGGCATCGGCCGCTTCCAGATCACCGTTCTCGATTGGCGTAATAAAGCGCACCAGTGCGCCATCCGTTCTGCCTGTGCGCAAGGCGTCGATAAGCACGGTAAACTTTGCCAAGATATCGTTGGTCTCGCGTTTGTTGCGCCCTTCGAACCAGTAGTAGACCAGTTGCTGTTCTAACCCTTTGCGGATCGTCGCGCGGTTCACGTCGAACGTACCATAGGCGGTGTCGGTCAGGGAAAGCGTATGGCGTCCAAAGCTGGCGATTTCCCAACCGTTGGCAGGCAGGCATATCTCGGGGGAGTGAAGGCCTGCGCCACGCGACTGGTCGGCATAGTAACTGGCAAAGATATTGATCGGCTCTCGGCCATCGCGTGCGACAAAGGTGGCGTCGAGGTAGTCGTCAGCGCCCAATACTTGCACGATATCGGCGGGGAGTGTCTGGCGCAGTGCTGTGCGGTCATCCAGAATATTCGGGAACAGGGCAAAGTTGGCACGAGGCAGTGTGATCGTTCCCGGCTTTGGCAGTGTGAGCAACGCCAATGATGTTAGTCCTGTTATAATTATAGCGAGAGCCAATGACCGCGACCCGTTAAGCGAGCGCAGCCGCCCTATCACTGCGCCAAAGCCGCTTGGGTCTAGATCTAACAACTGATGTGGACGGGTTTCTTTTGCCATTGTCTGGCGTAGCAGCCAGAGAATTAGGACCAACGCCAGCACGCAGGCTAGCAGGATTGCCCATCCCTCGAAAGCGTGAAGCAGGCTTTCGGCTGCCTCGATGCCATAGCTATTGACCGAAATCCCCACCATGCCGATACGAAGCGCATTCAGCCCGACAGTAACAGGTATCGCAGCAACCAGCAGCACAGCCTTGTGCCAAGTCGGTCCCCGGTAAAGAGCCGCTAACATCAGTGCTAGAGACAGAACCGGAATGACATATTGCAGGCCAGAGCAAGCTTCGGCCACCTGCAATTTGTAGACGCCGAGATCAATGACGTTACCATCTAGAAATACCGGTATGCCGGCAGCCTCGATCACCGCAACACCAATCCGCGAGGAAACGGCCTGCAACGCGAGCGTTACTTTCCAGTACAGGAGTTGTGGCAGTGGCAGCATGAAGATCAGCATCAGCGTTGGCAGGACGCCCTGCCGCGCACGCGGCCAGCCGAGACATAATAGGATTAGCCCACCTACAAAGGGCACAAGCCCATAGGCGGTCAGATCAGCGACCCGGGCGTGGCTCCCCACAAAAGCGAGAGCCAGACCAAACAATACCAATATGATGCCTGGCCAACGCAACGTGCCGCGCTCGGATGCGGCGGGCGGTGTATCGCGCAATCCGCGCAACAGCAGGAATGCGGCGAATATCGGGATCAGGGGGCCGTGCGAATAGGTCGGGGTCATCCATTCGCGCGTTAATGCGGCCGTACCAAATGCAAAGGCTGGCAGGGCAGCGATGATCGCCACCAAAAGCATGGGACCACCCCAATACCTTTTAGAAGGACCAGCGGGGGCAGCAGCATCTACCATTGCAGCGTTATCTGACGCCCCAGTGACACGAATAAGGCGTTCGAGGCCGCATTATCCTCACGGGTGTGCGTCACCCCGACATTCAGCGCCCAATCTCTCGTCAGTGCGTGGTTGTAAGATGCAGTGACCGATCCGCGCCAAACGTCGTCAGCGGTATTCGACAGCCCCGTCACGCGGGCATAGTTTATGCCGACGTTCACAGCGGAAACATTGTTGATCTGGGTGCTGTGGGCCACACTTGCCACGGTTTGCAGGATCGCCTGATCCTCTCCAGTGGTGCGTGCGCTCCGCTCAAGCTTGGCCGTCAGGCTGCCTCGCGGTAGGTCGAGTGCGTAGTTCAGGCGACCAATAGCACGCACACCTTCGGAGGTACTGGTTGCGCCGACGGTCATATCCAGCCGCGCCAGAGGCAAGTCCAGCGCGCGCCCGAAGGTGAGCGAGTTGCGACGGCCCGTTGTTGAGAAATCTGTCGCTACATTGACGCGGATTTCGCCAGCAGGAAGATCGCGCGCGTAACCAAGAGCGCTGCTAATGCCGCTATCGGTCGTCTCTTGCCGCAGGCCTCCGATGGTTTCACGTGTCTTGACGCTGTCATGTGAAAGGCGCGCGGTCAGACGTTGACTGGCATCCAGTCGGGCGTCGAATTGAACGCCCAGTTGCGAAGTGTCGCGGCTGGTGTTTTCCAGATCTTCTGCGTCGTAACGGATGTGATTAGCCTGAAGATGCATTTGCAACGAAGGTGACAGATCAAGCCGAAAGTCAGAGGTCAGCCTGATAGTTTCGCGGTCGTAAAGATCTGCATTAGTTGTGCTGCTGTAGTCGCGCAAATCATAGGCTGCGCCGAGGGTTAGGCCAAGTGGGCCTTCGCGACCGAATTCCAACTGCGTATCCGATCTGACGCGGTCCAACTGGCCAAGGTCTTCTATCAAGTCTGATGGCAGGATGATCTCGTCTTCGAGTTCCTCCAACTCGGTCAGTACGCGACCCAGCCCCAGTTCTTGGCGTTGAAATTGCGCAGACACGTCCAGAGACGCGCCAATGCTCTCGCGGCTATAGGCCAACGATGCGCTTGGGTCGCGGAAGCCGGAGCCGATGCGGGTGCCGGGTACTGTGCCCAGTTGGTAGACCGTGCCAAGCCCAAAAGCGAAGGTTTCGGTGCGCGTTTCAGAAAACAGTGAAAACCCCAGAGACTGCGTGGCGATTGTGCCGCCTTCGGGATTGTCTGTTGAAAGCGCAAAGTTGTCGTTTGCTTCAACCCGCGTAGAGGTTTCAAAGATAACCTGCATGCCGCCCTCGCCCTGATCCTGCGCGGACAGGGGGCCCGCTAAAGCAGCTGAGAAAGCACCGAGGGCGATGAAGTGGCGCATGGCGTTACTCGAACAGACGCCGTTCAGGGGCGATGATCACGTCGCCTTCGATCAGAACGATGGGTTTGCCACGGGCTGCACCGGCGGCAAGCTGGCGATAATTGATGGTATAAATGCTCTCGGTCATTCCGGGGGCGGTGCGACGTAGTTGCAGGCGTTTGGTTGCCGCAAAGCGCGTCAGCCCGCCGCTTGCGGCCAGAAACTGCAGCAGTGTTGTGTTCGGCTTTACGTCAAATTTGCCGGGTTTTGCGAACTCACCCAACGCGTAGATAGAGATCACGGGCGGTGGTGCTGGTTGACGCGGCGCAGCAGGAACCTTTGGCGGGGCGAGAGCCGCAACAGACAAAAAGACTGTCGGAGGCTGCGCAAAGAACGGCGTGAGGCGATCCGTGACCCTGTTCTTGAGCGTTGTCAGTGTCTGTCCGGACACTTTAATTACTCCGACGTTGGGGAGCGAAACTGTACCGTCAGGCAGTACCAGAAGGTTTCGGTTGAGTGATGGATCTTCCAGCACCTGAAAAGTCAGGGTGTCGCCCGTACTCAACCGGTAGGTGCCCTGTGCCTCGACCCGCTCAACACCGAAAAAACCAGCCAGCAGCGCCAGCAGCCCGACAAAAAGATAACGTTTCATGCTTACTCTCATTTTGCTCTCTCTTGCGCAGGGTAATGTGTGCGGCTGACGTTGCGACAACAAAACATCCCGAAGGCATCGCATTGTACGAGAACGTCGCTTTTTTGCATCTTTTTCTGTGCTTTTAACCCTCTTTCGCCGTACCAAGGGCGGCGATAGCATCCATGCCTTCCCGCGCCCTGTCAGCCAATACGCTGTCCGGAACGACCAGGTCCATTGCGCGCGTCAGAAACGCCTGCGCACGTTGGCCTTGCGACGCGGCAATCAGTGCTTCAGCGGCTTGGATCTGGACAAGGGGATCGGTCGAAAGTGTCTCTGCTGCGGGCACCAAAAGAACCACTGCAGCTGATACATCACCCTGACGAAACCGTATCCATCCCAGAGTGTTGCGGAATTGCGGGATGTCACTGCGCTCCAACGCCTTTGACAGATCTGCCGCGCGGGTCAGGCTTTCCTCATCCTGCCGCGTTGTAGATAGTAGATTTGCCAAGTTGTTCACAGCAGGCAGATTTGACGGTGCATGTTCCAATACCCGCTCATAGGCCTCAATTGCTTCTTCGGGGCGGTCTGCCTGATGCAGGACCAACGCGCGCTCCCACTCGAGTCGAGGCGAGTTTGGCCGAGCAGTCAGGCCCTCGTCAAGGATCGCCAGAACGGCTTCAGCATCAGATTCGGTCGCCACAGCTTGAGCCAGCGAAATCCACAAATATTCGCTGTCAGGTTCTCCCGCGATCAGAGAACGGTAGGTTTCGATCGCGCGCGCGCTCTGCCCTTGGGCGACGGCAAGCCGTGCCGAAATCGCCAGCAGCAGCGTATTTTCAGGCGCTGCTGCCAGACCTTGATCCAGTACGCGCCGTGCATCATCCGCACGGCCCGCCGCTATGTAGGCCTGAATAAGCGATAGATAGGCCATCGAGCCGCCCTGATCTGTCGCGTCCAAAGCCTCTAGTGTTTTGAGCGCCTCACTCAGCGGCGCTCTTGCTGCCAGAAGCGCCAGATCAAGTTGATCAGCTGCGCGAGCGGGGGCGGGGCCTGCGTCGAGACGCCTTAAGGTTGTCGCGATCGACGCTGCACGGTTCCAGTCACCCTGCTCGATATATAAGTTTGCCAAGGCAGCAAGCAGGCCGGGATGGCGCGGTTGAGTTGACAATGCGCGTGTCAGCACATCGATGGCCGATCCGGTGCGCGCGTCTTGGGCGAGGTGGCTTGCGAAGATGAGGGCGATGTCGGGGGATTGACCTGACGCTGCGAAAGCTAGGGAAAGTGTCCGTGTAGCAAGCGCATCGGCACCCTGAGCGGAATGGGCGCGCGCAAGTAAAAGCAAAAGCTGCGGATCGCTGTCAACGGAACCCAAGGCCGCGCGCAAGGTTGAGATGGCATCGGTGTTCTGACCTTTGTCCAAGAGGAACTTCGCCTGCAATTGCGCGGCTTCGGTCATGTTCGGATGCTGTGATATGACCAGCGCAACGGCTGCTTCCGCGCCTGCGCGGTCCCCGATATCGTCCAGCATCTGGGCCAAAACAATACGGTACCGCGCAGTGTCAGAGCGAACTGAATCGACAGGCGATACCTCGGCCTCAGCAACGATAGCTTTCAACTCGGCGATCGCATCCTCGCGAGCGCCGGTTTGAAAAACCACACTGGCCCGCATCGCGCGAAACAACAAAGGGTCCGCATCGCTGTCGACAAGAACGTCGAGATCGGCCAGTACCGCATCGGGGCCTTTCCAGGTTGCCAGAAATTCGATCAGATCAAGGGTGCGTGCAACCTCGTCCTTTGTGTCGGTTGCCCTTTGGCGCAAAAAACTCTCGGCAACAGCGAGTTGGTCATCCCGTGCCAGCCAATCGACATAGCGCGTGGCAATGTTGCGGTTTTCCGGAAACAGCTCAATCATTGCCCGGAACTGCGCTGCGACTTTATCAGGCTTTTCCAACGCCTGTAGCGCAAGCAGCCGCTGGTCGTGAAGGGAACGATCGTTCGGCCAGCGCAACAAACCAGTGTCGATAACGCTCAGTGCCGCATCGGGATCGTTTAGGCGGAGCCACCCATCAGAAAGGGCGCGCGACAACGGCAAAAGGGGCGTTTCAGAGGCCGCGTTAGCCATTCCTTCGATGGACTTGATCTGGGCCTGTTTGTCAGCAGCGCCGACGGCCTGAGCATAATCCATGACTTGATCAAGTGCCAAGATTTCCTTTTTTGCAGGGGCGATCTTCTTCGCCCGCGCCAGATGCATCTGCGCAACCTCCCAGCCGTAACTTTCCATTGCCAGCTCGGTCATTGCTATCAGAGCGGACAAATGATCGGGATCTTGTTCCAGCAATCTTAGATATTGCCGTGAGGCATGCTGCGACTCGCCCGAAGAACGCAAGAAATTTGCGTATATTTCCCGTGCTTCAGTGTTGTCAGGCGCGTATTTGAACACGTTGTTGAAGGCGACGCCGGCACGGGCCACATCGCCTTCTTCTACTAATTGGATCGCCTGTTCAAACGCTGCTGCTGCACGTTCTTCGGGCGATTTGCATCCAGCCAATAGCGGACAGATCAGGAAGAGGACGGCAACAGCAAACTTAGGTAAACCAACAGGCATATTCAGGTGCCATCCTTCGCGAATAAAAACAGAGGAAAATTAGTGGCCATTGCAGCTAAAAACGACGCCTACTGTTTTAAAAAGAATCCAAATGTCGGTGCGCAAGGACATCACGCGGTAGTATCTGCTGTCATACGCTTCGCGTGCGGCAAACGCGCTTTTGTTGCGTTCGGAGACCTGCCAGAGACATGTAATGCCGGGCCGCATCCGATAATAGCTGTTGCCGGGGTACATGCTCTTTTGCTCGGGCAGCATTGGCCGCGGCCCCACGATCGACATTTGACCCAGCAAGACGTTGAGAATCTGTGGCAATTCATCCATCGAGCTTTTGCGCAGGAACCGTCCAAAGGCCGTCACACGGGGATCGTGCACAAGCTTCTGGTGTAAATTCCATTCGGCCCGTGCTTCTGGGTTGCTTTGCAAATATTCATCCAGCTTCGCATCGGCATCTCGTACCATTGTGCGCAGTTTGAACATCTGAAATTCATTTCCATTCCGACCTACGCGCTTCTGAATGTATATAGGTGAGCGCGTCAGTATAGCCGAAATTGTGATCAGAACTAAAAGCACCGGCGCCCAAAACGGCAGGCTGAGCAAAACAATCATAACGTCAAGAACGCGCTTTCCTCCTAGACGGTATAGCGATTTGTAGTTGTTGCTGCGATGTCCGGCAGCATTCTCATATAAAAAAGTATTTATCACGTTATATTACTTCACGACAAAATATGCCGTGCCCCTTAAAAATGAATGCAACCCATCAAAAAAAATGGGGCGATCAAAAATTCACTGCTGGGACCTCGGATGGCAGTCTAATGCTGCTCTGATTTATTAAAAAATAGGTATTCGAAAAAACTTGATGGCAATAAAAGTCGATGCGGTTACAGAAATTGTTCCGCCTATGTAGGAATACTCAGAGGAATCGGCGAGTTTGTCAACAATTTGATTTCTAGGTTGAGGCAGATAAGTCCTAAAAATTTGTTAACGCGCACTCTGTGAGCGCTAAAATCTCTGAAGAATCCGAAATAATACTGTTTTCTCAGGCTTTTTTGGCAATCCCTTGCTAGACTGCTGGGATATTGATTCTATTTTTTGTTGGAAATACGTTTGTAGATGGCAAAAACTGCCCCAGTTACGCTCCCGTTCGGGTTGCGCCGACGGCCTTTCGCGCTGCAGCCGGATCCGGATTTTCTTTTCTGGTCAGAGCCGCATAGGAAAGCCTATTCTGTGCTGGAATACGGTTTGATGATGCGAGCGCCGATCACTTTGCTGACAGGCGATATAGGCGCGGGCAAGACAACCTTGATCCGGCGTCTGATCGACCAGATGAGTGACACCACAACCTTTGCACTTGTGTCGAATACCGTGATTGAACAGCGCGAGATTGTGTTGTGGATTCTCAACGCCTTAGGTCTGCAAGTGGACAGGCAGGATTCCTATGTTACCCATTTTCAGCTGTTGCAGGATTTTCTTATCGCAGAGTACGCTGCCGGCAGGCGGGTTGTTGTGATATTCGACGAAGCACAGAACCTCAGTCCTAGCGGCCTGGAAGAGCTGCGTATGTTGACAAATATCAATTCCGGCTCGGACGAACTGTTGCAGCTTGTTCTGGTAGGTCAGCCCGAACTACGCGAGACAATTCTGGCGCCAGGTTTGGTGCAATTTGCGCAGCGAATCTCCGTTAGGGCGCATTTGGAGCAGATGGACCGAGAGATGCTGGGCGACTACGTGACGCATCGCTTGCAGGTCGCAGGCGGGGACGGAGAAGAGATCACCAAAGATGCGCTTGATCTGATTTTCCGCATCTCGAAAGGTGTGCCAAGGTTGGTGAACCAGATTGCAGAAATGGCGATGACATATGCGTTTGCCGGTACAGAAACGCGGATCACAGCAGATTTGGTCCAGAAGGTGTTGGATGATGAAGTGTTGCTGATACTGGACGAAACGCATGCCAGAGGTGACGAATGAAGCTGGAACTACGCTATTGGCTGACCATACTTCGTCTCAGGGGTGTGCTCTTTACCTTTGTGGCGGTGCCGGTTGTCGTTTTTGCGATCTTTCTGGCGATGGAACTGCCGACCACCTACCGCAGTTCGGCGCAGCTGTTGGTCGAAAATCCGCAGATCCCCAACGATCTGGCCGCGTCAACTGTACGGACCGATGTCGGTGAGCAGTTGCAGATCATTCAACAGCAATTGCAGACCCGTCAGAATTTGTTGGATGTGGCTGATCGGCTAGAACTGTTTCCGGCGGGTACGCCTCCCGAGCAGATCGTTCAGGATCTACGTCGGCGGATTGATGTGCGGCTAACCGGGGGCAGAGGGCAGGCCACAATCCTCAGCGTCAGCGCTGAGGCGCAAAGCGGTCAGGCAGCGGCAGCCATTGCCAATGATGTCGTGACGCAGTTCATGACGGCCGAGTCATTCTTCCGGAGTAATGTCGCACAAGAAACACTTGATTTTTTCGAGGCAGAGCGCACGAGATTGAGCGCGGATCTCGACATTCTAAGCCAGCGTATTCTGGATTACCAAAACAAGAATAGTGACGCTTTGCCGGATTCACTGGACTATCGGTTGGGCCGCCAAAGCATCCTGCAAGAACGCCTTGCAGGTATCCAGCGGGATTTGCAGCGGCTACGCGAACAGAAAAGACGGCTAGAAGCATTGGAGGCGCGATCCGACAGCAGCGCCACCGACTTGCCCGGCATTGTGCAGACACCTGAACAACTGGAACTTCGTGAACTGCGTGCCGAATTGGACCGCAAGCGCGCGATATTATCAGACCTCAATCCGCAGGTCCGGCTGCTGGTGTCGCGTATCGAACAGCTGGAAAAGCGGATCGCCGAGCAGGCCAGCCGCAGAATGGATGCGCCAACCACTTCTGGCATCCCGGATGAGCCCGTGGGCATCCTCGATGTGCAAATGCAGGACATCGAGGCGAATATCGAAAGCTCCGAAGCACGCGCTGCCGCCCTTGAGGCCGAGATAGGAAAGCTTCAGGCCTCTATCGAGCGTACCCCGGCAAACGCAATTGCACTCGCCGCCTTGGAGCGGGATTTGGCCAACACCCGCTCTCAATACGAGCGTGCTGTTGATCGATTGTCCACTGCCGCCACCGGAGAACGTATTGAGGTCATGTCAAAGGGTCAGAGGCTTGTCTTGATAGAGCAGGCCGACATCCCGACTAGCCCCGCCAGCCCGAACCGTCCGCTGATTGTCGGTGCAGGCGTGATTGTGGCGCTTATCGCCGGTCTTGCTTCTGTGGTGTTGGCGGAAATGCTGCGGAGCAATTTCAGACGGTCTTCGGAAATCACAAAGGCGCTTGGCATAAGGCCACTGGCCACGCTGCCGTATATCTCCACGCCGGGCGAACTTATGCGGCGACGCGGCTTGCGCTTGTTCTGGCTGATCGTAATCCTTGTTGGTGTGCCTGTCGCGGTATGGGTCATTGATGATCGGTTCGGTGTTATCGAACGCATGATCGAACAAGTGTTCGATCGTCTCGACCTGTAGGAGGAAACGCGATGGAACGTCTGCAACAAGCGATCGAAAAAGCCCGCAGCGACCGGAACCGCGAAGCGTCTTCTCCTGAAAGGACGAAAGCTGAGCCGGTTCTCAAGGAGACGCGAACGCCCAGAGAAAAGACCGGAACCACAGCAGATTGGGATGCTCTGCCGCTCCATGTGGTCAAGGCAAAGCAGTTAAAACGTAACCGTTTGATCGGTGCGCGATCCGATGCTATCTCTGTTCGGGTTGATATTTTGCGCACAAGGCTTCTTCAGCAGATGCGCAGCAATGACTGGTCGCGGGTTATGGTAACATCTCCCACTGCGAGCTGCGGTAAATCCACGCTTATCTGCAACTTAGCTTTCAGTCTCTTGCGGCAACGTGATAAGCGCGTGCTTGTTCTGGATCTTGATTTGCGCCGTCCGGGCATTGGCAAGATTCTGGGCCTGCCGAATGACACGCGCCCCGGCATTGGGGCAGTGCTCTCCGGTGAGGTGTCCTTTGCAGACTCAGCTGTGCGGCTAGGCGGACAGGTTGCTGTTTGCGCAGCTAGATCTGGCCCCGAAAGCATGCCAGAGCTTCTTAAGTCCAGGAATGCCCGTGAGGTGATTGACCGTATCCAGCACGACTACGGTATCGATATGATCCTGATTGATGTACCGCCGATCTTTGCAAACGATGATACTATTTCCGTGGCCCAGATGGTTGATTGTGGCGTGCTGGTCGTGGCAGCGGGGCAAACTTCTATCGATCAGATCGACAGGGCCGAGCGCGAGATCGCGCAATATACTGAAGTTGCCGGCGTGGTAGCTAACAAGTTACGTTTTGAAGAGTCTGCTGAAAGCGCTGAATACTATTGAGAGGCGCGCCGCGGATGAACCACTGAAGTTCCCGATTTGGCGCGTAGACCTAAAATGTGGGGAACATCATCCGCGATGGCAACTGTGTTTCACGGCAGGTTAAGTTGGGTGTTTTCCAGTGCGAATAGAACTGCAAACGGGCAGCCCGGTAAGGGGCTGCCCGTGAATTTCCGTAAACGACGTCGCTTTCAATCAGTAGCTAAAGTCGCTGTCGACGATACCGGAAGCCTCCATCATACCCGTAAAGATATCTGTGACATCAACTCTCAAAGCACTGCTGTCTTCCTGCTGTCCGTCAAAATAGGCGTCGATGCTTTCATTGGCTATTTTGCCTTCAGCGATCAGCACGTCATAGATCGTACCGGTCATCGGCTTAACAGTTTTCGATCCGCCCGAGGCGCTGGTCCAGCCGTTTGAGCCAATCGTCAGGACTTCGTTGTTGTTGATCCATGATGCGTCGAACGCTTCCGTCTGGGTTGGACCCTCGTTTACCGACAGGCTAACCGAGCCGTCACCAAACTGTGTAACAAAGCTGACGTCCTCTCCTGCTTTGATACCGTCATGGGTCAGCAAGATTTCTCCATCGTCATTTTGATAGCGTGCGATAAGGGTGTCACCTTTGACATAGGCGGTGAAGTGATCGCCGTTGCCCCTCGCATCACGCGACACCAACCCACTGTGAGACGAAAGTTTGTCAAGGTTGAAGGTCATCGCGATGGTCCCCGTTTCCATGCCCGGGAATTCGGACGCAGCAACTGTGAAGGGGCTGGTTTTGGAGTTGAAAATTGTAGGCTCGTCGAAGCTAAATACCAGATTATCGACAAGGCTATTGTCAACGACGGGGGCAACTGTGGCTACCTTTTCACTGATCCCAACGTCCCAGATCGTTCCATCGAATACCTGAGTGAAGCCAGCCTGACCCGAAGCACTTGCCCAGCCATTAGCGCCGATTTGGAGGAGTTCGTTGTTGCCTTCCATGGTTGCGCTGAAGTCAGACGTATCCGCAATCTGACCATCAATGCTCAACTCGATGCCATCCGCCCCAAAGGATACGGACGCATCGTAATCTGTGTTCGCTTGGATGTTATTGGCTGTAAGCGATACTTCACCCGTTTCGTTCTGGAAGCGGACATTCAGCACACCATCTTTAATAAACGACGTGAAATGGTCGCCATTTCCGTATGCATCACGCGACACCAAGCCAAACTGACCACTAACGGTATCAGCGTTAAAGCTGAACTGAATGTCGCCACTGCTGATCGGATCTAAGCCGCTCAGATCCAGCTCAAGAACATCCGATCTACCGGAAACCTCCAGAGACCCTTCCATCGAGAAACTAGTCGCACCAATAACGATATTATGTGTGACGTCCTCGACTGTCGTGATTTGGTCCGGCTCGGTAGGGGCAACAGGCGCTGGGGCCGGTTCCACCGGAGAAACAGTTGGCTCAGCTGGTGCTGCATCTGCGGTGGGAACGATGGCTGAGGTGCTATCGTCGCCGTTAAGCAAACTCGTCAACCGATCAACGGCACCCATGCCGTTGCTAAGGTCGATCGCTGATCCTTCGACAGGCAAGAAGTCCTGCCAATCACCATCCAGACCCTGGAAAAGAGTCGCAAGGAACGCCGGATCGCTGGAGCTGTAAAAGTAGTTCTTTTCAATCAGGGAACCGCTGGTTTCGTTCAAAAGATAGCGAGCAACGTTGTCCGTGACGGTCACGCCGCTGTTGTCATACCCGTTTTTGTCAGTCAAACGAATGACGCCGCCATTCGCGCCGGGCCATGGGATCAATGTATTATTTTCGATGACAATATTTTCTTGGCCACCGTTGATGTAGATAGAATTCGGTGAGCCAACCATGATCATATTGTTTTCGATCAGGATGTTCTTGTAGCCTTCGCCGATAGGTTCGCTGATAAACAAACCCTGACCATAGACATCGCCCGTTTTCGGATTGTCATACAGCAGGTTGCCGGAGAATGTGATATCTGTCGGGTTAGTCCCGTTGATGCCGATCAACTGGATGAGGTCCGGGTGCTGGGGCACAGTTGCGGCAACATCGTGGATCACGTTGTTTTCGAACAGACCGTATTGCGATGCCCCGGTGACGCGAACGAGGTCGCTTTCGGCATGGTGAATGTTATTGCTGCGAACCTCAAAATTCTGAATATCATTCAGGATAAGGGTGTGCTCACCGCCGCTGATGTCATTTCGCTCCAGCGTCAGTCCATTCACATCACGGAAATACATACCGCCAGTTGATACTGAATCCAAAAATGCGATGTTTGACGCATCCTGAGTAGCCCGGCCATAAGTCATCTGGACGCCGGATATTGTAATGTCGCTGGCTTTAGACAAGTCGATCATTGCAAAGCTTGCAGAACCTTGGTTCGCCGCTTCGATAGTGATATTGGACCCGAAATTCTTTGTAATTGTCAGGGCACCGTAATAGCCGTCGGCAAGAACTATTGTTTCTCCGCCAGTCGCAGATCCAATTGCACTCATCAATTGATTTGCGTTCGAGACTTGAATTGTTGTATTAGTCATATGTATCCTCAAGGCGTTCAGCTTGCATCGGCCAGATGCTGTCACGCGGTTTCATGCTCCAGAGAGACTAAAGGTCTCAATTTTTTATTAAATTGGCGCAATATTTCTGTCCGGCGGATGCCGGTTGCTCCGACAGCTGCCGGATATTTTCTTTGTTTCGCCGTTAGTCTGCTCTTGAGCCGAAAGTATTTAGAACGGTTGTATCCTACAAGTTGAGATGGGGCGATTGTGCGGTATTCCGCAGGCACGGATAAGGTAATGATGGGGCAGGGCTGTTCAATTTATGGTAGAAGTCGGCTTGGTTCCTGAAATGTTAAGATTTTTTTTGACAGACGATCTGAGGGCAGAGATGCCGAGAATCAGCAATTTTTTGCCGCTTAGAAAGGTTACCTAAGGTAAGCTTTGTCCATTTAGGGGGCCCCAAGCTTGAAAGCGCTGGCAATGTGTCAGGTCAAAAGGGACAGTTCGCCCCGTTTGAGCCGCGAATCAGCGTGTCTAAAACTGACTTGCGTGATCATTTTCCAACGTATCCGCACAAGGTCGGGTTAAATGAAAAATGAGTTTCCTGATCGGAAGTCGGGTCATGTACGCTATAGATCAGCCTTTCGATGACCTTCATCGCTCGGGCAGATCGCCGGAAGCCGATATAATGAGCAACGTAAATACACGGTCTATTCCAGTCGTGCCTGCCGATCCCCCTGTGGGAAGCGGGCTGTGGCTGGTTGTTTTCTTTATCGCGCTGCTTCTGCCAATATCTTTTGACCTTGCCGGTATTCGCCTTTCACCCCTACGTCTATTTGTGCTGTGTGCTCTTGTTCCATTGCTTTTATTGTATGTGCAGGGCAGGGCGGGGCGAAAAGTGGCCGCGGACTGGCTCTTTTTATGCTTCTCGGCCTGGATCGTCTTATCGATGGTGGTCAATCACGGGGCCGGACGATTTCCGCTGGCCATCGCTTTTGCCTCAGAAACTGCGGCCTGCTATTTGCTGGGCCGGATGCTGGTTCGCGGACCTAAAAGTTATGCGCGAATCTTTTCAGTCGTCGCGATTGTTTTGTGCGTGTTGTTGGGGCCCGCGCTATTCGAGCTTTTTACCGGTAGGCTCATCATCTCAGATATGTTCGCGCCGGTTTTTGACGTGATCCAGCGTGGGGTGAGTGCTGACAAGGGGCGGCTGGGCCTGAACCGAGTTTATACTGTTTTTGGCCATCCCATCTTATTCGGCATCTTTTGTGCGACGATGGTTTCCAACTTTGCGCTGGTCTTGAACAGTGGGAAGGCACTGCGTTGGGTCGCAGTCTTGCTGGCAATATTCATGACATTCATGTCGCTCAGCTCTGCGCCGCTGTTGGCTATTGTGGCCCAGCTTGGGCTGTTGGCGTGGTGGAAACTGACGCGGGGCGCTTGGTGGACGCTGGCCGCATTGGTTCTGGGCGCATACGTGTTTGTAGATGTGGTGGCATCGCGGTCGCCGCTTTCGATCCTTTTTTCCTATGCAACCTTCGATCCGCACAGCGGCTGGATTCGCATTGCAATATTTGACTATGGCAGTCAGGCAGCGATGAGCAGTCCGATTTTCGGTATCGGCTTAAAGCCATGGGCGAAGCCGGATTGGGTACCAAATTCGGTCGATAATTTCTGGCTGGTGATTGCCATGCGCTATGGCTTGGTCGGACTGGCTCTTTTTGTCCTTGGGCTTGCGATGCATTTTGCGGCGATCTGCCGTGCGCACATCACTGACCCGCGCGCCGCCCGTTTTCGCATTGCCTACTTAACAGCGCTTGCCGCGCTCGCTTTGACGCTAGCGACGGTTCATGTCTGGGATTCAGCCTACGCCTTTGTTGTATTTTTGATCGGCGCGGGCAGCTGGTTCTATACCTCTGATCTATCAGCCGGATCAGAGCTCATTACGGCGCAGGACGCCACTAAGCAACGCGAGCCTATGCCGTTCTCCAGGTTCACAACAACGCCCGTCCGATCCCGCCGGTAATAGTGCTGGTTTAAGGTTTTCCCGCGGCCCTCTAACGATGGTGGGCGGAACATTAAGTCAAATGAAGGCGGCAAAAGCGTGCGTGTCTCGGCGACATCCCCCAGTGTGTCAGGGCCTTTGTCCAAGAATATAACCGATCCAGTTTCTTGCGGTGCTAGCTAGGTCTGTAAAAATCTATAGGCACTGGTTGGTTGTAATTAACGTCAGCGGGCAAATTGTCTGGTGGAAATTTGGTTTCGATGTCGTGATTGGGGGGTTTTTCGGACGTCTGTATCAGTTTGCTGGCAGGGCTATTGGCTTGAACCTAAGGTGCTAATTATTGACATATTTGTAGACTTTTACCGAAATTTGGTTAACAGTAGTCATATTAATACGGTTTTTTGTTTTAACATTTCTGGAGTGGGCAATGCATAATATTCTGCGTTTTAGCCGATTGCGCGATACTGGAATCGCCGCAAGTCTTTTTATCTTCTCAATATTTGGCGCAGCATCTGCTGCACCCTATACTGACTTTTCGCTGGATTTGGCGGCTTCGTCTGTCACGATCGGCGATTCGTCTTGCTGGCCCGGCTGTGGCGTAAGCGCGAATATCAATACGTCCCTTGCAAACTCCGGCACCAACTTGGACTTTAGCTTTGACTCGCTCAATGACAGCCTAAGTGTGCCCAATCTTATTGAATGGGTAATTGACGGCACTGGATTGGGCGTTTTCGCTATGGCGCTGGACCTCGTGTTTACTGCTCCTGATGCGCAGACAAGCAGCAGCAATGGTGTTGGTGCAATCGCCACGTTCTGGGGCGTTCTATCGGCTGGCTATATCGAATGGAGCAATCCTGCTGCGCCGGTCACGTTCAACGATGGTAGCGAATTGCAAGTATCGCTGCACGAAGGCGTATATGCGTCATTGGACCCCTATAACTGGGGTGGTCCCGGTATTGTTCGAACTGGCCTGACATTTACTCCGACTAGCCTTTCGAGCCTGAATACACCTTCGCCTGTTCCGCTGCCCGCAGCATTGCCTGCGCTGCTTGTCATGGGGCTTGGAGCGTTGGGATTGGGCTGGCGTCGCCGCAAATCATCGCCAACTAGCCTACCTGCCTAATGAATTGACCGCCGCGGTGCGCGTGGAATAGTCGCCTGATGCTTATCAAGCCATCTGAGGACCTTTCCGAGCATGCCGCGGCGGCCGATGTTACCATCGTCGGCAGTGGCCCTCTGGGCCTGATCGCCGGTATGGATTTGTCGCGCCGGGGGCTGTCGGTCCTGATCCTCGAAAGCGGCACCTCAGATAAATCGACCACTGCACAGGATTTCGCAGATGCCGATTTGTCGACGCCGGATACCCATTACATTCCCTCTATTACATCCGAACGCCGCTTCGGCGGGGGTGGCCACCTTTGGGGTGGGCGCTGCGTTCCATTCGACGCGATCGACTTTGCCGAACGCCCTTGGCTGAACATGGATGCTTGGCCGATCGGTCCTGATGAGTTGGAGCCCTATCTGGCGCGAGCCTGTGAGATGCTTGGTGCCGGACGGCCCGTGTTCGAAAGGGAAATTCCAGGCTGCGCGCCGAAAGACAGTAGCTTTTCGGTGAACCAGCTAGAGCGGTGGTCGAACAAACCGCGCATAGACTTGCTGCATGCCTCTCTTCTCAACGAAACGCCAAATCTGAAGATTGCGTTGGGATGCACGGTGACCCGTCTGTTCTCGGATGCGAAGGGGAAAGTTACATCCGTTGGCCTGCACGGTGCTGTGCCTAACAAGCAGATACCGGTGCGGCAATTGATCCTCGCGGCTGGCGGCAACGCGACAGCGTCGCTTTTGCTGAATGAGCAGGACCGTGATCCTCAACTGTTCGGTGGGCAGGGCGGGCCGTTGGGTCGGTTTTATATGGGGCATGTGAACGGTCAGATTGCGGATATCGTTGTGCAGAACGATGATCTGCACCGCGCATTGGATTTCTTTCTTGACGGGAACGATTCATACGCACGTCATCGGTTCACGCCCAGCGAGGCGACCCAGCGCACCCATCATCTGCCAAATCTGGCTTTCTGGCCAGTGGTGCCGCCGATACGTGAACACGCCCATAAGTCAGGGGCCTTGTCCGCTCTATTTCTTGCGTTGGCGAGCAAGACCATCGGTAGACGCGTCATTGCAGAGCCGATCCGCCTAAAGCATGTGGGTCAGCCCCCCTATCAGCGGTCGCGCCACGTCATGAACGTGTTGCGCGACCCCATTTCGCTAATCCAGTTTTTGCCAAAATTTCTCTGGCATCGCTATGTGGCCAAATACCGTGTACCAGGCTTTTTCCTGACAAACCCAGGCGCACGTTACGGGCTTGAATTCCATGCCGAACACCTGCCGGACCCTGACAGCAGGCTTACGTTATCTGATCGGCGGGATGCGGCTGGGTTGCGCCGGTTGGCGATTGATTTCCGCTTCTCGGACATAGATGCCGAGGGCGTGATACACGCGCACCAAATGCTGGATGAATGGTTGCGTGCAGAGAACCTTGGTCATCTGGTTTACCGCAGCGGTGATCTACGGGCGGCAGTCCATGCAGAAGTGATGCATGGAAACCATCAGATCGGCACCATTCGCATGGGCCATACTCCAAAAGACGGTGTGGTGGATCAATGGGGGACAACCTTTGACTTCTCTAACCTACACGTGGCTTCTACTGCGGTGTTCCCGACATCTTCGCAGGCAACGCCAACGCTGGCGGGCGCACAGTTCACCCTCAGGCTTACAGATCACCTTGTTCAAAGCGGAAAGGTCTGAGTATGCCAAAGACGCCGGACCTGAGTGTGATTATCGTGAGCTACAACACCCGCGATCTCACCCTGCGCTGTCTTGAAACCTTGTTCGACAACACCAATGATACGAGACTACAGGTCATCGTGTTGGACAACGCGTCCAATGATGGATCAGCCGAGGCGGTGAGCCGTGCTTTTCCCGATGTGCAGGTGATTGCCTCAGATGAAAATCACGGCTTTGCGAAGGGTAACAATCTTGCGGCGAAACATGCGCAAGCAGATTGGTTGCTGTTGCTGAACCCGGATACAGAAACCCATCCCGGGGCCATTGATGCGCTGCTGGCGTTTTCGCGCAGCCATCCAGAAGCAGGTATTACCGGCGGGCGTACCGTCTTTCCCGATGGGCGTCTGAATATTGCGTCTTGCTGGGGCCGCATAACGCCGTGGAGCGCGTTTTGCATGGCATTCGGGCTTACGGCGGTATTCAGGCAAACGACGCTTTTTAACCCCGAAGGCATGGGCAACTGGCGCCGTGATAGCCCGCGACATGTCGATATCGTGTCAGGGTGCTTTCTGATGATGCCGCGTGCGCTTTGGCAAAAGTTGGACGGGTTCGACCTGAAATACTGGATGTATGGAGAAGAAGCAGATCTTTGTGCCCGCGCACGTGAGGCAGGGTACCGTCCGATGATCACGCCCGACGCGCAAATCATGCACCTTGTCGGAGCGTCGAGTGCGCAAATCGCAGATAAGGCAATTATGGTGGCCCGTGCCCGCACCACATTGATACGGGATCATTGGCCCGCATGGATGGTTCCGATTGGTGTTACGCTCATGTGGCTCTGGGGGGCCAACCGGCTGATCGGTGCGCGGCTGATGCAGATAGCAGGGGTGCCCAAAGGGCAAATGCACTTCGATAAATGGCAAAGTATTTGGGCAAGTCGGCGGCTCTGGCTCACGGGGTATATATCATGACCGATAAGAAGACTGTTGCAGAAGCGGTCATCATAATCCCCCATTACAACGATCCAGCGCGCCTGCGGCTTTGTCTTGAAACGCTGTTGCCGCAAGCGTTGGAGAACGGGGTTGATATCGTGGTGGTCGACAATGCCTCTACGGTTGATCTGTCGGCGGTAAAAGCCGACTTTCCATCCGTCACTTTTCTACACCAAGCGGAAAAGGGCCCGGGACCCGCTCGCAATCTGGGCGTGACCAGTACCACGCATCCCCGATTGTTTTTCACCGATAGTGACTGCGTGCCGGACGACAATTGGGTTGCCGTCGCTCTTGCGCAGGGTCCTGAAGACAAAATCACCGGCGGCCCTGTAGAGACGTTTGACGAAACGCCGCGTCCGCGCAGCGGTGCGCAGGCATTCGAGACAGTGTTTGCATTTCCCTTTGAGGATTACGTCAAACGCCTGAAATTTACCGGCACGGGCAACATGATCACGACACGTGCCGTATTTGAGGCAACCGGCCCCTTCGAGGGCGGTGTCTTTGAGGATAAGGATTGGTGTCTTCGGGCTGGTGCGCTTGGTTATGTGGTGCATTATGCCCCCGATCTTCTGGTCTGGCATCCTACCCGTGATGATTTTGCAGGGTTGCGGCGCAAGTGGCAGGCCAACGTGCGGGTCTCTTTTTTCCGCAACGGGGACGGTTTTGTAGACAGGTTGCGCTGGGCGGGAAGGGCGCTTGCGGTGGCCGCATCAGCATTTGTGCATCTGCCCAAGGTGTTCCGTCATCCCGCGCTGAGTCCGGATGAACGATGGCCCGCCGCGCGCACGCTGTTACAGCTTCGTCTGCTGCGTGCTGGATGGATGCTGCGGCAAAGCGTGTATCCGCCCAAACGTAAATCTGAGGGGCGGCTCTACGATTAAGATGGACGGCCTTCAGCATTATCGTGCCGCTTGACGCCTTGGACTATCATGCACTGCTGCATATCTGAGTGGAGAAGCTGCAAAGCGTGCGAGGCTAAAACGGCCATGATAATTGCATGGGTTTTATTCTTACCGCTTCGCCGACAACTATGCTGGTAGAGACAGCCTGCGCGCGCAGGACAACAAGTGCTGCGGCGCGCGCGTCTTCTCCTGCATCATGGTGGTGGAAATCTAGGTTCAGGAATTGCTTGAGATTGGCCAGGCCATGGCCCCCGTTCCCTTTAAGCTCGGGCCAAGCCGCCCTTGCAATCGACACACTGTTTTGCCAGCTGAGGCGTGGACGCGGCAGACTGTTCAAGTCACATGCCGCATTGATCGCGTGTTCGTCAAATCTGCTGTGCTGGACCATAGGGTGCCGCGAAAGCAGGGGCAACATTTTGGGCCATATCTTTGCAAAAGGGGGCGCATCCCGCACGGTAGCAGGGCCGATGCCATGAAGTTCAACGTTGAAGGGCGCGAACGACATTTGCGGATCTACGTAGATCGACCAAGTTTGAATTGTGTCATCAAACCCGACGCAGGCGATCCCGATCTGACAGATACTTGCGCTGTCACCGCACGCCGTCTCAACGTCTAAGGCGATGAACCGGAAATCTCCGTTGGGCATGTCGCTGGTCAATGTGTTGCTCCGGTTAAACGCGCATTGGCTCGCAAAATAGCTGGCGAGGTAGTCACCTGCTGATACCGGTTCCCCGGTGACGGATCGTTTCAGGACATAAGGTCATCCTGCATTTTTCTTGAAAGCGACACCCGATTGCAGATGATCTAGTTAGCATGGGTCACAGTAACAAGCTTCAAAGAAGTCACAGCCGGATTGAACTGCGGAAAGATCTTTTCCTCTTAGGGTATTTCTAGAGGTTGCTTGCCATTATTGCCCGTCGCGGAGGGCCGCGCCGTTGTCATAGCGGCTGATTATTAAATCGACGGAGCTTTCTGTCATTTCTTCGATCTCATCAGCACCGACCAACGGAGCGCCAAGCCTGACTGGCCAAAAGGTCTTGCCCTTTCGAAGTGAGATGAACCCCTCAGCCGCCTCCCGGGGATTATCAAGATCAAGCAGGTCGTCCGCAGCAGCCTCCTTTAACAATTGCCTGAAGCACGCTGAGTAATTAATTTCGCTGACGAATTTTGGGTCGCGCAGTATCTCTCCCATCAGCATCTTGTTCGTAGTCATGATGTCAGGTGACATGAAAAGCAGCACTTGCGCACGGCACATATCTGTCAGCAAAAGGCGCGCCGTGACAGTCATGACAAGATCAACGACCAAGGCTTCTTCAGCATGGATGCGCAGCTTAATAGTCAAATGGTTGTCGCGATGAAACTCATACCCCAATTCGAGGTAACAGGTGCGTCTTTCAATACAGTGCCGCCAAGGAGGTTAAGTGCTTTGTCATGGCCTAAGCACTGCCAAATGGCGCTGGTATTGTCGCGTATGGCGAAAACACAGGGCGGCGTTTCAGGCCCGCGATGCGGTTGGCTGGCGCTGACTATATTGTCAATGTCACGCTCGTCTATGCGATGACAGACAAAACCCGCTCTGTGGAATTGAAGGGATCCCGAGAGGATGACATCACAGGGCATTGGTATCGCCCGGCATATGCCCGCAAAGTACATGTCGGGTTGGCTGACGTCGGTAAAATCGTCGGTTTGGATCACCGCTTCGCGGGGCAGTCCGTCGCGCAAGGCAAACCATTCGAAGCTCAGATCGTTCACGATGGCGCAGATCACACATCAATTGCGGGTACTGCCGACACGCCCAATTCGATCCCCGGCATGCATGTTGGTCTGACGGACGGGAACGTCGCTAAACCGGTCAACTTCTGGCGCTTGGTCGGGCACAGTCACACCGTCTATTTTATGGAAACGATGATGCATGTCGCAGCGGCCGCAGCGCGCCAAGATCCCGTTAAATTTCGCTTGGCGCATTCGTCGGATGATACGCCTGACCAAAACCGCAAAGCAGGCGTGTTGAAGCTGGTCGCGGAAAAAGCCGGCTTTGGGCAACAGCTATTGGCAGGGCATTTTCACGGAATGGCGGTCCACAAATCCTTTGGAACTTCTTGTGCCGAGATTTGCAAAATCTCTGTCGATGCGGAAGGCGTTGTGACGATCGAAAATTTCACTGCTGCCACTGACTTTGGCGTGGCTGCGGACCGCCTTGGTTCAGGACGAAGGCGGTCCGTATTCTACCCGATCACTTGAGGTCCAGAACGATTTTTCCGATATAGCCTTTCGCGCCAAATGCTTCCTGAGCAGCGTTAATCTCTCGCAGGAGATAGGTTTCGGCAACCAGCGGTGCGATGTCCCCGCGTTCAATCCGTTTGACAAGGTTGCCAAAGACCTCGGGCTCTAGAACCGTGCAGCCGAAGAAGCTTAGGTCCTTGAGATAGAGCGTGCGCACATCCAGCTCGACAATTGGCCCCGCTATCGCACCGGCCACGGCATAGCGGCCACCAGGGCGCAGTACCTCCAACAGCGAGGGCCATTTGGGACCCGCGACGAGATCGATCACCACATCGATCTGACCTGCGCCCAATTCAGCCAGATAATCTGCGTCCCTATCGAGCGTCACATCAACGCCAAGGGCTTTTAGTTTATCGGACTTCGCGGGACTGGTCACCGCAATGACCCTTGCACCACGTGCTGATGCCAGTTGCACAGCGGCTGATCCAACCCCACCCGAAGCGCCGGTCACCAGAACAGTATCACCCTGTTTAACGGCGGCCCTTGTGAGCATGTTTTCGGCAGTGGAGTAAGAGCACGGGAAAGAGGCGAGCTCGATATCGGTAAGATCACTTTTCACCGGATAGGCGTGCCGCGCGGCGATCCGTGTGAATTCTGCAAAACCACCATCGCATTCTGATCCGATATACCAAGGAGTCTTCAGTTGTTTACCATTTGCTTCGCGAATGCAGGGTTCGACCAGCACCCTTTCTCCGATACGCGACGGGTCAATCTCATCGCCTACGGCGACGATGTACCCACAAACGTCAGCGCCTTGGATGCGTGGGAACTGCAACGCGTTGCCTGACCATCCGGCGTCTTCGCTGTCGGCTTCGTTTTTGGAATACCAACCTGTTCTTGTGTTGATGTCGGTGTTGTTGACCGCGGCTGCGCTAACCTTGATCAAGACATCGCGCGGCCCAGGGGGAGAGACCGGCAAGTCGTCACGACAAACAAGCTTTTCTGGACCGCCATGTCCGGTCAGTGCAACGCCGCTCATTGTGGAAGGTAAATCCATTTGATGCTCCATGTAGAATGATGACTCTACTTGCTTGAGTAGAGGAACCATTCTACTAGGTCAAGGATGAGTGATTTACAGAACCAGATTGATGCCGGGCTAGAGCGCGCTTTTGCAACGCATGGCTTTGCTGAACCCAACATCGAAACCCTGCGCAAGGCGACGGGTGTCAGCCTTCGCACGCTCTACAAATACGTTCCCTCGCGTGAGGAAATGATCCTGAGAGCGTTGGAGTATCGCAACAGCCGCTATATGGCGCATGTTTTTACCGAAGCTGTCGAGACAGAGCCGAACCCCCTCGAAAGCATCATGGACCGTGTGGCAACGTGGATGGATTTGGAAACAACGCATGGCTGTCTCTTTCACGCAGCGGTCGCTTCAGCCCCGCAAGATGAAAAACTGCGTGCTTTGTTGAACCGACACAAAGCAGAGATGGCGGAGCGTGCTGCGCGCATTTCGGGTATGCTGGGTCTGGAAGACGAAATCTCCGTCATAGTTGAGGGACTGATGCAAAGCTGGCCCCTGCGCGGTCAAGGCGCAGTCGAGGCTGCGAAGACGCTGTGCGGGCTTATGTCCAAGACCAAGCGGTCCGATACGGAATAGAATGCACATCAGACATGGGGGAACTTTCTTCGCCGGTGGTAGTTTTTCTAAACACCAAGGAGAGGTTGACCATGTCACAGAATAAGAAAATTCCCCCGACCACTACAGATGCCGGCATACCTGTTCAGAGTGATGAGCATTCCCTTACCGTTGGCCCTGATGGCCCGATCGTTCTGAATGACCACTATCTCTTGGAGCAAATGGCGAATTTCAACAGAGAGCGTATTCCGGAGCGCCAGCCTCATGCAAAAGGGTCAGGGGCGTTTGGCTATTTCGAAACCACGAACGATGTCTCTCAATATACCAAGGCCAAGATTTTCCAGCCGGGTGCAAAGTGCGAAATTGTAGCCCGTTTTTCGACAGTCGCCGGAGAGCGTGGCAGCCCTGATACGTGGCGCGACCCGCGTGGTTTCTCCGTTAAGATGTACACAGAAGACGGCAACTTTGACATGGTCGGTAACAACACGCCGGTTTTCTTCATTCGCGATCCGCTGAAGTTCCAGCATTTTATCCGCAGCCAGAAACGTCGTGCTGACAACGACATGCGCGACCATGATATGCAGTGGGATTTCTGGACACTGTCACCCGAAAGCGCGCATCAGGTTGCCTATCTGATGGGTGATCGGGGTATCCCTAGAACGTGGCGCGAGATGAACGGCTATTCGAGCCATACCTATTCTTTGATCAATGAAGAGGGTGAAAAGTTTTGGGTTAAATTCCACTTCCTCACTGATCAGGGCGACGGGAATGCGTATCTAAGCCAGGATGAAGCTGACAAGCTTGCCGGTAGCGACGGTGACTTCCACCGCCGGGATTTGTTCAATTCGATCCGCGACGGAAATAACCCGAGTTGGACGCTGAATTGGCAGATCATGCCGTACGAAGACGCCAAGACTTATAATATCAATCCGTTCGACCTTACAAAGGTTTGGCCTCACGCTGATTATCCTCTGATCGAGGTTGGAAAGCTTGTGCTTGATCGCAATCCCACGGATTTCCATACAGAAATTGAACAAGCGGCATTCGAGCCGAACAATATGGTGCCGGGTGTTGGCCTTTCTCCTGATAAAATGCTGCTGGCGCGAGGATTTGCCTATTCCGACGCCCATCGGGCGCGCCTTGGCGTGAACTACAAGCAAATACCGGTGAACGGCGCAAAATGCCCTGTTTATAGCTACTCAAAGGATGGGGCGGGCCGGACGCAAAATGTGTCTGACCCTGTCTATGCACCAAACTCTTATGGCGGGCCTGCAGCACAGCCTGACACGCGCGGCGAGGCAGGTCTTTGGCATTCAGACGGCGATATGGTTCGTCAGGCTTACACTTTGCGTAAAGATGATGATGACTGGAGCCAGGCCGGCACATTGGTTCGGGACGTGATGGATGAGGCTGCCCGAGGTCGTCTGGTTGATAACGTAGTGGGGCATCTAAGCGACGGGGTCAGCGAAAAGGTGCTTTTGCGCGCGTTTGAATACTGGCGAAATATTGATCCAGACGTGGGTGATAAGATCGAGTCCGGAGTTCGCGAGAAACTTGGCGGAGCGTCGGATGCCGAAGGGCTCGCGTCAGCAAAGAGCATCGCAGAAACAGAATAAAACGGTTTTGGAAAGCGGGTACACCCTGCTTTCCATTCCGCTTCTGGCTGGTTCTAACTATAAGACCGGCCAACAAAATGTCGGCGTCCGTCCCGCGAAACTCGCATGTGGCTAACGCTATGTTGAGCCATCAGGCGTAACTGCGGCGCGGAACTGAGTGGGAGCAAAAAACATACCTTGATAAAGGCGTAGTGACTTCAGCGCAGAAGGCGCATCAATCCGCCCCATTTTTTCTGCCAGCGCGTGCGATAGCTCTTCGATATTCTTACGCGTCGTCTCCAGTTAGCCGCGCCAATCCGCTCACAATAAAGGCCCATGTTTTTCGATCCGCTGAAGGCGACCAAGACCACGCGGAGGCGGTGGGCCATCAGCCGCAGACCGGTGGTCTCATCGTCAAGACCTTGGCCGAATCCTTGAGAGGCGATGTCGATCAGTGTCACCACCTGTTTGAAGCATCTGTGCACGACAGCTACATCATCGACCATATGAAGGTTGCTGAGCTTAGGCAGGTCATGGCTCAGGCATCGGAGGCTGTTATGGGCCTACCCCTGCCAACAGCTATCAAGCTGCCTGACACGCCTGAGTATGCGAACGTCACTGACCAGAAATTGCAAGAACATATCGATAACCGTCGAGGCATTAGGTGCGTGGGCTATATGGATCGTTTGTTCGCCTATCAGGACAAGACTGGGCGAAGTATCAGCGCCGCTGAACAGGGCCGCGGCTCTCTGATATACGATGAGCAATGATCCGGTTTAGTGGAAAATGCTATTCTGGACGCGGAAGGCCCATCGACACTGAGGGCGGGAAGCGGACCTTCGCGGCAAGTGCAAACCAATAAGGTTCTGAGAAAGAAAGCCGACATTTGGGTTTATTAGCCCTGCAATTGAGACGCAGGGCCAAGGAGAGATCAATCCCAATCTGGCGCGAGCGTTTCAGGGCTGACCAAGCGCCCCTCGGTTGTACCAAGGGCATCAATTCGGGCGATCTCTTCTGCGCTCAACGTGATTTCCGCTGCACGCAGATTGCTGGCAAGCCTGCTTGTTTTGCCGGTCCTGGGCAACGCGATGCTCATTGAGCGCGTCAAAATCCAAGCCAGGGAAATCTGGGCCGGGCTTGCATTATGTGTAGCGGCTATATCGCGCAACGTGGCGTTCTCCATGACATTGCCTTGCGCCAGCGGCGAATAAGCTTCAACTGGTATGCCCTTTCTGGCGAGGTGAGCGATCATCCGTGTTTGGTCGATCAACGGATGCAGTTCGATCTGGTTGGCGGCCAACGGCGTGTTCAAAGCAGCCTGTGCTTGGTCGACCATATCCATGGTGAAATTCGAGACGCCCCCATGACGAACTTTGCCCGCAGCAATCAGATCATTCAGCGCGCCAATGGTCTCGGCAATCGGCACATCTTTTGAGGGCCAGTGCAGTAGTAGCAAGTCTACATAGTCCGTCCCCAGTCGTTTCAAAGACCTTTCGACAGCAGCGATGAAGGCTTCTGGCGAGAACTGCTCGGGTAAGATTTTAGTAGTGAGAAACACCTCATCGCGACGAACATCGGCGCGGCGCAAACCTTCGCCGACTTGCTCTTCGTTGTCATAGGCCTGCGCCGTATCAATATGGCGGAACCCTTCGGCAAGTGCGGCACTCACCATGTCAGATACCGTATCTTGTTCAAGTTGAAAGGTGCCAAAGCCTATGGACGGAATTTGGGCGGGGCCGATCAGGGTGATACTCATTGTGCTGTCTCCATTGTGTTCTCTTGTGCAAACTCAGGCATGACGTGTTTGGCCAACTCAGCCAGAACGTCCTCTATTTCGCGTTGTGATTGGCGCAGATTAAAGGCGATGTGGGCGACCCCTGCAGCGTGCAGCGATTGAACATGTGTAATGAGCGCATTGCGACCGATACGGCCCCCGAACTGGATTGGCCGGAAGCGCGCATCTGGATCAGGGTCAAGGTCCAAGTGCATGGCGGTCAAGACCGGCGCGGAGGGAAGGCCAGCATCGATGCGCGCCTGACGCCACATTGAGAGGCGGCGCACGGCCTGATCAGGAGGGCCGGGATAGGTGAACCAGCCGTCCAATGTGCGGGCGATCCATTGCAAGCTTTGCTGGCCCATTCCGGCCATCACCATCGGGATACCTTCGGGCACATAGGGGCGCACGGTGACGGGACCTTGTGGTCCTTGCAGCGCATCCCCTGACCAGAGGTTGCGCATCTGGTCGACGCGACCGCGCAGGGTGGCTCCGCGGGCTTCATAGTCCAGCCCCATTAGCGGGTATTCCACCGGACGATCCCCCGACGCGATGCCAAGGATAAATCGCCCGCCCGATAGATGGTGCAGGCTGGCCGACATCTTGGCCAGCAAGATCGAATCCCGCAGTGGCAAGACGATACCCGCAGTGCCAAGCGCTATGCGCCGCGTGCGGCCGGCAAGAAAGCCGAGATAGGAAACGGGTCGAAAACCTGTCCAGCGTCCCCGAAGCTTGGATCGTGAACCGGCACGTCCCGCAGCCAGACCGCATCGAAGCCAAGGCTCTCGGCCAGCTCCACGCCCCTGGCGGGGTTTGAGGTGTCTGGCACACCAAAAGGGCGACCCTCGATACGGGCGCGGCGTTGGCCGGCTTCAGACCAGTCGCGGTCCAGTGGCAATTCAATGCCAAAAGTCATGCGGTCTTTGTAAATCAGATTTAGGGCAGACATGATACGAACCTCCTGTTCATTGATCTGCCCCGCTGCACGTTAGATACGGCGGGGCAAATGAGGTTATTCGGCAGCGACCGCTTGGGGTGCTGCTCCATTCAGGCGGCCGGACAGGCGCACCAGAACGATCCCGACAACCACAACTCCGGCAGCAATGTAGGGGGCCGAGGCGAGGCCGACGCCGTCGACAACCAGCCCGCCGGCCCATGCGCCACCGGCAATGCCAAGGTTGAACGCGCCGATGTTCAAACCAGACGCCACATCCACCGCGCCGGGCGACACTTCGCGTGCGATTTGCACAACGTAAGACTGCAGCGGCGGCACGTTGGCGAAGGCAAAACCGCCCCAGAAGGCCGCAACCGCGATGGCTGCAATCGGGTGTGTAAGGAACGCACCAAGTGCGACCAGTGATATCGCAAGGCCAGCAAAGATCACTGTCAGGGACGCCACTGCACCGATACGGTCAGCGAGTTTGCCACCGGCGATGTTCCCCACGGCGACGGATGCACCGTAAAGCAGCAGCACAAGGCTGACCGCGCCTGCGGACAGACCCGTGACTTCGTTCAGCATCGGCGCAAGGAAGGTAAAGGCGATGAAGTTGCCGCCATAGCCGACAGCCGTGATCAGATAGACCAGCAGAAGGCGCGGCGAAGTCAGCACCTGTAATTGGGCTTTGATCCCTGCCGAGGCGGCTTTGGTCAGATTGGCGGGCACCAAGATGGCAGACGCGATAAAGCCGATCACACCCAAAGCGACAACGCCAAGGAAAGTCGACTGCCAGCCGAAGTTTTGGCCGATGAAGGTTCCCAAAGGTACCCCCGTTACCAATGCGACCGTCAGACCAAGGAACACCAGCGCAATGGCTGAACTTTCCTTTTCGGGTTCCACAAGATCGGTCGCGATGGTCGAGGCTATTGCAAAGAACACGCCGTGGGCGAGACCAGTAATAAAGCGCGCCGCGACAAGGCTGCCGTAATCCGGCGCAAAGGCGGCATAAGCATTGCCGAGCGTGAAAAGCGCCAGCAAGAGCAGCAACAGCGTCTTACGAGGCACACGGTCAGCCATGGCGGTCAGCACTGGCGCGCCGATGGTCACACCAAGCGCATAAAGGCTAACCAACAGGCCAGCGGACGGGATAGAAACGCCAAGATCGGCGGCGATGGTGGGAAGCAAGCCGACGATAACGAACTCGGTCGTTCCGACGGCGAAAGCGCTGATGGTCAGCGCCCAGAGGGCAAGTGGCATCGGTTTTCTCCATTAAATTTGATGTCGACGCCGTATATGCCAGCCGCTATCTATTGCGAGAACAGACAAGTTTGGAATGGATCATTGCAGAAAATGCACGAATTGCTGCGCATGGGGGATTTGGCCGCCTTCGTCGGGATCGTTGATGATGGGGGCTTTGCTGAATCTGCGCGGCGCAGAGGGGTATCGGCCTCTACACTCAGCCGGTCAGTCACGCGGCTGGAAGAGCAGTTAAAAGTCACGCTGCTGCGTCGGACCACGCGGTCCATCGAAATCACCCCCGAGGGTGCCGCCGTTCTGGCGGAAGCGCGCGAGATTTTAGACCGCAGCGAAGCCCTGCAAGAGATCGCAACCAGCGGACAGGCCCCCGCCGGGCCACTGCGTGTAAACGCACCGGTTCCTTACGTCCTGCATGTCCTCGCCCCGCGTCTGGCTGAGTTTCACGCAAAGTATCCGGACATCCAGCTGTCGATCGACATGACAGACTCGCTGGTGGATCTGATCGGCAGTCACGCTGATGTTGCCATTCGGCTGGGCCAGCTGCCTGATAGCGACATGTTGCACCGCCCTTTGGGGCGTACAGCTTGGAAATTGGTGGCTGCGCCGGAATATCTTGATCGCAAAGGCTGGCCAAAAACACCGGCCGACCTCGCACAGCTGGAGCAAGTTCGGTTCGCGGCACCAGATCACATCAACACGCTGCGCTTTGCTGGTCAGTCCAGCCCCGTGACGGTGCCTCCCGCCCTGACCGCGGGTAATGGGGAGGCCGTTCGCCAGATGGTATTAGGCGGTTTGGGCATCGCACGGTTTTCCGATTTCATGATAGCAGATGATATCCAAGCCGGGCGTTTGATAGAGCTGTTTCCCGGCCAACTCGACGCCGCACCTTTGAATATCTCAGCACTCTACCTTACCCGGGTCTCGGGCCTGCGGCGACTGGGGGTCTTTCTTGATTGGGTGGGGAACATTAGTGGAGGCAAAGATATGCAAGCGCCCTTTCAGCATGCATAACGATTCCAAGCAAAGCGTAGCCTCAAAAAGGTTGCTCCGCGTTAGCCCTATATAGACATATTTTTAAGTTGTCCGCTTCCGGGAAGCTGGACTGCAGCGGCGCCGCGCTATGCGAACGGCGGCTCTGGGCCGTTACTGTTGCTCGGGGAATTTCTCCCAACCGAGCAGTCTGTTATTGGCTCGCTGGGCGTCATTTTCCATGGCGGCCTCGGTCAAATCTCTGATTAGCCACCTACTCCTCGACATCCAGCTGAACATTTCATCAAGTTGATGCCAAGTCAGGAGACGCGTATCTTCCCCAAGCTCCACTTTGAGATGTGCTTCTGGGAAATCGATGTGAGGTCGCGCGGAGATGCTAGTCAATCCGTGACATACGAGATTCCTGATCAAGAGCGCTTCCTTAAGCATTCTGACCAAACGATCGCAAAGGTCCGTCCGAAATGTACTGGTATTATCCGCTTGTTTGACCGCCAGCGACCACACATCGATAGACCTCGATATGCCATGAACCGATTTGGACTTCTTCTCTGTGTGCAGATTTTCAATTGCTTCATTAAGGGACTGTTCGATACCCGACCAAAGAAGCACGAGTGAGCCGATAGTTCCTTTCATCTGGTCGAAGGTGATGGTTTGGTCAGTATCCCGCACTTCAGTCTCAATCCGAGGTTAGATGGGCATTGTACACAGCCAAGAAATCACGTGGCCATTTCTTTGTCCACCAGATTGAAGCGCCTATGATTAATGCCCGCTTCCGTGAAGCTGCAGCGCAGCGTCGGACGACACTGTGAGTGTCCGCAAGGGCCGGAAGCGTCAATATCCGGGTTTAGTTACCCCTCCCCCAAAAATTTCCTCAGGCAACCAAACATCCCACAGTTTTTCCGCCAAGACCTTCACCTCAGGATGATCTGACCACCTATGCACGTCGATTGGTCTAGAATGTCTCGGGCTTTCTATCTCAGCCATCGTTCTCATTCGTCCATCCTGCTTAGAGATGCTCAGGGAAAGTCTGACCTGTAAGATTAGCCCCGGTTTAGCGCCTTCTAGCCTCATCCCTAGGCCGAGTATGCCGGACTAAGAAGAGGGGCAGAATAAGGGGCATTACTCGGCCCCTGTGGGCCAATCAAGCTATCGAACTAAACACTAAGTGAAGTGGCTGGGATGGTAGGAAACCTTGCGGGGCATTGTAACCTAACACCTTCTCCGACTGTCCACCCGATCTGGGGCAGTTACTGGGGCGGTTGGGCACGGTGGGGGAGCCCCTACGGACCCGAACTGCAGTGCCCACGGCCCGCCAGCATCCGCCTAAGCTGGTTGGCCCACTGGGCTCTACGTCGGGGGTCAGCAACCGCTACCAACCCGGCAGTGTCGCCACCTCACGCGCTACTGGAACGCCTAGGACCAACCTTTGGATACTCCTTGCTGAGGGCGGCTTGTGGCCCAAAGCAGCCATTGGTTCGATTGGTGGTTCTGCATTGCAGCTTTCTAATAGCAGACATTACGCGCGTCGTCGTGCGGCGGTCTGAACATACCTGATGTGCATCTTCGGCCTCAAGCTGGCTGCTCTTCGTGCCATAACCTGATAGTTCGAGTCAGTTGCGACAATGCAAAACCACGACTAGTTCTGATATCTAGCGCCGCAAAGTCTTCCGTGAATTTGACGGTACTTTCTCCGTCCACGATGAATTCTATTCGCCCGCTCGAGTATTCGTCCTCTTGATCGTAATCAACGACTCGCCACATCCCGAGGAACTCACCATCGCGAGTAACAACGGCACCTTGCGCCAGCTTTAGTTCGTATCCGCTGTCCAACCACTCATCGTGTCCAACAAAGTTTATGGGGTAGATGTAATCCATAGCGGGCAGGTTAGGCTGTTCAACATTTAGCGCAAGTCGAAAAACTGCACTAGGGATGTCCGGTCCACAGCTGCCGTAGACCGGTGGCCAAAACACTGCATTGCAGCTTCTGTAAAGCAGCCGTTGGACACATCGTGCAGCTGTGGGGGACAAAACAGACGTTCGCAGCTGCTGCATAAGATACGTTTGCACCGGCGGTAAAATCACTCTCTGGCAGAAGAAGTCCCATCCATCACTTCCAGTTACTAGCGGCCCAAGGAGTAAAGGTGTTCTATCTTCATAGTATCAACTTTATGCCGACGAGGATCGTAGTAGAGAATCTGAAATTCGACGTTTGATTTTATGGCATCTAGCGACTGTTCTTTTAGTGTGGGACAGCAACTTACGCACAGGTGTTCTCCGGGCTTGACCACGAATGAATTGGTCATGTGCCCTCGACTTTGGGTGTCGAATGACCACCCATCTTCATCCACTTGGATTATGGCAAATGGATCAATGTTAAGTGTCCCCAAATTTACTCGACAGTGCCGCACAACCAATGGATATGTGCGGCGATTCCAGAACTCCAAACTAAAGGTCGCTCTGCTACTCTTTTCCTTGGTCCCGCTTTTCAAGCCATGCGCCACTACCATAAATATCGGAGGCCACCCAAAATTCTGCCGGTAGGTAAAACGCAACGATGTGAACGCCACGATCAAGCCCGTTACTGTAAGAGTTACATAAGCAATAAATTGAGCGGAGGCGAGACTGAGACCTAGCATCTTGTTCTCCAAGTAAGACGCCTCATCCTAAGCAAGGCATTGGTTGCAAGTAATTCCTACGTCAAAAATTGCCGTTTGGGAATGTGCTGTAGCCCACGTTCCCCCAGGGATGTGGATGTCGGCTTTTAACAGTCCAAGCCAATGATCGCGCACCTGCAGAGAATGTCTGCAAACCGCCCGTTGCTGCCGCTCGCGCAGTTTGCGCCATGTGTTACGTTGAGCTTTAACCGCTTTTCCCTGCGGTGTGCGCTAAGCAGTCTTCCATCCTAGACGCGCCCCCCTCGCTTCGCTCCTTCAGTCCGGCCTATTGCCTGATAAAAAAAGCAAAGTGCCCCCGGCCAGCATTGAGCCAGCCGGGGTTAGTTTATGGGTAGCTCTTGTTCACCACGTAGTCAGCCAACCACTGCCAGTACCGACTGGCATTGATAAACCCTTGATCTATCGCAGCCACGTCTTCGGCCTCTGACCGTGATAACCCACCATCGAACTCAGCTATGGCAGCACGCTCCTCAAAGGCCTCTATGTCGGGCGGAACCATCATATAGGCAGCCGTATCTGGTCGACGATGGAGCGCTTCTGTTGGTCGCTAATGCCAGCGGAGTAAATCCCGTAGGTAATGCCGTTCTCTGACCGGGCTGACTTGTGCCCTACCAGTGTAGCGGTCCAATGCTCAGGGACCCCGGTACGTTCGCACTGGGTAATGAACCACTTTCGGGTCGAGTGGAACACCAACCGATCCAGTTGAACCAGCCGCCTCAATCGAGTGAAGCGCTTGGTCACCAGATCAACGGTTAGCTTGGGGAACAGAGGGCCGTCGGAAGGGAGCTTGTCGAAGACCTCTGCCAGACGTGAGTGCATTGGAACCAGCCGCTCAGCAGCGTCGGTCTTCAGCAGTCGAACTTCGTTGGGTCGGATGTGGATGAACCAACCGAGGTTGCCCTTGTTAACCAGATCATGGCGCAACAAACCGACCGCCTCACCAGCCCGCATTCCCGTTAGCAGACATGTCAGCAGGACCGGTTGGAGCACTGGATCGTTGCGCCTCAGTAACTGCATCACCTCTTCATCGGTAGGTACTGCATAGGGGGCCGGGCGTACCTTGGGATCGAACCTAACTGACCGGAACGGGTTCACATCCAACTCCCCCTCATAGACGCACCAGTCGATGAAGTGGTTTACCTGAGACCAGATGCGCCGCTGGGTCCGGGGCGTTATCGTTAGCCGACCTTGACCCGACCAACGCACCAGCTGGTCCAGCCCCAACCCTCGTGTCCTTTCAGACTTTCCAATTATCGGGGAAAGCTGCGCAACCAACCCAAGGAACTCTTTGCCCTGAACCCGTGTGACCCCCGTTATAGGCAACGACCCGTACTTGCTCAGAAACAACCCAACGCTGTAGCGAACGCTCTTAAATCCGCTCGCCCGTAACTCGTTACTTCTCCGGTTCAGGTATTCCCGCCCCAAGTCGATGACCGGGGGTGTCGCTTTACAAGGCTTGGTAGGGAAACAAACGCCGCCAGAGGCCTCCAGAGTGGCCCGTAGAGCGGCGACTGCATCCAGCGATGGCTGAGCCCAGGAAAGATCAGAGGTGTTGCCCAGTGTGCCGCTCTGGAAGCCTTCAGATACTGACCGGGCCTGACCGACTGTCCTCTCGAAGATAGCGTTTAGTTCGGCTGCCCTGACACGAGCCGTCGCGGGGTCGCCTGTCTTTAACGATTGCTTAAACACTGACTGACCGACGACCAGCGCAACGTCCTTGGGGTAGTGGCGACGATACAGCCACGTGTGACCCTTCAAATAGGCATACTTAATGGAAGCAGACATGCGTCTCCTCCTTTCATGTTTGGGGTTAGGTTGGGGTGGTCGCCCGGTAGATGACCCGAAGGATCAGCTCGAAACCCGGCTCGCCGTAGACCCCGACGAGAGGGCCAGTTATCGAGTAGCCGCTCACGCAGTCCTCAAAGGTATCATCGACCTCGAACAGATGTTCCGGCCAGTCGTCAAAGGCCGCGATCACAACGACATCGCCTTCCTTCAGATCATCCACGGTCGTCCCTCCAAGCAGAGAGCAACGCTAGGGTAACCAGTAGGGTGACCATCGGGTGTGACCGTGCGCCCAGCCAGATCAGAGTGGTGATCGCGGCTTTCGGGGGTGGTGACATAAGAAAACCCCCGGCCATACGACCGAGGGTGCTAAACGTCTTCATGACTATACTCCTGATTAAACTTCTTTATTTAGATACAGAAGGTTCCTCAGTTTGCTGGGAGAGCTACGTTGGCGGTAATCAAGCCGGACGTAGTGCACGTAATTGCAGATCTATTTGCGGGTAAAGGCGTTGGAGCCGAGCGGACACATGTGTAGTCGGCAGCAACGGGCGGGAAGCAGACTTTTGCCGCACCGTCTGTTCACCCGAGTGAGAATAGCAAGAACGGACATCCACTTGTCGTTAGATCTTGTGTCTTCCTCAAAATGATATAGTTTGTTCGTCAATCGATGAGGTGAACATGAGAGCAATTGATCTATACGCGGGCATTGGTGGCTGGAGCCTAGGGCTCAAACTCGCCGGTGTAGAGGTGGTTGGTTCTTACGAGTGGTGGCAGCCTGCCATAAACACGCACAATGGGAACCATGAAACAGAATTGGCGCCGGTGAACATCCGTACAATGGATTTGGATGCCTTGCCAGACGACATTGAATTTGTTGTAGGTAGCCCTCCTTGCACCCAATTTTCATATTCAAATCGTGGAGGAAGCGGGGATTTGGCCGACGGGCAAGTCGATCTCGAACGCTTTTTTGCGATTGTTGATCGTTTGAAGCCCCGGTTCTGGGCAATGGAGAACGTTCCTAGGGTAGCAAAGTACTTGGAAGTATGCTTTTCGGACCCGGACTCATCACTTTATAAGTATCGAAAACTAAATCCGAACATTGGTGTTTTCGATTTTTCAGAGTTCGGTTGTCCTCAGGCTCGCAAGAGATGCGTAGTGACCAATATTTCATTGGCACAGATATACCAGTTCAAGCCGCAATGCGCGAATTTGACGTTGGGAGACGTGACCGAGGCGCTTGGAGGCAAAGAGCGGGTGGTTGATCCGGTCTGGGGTGTCGAACTTCCTCAGTCTCAAGTTACTGAGCTCGAGCAGGAAGAACCGTTGAACGAAGAAGAGCTCCGCCTCAATCGCGAGTCCAAAATTTTCCACCCAGTTTACAACAATATGTCTTTCCCTGACCGCCTTGATGTGCCGGCGCGTACAGTTACAGCCACATGTACGCGAGTATCAAGAGAGAGTATCGTTGTCGCTAATGGAACAGGCTATCGACGCTTGACGATTCGAGAGAGGGCGACCTTGCAAGGCTTCCCCATTACGTATCAGTTTTTCGGCAAGTCATCTGCTGAGAAGACAAAAATGATTGGGAACGCGATCCCACCGACGTTTAGTTACATCCTGGCGTCATGCGCTCTTGGGCGGACAAGTGATGATTTTATTCCTCCTAGAGAGGCAGGCATTGATCTTTCTCCCCCTGTCAAGAGTGCCCTTGTCACAAAGGTGGATACTGCTGGCAAGACCTACCCCGAGAAGCGCCGGTTTCGTGCTGCTATTCCTCACCTTCGCTTTAAGAGTGGCATGAGGTTTGAGTTTGCAAACGATGTTAGTGATGGTGATACCACTTGGTCGATGCGTTTTTATTCTGGTAATTCAAAGGATATTCGGACGCACCATTTGGACGAGAGCCTTAGTTCTCGTATTCAAAAATGCAGCGAACTTGAGGGTATTGATGTGCAGGAGACTTCAAGCCGCAAGAGCTTGGAAAAGCTGATTTCCTCTGTTGATGGAGTAGGACTCCAAGAGATTTGGACGAGGCGGAGCAAAGGAGAAAGCCCATATCGCTGGGTTGATCTTCTAGGCGAAATTGCCAGCGAAGTTCATGATGATCTCGTCGCTGCTTTGCCCGAAGAGGATGCGGAGCGCATTGTGATTAAACTAGTGGGACAACGTGAGAGTAACGGTAAATTTGCGAATGAAGCAAAGCTCAAGCGTTATGCGCATCGGATAATTTCTGGAGCCATTGTCGGTGTTTGGTTTGGCCAGAAAAACTCAGCCAAGCAGCTTGCGCGGGCGGCCTAAGGCCCGACCCCAATAACAACAAGCGGCACCCCCGGTATGCCCCTGCCTTGCCTTAAGATGTTGCTCAAATCTTTCTCAAAAAATGTGGGTCCGGAGGACATTTCGCGCGCCATGCTCTTCATGGGCAATATTTCGATGCCAACATCGATTTTCCCCGCTGCAAAGAAGGCCAGATGCTTCACGTAAAGATCGTGTGCGACGAAAGAGTATTTCCCAAACTGGACTTCAACAGCAACACGATCTTTAACGAAGTCGGTTTCATTGCTTGTCGATAGTGCCTCGAACCCCGCGTCCTCTATGAGCTTCTTTTGCTCAATAGCGGACAGGTTTTGGACGCGACGCGTTGTTCGTTCATCTTCGCAAACGTAGTAATAAAATTCTTCCTTTTTCCAAGGCGGGGAACATTCTCCGAACCTATCCTTGAACTCCCTGTTCAGTGCAGGGGGTGAGTACAACGTAGCCCCAAATTTGCTCGCTTCTTTGGACTTCTTTATCTTACATGCAGGGCCATTAACCTTCGCTATGACACTTTGCACTTCCGCCCAAAGTGCGGGTTGTCGCGCCATCAGGTATTCTTCGCCGTTCAAATGCGAGTAAATCTTGTGGATTTTCATGAGGTAAAATGTCTTCCTGAGTGACAGTCCAACGGAATCGACTCGACTCCAGCGGGTATTCAGCGATTATCGCGGCCAAACCTGATGGATGCAACGATGTTACTAGAACTGCAAAAGCAAGGCTATCAAGTCGCAGTGCTGTCCCATGCCCGTGCAATCCTTGAGGTTGATTTTCCAGAGGTTGAGGCTGAACTGACCGACGTTCTCAAGGGCTTCAAGATTCCCGTAAAGGAGTTGATCTCTGGTGGTGGAGGTGAAGCCAAAGGCACGCAGAGACTGAGGAATGCCTTAGCTGAAAGGCAATGGCCAAAGTTTCACTTCCACGTCGAGCGCAAGATCAATGGAAAGCTCCTAGAAAGCCAATCACATGAAGTTGACCATGTTAGGGAGCTTTCGGCTGGTCGGGTCGCTCTTGAGATTGAATGGAACAATAAGGACCCATTCTTTGATCGTGATCTAGAGAATTACAAACGGCTACATGCGGACGGCGCGATCTCGGTGGGGGTAATCATAACGCGTGGTACGTCGCTACATGAAAACATGAGGGACATAGTCGGACGGTTTTTGGACGAGAACCAGATTCTGTCGCTCGATGGCCTTACCCAGTGGGGCTATGAACCGACTTCACGCCAAAAAGCAGCAATCAGCGGCTTGACCGATCGAGTCAATAACCCGCTCACGTTTCGCGAAGCATTTTGTCGCAAGTTTGTCGCCGACAAATTTGGTGAGGCGACGACGCACTGGCGTAAACTAGAAGATAGGGTGCATCGAGGCGTTGGAAACCCATGTCCTTTACTTTTGATAGGTCTGCCCGATGGTATCGTGGAATTTCCATGATTTATTCTCACGCTCTCTAATCTAGTACATCCATGCAATTTTGCCCAATGTCCGCTTTGGGCTGGGAGCGGTCATTAGACGCGACCCGCACCAAGGTCCGCTATGGGCCACAAGCCGCCCTCAGTCAGTTCAGGCGTATCCAAGGCATCCCAGTAGGGCGTGAGGTGGAGACACTGCCGGGTTGGTAGCGGTTGCTGACCCCCGACGTAGAGCCCAGTGGGCCAACCAGCTTAGGCGGATGCTGGCGGGCCGTGGGCACTGCAGTTCGGGTCCGTAGGGGCTCCCCCACCGTGCCCAACCGCCCCAGTAACTGCCCCAGATCGGGTGGACAGTCGGAGAAGGTGTTAGGTTACAATGCCCCGCAAGGTTTCCTACCATCCCAGCCACTTCACCTAGATAGAATAACGCAAGAACCCGCAGCACCCGCTGCCGGTTGAACTGCCCCAGTTATCGCCCCACCACCTTAGCCTTCTGAAGAGGGCTATTGGTGAGGGAGGGGGAATAGGTATAAGTAATGAATAGATAGCAGGGGAAGCATACCTCCAGAGCTCCCCTTACTACCCCTACCTACCTAGAGAGAGACCCCCTATGGGAACGATAGAGAACCCTTGGCACTCCCGCCCCATAGACGTTCACCGCTGGTCAGATCACCCTGAGCTCGCTGCCTTGGCGGAAGGTATTTGGGGGGAGTGCTTTCCCGGCGAAAGCAAGAGCGGGCCAAAGCCTAAGACCACTTTCCGCAACCAGCTAAGGGTACTGCTGCTTGATCTGTATGTCGCTTGGCTAGAGGATCCGGAGCTGAGCATTGGCGTGTCGATGTCCTCCAACTATTGGGACACCAACTCGAGATATAACGCCATACATATATCCAAGCAGATAATCCCCATCATTAAAACCCTGACCAAAGCTGGGCTGCTAGACATCGCTAAGGGTAGCTACTCAGGCCGATACTCGAAGGGCAACCGAACTACCCGAATTCGTGCTTCGGAAGAGCTACGAGGACGGTTCGCTAGGCTGGGCAGCAATCGAGACGACGTCACTCGCGTTGAGGGAGAGGAAATCATTATTCTCCGAGAGGCTGCTGACGGGCACCCCGTGGAATATGAGGACGACGAAAATACCGACCGCATGAGACAAGAGCTGGCACAGTATAACGCTATCATAGACAGCGCATTCATTGACATTCCAACACTTGAAACCCCGCGAATAAATGATGTGCCATCTGATCATCACCACAAGCTAACGCGGCGCATATTCAGCCGGGCGGACTGGGGATGTAACGGGCGCTTCTACGGTGGTTGGTGGCAGCAAATAGATAGCAACTGGCGCTCTAAGATATTCATCAATGACACGCCTGTTGTCGAGGTCGACTTCAGAAGCCTGCACGTAACCTTACTGTCCATTCAAGCAGGGGCAGAGCTTGACGGTGATCCCTACGACTTGCCATCAGAGTTGCTAGCAGCGGTGCCACCTGCTCTTCAGAGAAGCTTCGTAAAGCGACTCATCCTGACAGCCATTAACGCAGGTGCAAAGGATGCTGCATATCGAGGATTTCGCGATGGCTTCCCTACTGGCCATATGGGCAAGACACTGACCAATGTTCAGCTTGATCGGCTCCTAACCGCCTTCCTTGAGAAGTCCCCGCACATGGAGGAACTGCTCTTCAAGGATCATGGCATTCGGTTGATGAATCTGGATGGGCGAATAACAGAAAGAGTTCATCGCCACTTCAGTGAAAAGAACATCCCGGTTCTATCGATCCATGACAGTTATATCGTGGATTATACTCGCGTAGCAGAACTCAAGAACGTCATGGGAGCCGCTTCAATGGCAGAGGTTGGGGTTGGCTTAGCGACAGCGAACACCCTCCTTGGGCTAGACGAAGAAGTCGGCCTAACTCGCGATAAGTTGCTGGACTATGTAACGTGGAGGCAAACAGAGAGGTGCAATGGGTATCTTGAACGTATGGCGGCTCATGAAGCAAGAACAGGGCAAGAAATTGTACCTTACCGCGCTCCATGAAGAGATAGGCTTAGAAAAGGGGACCATTGTTCGATGGCGGATGAAAATGAGACGCAACTGACGACTGAGAAAGTGGCCTATTGGTACTTTCGCTTAAACGGCTACCTTCAAATGGAAAATTTTATCGTCCATCCAGAAAAGGGTGGTGGCCAGAGAACTGATGCCGACTTGATTGGAGTGAGATTTCCCCATCGACAAGAGCGTTTCTACGAAGAACCTGACAACGTCATGCAGGATGATCTTCAAGCGCTTGAGCTGACTGATGGCTGGATTGATGTTGTCATCGTTGAGGTTAAGACGAACGCGGAATGTACGCTTAATGGACCATGGACGAATAAGGATGCCCAGAACGTTCAACGTGTTCTAGCTGCCATAGGCTGCTTAGATCCCGGTCGCTT